>NZ_JCADBG010000025.1:0-154619 GCF_059358815.1 Streptosporangium nanhuense
ATCGAACCTGCGTCTGGTCTCTCCCACGACCTAACCTTCTCCTTAGGTCAGGTCTCCACGCTAGAAGGGGAAGCCCAAATCCGGCGACTGGAGCGGGTGGTATGACGTGGCGATCAAAACGGCAGAGGTGCGTTTTGCCCGGTACCTCAAGGAGAGGGAGCGATGAGCGATCAGGCGGTGACATGGGAGGAACTACGTGCCGAACTTGTTCAGCCCGGTGATGAGCAAGAGGTTGCCCAACTCCGAGATGGGCTCGTAGCTCGCCAGCGCGCCTACCAACTCGCTGAAGCCAGACGCAAGCTTGGCCTGCGACAGGAGGATGTCGCTCAGGCGATGGGCGTGTCACAGGCCCGCGTCTCACAGATCGAGAGCGGAGTGATCAGCGAAGTGGCCACCCTGGCCGCTTACGTGACGGCGCTCGGAGGTCAGCTCAAGATCGTGGCCGACTTCGGAGACTCGGCCATGGTGCTCGATACGCCTCGCGGTCGACGTACGGGGTGATCGTGCTCACGATGGATGCCGTGGTTCCGGTGTTCTTCTCTGCCTCGCGGGCTTTCACGTTGCTGCCGCGCCGCCTGGTCGCGTCTCGTATCTGAGTGACCAACTGGGTGACAACGACCCCGGACGGGGGCGGACGACGGTGGACGGTCGTGGACCGTATGCCTAAGTCAGGGCCGGTATCGGCCCTGGTCGCGCCTCCGCTCGGATCGCCTTACAAGCGAGATGTCACTGGTTCGAACCCAGTAGTGCCCACCAGCCAGAACGCCCCGTAGCCGATCTTCGGAACAGGGGGTGAGTGACCAGGGCCTGTTCTGAGTTCGGATCTTCAGGCGGGGTCAAGGCTTCGGATCCACAGGATGGCGCCCCGTACGTGAAGCCCGGCGATGTGGCTTTCCGGCGTCTTGTCGAAGCGGAAGGCCGGCCCCGCCACTCCTTCATCCGGTTGATGCGACGCTCGGCGGTGTCGCGTTCCTTGTACAGCGCCACATCGTCGCGGATGGGGCGGCCTCCGCGTGAGCCGCGCTTCTTGCGGTTGGCCGCCTGGTCCTTCCTCTCCGGAATGACCGCTCGGATACCGCGCCGACGCAGGTAGAGGCGGTTGGCGCGGGAGGGGAGGCCTTGTCCGCGGCCACCGCGCCGCGCCGGGCCGGGTGCGGGGCCGGCCGAGCCGGAGGCGGACCTTGATGGCGGCCGAAACGGCGATGAAACGAGGACTGCCGGCGGCTTGGCCGGGAGTGAGCAGGAAAGACAGCGGACGGCGGTGCCGGTCGGCCGACCGGATCGAGTGCCGTCCCCCGCTCACCCAGCGGCGGATACGGCTCGGCCATGGTCCACTCATCATCGGTGAGGTCACCACGCGTCATCCCCCTTCGCCCGTCAAGGCCGGACGGTAGCGCGCAGCACAACCTCACGATCCAAACCCAGAACAGGCCCCTAGTCGTTGTCCTGCTCGACGGCGCTCCACAGGAAGGCGCTGCTGCCGGTGATCTGGCTGCTGCGGGAGTCGAACGTCGCCGGGCCGTTCACCGTGTCGTCGTCCTCGGCCGCCGTCACGGTGAGAGGTTGAGGGACGTCCCAGTTGTCCGGGGTGAAGGTCAGCGGCGGTCCGGCGGACAGGTCCGTGTCGCCGCTGACCCGCGCGGTGCCCACGATGACGTTGCCCGGGGGCTGCTGGCTGAGCCGTACCTGGACGCCGGCCGTGCCGCCCTCGGGCACCGTGATTTTGGAGGGGGAGAGGAGGATCCGCAGCCGTGGTGGGGAAGGCGAGGGGCTGGGTGAAGGGGTGGGACTCGGCACCAGCTTGACCGTGCACGGCACGCCGTTGAGGGCGAAGTCCGTCGGCGGCGGGTTGCTGCCGGTCCAGGTTCCGTTGAAGCCGATGCCGAAGGTCCCTCCGGAGCTGATCGGCCCGCCCCACGCGGGATTTCTGGCGGTGACCTGCTGGCCGCTCTGGCTCCACTGCGCGCTGAAGCCACCGGTGATCCGCTGGGTGCTCGGGAACGTGAACGTCAGCGCCCAGCCCGAGATCGGGTCTCCGGTGTTGGTGATGTCGATGAAGGCGGTGAAGCCGCCCGACGAGGTGCCCCAGCTGTGCGAGGTATAGGTCACAGCGCAACCGGCCGCCGCCTCGGCGGAGGTGGCCGCGCCGCCCATGACGGCCCCGGCCGCGAGCAGCGCGGTGGCCGCGGCCGACGTCAGAACCCTGTTCCGTGACAAGCCCTTACCACGTCCCACGAGTGATCACCCTCCCGTTGAGCCACCCCGTTGGCCGCCGCCCGTTCGCGCCGGCGGTTCCAGGTTCGGACGGTTCTCGGAGGATGTATAGACACCGTTGCCGCCCGTACGGTCATCGCCTCCCCGAGTCGGTGCGAGGCCTGGGAGAGGACCTTCGAGACCTCGGGAAACACCGCCCTCGCGCCCGCTGTCCAGGTGGGGACGCAAGGCGGTTCCGGATGAAAGATTCACCCGGAACCGCGCCCGTGCCGCCCGATCGTGTTTCCCGCCGGACCGGCGAAAACAAGTGAGACGCCGACACTCAGCATTGGTCATACTTATGCGTCTCGACCCCGCCCTCCAGAGAGCGGGGTCAGTAGCCGAGCAAAGCAGGTGATGGAGCGCTGCCCTACCACTAGCAGTGAGATGCCTTCGTCGCCGAAAGATCGACGTACTCAACGAGGGTGCCGTTGTTGAAGGTCACGACGTCGAAGTCACAGAAGTAGCGGTAGAACCAGAGGCCGCCTGAGCCTCGTGCGCTGATCGTTCCGGACCATCCCCCTGCCGTGAATTTAGAGGCATTGACATTTACGGTGTACCTGCCGCTGCATCGCCAGGAGCTCTTGTTTCCGTTGGAGTGTCAGGACGGCGTACGTCGCCTGGCAGCCCAGAGCCGACGCGGAGGCAGCTGTCGAGCTGGGAGCCACCGCGCTGGGAATGATTATGGTCGCCATGGCTCCAGCCAAAGCCAGAGCGATGCGGGGAAACATGGAGATCTTCGCTTTGCCGGTCTTTGTTGAATTCATTTAAGCACCTTTTCGTGTATTGACTGCGGAAGGCGTTCAGTGCTCAAACAGCAATTGCGGATCGGCTGTGATCTTGAGAGCCTGTGAGGTTGCAGGGTGCCGCCCACGCACCGTCCCCACGCCGGCTGTCTCGAGGTGCATCAAGGCCTCGCGATCAAGACCTGGCAGGGGAACCGACTGGCCCCTCATGAGTGACGAACTGAGTGACAACGACGACGGACGGGGCCGGTGCTGGTGGATCACTGTGGACCGTAACTCCAGGCTGAGGCTGGTATTGGCCCTGGTCAGGCATGCGCTCGGGTTGCCTCACAAGCGAGATGTCACTGGTTCGAACCCGGTGGCACCCACCGGTCAGAACGCCCCGCATCAGATCTTCGGGACGGGGCGTGAGTGACCAACCGGGCGACTGACTCCCGAAGATGTCGTCCGTGGCCTCCGCTCGCTGCATGAGTACCGGGCCGGATCTGCTTCCGATAGACCGTCTCCGTGACCACCGTGTTCCGATGGCCGACCGGGCGTCACCCCTCCTCGATCGGGACGCCCGGGTCCGACAGCGGCGAGACGAAGCCGTGCCGCATCTCGCGAGGGGCCCAGTCGGGTTCAGTCGGTGCCATGAGACACCGCCTTCTCAGTGATCTTCAATTCACCTGAATATCCGAAGTCCGTACAGGCCCTGGTCGTGGTTGCCGGGGTCCGGCTCGTGGCGACGATGCGGCGGGCGCCGGACGTTTTCGGCGGTCCCGGCGACGGGGCGGGGACGACGTCACTCACATGCGGAGTCGTCGATCTGCACCGGGTATCCGGCGTTCAACGCGGCGACGGTCGAGGGCGGGGTGATGACGTCGGCCAGTCCCCGTACGGGCCGTGGGTGGCGGGTCCGGTATCCCTCGGACGTCCATTCGACCAGCCGAGGGCCGATGACGACGGCGGGGGAGGTGCCGAGCCGGACGAAGGTGCCGTCGGGCAGGCCGGCCCAGTGCGCCTCGTGGATACGCCTCTGGTGCGTGCCTCGGACGAGCCGTTCGCCGTGCAGCTGCCGATTCATCGCCCGGGCGGACGGAGCGTCGGCCCGCAGACCCTCGGCCCAGGCGGAGCGGTAGGCGCTGTAGCTGTCCCTGCGGCATTCCGCGCACGGGCGGTGCCCGGCCGCCAGCGAGACGGCCTCGTCGTGGAAGTACAGGAAGGTGTAGTGATCAGGGCGCCACTGCTCCCGCCGCCGCTCCTTGAACCTGAGCGCACAGGTGATCCACAGGTCGCCCGCGTGGAAGCGGACGATGCGCTCGCCCGAATGGATGATGCCGCGGTTACCCGTCCAGGCGCCGCGCAGCGGGATCGCCACGATGTCCCCCATGGGGGTGACCCGGTTACGGGAAGGTGCCATGCGGTGTCCTTTCACCCGGGCTCATGAGACTCCGACATGCCGGCCGGGCCTCACCGCCGCGTCCCGGGGCGAGGCCGCGCGTCCAGATTGATCACGACTTCGCACAGGGCCTGGAAGGCCACTGCGGATCTGTGGTGCTCTGGCCGGCCGTGGTTCGCTCAGGTGGGTCCGGGAACCGGTGTCCAGAGGTCGCCGGTCCGGGTGAGTCCGGGGTCGATCAGGGTTCGCGGGGTGGGGGGGCGTGGGTGTGGAGCCGGGCGTCGCTCTTGATGGTGCCGATGTATCGTAATCGCCGGTTGCCGTGAACGACGATCCAGGCGACGGCACGTTCGGCGGGGGCCGCGGTCGTCGGTGGTCGTCCTGCCGGACCGGATCGGTTGCGGCCCGCCCGCGGACGGTGGTGGCGCGGGTTCGATCACGAGGTGGCGCCCCGCCGAGGTCGGCGCCGCTCGCCAGGGCCCGGAGCATCCGCGAGGGGTGCCGCACCGGGAGGTGCCGGCGGAGACAACCGAGTAGGGCCCTACTCATGTGAGGAGGTCGTGTTCCCGCGACTCTTGGTGCTACAGCACCGGCGGAGGGAACAGGCCATGCCACAGCACATCCGCAAGTATTGGGGGCCGCTCAAGGGGCGGGTGCCGCTCAACTTCAACTGGGGGGCGATCAACGTCAACTCGATCGTGCACGTCGCCGCCAGCGAGTACGTCCCGGAGTCGGACCCCGACGCACACGGCGGGTTCGCCGACGCCAACCATCAGCGCTTCATCGGCTCCGCCAACGTGACGGTTTCCAACATCGCGCCACACGGCCCTCCCTGGGATTCCAACAAGGGCGTGACCTTCGTGGTCAACGTGGACTGGCCCCATCCCATCCACATCGTCACCGACATCACCGTCTTCGACGAGGGCCCGAGCGAGATTCAGAACTAGCGAGATCGCGGCCTCGCGCCGTGGGCGGCGGCCGCCGACGGACCCGCGGCGGGCACGCGTGCGACCATGAGGCCTCCCGCCCGGGTCGGCGTCACCGGGGGCGAAGCGGAGGCGTTCGCGGATCATCCAGAGCGCGACCGGCCTTCTGGACGGCGGCGGCGACACAGATGCGCGGACACGATGACCGCGAGCGATTCCTCATCGGCGTCGACATCTTCCTGACCGGTATCGCCGTCCTGCGCCAGGGCCTGTACGGGGTTGAAAGCGGCGGGATCCGCCTGCGCGGTGGTCTGTGGTTCCGGTAGGCCGTCGTCATGGCGCGTGGAGATCTCACTGACGGGGAACGGTCCTTGATCGATCCTGGTCCACAGCCGATGCGGCCGATGCGGGCGGTGATCGCCGAGGCCTTCTCCGATCCGTCACCGTTCTGCGCGCACTCGTCGTGACCAGCTCCGTCAGAGTGCTTATGTAAGCCTCTCGTCATATACCTGCTCTTAGAAGGGATTCAGGGTTATTATCCTGCCCAGTTCCCCGCGATCAAGTGGGACCCCGATCGGAACGAAGGTGGCGAAGTGCCCGAGCACGGCGAGGATGAGGGTCAGCTTCCCGCGGAGATCGACACGACGAAGCCCAGCATCGCGAGGGTCTACGACTGGTTCCTGGGAGGGAAGGACAATTTCGCCGTCGACCGGCAGGTCGCCGAGGCGGCACTGAAGATCGCCCCGGGAGCCCAGCAGGCCGGGCAGCAGAACCGGGCCTTCCTGCGGCGGGTCGTGCACCACATGGCGGCCGAGGCGGGGATCAGGCAGTTCATCGACATCGGGTCTGGCCTGCCCACCCAGGGCAACGTGCACCAGGTGGCGCAGGAGGTCGACCCGGCGGCCCGGGTGGTCTACGTGGACAACGACCCCATGGTGCTGGTCCACGGGCGGGCGCTGCTCACCACCGACGACAGCACGACGGTCATCCAGGCGGACGCGCGCGACCCACGGTCGATCCTGGAGAACGATCAGGTGAAGGAGTTCGTCGACTTCGGCGAGCCGGTGGGGCTGCTGATGCTGAGCGTCCTGCACCATCTGCACGACAACGAGGATCCCGCCGGAGTGGCGGCCACGCTGCGCGCCCCGCTGGTGTCCGGCAGCTTCGTGGCGATCTCGCACTTCTGCAATCCCGGTGAGGCGCACCCGGAGGCGTCCCGGCAGGCCACGACGGCCGAGAAGCTCTTCAATGAGAACCTCGGCACCGGCCGCTGGCGCACCATGGACGAGATCACGGAGTATTTCGGCGACTTCGAGCTGGTCGCGCCGGGCCTCGTCCCGCTCCCCGGGTGGCGTGCCGAGCCGAGCATCTCCGTCAGGAACGCCATTCTGTACCACACCTACTACGGCGGTCTGGCCCGCAAGCCCTAGACGCACTCAACCTTTGTGGTCAGTACACCTGGACGAACCTCGGGCAAGCGCCGATCCGCAGCCAGGTCCGCCAGGGCCTTTGGCGTGGTCGAACGGGTAGTACGGCATCCGCGCCGAGGCCGACTTCCCGCTCCACGCCGCCAAGGATGACCGCACGGGAACCCTCTGCCGGCCTACCCCGGGGGTTCGGCCTCGGGCGACGGGCGTCACTTCCCGGCCGGGCCGGGTTCCCCGCCGATGGACTCCTGATAGACGTCCGCGTAGGTGCGCGAGTCCTTGACCAGATCGTCGCAGAAGGCGGCGACGTCGTCGCCGATGAGTTCCAGGACCCCCTTGCCGGCCGCGGCACCCTCCTCGAAGAAATCGACGATCCCTGGAAGGAGGGGCCCGTCATGCAGGTCGATCGGTCCGACCTTGAAGAGGTATCTCTGGATCTCCTTGTAGACGATCTGGTAGTCCGGCGGGAGTGCCCTGACCCGCGCCATGTGCGCCCGCCACTGCTTCTTGCCTTCGATGATGTCCTGGATGCCCACGTCAGCCTCCTAGCCGGCCCAATTTCCTTGCGACGTTCCTGTTCAACTGCTCGCGCCACCGGTCGCGATAGGTCCGGGTCCCTTCTCCGCCGGCCAGCGCCGCGCAGAAGCCCTCGATGTCGTCACCCAGCACCTCGTGGATGCTCTGCCCGTCGGCCGCTGTCTCTTCGAGCAGCCCCAGAGCGCCGTCGAGAATCGGCATCAGGTTCCGGCCGGTGAAATCCGTGTAGGGAAAAAGATGACCTTTGATCTTTTCCCACGCCGCCCGGTAGTCGGCCGGCAGTGCCTCGGCCCGGACTTCGAAAGCCTTCCATTCCCTGGTGAGATCGCTGCCTGTGATGGCCTCCCAGAAGTTCATCTCCCGCCCTCCCTGAGCTTGTCGATCCGTGACGTGATGTACTCCCACTTCGCCCAGAACGTCGCGAGTTCTTCGCGCCCCGCCTCGTTGAGCGCATAGAACTTGCGTGGCGGGCCCAGCCCGGACGGTCGTTTCGTCACCTGGACGAGCCCGTTCTTCTCCAGACGCAGCAGGATGGTGTACACCGTCCCCTCGACGACGTCGGCGAAGCCGAGTTCGTGCAGCCGCCGCGTGATGGCGTACCCGTAGGTCTCCTCGCCGCCGATGATTTCGAGCACGCAACCTTCAAGCGTGCCCTTCAGCATCTCCGTCAGGTCGTCCATCGTGGGTCCTCTTCGATCTCCTGGTACTCAGTGCTACTTAGTACCACTATACGGTATCACCGAGTAGTGAGGCAATCCCGTCAGGCGGCGAGCACGGAGCGCGGAAGCGATTCGAATCGTCGGTGCCGCTCATCGGTGCGCGGCCGGTGAGAGGGGCCGGAGACCGGTTTCGCTCTGCCCAGAGCGGATCTGCCCCGGGCAGATCGTGTCGACGCCGATCCGGATCGCCTCACATGATGGACGCATGAGCGAAGAATCGAAACCTCCATTGTTCAACACGCGGATGAGACATCAGCTTTACGAACAGCGTGTTCTCGTTCTCGACGGCCCTCTCGACGACGACAACGGGACGTTGCTCGCCACGCAGTTGATGGCACTCGCCACGCATGACGCGTCGGCCGATATCGCATTGTGGATTCATTCCCCGGGCGGCTCGGTTCCGTCGATGCTCGCGATCCGCGACATCATTCGGCTCATTCCCTGTGACGTGTCGACCCTCGTGCTGGGCATCGCCTACAGCGCCGGGCAGTTCCTGCTGTCATCGGGTGCCCGGGGGAAGCGCCGGGCTCTGCCGCACTCACGTGTCCTGATGCACCAGGGCTCGGCCGGGATCGGCGGCACCGCGGTCGACATCGAACTGCAGGCCGGCGACCTCCGGCATACTCGCGACACGGTGCTCGGTCTCATCGCCGAGGACACGGGTCAGCCCGTGGAACGCATATTCGAGGACTCCTTGCACGATCGCTGGTACACGGCGGGGGAGGCACTGGACTACGGCTTCATAGACGCGATCGTCCAGAGCTTCGACGAAATCGCGCCACACAGTCGCCCGAGACCCGGATTCGGCGTCACCGAAGGAGCCGGCCAGTGAGCACGTACACGATTCCCAATGTCATCGTCCGGAATTCTCGTGGCGAGCGGATCATGGACGTCTATTCGCACCTGCTCACCGAGCGAATAGTTTATCTGGGAACCGCGATCGACGCGGGCGTCGCGAACGCGCTCGTCGCACAGCTTATTTTCCTGGAGTCGGACAACCCCGATGCCCCCATACAGTTCTACATCAATTGCGAGGGCGGGGACCCGAGCGCCATGCTCGCGATATACGACACCATGCGCTACATCCGCCCGAGGGTTGAGACGACCTGCGTCGGACAGGCCATCGCGGTGGGCGCCGTCCTTCTCGCCGCGGGCGCCGAAGGAAAACGTGCCGCCCTCCCGCACGCGCGAATAATCCTGCACCAGCCGGCCGCTCAGGGGCGCGGGACGATCCCCGACCTCATCCTGCAGGCCGACGAGGTCGTACGTGTCCGGGCGGACATCGAGCGCATCCTGTCACGGCACACGGGCCAGAGCATCGAGACCCTCCGCGCCGACACCGATCACGATCGCGTGTTCACCGCGACCGCGGCCCTGGAGTACGGGCTCCTCGATGAGATCATCGAGGAGCATTCACCGGCTCGTGGGTGATCCCGGCGGGCCACGCTACGCGGCCAGGGTGTACGCCGCCGAGCAGGTGGCACCTCTCGACGCGCTGGTCTGGGCGGACCGCAGGCTCTCGGCGACGGCGAGGGTCAGATCGAGCAGGGTGACGTCCAGCGCGCCGGCGACCGCGGCGATCATCTCGCTCGACGGCTCCTTGAGGCCTCGTTCCATCTCGGAGAGATACTGCGGCGAGACGCCGGCGCGACGCGCCGTCTCGCTCAGCTTCTCGCCCCGATCGTGACGAAGACCCCTGAGACGCTCACCGAGCGCGTGCCGCCACAGCGGCTCGTGAGCCGGGGACGGCTTGGGGTCGGTCCGATCGGTCGCCGGGCGCAGCGGCGGGACAGAGAAGGCCATGCCTCACCATAGGTAGACGGTGCGTTCGAGTTCTGTCGACTTCGCGCAAAGCGGAACCGTTCCCGCCGCCTCGTCCCGGAGACCCGCCTCGTCCCGGAGACCCGCCTCGTCCTGGAGACCCGTCTCGTCCCGGAGAACTGGCCGGACCGGCGACAGAGAGCGGTTGAGGGTCTGCTGAGGCAAATCAGCCCTGTTAATCGCGAGCAGTGGTGATCTACTCTGGCAGCCACCGCATGGCAGGTGCTCACGTTGAGGGCGGACCCCCCCATTCGTGGCGCACTTTTCGACGGACGGATCCCGTCCACAGCCGGAGTACCTCGAGGGCTTGGGGAGTCCTCACTGGAGGAGTGCATGGAATTTCGTCTCCTTGGCCCGGTAGAGGTCTGGAGCGATGGTCGTCAGGTGCCGCTCGGGGGAGCCAAACCACGAACCCTGCTGACCGCTCTGCTTCTCGACGAGGGCCACGTGGTCCGGGCCGAGCGGCTCATCGAAGCGGTCTGGAACGAGGATCCCCCGGACACCGCCCGGGCCGTGTTGCAGACCTACATCTCGTCACTGCGCCGATCGTTCGAGCGCGCGGGCATGCCGTCGATCATCATGTCTCACCAGGCGGGCTACCTGGCCGACGTTCCCGCGGGGGCCGTCGACCGTGCCCTGTTCGAGACGCTCGTCGCCGAAGGGCGGCGCGAGGCTGCCGGGGGGCGTCACGAAGAGGCGAGCGAGCGTCTTCGTACGGCCCTGGCGCTCTGGCGTGGTCCGGCCCTCGGCGGGATCGGCGATTCCTTCCTGCTCGGCGAGGCCCGGCGCCTCGACGAGTTGAGGCTCACCGTGACCGAGGAACGGATCTCCGCGGATCTCAAGATCGGTCTGCACGAGCAGGTCATCGGAGAGCTGACCGCTCTGGTGGCACGTCATCCCACCCATGAACGCCTGCGCTACGACCTCATGGTCACGCTCAACGGGGTCGGACGGCGCGGGGACGCGCTCGCGGTCTACCGGCAGGGTGTGGAGGTTCTCGCCGAGGAACTGGGCATCGATCCCGGTCCCGAGCTACGACTGTTGCACGAGGGCGTCCTGCGAGGGGACCCGGACCTGCTTCCGAGGCATCGCTCCCGGGCGCCGCGGCAGCCGGGGACATCCGCACCCGACGGCCCGGGCAGGGCGGGCGGGCCGGCGCCCTCGGTGCCCGGCAGGCTCGATTCAGGCAGGTCCGATTCAGGCAGATCCGATTCAGGCAGATCCGATTCAGGCAGGTCCCACTCGGACAGGCTCGACTCCGGTGGGCTCGACTCGGGCAGGTCGGATTCAGGAAGATCCGATTCCGGCAGGGGGCGGCCGTACCAACTGCCGCCCGTCACCCCCGACTTCACGGGCCGAACCGAGGAAATCGCCTCGTTACGGACGGCTCTGGCCCAGCCGTCCGCCATGCCGGTGTGCGTGATCCTCGGAGCAGGCGGCACGGGGAAGTCCACCCTCGCGTTACGGGTCGCCCACGAGATAGCCCGGCTCTATCCCGACGGCCAGCTCTACGCCGAGTTACGCGGCACCACCGAACTCCCGGCGACCCCGGAGGAGGTCCTGGGCCGCCTCCTGCGAGAACTGGGCACACCCGCGCCGGAGCTTCCCGCGACCCTGGAGGAGCGGATCAACCGGTATCGCAGCCTGCTCGCCGGCCGCCGGATGCTGGTGGTGCTCGACGACGCGGCCACCGAGCGTCAGGTCCGCCCGCTGCTGCCCGGGGCGGCGGGATGCGCCGTGCTGATCACCTCGCGCAACAAGCTTCCGAGCCTCGCCGGCGCCGTCCCGACGGAGATCGGCGTACTGACCGTCGACGCGGCACTCGCCCTGCTGTCCCACGTCGCCGGCGGCGAACGGATCACCGCGGAGGCCGACACGGCACGGATGATCGTACGGCAGTGCGGGTACCTGCCCCTCGCCATCCGGATCGTCGGGGCCAGGCTCGCCTCACGGCGTCAGTGGTCGGTGAAGCTGATGGCCGACCGGCTCGCCGACGAGCGGCGCCGACTGGACGAACTCACCGTGGGAGACCAGGAGGTCCGTGCCAGCATCGCCTTGAGCTACGAGCTGCTGCCCGACTCCGTACGCGGGGCGTTGCGATACCTCGGCCTGCTCGGCCTTCCGCACTTTCCCGCCTGGGTCGCGGCGGCCGCCACCGGGTCGAGCCACGACGAGGCGGAGCGGAACCTGGAACAGCTGGTGGACGCCTCGCTCGTCGAGGTCGAGGGCGTCGACGCGACCGGCCAGGTGCGCTACCGACTCCACGATCTCATCCGGCTGTTCGCCCGGGAGTGCGCCGAGACCGAGGACCCGAAGGAAGCGCGGGTGACCGCGGTGACCAGGGTGCTCGGCGGCTGGCTCTGGCTGCTGGAGAAGGTGCGCGCCGTCGAACCCACGGGCATGATCGCGATGCGGGAGTCCTACGGACTTGTCGTTCCCATGGACCCCGGGACCGCGCGGGCCGTCCTCGCGGCTCCTCACACGTGGTTCCGCATCGAGGAGGAGCCACTCGTCGCCGGCGTCGAACTGGCGGCGGCGATGGACCTCGACGAGGCCGCGATCGAACTGGCGTCCGCGTTGTGCCACTCGGCCTTCGCCGCGGAGAACCAGTTCACGGCCTGGAGCCGTACCCACGAAGCCGCTCTGGCGGTCGCGCGCCGCAAGGGGAACGCCGCCGGCCAGGCGACGCTGCTCGCGGAGCTGGGCCGGCTGCGGTACGAGCAGGATCGCTACACCGAGGCTCAGGAGTACTTCAGCCAGGCTCTGCCGATGTTCCGCGCCGCGAAGGATCTCCGGGGAGAGTACGCCACCCTCGTGGGAATGGGCACCGTCTGTCGCGAGCAGGGATACCTGCCGGAGGCGCTCCACTTCCTCGACAGCGCTCAGCGGATGTGGAGCGACCAGGAAGACCGGGCCGCTCTCGCCCACGTGCGGCGGCTGTCAGGGTCGATCCGGTTGGAACAGGGTGATCTGGAGCGCGCCTGGACCGACCTGGAGCACGCGCTCGCGCTGTACAGGAAGTCGGGAAGCCGCCGAGGTGAGGCGCTGACCATGCGGACCATCGCCCTCCACCACATGGCCAGAGCGGAGTTCGGCGAGGCGGAGCGGCTGAGTGAGCAGGCGGCGCGGATCTTCGGCGAGATCGGCGACCGGCTGCTCGAATGCTACGCGTTGCGGACCCGTGCCAAGGCATGGCTCCGGCAGGGCAGGTGCGACGAGGCCCTGCCGTCACTGGAGGGCGTACTCGCCGACATGCGCTCCCTGCGGGACCGGTGGGGCGAGGCGATCACCTTGCGCACCTTGGGAGAGCTTCACCTCGCCGCAGGGCGACTCGAAGAGGCGCAGAGCTGTCTCAAGGAGTCGGTACGGCAGTGGGAGGAGCTTAACCTCCCGCTGTTCCGCGCGCGGACCCTGCGTGATCTGGTCCTGCTGTACGAGGAACTGGGAGACCACGAGACGGCCCGGACGATCCGGGCCGAGGCGGTCGACGTCTTTCGCGTGTACGGCTCCCGCGAGCACGGAGAACTCACCCTGTAGAGGTCCTACAAGATTCTTACAGCGGGGTTGGAGCGCCCGGCCGCACTCTTTGGACGCCAGATCGAACCTCCCCGAATCGAGGCGTCAAATGAGTGCTCTCCCCTCGTCCCCGATCCGCAGCGCCCGTCGGCTCGCTAGCCTGACCGTCATGGCGGTGACCTGCGGCCTGCTGATCACGCCCACCGCGATGGCGGACCCCACCCCGGCGCCGAGCACGCGGGCCGGCGATGTCAGCGCGGCCCGAGCTCTCGCCGCGTGTGACCCGGACGGCACCACTTCCACCGACTCCGCCCTCGCCACGCAGCTCAACGGCAAGTTGAAAGCCAAGATGCGCGGCTACATGTCGGCGTACCGCGTCTCCTGCGCGCGGATGATCATCAAGGCCGTACGCGACCGGGGCCTGCACTCCAGGGCCGCCGTCATCGCCATCACCACGACGATCGTCGAGTCCAGCATCGACAACATCAGCGAGGAGCTCGACCACGACAGCCTTGGGCTGTTCCAGCAGCGGGCCTCGTGGGGGACCAGGGCACAGCGGCTGAACCCCACCTGGGCGACGAACGCCTTCCTCAACAAGATGATCTCGAAGTACCCGAACAACAAGTGGATGACCGAGCCGATCGGCGAGATCTGCCAGACCGTGCAGGTGTCGGCGTATCCGGACCGCTACCAGCCGCAGGCCGGTGACGCGCAGATCATCGTCGACACCATCCTGGCCTCCCAGGCTCCTCCGAGCTACGGGGTGCTGGAGTTCTCTCTCGGCGACAACCTGGACTCCAGCACCGACATCCGGCCGGTGGTCAGGTACGGCAACAGCCCGATGGTTCCCATCATCGGTGACTGGGACGGTGACGGCACCGACACCCCCAGCGCCTACGACCCCACCACCGCCATGTTCCACCTGTCCAACCATCCCGACAACGGTCAGTCCGAGTACAACATCATGTACGGCAACAGGAACTCCGTGCCGATCGTGGGTGACTGGGACGGTGACGGCAAGGACAACATCGGCGTGCGGATGGGCTACACCTTCTACCTGCGCACCACCCCCGTCACCAGCGATGTCGAGACCACCGTGCCGATCGGCTACGGCAACACCGCCTGGAAGCCCGTGATCGGTGACTGGGACGGCAACGGCACCGACACCCCCAGCGCCTACGACCCCTCCACCGCCATCTTCTACCTGTCCAACGACCCCGCCAGCGGCCGGGTCGACCACAAGATCATGTACGGCAACAAGAACTCCGCCCCGCTGGCCGGCGACTGGGACAACGACGGCAAGGACAACATCGGCGTGCGGATGGGCTACACCTTCAACCTGCGCACCAGCCCGGTCACCAGCGCCGCCGAGATCACCAAGCAGGTCGGCTTCGGCAACACCGCCGACCTGCCCGTCACCGGCGACTGGAACGGCGACGGCATCGACACCCAAGGCATCGTCCGATAACCCCCACCCCCCAGCTCCACCCCAGCTCCACCCTGGCTCCAGCCTGGCTCCAGCCTCACCCCAGCCCTTCAGCCCCACCCCAGCTCCACCCGCGCCCCTGTGCCGCCCGTGACCACCACGGGCGGCACAGGGGCGCCTGTCGTTGCCGGCCGTCGCCGGGGGAACCCCGGCCCGGCCACGGCGTGCCCCGGTGACATCTGTAATCGCCCTCCATATCGGCCGGCGGAAGGCTGCAGCGCAATTACAGAAAGGTTGGAGCGGCCGGCCGGATCCTTGTCGCACTGAGACAGACAGGATTCACCGGAAAGGAACTCCCATGAGTGCGATCACCCCCCGCACCAGGAGCGGGGAAACCCGCTCCCGCTTCTTCCGTCGCCTTGGCGGGCTGGTCACCACGGTGCTCGTCGGAGCGGGAATGGTCACGGTCACCGCCACTCCCGCCGCCGCCGCGGTGTCGCGCGACTCCATCGTGTCCATCGCCCAGAGCCAGCTCAACAGCTCCTCCCGCAACCACGAAAACCCGATGGGGAGCGGCTGCAACTACTACACCGGGTACTTCCGCAACTGGAAGTCCGCGGCCGGTTGCCCGTCCACCGACGGGGTCCAGTGGCGAGACAGCGACTGGTGCGCGGACTTCTCCAAATACGTGTGGAAGAACGCCGGCGTGCGCTACGCCGACATCGCCGAGACCAGTGGAGGCGTGCTGACCGGGTGGGCGTCCTCTTTCAAGGACTACGGGACGAAACATGGGACATGGCATACCCGTTCGAGCGGCTACACGCCGCAGCCCGGTGACGCCGTCGTCTTCGACTGGGACCAGAGCGGTGACATCGACCACGTCGGAATCGTGAAGTCGGCGACCTCGAGCACGGTTTACACCATCGAGGGCAACAGCGGTGACCGCATCAAGGCGAACAGCTACTCGCGCGGCAACATCGACATCGTCGGATACTCCGAGCCAGTCGGTGTCGACGACACCTCCGACCCCGAACCTCCCAACTACGGGGTGCTGGAGTTCTCTCTCGGCGACAACCTGGACTCCAGCACCGACATCCGGCCGGTGGTCAGGTACGGCAACAGCCCGATGGTTCCCATCATCGGTGACTGGGACGGTGACGGCACCGACACCCCCAGCGCCTACGACCCCACCACCGCCATGTTCCACCTGTCCAACCATCCCGACAACGGTCAGTCCGAGTACAACATCATGTACGGCAACAGGAACTCCGTGCCGATCGTGGGTGACTGGGACGGTGACGGCAAGGACAACATCGGCGTGCGGATGGGCTACACCTTCTACCTGCGCACCACCCCCGTCACCAGCGATGTCGAGACCACCGTGCCGATCGGCTACGGCAACACCGCCTGGAAGCCCGTGATCGGTGACTGGGACGGCAACGGCACCGACACCCCCAGCGCCTACGACCCCTCCACCGCCATCTTCTACCTGTCCAACGACCCCGCCAGCGGCCGGGTCGACCACAAGATCATGTACGGCAACAAGAACTCCGCCCCGCTGGCCGGCGACTGGGACAACGACGGCAAGGACAACATCGGCGTGCGGATGGGCTACACCTTCAACCTGCGCACCAGCCCGGTCACCAGCGCCGCCGAGATCACCAAGCAGGTCGGCTTCGGCAACACCGCCGACCTGCCCGTCACCGGCGACTGGAACGGCGACGGCATCGACACCCAAGGCATCGTCCGATAACCCCCACCCCCCAGCTCCACCCCAGCTCCACCCGCGCCCCTGTACCGCCCGTGACCACCATGGGCGGCACAGGGGCGCCCCCTTCCCCAGCCAACGAAGAATGAGGGGTCGTCACCAGATGCCAGAGATCACGTTGTTGTCGGATCCCCGGATCCTCGAACTACCGGTCGAAGAATGCGGTCAGCCTCTCGTCGACCTGCGCGGGCTGGACGCGGTGTTCGTCGACCAGCGGTTGGCGGATCCGGCAGGGGCCTACGCGCACCTGCGGCTGAGCGTCGCCGAGCGGCTTGTGACCGCGCAGTCATTACTGCCGCGGGAGCTCCGGCTCCTCGTGATCGAGGGATACCGGCCCCCCGCGCTGCAGGAGCGGTACTTCGCCGAGTCCGTCGAAGAGCTCCGGGACCTGCACCCGGACTGGAGCGGTGAACGCCTTCGGCGCGAGGCGGGCCGCTACATCTCCCCGCCCGAGGTGGCGCCGCACGTGGCGGGCGCCGCAGTGGACCTGACCCTCTGCACGCACGCCAGGGTCGAACTGCCGATGGGTACGGAGGTCAACGCGACTCCCACCGGCCCCGACGGAGCGTGCTACACCGCGTCCCCGGACATCCTGCCGGAGGCGGCCGGCAACCGGCAGCTCCTGGCCTCGGTCCTGACAGCGGTGGGCCTGGTCAACTACCCCACCGAATGGTGGCACTGGTCGTACGGGGACCGTTACTGGGCCTACGCCACCGGAGCCCCGACCGCCTGTTACGGCCTCCTCCAGGCTCCCGCGCTGGCCGATTGACCCTCCACCAAGGGGACCGGTCGGCTGACCGGTCCCTCCGTCAAAGGGATCGGTCGGCCGACTGCCCCCTCCGTGGAAGAGACCGGAGAAAGCGGCCGCTTCATCACAGGTCGCCCATTCTCTGTGGCGGAGGTGCGACATACGATGCAGGCGACGTAAGCGGTGGGAGGAATCCTCGTATGTCTAATACGGCCGTTCCGGTGGAGCTTTTCAGCCCCGACTATTTTCGTAATCCCTATCCGGCGCTTGACTGGTTGCGGGTCAACTCGCCTGTTCATCGATATCTTTTTCCGCTCGGCGACGTCCCCATGTGGGTTGTGACCAGGTACGACGATGCCATGGCCATCCTCGCCGACACGCGGTTCAGCACCGCCGAGTGGCGCGGGAGCGCCGAATTCCAGGCGGCGGGGCTGTCCGTCAGCGGGGGGACCATACTGGCACAGACCATTCCAGGGCTCGATCCGCCGCAGCACACCCGGGTCAGGCGGTGCGCCATGAGCGCTTTCACTCCGCGGGCCGTCGAGAAATGGCGGGAGGATATCCGGCGCGTTATCGACCTGACCGTGAACGACTGGAAACCGGGGCAGGAGCGGGATCTGGTGGCGGAGTTCGCGGCGCCGATCCCGCCTGCCGTGATCGCGACGCGCCTCGGGTTCACCATGGAGGGGCGGGAGGAACTCTCCCGGGACGTGGACCTGCTCATCTCCACCGACCCGGCGGAACTTCCGCTCATCCCGGGGGCGCGGGAGCGTTTCTGCGAACGGGGCCGCGAACTCGTGGCCCGGAAGCGGGCCGAACCCGGTGACGACCTCACCTCCGCCTTCGTCCGGGCGGCGGACGAGGAGGGGCGGATCACCGAGGACGAGCTGGTGGCGCTGGTGATCATCATGATCATCGCGGGGGTCGGGACGACCAAGATGTTCATCGGCAACGCGATGCTGGCGCTGCTGGACCATCCCGACCAGCGCGCGCTGGTCGCCGGGGATCCGGGGGTCCTGAGCCGGTCGGGCATAGAGGAGCTGCTGCGCTACGAGTCGCCGGTCGCCTCGGTGCCCTGGCGGTTCCCCACCGAGGCGGTCAAGGTCCGGGATGTGGAGATCGCGGCCGGGGAGCCGGTGATGGTCATGATCGCGTCGGCCAACCGTGACCCGGAGGTCTTCGACGATCCGCATCGCCTCGACCTCACCCGCGACGGGGCGCGTCACCTGGGACTCGGGCACGGTATCCACAACTGCCTCGGGGCGGCCGCCGCGCGGTTGATCAGCGAGATGGCTCTCGCCACTCTCGTCGAGCGGTTCCCGGATCTACGGCTCGCCTGCCCCCGGGAGGAGATACGGCGCCACGAGGTGTGGGCGTTGAACGACTATCGGGCTCTGCCCGTCGTCCTGTGATGGGCCGGCACCTGGAGGTGGACCGGGCCCTGTGTTTCGGCACCGGGCTCTGTTCGGCGACCGCGCCCGGGTTGTTCACGCTCGGCCCGGATCGGGTGGCCACCGCGCGCGGGGGCGAACTCACCGACCCCGAGGACATCTCGCTGGCCCAGGAGGTGGCGGAGTGTTGTCCCCGTGAAGCGATCACCCTCCGTTACCGGGCCCCTGATTGAGCCGTCGCGGCCCGGTCGGGGGCCGGCTGCGGTCTCGCGTGACGTCCGGGGTCGTCCGCGGGTCACCGAGGCCGGTTGCCCTTCTTCTTGCGGCCGGCCGGCACGGCCCGGCGACCGGAGCCGTTCTGTGCCGGCTTCTGGGCGGGCTTCTGCGCCTGCCGCTGCGCCGGCTTCTTCGCGGGGGAGGCCGGGGTGCGGCCACGGGAGCTGTTCACCGTCCGGCCGCGGACGATGCCGATGAAATCCTCCACCAGGTCGGTGGTCGCGTCCGTGAGCCAGGCCAGCGCGACCTGGGACTGCGGCGCGTCCGTCACCGGCCGGTAGGTGAGATCCCTGCGGTGGTGGAGGCGCGCCAGCGACAGCGGAACCAGGAGAATCCCGGCGCCGGCCGCCACGAGCTCGACCGCTTCCGCCGTCGTGGCCGGGCGGGTGAACGCGGGCAGCCCGGGCCGGACCGTCCACTCGACGGTGTCGTCCAGAGGATGGAACACCTCGTCGTCGGCGAGATCGGCGATGGACACCTCGTCGGCGGCGGCCACCGCGTGATCCTTGGGGACCATGGCGACCGTGGTCTCCACGTAGAGAGGAATCACGCTGAGCCCGTCCCGGTCGACCGGCAGCCGGACGAATCCGGCGTCGGCGCCGCCGTCCCGCAGGAGTCCCACCGCCTCGGCGGCGGGGACCGCGACCAGGGGGACCGGCACATCGGGCGTTCTCTCGGTCCAGACGTTGACCCACTTCGCGGGTGTCACCCCGGGCACGTAGGCCAGTCGAAACGTCCTGCCGGTCTCTCCATCAGTCACTTCCTCAGGGTACCGATGGCTGGGGAACCTGTTCCGGCTGGCTACTCTTGACGCCATGACCTCGCCCAAACCGAAGACGACCCAGACGATGAAGCCCGCGACCGCGGCCAAGAAGCTGGGTGTCCCCCTTTCGGCCACTCCCGCCGAGTTCCAGGAGGGTGTCGTCTCCCGGGACGAGCTGAACGAGCTGCAGACGAAGCCCCCCGCCTGGCTCGTCGACCTGCGCCGCAACGGCCCGCACTCCAAGCAGGTCATCGCCGCGAAGCTCAAGGTCTCCGTCGCGGGCCTGCTCAGAGGTGGGATCACCGGACCGCTCACCACCGCTGAGATCGATGCGCTGAAAGCGGAGAACCCGGCGTGGCTGGAGCGCGAGCAGGCCCTCCAGGTCGAGGTCCGCAAGGAAGCGCTCCGCCTCAAGCAGCGCTAGACGGGATGTGGGACGGGTGCACCCGGCACCGGCCGCGGTGCTCGGGGTGGAGCAGTCCCGGGTACGCGTTGTCTTCCCCGGATCAAGCCGACTGGAGCACCACGAACGGTGAAGCTGGTAGATCATGAGATGTCCTGATCGCTCCTGATCGGAGTCGCCGTGATCTCGCAGGAACGGACCCTGAGAAGTTCGATCGGCGCGCCGGGTCTCCCGTTGATCGGCTCACTGGTGGTCATCGGGCTGCTCCTCCTGTACGGGGCGAGCTTTCCCAGCGGCAACCCTCTGTGGGTGCTGCCCGTTCTCCTGGCGTTCTTCGTACTGGGTGCGGTCTGGTTCGTGCGCCTCGCCGTGAAGATCTTCAGTCCGCAAGGCCGGTCCGATGTCAGACGAAACCTGTCGCGCTGGGCGGCGCCGGCGATCGTCGGAATCCTGGTGCTCGCGCTGCCTGCCGCGGGGCCCGGAAGACTCAGGCTCTCCCTGTCCGAGGAGAGCTTCGAGAAGGTCGCGCGGTCGGCGGTGGCGGGAAGCGCCGGCTGGAGGATGGAGGCCGCGACGCTCGGGCTGTTCGAGATCTCCTGGGCCGAACGGCACGGGGGCACGGTGCGCTTCGCGCTGGCGGGCGGGGGAGACGGCATTCACGCCCACGGCTTCATCTGGAGCCCGGACGGGAAACCTCCGTTGCCGGAGGAAGAGGAGTACGAACCCGACGTCGAGCACTACTACGGCCCCTGGTACCTGTGGAACGAGAACTTCTGAACCCAGGGTGGCCGACCGGGTGACGACGAGGGCGGGCGGCTGCGGAGGGGCACGGACCGTACGCCCGGGCCGGTTCCGTTGCCGGTCCTGATCCCGGCCGGATCGCCTCGCACGTGCGACGGCACTGGTCCGAACCCGGTGCCGCCCGCCGGCCGGAACGCCCCGTTCCCGGGTTCAGGAACGGGGCGTGGACGACCAGGAGGTCCTCACACGGGGGCCCGCCGCTTTTCCCGGCGTCGGCCGCGAGGGGTCAGTCGCGGGCGTGCGCGTCGAGGATGTACGCGACGGCCTCGGTCACCCGCTCGGCGAACGCGATGTTCAGCCATTCGTCGGGTACGTGCATGTTGGAGTCGGCTCCCAGCGCGCCGGTGACGACGAACTGCGCGTCCGGGTAGCGCCGGCCGAGCATCTCCATGAACGGGATCCCGCCGCCGATGCCGAGACCGCGGCACGGCTCGCCGAAGACCCGATCTCCGATCTCCTCCAGCGTCGCGGCCAGCCAGGGCGCGGCCGCCGGGGCCTGCCAGCCGTTCAGGAGAAGGAAGTCGTCCACCTCGACCCGCGCGCCGTACGGCACGTCGGTCGTGAGGATCTTCACCAGCGCGGCCAGCGCGACCTCGGCGTCGACCGTCGGCGGGGTCCGGAAGCTCAGCCGCAGGGACGTCGAGGCGCGCAGCACGGCTCCCGCCACCGCGGGGTCGGGGAGCCCGGCCGCGCCGATCACCGACAGCGTCGGCCGCCAGGTGTTGTTGAGGATGAGTTCGACGTCGTCGTCCGAGGCCGCGCGCATCCCGTCGACGAGCGGATAGCGGCGCGCGGCGGCTCCCGGCTCCAGCGCGGCGAGGGCCTCGGCCCTGGCCCGCGCCTCCTCGGGGATCGGCACGTTCATCTCGGGAACGGTGACCTCGCCGGTCGAGGAGTCCTCCACCCGGTCGAGCAGCCGGCGCATGACGCGGAAGGAGCTCGGCACGATACCGCTGGCGACCCCGGAGTGCACGGACGTCTCCAGGACCCGCACCGTGACGGTCGCCTGCACCCCGCCGCGCAGGCTCTCGGTCAGCCACATCCGCTCGTAGTCGCCACCGCCGCCGTCCAGGCAGATCACCAGGGACACGTCGCCGAGGCGGTCGGACAGGTGCTCCAGGTATGTGGGCAGGTCCGGGCTGCCGGACTCCTCGCCGGTCTCCAGCAGCAGGACCGTCCGGGCGTGTTCGCCCCCCGCCGCGTGGATCGCGGTCAGCGCGGTCGTCGCCGCGTAGCCCGAGTATCCGTCGTCGACCGCGCCGCGACCGTAGAGTCGTCCGTCACGCACGACCGCCTGCCATGGACCCAGCCCGTCGGACCAGTCGCCGAGCGGGGGCTGCTTGTCGAGGTGACCGTAGAGCAGCACGGTGCCGCTCGCCACGGCGCCGGCGGTCGCGGGCACGTCCACGAGAAGCAGCGGGGCGCGGCCGTCGAACCGGACGACCTCGCACCGGGCGCCCGGCAGGCCGCGCGACGCGATCCAGTCACGCACGTGGTCGGCGGCGGTTCGCAGATGGCCGTTCCGCTCCCAGGCGGCGTCGAAGGCGGCCGACAACGCGGGTATCTCCACCAGACCGGAAAGGCTGGGCAGCACGTCCTCGTTCCAGCTCTTGACGACCGCTTCGTGAACTCTTTTATGATCCATGGCCGGATTATGGTATCCGAGATCGACCGAGCCCCGCCGGGGCAGGGGGTGAGAAGCCCTCGCGCAATGATCAATGGATTCGGCGGAGACGCGAAGGATCGTTTTTCAGAGCCGGTGAAAGCGAGACCGGGAGGGATCTGCACCGTATCCTCACATTCTCTGCGCTCCAAGAGCATGGGTGTCTGTTTTGATTGCGCCGTGATCGAGCGGAACACCTCGAGGAGAAGTGATGTGCTCTGGGCCACTGGCTGCGGGGTCTCGGCGATTTTCGCGTTGATGTGCGCGACGCTGGGAACTCTTCTGGACATCGTTCTGGTGGCCAGGACGCAGGTTTACTGTCTCGGTGATTTGAGCGTCGGGGAGAATTTTGCCGGATTCATTTGGGCGGCGAGCCGGTTCGTTGCCTTTCCGATCGTTTCCGGTGTCTCCCTGCTCGCCGCGTTGCCGGTCTTTCTGCTCGCCCGCCTGTCCTGGGTCGCGAATCACGATTGGCTGAAGGCCGTCTTGATGCTCCTGTCCGTCCTCGCCTCCGTCGCCGGGCCGATAGGCATGATCGTTCATGACGTCGCCACCGAAGGGATCATCGGTGACTGCGAACCGCCCTGGTGGCCGTCCTGGCTCCCCTCGTGACGCGACCTCCGGCGACGAGAACTCCACGACGGCGCGCCGGCGCGGGCCACCGGGGCCGGGGTGCCGGGGTGCCGGGCGGGAAACGGGGCCGGTGGGGGCGGCTCACCGCGGCACGGCGGCCCCCGGAACGCGCCGCGGATCGGGCCGTGATCCGCACGGCACGCACGGCACGCACGAAAACCGGTTCGGCCGGATGAGCCGAACCGGTTTTCGTGCCGCCGCTTCGCCGGAACGGGACGTTCGGGCTCAACGCCGCGAGCAGGGGCCGTGCGGCGACCGGCGCGTACGTGGACGCGCCGGTCGCGTCACCGCCCGCCGCCGATGCTCAGCCGGCGACCGTGTCGGTGACCGATGCGGGGATCACTCCGGTGGTGACGAGGTCGCGGTACCACAGGGCGCTGTCCTTCGGCACGCGTCGCTGGGTGGTGAAGTCGACGTGGACGATGCCGAAGCGCTTGTGGTAACCCTCGGCCCATTCGAAGTTGTCGAGGATGGACCAGACGAGATAGCCGCGCAGGTCCGCGCCCTCGGCCAGGGCGGCGTGGGCCGCCCTGAGGTGGGAGTCGAGGTAGGCGACGCGGTCGGGGTCGGCGACCCGGTCGCCCGAGGGGGCGTCGTCGTCGAAGGCCGCGCCGTTCTCGGTGATGAGCAGGCCCACGGAGGGGTAGTCGCGCGACAGGCGGGTCAGCAGGGCGGTGAGCCCCGCCGGGTCGATGGGCCAGCCCATCGCGGTGCTTGGGCCGCCGGGGTGGACGAACGAGACGTCCTCGCTGCCCGGCCAGGCGGGGTCGGCCGGGGTGCCGGGGACGTCGGCGACGTACTGGGGGCAGTAGTAGTTGATGCCGAGCAGGTCGATCGGCTGATGGATCAGCGCGAGGTCGCCGTCGCGGAGGTGGTCGAGGCCCGCGTGCCGGTCGATGATCTTCAGCAGGTCCTCGGGCATCTCCCCGCGCAGGGCCGGGTCGAGGAACTGGCGGTTGAGCAACAGGTCGACGAGTTCGGCCGCGGCCGGATCGCCGACGGCGGGCGAGAGGTTGAGGGTGAGGGCCAGCTCGCGGGCACCGGCCTCGCGCAGCGCCCGGGTGCCGAGGCCGTGCGCGAGGAGCAGGTGGTGGGCGGCGCGGAAGGCGTCGCCCGCGTCGGTCCTGCCGGGGGCGTGGACGCCGCTGCCGTACCCGAGGAAGGCCGCGACCCAGGGCTCGTTGAGCGTCGTCCAGGTGCGGACGCGGTCGCCGAGGCGGGCGTGCACGGCCGCGGCGTAGTCGGCGAAGCGGTACGCGGTGTCGCGGGCCGCCCAGCCGCCCCGGTCCTCCAGCGCCTGGGGCAGGTCCCAGTGGTAGAGCGTCACGTACGGGTCGATGCCCGCGGCCAGCAGGGAGTCGACGAGGCGGTCGTAGAAGTCCAGGCCGTGCGGGTTGACCGGGCCCGAGCCGTCGGGCTGGATCCGCGGCCAGGCGACGGAGAACCGGTAGGCGGCCAGGCCGAGCGACCTCATGAGCTCGACGTCGTCGGGATAGCGGTGGTAGTGGTCGCAGGCGACGTCGCCGGTGTGCCCGGAGACCACCCGTCCCGGCGTACGGGAGAAGGTGTCCCAGATCGACGGCCCGCGCCCGTCCTCGCGGGCGGCGCCCTCGATCTGGTAGGCGGCGGAGGCGGCGCCCCAGACGAACCCGGCGGGGAAGGCCGGGCCGGTTGCTGTGGTTGCTGTGGTCGCTGTGGTCACGTCAGTCCTCTACGAGCTGGGGTACGGCGGGCTGGCGGCCGCACGGGGTGGACCTGATCTCCTGCGACCAGGCGAGGGTGACGCCGAGGGTGTCGGTGAGCGTCCGCTGGAAGTCGGCGAGCCTGGCCGGATCGGCGCGGATCTTGCGCGGCGGCAGGTCGGTGGCGAGGGCCTGGACGGCGAGCGCGCCCACGGCCTCGCCGATGCTCCACTCGACGGGGTGGAGCCGGTAGCAGCCGTTGGTGACGTGGGTGGTGCCGATGTTCTTGTTGGCGGGCAGCAGGTTGTCGACGCGCTGGGGCAGCAGCGCGCCGAGCGGGATCTGGAAGGGGTAGCAGTCGACGTCCACGTAGGTGCGGCCGGACGTGCTGGGGTGCAGGTCGATCCGGTAGGAGCCGATCCCGACCGCGTCGGCGAACACCTCCGACCCGGCGAGCGGGCCGCGAGCCTGCACCCCGACGTGCTGCTCCAGCACGGTGAACTCGGCCTTGATCCGCCGCGACTCCCGGACGTACACCGCCTTGGCCAGGCCGTCCTCGGTCCCGACGAGATCGGGGCGCAGCCGCAGGCCCGGGTATCCGGCCTCGGTCTGCATCCAGTACAGGAACGACAGCGACAGGTCGCGGGCGCCCGCCAGCGCGGCCTCCCGGTCCGCGCCGGGACCGATCAGCGGCCGGTCCCAGTAGTCGATCTGCGGCCAGTTGACCAGGGTGACGTCGTGCGAGATGGTGCCGGGCTCGTACTGCTCCGCGGCCACGATCCGGCGGAAGTGCCACAGGTCGTGCTTTCCGGGGATGTGGCCGTTGTCGTGGAACAGGCCGCGCGAGCGCACGGACAGGTCGATCGGCTCCACGTCCGTCCACGACAGCTGGGGGCCGGGCCAGAACGGGGCCTTGTGGGTGCGCCAGTGGTCGTAGCCCGCCGGGCGGTCGATCGTGTGGTCCTCGCCCGGCCGGTACTCCAGCGGGAAGCACCAGCTGACGGCCTGCTGGTCGAGGGGGTTCGCCACCGGCGCGGCGTGCGGTTCGCCGGTGTCGGCGACGCCCTCCGCGCCGATCACGTGCTCGACCCCGGCCAGCGGCAGCAGGTCGCCGAGCTCGGTGGCGTCCACGACGTAGTCGGCCGCCACGACCAGCTCGGTCCCGTCGGGCCGGGTGAAGGTGACCGCCTCGACCCGGTCGCCCGTCACCTCGACCGCCACGGGCGTGTGCCGCAGCAGGACGGTGAGCAGCCCGGCGGTCCGGTACGGCGCGAGCATCTCCTCGATGACGGCCAGCGCCGCCCGCGGCTCGTGGCACAGCCCGCTGACCACGCCGAGGCCCGGGTTGAGCAGGCGCTGCGCGGCCACTGAGGCGCGGAGCGGGTAGTTGCGGCGGTAGTGGTCGCGGACGCCCTGGCGCAGCCTGCGGTAGCTCGGCGAGGCGTACCGCGACTCGATCCACGGGTTCTCGTCCGGCGGGACCGCCTGGCTGGTCAGCTGGCCGCCCAGCCAGTCGGTCTCCTCGGTGAGCACCACCCGCCGGCCGAGCCTCGCGGCGGTCAGCGCCGCGGCGACGCCGCCGAGGCCTCCTCCGACCACCAGCACCGGCGCGTGTGTCTCCTGCATGATCATCCCTTCACGCCGCCCTCGGACAGGCCGGCGACGAAACTGCGTTGGTTGAAGACGAAGACGGCCAGGATCGGCAGCAGCACCAGCACCGAGCCGGCCATGGCGGGCCCGTAGGCGACGTTTCCGCCGGTCAGGAACTTGCTCAGCGCCAGCTGGACGGTCTGCGTCTCGGGCGAGCTCGTCACGACGAGCGGCCAGAGGAAGTCGTCCCAGACGGCGGTGAAGGCGAACACCGCGACGGTCGCGACCAGCGGCCTCGCCAGCGGCAGGTAGATCTTCCAGAAGAGCCTGAACTCGCTCGCGCCGTCGACCCGGGCGGCCTCGCCCAGCTCGTCGGGGAGCCCGAGGAAGTACTGCCGGGCCAGGAAGACGTTGAGCGGCCCGATCAGGTGCGGCAGGGTGAGCCCCGCCAGCGAGTCGAGCAGCCCGGAGCCGCCCTGCCCGGTGATGTCGTTCCCGCCCGCCAGCGGGATGCCCTTCGCGATCAGGAACAGCGGGATGAGGGTCACCGCCACCGGCACCATCGTGGTCGCGACGATCGTCATGAAGATCGCGTTGCTCCCCCGGTAGGGCAGCTTGGCGAACGCGTACCCGGCCAGCAGCGCGAACACACAGTTGGCGATGACGACCAGCACGGCGACGACCAGCGAGTTCGTCATCGCCGTGCCGAGGTTGCCCGAGTCCAGGGCCGTCGAGAAGTTGTCGAGGACCGGGTTCTGCGGCAGCAGCCGCGGATCGGACGAGAACACCTCGGACTCGGGCTTGAAGGCGATCGAGACCATCCACCAGAACGGGACGAGCACCAGCACCGTGGCGATGACCAGCGCGAGGATCGATCCTGGTCTGCGCATCACTTCCGCCCGTTCCCGCGCATCGCGACGAGCGCGAAGGCGAAGATGGCCGCGAACAGGACGAACGCCATGGCGCTGGCGGAGCCGAACCGGTTGTTCTGGAACGCCTCCTGGTAGATCAGGTAGTTGGTGGTCGTCGTCGAACCGAGCGGCCCGCCGCCGGTGAGGATGAAGATCTCGGCGAACGACTGCGACAGGTAGACGATGTTGATCGTGACCACGTAGACCATGACCGGCCGCAGGCCGGGCAGCGTCACGTGCCGGAACCGGGCCCAGGCGTTCGCGCCGTCCATCTTCGCGGCCTCGTACAGGGTGACCGGGATCGCCTGGAGCCCGGCCAGGAACAGCACCATGTTGCCGCCGAGGGCCTTCCAGATCCGCATGACCGCGACCGAGTGCAGGGCGGTGTCCTCGTCGAGGAGCCAGTTGTGCGGGTCGAGGCCCAGGGAGCCCGCGAGGTCGTTGAACCAGCCGTCGGGGGAGTACATCCACAGCCACACCAGGCTGACGGCCGTCAGCGGGACGATGCGGGGCAGGAACAGCCCGGCCCGGAACAGCCCGATGCCGGGCATCTTCCGGTTGGCCAGCAGCGCCAGCCCGAGCGCGATGCCGACCGCGAACGGCAGCACCTCCGCGACGAACTGGACGGTCACCCGCAGGGACTTCAGGAAGTCCGCCGAGCCGAGCAGCGCCGCGTAGTTGTCGGCGCCGACCAGCCGGGGCGCGCCGCGGTCGAGCGGGCTGTAGCTGGTGAAGCTCAGGTAGAACCCGTACAGCACCGGGAACAGCTGGAAGATCGCCATGTACACCAGGACCGGGGCGGTGAAGGCGAGCCCGACGAGCTTGCGGCGGCCGGTCGGGCCCCTTCCCCGGGCCCCGGCCCGCGGCGTCGCCGCCGCGGGCCGGTCCCCGCCGTGCCTGGTGCCGTGCTTGCTGAGGAGCGCCATCACTGGGCCGCGAGCAGCGGCCCGGCCTCGGCCGCCGCGTCGTCCAGCGCCTGCTTCGCGGTCGCCTTCCCGGCGAGCGCCGTCTCCAGGTGCTTGTCGAGCACGTCGCGGACCTGCACCCAGGCCGGGACGTTCGGGCTGCCCACGTACGCGGGAGCGGCGTCGATGAACGGCTTCAGCAGCGGCTGCCCGGTGACGTACGCGCCCTGGGCGGCCGAGGCGCGCACCGGCAGCCCGCCGACGGTCTCGGCGTACCGCTCGTTCACGCCCTTGGAGACCATGAACTCGACGAACTTCCAGGCGAGGTCCTTCTTCTTGGTGTCTGCGTTGACGAACAGGCCGGTGGTCGCCCCGCCGAAGGTCTTGGCGTCGACGGACTTCAGCGGGGACAGCACCCCGACCTTCGAGGCGAGGTCGGGTACGGCCTTGACCATCTGGAGCATCTGCCCGTTGGTCGCGGTGACCATCGCCGCCTTGCCGGTGGCGAGCGGGTTCTGCCCGGCGGGCTGGTTGGCGAAGTCGAGGCCGACCTGGTCGCTGACCTTGCCGTCGCCGCTGTAGAGTCCGGCGAAGTACTCCAGCGCCTTCACGCCCTCCGGCGAGTTCCAGGTGACCTCCTTGCCGTCGGACGACAGCAGCTCGCCGCCCTCCGAGCCGATCAGCGCCTGGAAGCTCTGCACCCGCTGGATCTTGGCGGACTGGAGCATCAGGCCCGCCTGTTGGATCGCTCCACCCTCCTTGACGGTCAGCTTCTTCGCCGCCTCGGCGGCCTCGGCCCAGGTGGTCGGCTCGGCGACACCGGCCTTCTCCAGCAGGTCCTTGCGGTAGGCGACGAGGACGCCGTTGCCGCCCAGCGGGATCAGGTACTGCCCGCCGGCCACCTGGCCGCCCGCGAGGTAGGGCGCGAGGTCGGTCCTGTCCTCCTCGGACAGGGCGGCGATCCGGGCGTCGAGCGGCTCGATCCGCTTGGCCGCGGCGAAACCGGCGGCGACGGCCGGGCCGTGGCCGAACACGTCGGGGGCGTTGTTGCCGGCGAAACCGGCGTTGAGCTTGGGCGACATCTGGGCCCAGTCGACGAAGGTCACCTGGACCTTCGTCTTGTTGGCGGCCTCGAACTCCGGCACCAGCTTCTTGGTGACGAGCTCGATCTCCGGGGCGGAGTTGCCGGGGAACCAGACGGTCAACGTGTCCGCCGTGCCCCCGCCGCCGCTCCCGCTGCCTCCGCCGCCCGTCCCGCAGGCCGTCGCGGCGATGAGAACACCCGCGCTGACCGCGGCGGCGAGGAATCCACGCCTGTTGACGGCTGTCCACCGGTTGGTGATCATGATTTTCTCCTGTTTCGGAGTATGGGGGGTTTCGGAATACGGGGTTTTGAGAGGTGAGGGTCGGGAGTGTGGAAGGTCGCCCCCCGGCGCTGGACCGCCGGGAGCTGGGAGTATTCGGTTGTGGTCAGGCTCTGGGGGGAGGCGGGTCACGCGACTCGCGGTCGGGCTCCGAGGCCGGTCACGTGATCTGTGGTCGGATTCCTGTGGCGATCACGTGATCCGCGACGGGCTCCGGCCGGCCCGGTCATGTGATCCACGGTCAGGCTCCGTGGGTGCCGGTCGTGTGATCCGTGGTCAGGTTCTGGGCGGGCCGATCATGTGATCCTCGGGGAGGCCGCAGGGCAGCAGCTGCTGATGGTCGCCGGGATCCTCGGAACCGGCCAGGATCCGGGTGAGCATCTTCACCGCGCCCCGCCCCATCTCGTTGCGGGGGATCCGCAGGTTGCTCCAGCCGCTCTCGGTCATCGTCACCAGGACGACCACCGACATGTCCGCGGGAGCGGCCAGGCCGCGCTCGCCCAGCGCGGCGACGAGCTGCCTGGCCAGGGGCTCGTTCTCGGCCAGGACGGCGGTGACGCCACCGGCGTGCGCGGCGTCGACCCAGGCCGGGTCGAGCTGCGACATGACGTACATCAGCTCGGGCAGCCCCACGTCGGCGCAGCCGGCCCGGTAGCCGGCCTCCTTGTCGAGAAAGACCTCCATCCGGTCGGGTCCGGTGACGTAGGCGATGCGCCGGTGGCCCAGCGCGGCGAGCCTGCCCACGATGTCCCTGGTGGCGCTGGCGTAGTCGGCGCCGACCCAGGCTACCTCGGTGCCGGGAACGCTCCTGCGCCCTATGTGGACGAAGGGGTACCCCTCGGCGGCGAGCCTGGCCAGCTCGGTGGAGCCGGGCTCGACGCCGAGCAGCACGCTGCCGTCCGCGAGCGCGAGCCGGTTCACCCCGTCGCTGTAGACCCGGCGGCGGCCGTTCAGATCCTCGGTGGAGGCGAACAGCACCAGGTCGTAGCCGTCGGCGACGGCCTGCTGCTCGATGCCGACCAGGAACTCGTGGTAGAAGTCCAGCTGGTCGAGCGGGAAGATGGATTCGAAGGTGTAGACGCCGAGCAGCCGGTTGCGCTTCCCGCGCAGGCTGCGAGCCGCCGGGTTGGCGACGTAGCCGAGCTGGCGCACCGCCTCCAGGACGCGCTGGACGGTCTGCTCCGGGATGCCGGTCTCCGGGCCCCGGCCGTTGATGACCGCGGAGACCGTCGCCTGGGAGACACCCGCGAGCTTGGCCACGTCGGACTGGCGGGCCCGGCGCCGAACTCCGTCCATCGCGATCTCCTGATTCGTATCAGTTGAGGGGGAACAGCCAAGAGAGGGTGGCTGGCTGATTCGTATTGGCGAAACCGTTGCAAGTTGGACGGGGTGCTGTCAACACTCTCGGCGAAAGAATCTTGAAACATGCCGGAAATCTGCTCTTGACGGCCGCGAAGATCGCGGATTATCTTCCCGTTACGAATCGGGGGCACGGATATTTTCGCAGGTCAGATATTACTAATACGAATCAGAGGTATCAGCGTGGGGCTCCCCAACACCTCGGCCGTCCTGGCGCTCGCCGCCGCCCTGCTCCTGCCCCAGCCCGCCCACGCGGCCGAGACCGTTCGCGGTGCCGAGCCCGTTCACGCGGCCGAGACCGTTCGCGGTGCCGACTCCGCCCGTACGACCGGGACCGTCCACGGAGCTGACGCCGCCGGGGCCACCTCCCGCGCGGCCGGGGCCACTCGCCGCGCCGCCGGGACCACCTACTACGTCGACGCGAGCGGCGGCTCCGACGCCGCGGCCGGGACCTCGTCCTCGGCCGCCTGGAGGACGCTCGGCAAGGTCAACGCCCAGACCTTCGGGCCGGGCGACAGCATCCTGCTCAGGTCCGGTGGTGTCTGGACCGGCCAGTACCTCGACCTGCGCGGCTCGGGCACGGCCGGGGCGCCGATCGTGCTCGGCCAGTACGGCACCGGCGCGAAGCCCCGCATCGACTTCGCCGACACGGCCGTCGACGGCGAGGGCTTCGGGGTGCGGCTGAAGAACGTCTCGCACTGGGAGATCGGCGGGCTGGAGATCACCAGCGGTCAGCAGCCCACCGACCGGCGGCGCAGCGGGGTCCTCGTCGTCGGCGAGGGCGCCGGGGCGGGGAACTTCACCCACATCCACGTCAAGAACACCTACGTCCACGACGTGTTCGGCACCGACCGGCGGACCGGCGGGATCAACTTCCACGCCCGAGGCACCTCCACCGGACCCGAGAGCACCTGGACGGACGTGCTCATCGAGGGCAACACCGTCGACAACGTCGCCGACACCGGCATCCAGACCATGACCGACGCGCTGCTCAACACCACCTGGGCGCACGACTTCGACGCCTTCAAGAACCTGGTGATCCGCGGCAACACCGTCACCCGGATCCACCGCGACGGGATCCTCGTCCGGTCCGGGCTGGCCCCGCTCGTCGAGCGCAACACCACCGACCGGATCGGCGAGTCCACCACCTCGACCCTGCCCTACCTGGACGACATCGCGGTCGTCGCCGCGCAGTGGATGTACGCCACGACCGACGCGGTCTTCCAGTTCAACCAGGCCTTCCGCACCCGCAGGCTCGACGGCGACGGCCAGCCCTGGGACTTCGACCAGATGGTCTACCGCAGCGTCTACCAGTACAACTACAGCCAGGACAACGAGGGCGGCACGCTGCTCGTCATGGACCAGACCGACGACAACGTGTTCCGCTACAACATCTCCCAGAACGACCTGGACCGCAGCGTCGGGGTGTTCCACCTGGTCAGCGGGTCGGGCGACCTGAAGGTCCACAACAACGTCTTCTACCGCTCGGCCGGGCAGACCGGCCAGATGACCGGGACGTCGACCGGCAAGGTGGCCTACACGAACAACGTCTTCGTGAACCAGGGCAGCGGCGCCTACAGCATCAGCGGCAACGTCACCTACGACCACAACCTCTACTCGGGCACCAACGCCAACCAGCCGAACGACCCGTACAAGATCATCGCCAGTCCGCAGTTCGTCGCGCCGGGCGGGGCGTCGGGACTGGCCTCCGCGGGCGCCTACAAACTCCAGCAGGGCTCGCCCGGGATCGACAGCGGCGTCGCGGTCTCCTCGCCCGGCGCCCAGGACTTCTTCGGGACCGCGCTCTACCAGGGCTCTCCCGACCGGGGCGCGCACGAGTCGGCCGCGGCCCCCGTCACCACCCTGCTGTCGGACGACTTCGGCGACGGCGACGCGGCGGGCTGGACGAGCGACGGCGGGTCGTGGTCGGTCGCGAACGGCGCGTACTCCCAGACCTCCACCGCCGCCGCGGAGAGCCTCGCCGTCACCGGCTCCGCCACCTGGGCCGACTACACCGTCCAGGGACGCGTCCGGCTGGACAACGCGAGCGCCAACGCGGGCCTGATCTTCCGGTACGCCGACGCCGCCAACTTCTACCTGTTCCGGCTCAACGACGGCACCGACACCGCCGACCTGTACAAGAAGGTCGGAGGCACGCTGACCAAGGTCGCCGGCGCCTCCGTCCCGATCGCTCCCGGCGCGTTCCGCACGCTCAGGGTGACCGTGTCCGGCTCGGCCGTCACCGGTTTCGTCGACGGGAACCAGGTGCTCACCTGGACCGCCCCCGCCGCCGAGCCGGCGACCGGCAAGGTCGGCCTGCGCATGCACTCGAGCACCGCGACCCTCGACGACCTGCGGGTCACGGCGCCCTAGGGTTCCCGGCCCGGTCGCCCCCGAAAGGGCCGCGCCCGCGCGGGCGGGCATTGAACGATCTTGGAAAGTGGGACTCCGGAGCTCCGGGCCGCGCGCGCCGGTACCGGAGTCTCACCTCTCCGGCTGACCCTTCCGGTTGCTTCCCCTATCGAATATCGATACATTTCCATCGCTAGTCGATCGAAGGGAAGATGATGGGGAAGTTGACAGTGCTCGCGCTGCGCGCCGTGCTCGTGGTGCTGCTCGCCGGGTCGGTGTTCGTGCAGACGGTGATGGTGCCGCTGCTCGCCGCCGACATGGAGCAGTTCAACGCGGAGTTCGCGTACCTGCGCACCCCGCTTCTCGTGCTCGTGGTCCTGGGTGTCGTGACGGTCCAGGTCATCCTGGTCTGCGTGTGGAGGCTGGTGACGATGGTGCGCCGCGGCACCGTGTTCTCCCACGCGGCCTTCCGGTACGTGCACATCGTGATCGGCGCGCTCGTGGCGGCGGCCCTCCTGGTGTTCGCGTTCGCGGTCCTCCTGGCGCCGGGCGAACCGGTCGCCCCGGGCGTGGTCCTGCTGATATGCGGGGGTGTCGTGGCGATCCTGGGGGTCGCGCTCATCGTGCTCGTGCTGCGGATGCTGCTCGCCCAGGCCGTGGCACGCGACGTCGAGGCGGCGCGGATGAGGGCCGAGCTGGAAGAGGTGATCTGATGCCGATCACCGTCGACATCGACGTGATGCTGGCCAGGCGGAAGATGTCCGTGGGCGAGCTCGCGGACCGCGTCGGGATCACGCCCGCCAACCTGGCGGTGCTCAAGAACGGCCGTGCCAAGGCGGTGCGCTTCACGACGCTCGCCGCGCTCTGCGAGGTGCTGGAGTGCCAGCCGGGAGACCTGCTGCGCTGGGAGGCCGCGGACGTCACGGACGTCACGGAAGCCAGGGAGGACGCGAACGCCGTGGAAGGGTGACGAACGAGTTCCGCCGGGTTCCGCCAAGGGCCCTGACCTGTGTGAACAGGTCGGGGCCCTTCGTGTTTCCGGAAGACGGTGCCGTACGGCCTCGCCGGACACCGCGGGTCCGCACCGTCTCGTGAGCCGTCTCGCCGGGCCGGCCCTCGGGAGGCCGCTCGGCTCCTCTCGCCGCGGCCGGGGCGCCGGAGACCCCCGGGGGCACGGGGAGGTGGACCCGGGATGGAACGGCGGGTGGAACCGGATGGAACACCTTGGGGGTATCCGGCTCGTCGGCCCTTCTCCCGCCGGTCCGCACCGATCCAGGCCGGGATCGCACCGATCCCGGCAGGGAACCGTTCGCGGACCACACCGCCCAGGGCGGCGGGGGGGACCGCGCCGAGGTGCGGGCCGGGGAACAGCTCCGCGCCCCGGAGGAACACGGACGCCGTCGAGTGCTCGCCGGCCGTCCGCTCCGAGGCCTCCGCCGATCCCTCTCCGTACGGCAGGTGACCGTCCGGCGGGTGAGCGGCACGAAACCATTGGAAGGAAAACAAATGAGTGACCACATCCCCTCCGCGCACCAGATGACAGGCGGCAGCGCGTACGAACCCCGCAGGCCCGGGACGCTGCTGGCCGCCACCCTGGCCACCGCGGTGACGGCGGCGTCGATGCTGGCGTCGGCGACGTTCTCCCTGATCGCGGGCAGGAGCCTGCTGCGGAACTACGTGCGCGACGAGCTCGGCGTCGAGGCCGGCTCGGAGGCCGTGAATTCCGTCGTGGACACCGCGGTGGAGGCCGCGTTCGGCTCCCTGCAGGCCCGGGCGTACATCTGGATCTTCCTCGGGGTGATTCTCTTCCTGCTCCTGCTGCCCGTCCGCGACGGCAGGACATGGGCCCGGGTCGTTCTGAGCGTCCTCACCCCCGTCGTCGCCCTCCTCGGATTACGGGACCTCACGGACATGGTGTCCCCGATCACCGGGTTCCTGGCCGCCCTGGCCGTCCTGGGGGTGCTGCTGGCCGTCGTGACCTGCTGGCTTCCCGCGACCAACCGCTACGTCAAGGCGCGCAAGCAGTCGCGCCGGCCCCAGCCCGGACGAACGTCGGTCCGGCCCAGATGAACACGAGTCCCGTCCCGGCGGGCACCGCTCCCGCTCCGGCGGGCACCGCTCCCGTCTCGGCGGACACCGCTCCGGCGGGTACCGCTTCCGCCCAGACGGACACCGCTCCCGCCCAGACGAACGCCGATCCAGTTTTGACGAACACCGGAGGAACGACGATGTCCGCACTTAAGAGAATCGCCTGCCTGGCCGCCGCGCTGGGCGCCGCCACGGCGCTGAGCGTGGGTCTCGCGGCCGCGCCCGCCCAGGCCGACGACGTGCCCGGCGTCCTGACCGCCCGGCTGACGATCACCAAGGAGGCGGCCGGTTGCAGGGTCCTGACCTTCGGCAAGGTAGGAATGACGCAGGCCCAGGCGCAGTACCTGGTCGACAACGGCGCGAGGGCCCAGGTCGAGATCTGGGGCGAGGACGCCGTCTACGACAACCGGCTGTACAAGGCGGGCGACGCGCAGCTGAGCGCGGGATCGGACCGGAACGGGGGAGGGCTGATCATTCTCTCCGTTCCCACGATCCGGTGCTCTCTCCTCGACGAGGACGACTCCTCGCTCGAGGGCGCCGGCGACGAGGTCTACGCCAAGGTCATCCTCAACGCCCCCGGGTACCAGCGCATGACGAAGAGGACGAACACGGTGCACGGCCGTTACTGATCCCGGATCCGATCCCGGATTCGGGATTTTGGATCCCGGGCCGTGCGTGAACGGCCCCTCCCCGCCGAACCATCGGTGGGGAGGGCAGGCGACGGCCTCGCGGGCCTGGGCGTACCGGGACACGCGAGGCCGTCGCCGCGTGTCGTCCCCGAGACCGTGAAACCGGCCGGACGACGGGTGTCACGGGTGCCCGGATCCCGGTGAGGTCGTGCGCAAGGATGTTGCAAGACGGGTGCAACCGTCCGGCGGCAGCCTGATCGCACACCGATCCGAGGAGTCACCGACATGCCCGCCGCTGTGGAGATCGCCACGGTCGCCGCCGATCGTGCGGCCCTCGCCTCGCCCGCCGACCCGGAGGGGCACGCGTTCGGCCTCGCCGCGAGCTGAGGTACGCCGTGGATCGCCGGTCACTGCTCCTGGTCCATGACGTCCGTGACGCACAGGACATCCATGACGGCCATGCCTTCTCTACCGTCCACGACCCGGGCCACGACAAGGCGGACAGGGAGCGCAGAAGCCCCGCGTCGCGCCGGTCCCGTGCCGGCGGCTGCCTGCCGTACCACGGGCTGACGTCGGCGGCGGCGGAGAACGAGATCGGGGCGCTGTTCCACGGCGGGGTGCGGGCCCGGTGCGTCGAGGGTGACCTGCGGTCCAGCCGGGAGTGCTTCGACGCGGCGTACCGCGCGGCCGAGAGCGACGGCGACGGACGGGCGATGGCCTTCGCGGCGCTGGGATTGTCCGGCCTGTGGGTGCACGAGCACCGCGGTGTCATGGCCGCCGCGTCGGTCGAGGCGCGCCTGCGGCACGCGTTGTCGCTGGTGGATCCCCGGTCGTCACTCGCCCTCCGGCTCAGGGTACGGCTCGCCGCCGAGGCCGACTACCGGTCGGGCGGGCACGCGGGCATCCTCGCCCTGCTGGAGGAGGCCAGGCGGTCGGGCGATCCGGCGGCGTGGAGCGAGGCGCTCAGCCTGGCCCACCACTGCCTGCTGGGCCCCGGCCAGAGCGAGGCGCGTCACGAGCTCGCCCAGGAGCTGATCGCCGCGGGTTTCCGGACCTCCTGCCGCGGCGACCTGCTGATGGGGTTGCTGTGGCGCACCGTCGACCACGTTCTCGACGCGGGTCCGCACGCGGAACGCCACCTGGCGGAGCTGCGCGGGCTGCTGGCCCAGCAGGACCACCTGGCGGTCGGGTTCGTGGTGCGGGCGATCGACGTGATGCTCGGCATCCGCGCGGGACGGCTGCGGTCGGCCGAGGCCGAGGCCGAGGCGGCCGCCTGCGCCGAACGGGGGAGGCGGGCCGGCGACGCGGACGCCGCCGGCTGGTACGGCGCGCAGATGGTGGCCATCCGCTGGTACCAGGGCCGCATCGCCGAGCTGGTCCCGATGCTGGCCGAGGAGGTGAACTCGCCGACGCTCAGCGCCGTGGACAACTCCTACCTGGCCGCGCTGGCGGTCGCCGCGGCCACCGCGGGGGACCACCGGCAGGCGGCCGGCGCGCTGGCGCGGCTGCGGGGCGGCGACCTGGCCCTGCTGCCCCGGTCCAGCAGCTGGCTGGTGACCATGCACGGCGTCGTGGAGGCCGCGCACCTGCTGGGGGACACCGAGGTCTCGGCGGCGGCCTACGAGCTGCTCGGCCCGTTCGCCAGGCTTCCGATGGTGGCCAGTCTCGGCGTCGCGTGCTTCGGCTCCGCCCGGCACGCGCTGGGCGTGGCCGCGCTGACCATGGGCGACGCCCAGCGGGCGGTCGAGCATCTGCGGGTGGCCGTACGGGACAACCTGGCCATGGGGCACTGGCCGGCGGCGGTCCTGTCGCGCGTGCGGTGGGCCCAGGCGCTGGCGCTCCGGGCCGAGGCCGGGGACGTCGCGGAGGCGGGCAGGCAGCTGGAGGTCGCCACGAGCGAGGCGGCCGAGCTGGGCATGGTCCTGCCCGTTGACAGCGGGCGGCACGCCGAGGTCACCGCCGCCGGGCACGGCGGGCGGCGGCCCCTCATGGAGTGCAGGCGCGAGGGCCGCCGGTGGCGGATCGGGCTGGGCGCGCGGAGCGCGCACGTCGAGCACAGCCTGGGGATGGCCTACCTGGCGGTCCTGCTGGCCAACCCGCGGTACGAGATCCCGGCCATCGAGCTGGCCGCGGGTCCGGTGCCGCACAACGCGGCGGCCGTGGAGGCCGGCACCTCGACCGCCCAGCCGGCCCTGGACGAGGAGGCCATCAGGGCCTACCGCAGACGGCTGTCGCTGCTGCAGGAGGAGATCGACGGGTACGAGGCGGCCAACGACGTCGTCCGGGCCGAGCGGGTGCGGGCCGAGCGCGACTGGCTGATCGACGAGCTGGCGTCCGCGACCGGCCTGGCCGGACGGGCCAGGAACTTCACCGGCAACGAGGAACGTGCCCGCGTCTCGGTCGGCAAGGCCCTCCGGCGCGCCGTCACCCGCATCGCCGCCGCCGATCCGGTGCTGGGCGAGGAACTACGCCTGACGATCCGGACCGGACGGCTCTGCTGCTATCAACCGGCGTAGCTCTACGCGCGCCAAGCGGCGAGACGCTGAAGCATTCCGAGGGCGAGGATTCGAGGTGCGCGCTCCCGGCGCGAATCCATCGTCGTCCGGATCAGGCGTAGGGATCGAAGGGAATTCCGGCCGGCAGGGCCTTTGAGAGCTCCCATTCGAACGAACCGTCCTTGAGCCCGAAGCTGGCGCTGCCGAAATTGTGGCCGACCAGTTTTTCGCGGAATCCGGGCGGATAGTTGTCCCAGCCGATCAGCGGTGGCCACTGCCACGATCCCTTGTGGTTCTCCGGCCGTTCTCCGAAACCCGCGTGCCGGAAACAGTGCGTGCTGATTCCGTCCTTGTGGTAAACGACCAGCGGGTGTTTTCCGGTTTCGTCCCACGGCACGTTGTTTCTGTGCCGGGTGGTGTACTTGCCGTGCGCGGACGTCGAGACGTACATGCCCCACTCGCCCTGCACCCACACGACGACGTGCTCCCAGTCGTGCCTGTGCCCGGCGCTGCCCGGCCCCAGGGCCGCCTGGTCCTTCTCGAAGTAGAGCGCGTACATGTACGCGCACCAGCCGTTGTTGCACTTGACGCGCGAGTAGGCGTTGGTGTTGTCCAGATCCCACGAGTCGCGGCAGTGGCCGTTCTCCGCGCCGCCCAGGGCCAAGCCCGGGGCGATCGTCCCGTCACGCCCGATGGCCGGGGTGGGGTAGCAGCCGTCGCCGTCGTAGTCGAAACCCGGCTCGTAGACGCGGTCGGGCCACGGAGCCGCCCAGTCGAGGGCGGAGGGCGGGTCCGCGAAGGCGACGCCCGGGAAGGCGAAGAGCGTCACGACGGCGGCCGTGAACGCGCGGAGGACGAACGACAGCCTTCCGGGCCGGCGTCGGCTCCTGGCTCCGGCCTGACTCCGGCTTTCCGCCGGGGACGCGTTGTCTCGCGACGCCCCGGACAACATTCTTCGCATCGAACCTTCCCGTCGATTCGCTGGGGGGTGAAACGGTCACGGTCCCTGAGAAGGTGCGGTGTTCCGCACCGTGGTCGAGGATCAAGGTAGGATGTTTGCAGTCTTGAGTCAAGATCGAAGTAAATGGAAGTTAATGCCCCGTGAACCTTTGACGTCGAGAAGATCTGTTCGCGGAACACCGGACGAGAACGGGCCGGGGTGATTCCGGATTCGGAAATCCCGTGACGGGAAATCGCCTAATCGGTAATCGCGGCCGAGGATGAGATCCACTCGACCGGCGAGCGGCGCCTTGTTTTCGACGCCGGTTTTCCCGGTCGCCGGAGAACGACCGGTGACCGGGAAACGGCTGGAATGACACGGTGACCGGAACGGCGGAAACGCGCGCCGCTCCGCGAGGGGCCCGGGATCAGAGCTCGCCGAGCTCGCCGAGCGGTTTCGTCCAGTAGTCCCGGTCGCGTGATTCGTCCTCCTCGAGGAGGACGAGCGTGTCGGAGACGGAGCGGCCGGGGCCGATGACGATGTGCATGATCTCGTTGAAGGTCTTGAACGCCTCGTCGTCGCCGACGCGCATCTCCATGTCGTTCATGAGCCGATACCAGTGCTTCTGCTCGTCCTCGATCCGGGGCAGGAGCTCTTCGCGGCTGAGGGTGCGGGCTTCCTCGACGGTGAGCCGTTTGAAGCGTGCCATGCGCCGATTGTTCCACCCGGAAATCCGGCGTTCACGGTCTCGCCCGTCTCCGCCCGCTCCGCGTCTCATGTTCCGTCGGCCCGTCGGCCGAACGCGCCTGCGAGACCGCCCTGGGCGAACCGGCTCGGTGACGCCCCCGTACGGGACGAACCGGCCCGGTGACGCCTTCTTGAGCGGCCCGTTACGCCGGTGTCCGGGCGCTCAGGGCCCGGATGAACCAGTCGAGCACCGGCGTCAGGCTTTCGGGCGCGGGCCAGCCGTTGATCACCGCGAGCAGCCGGAGGTACGACTCCCTGCGAGGGTCGTTCGCGCTCTCCAGCCGTACCAGCAACCGGTGCCGGAGGTCGGCGTCGTCGGGGAGGCCGACGGCGTGCGCGTAGTGGGCCGTGACCGCCGCGACGACCGGATCGGCCGTGGGTGAGGCCGGGTCGACGCCGGCCGCCAGGGACGGGCCCGCCTGGTCGCGGACCATCGCGACGGGATCGCGGCGCGGGCCCGTGACGCCGCCCCGGGCGCGCTCCGCCGCGTGTTGCCCGACCAGGCGGCGCATGATCGCGCGGAACTCCGGGTCCTGCGACAGCTCGGCCAGTTCCACCCATGCCTCGACCTGCTCGGGTGCGGGGTCGTCGGGCAGTTCGGGGGTCATCGAGCGCCTGATCCCCGCGAATTCGGGGTTGGCGTCCGGGTCGCCGAAGGCGGTGTCGAGGAAGTCGCCGATCAGGCGCCGGCGCTCGTCCTCGGAGAGCTTGGCCAGTTTGTGCATGAGATCCATCTCCTGGGGTGTGGACCCGCGCCTGGTCACCGCCGTCAGCACCGCGCGCCGCAGGCGCAGCGTCCGGATCTGCACCGCCAGCGCCTCGGCGTGCGCCGCGGCGACCTCGGGAAGCGAGATCTCCCGGTCCACGACCCTGCGGATCGTGGGAAGGTCCACCCCCAGGTCGCGCAGCGTCCGTACGAGGTCAAGGCGTGCGACGGCGTCGATGCCGTAGAGGCGGTGACCGGCCGGGCTGCGGCCGGTCGGCGGCACGATCCCGCGGTCGGAGTAGAACCGGACGGTCTTGACCGTCAGCCCGGTCCGCCGGGCCAGATCGCCGATCGAGTAGAGCGTGTCGCCGTTCATGCCCCCACCCTGGCGTCTCCCTCTACGGGAGGTGCAAGTCGGCGGGTCGCGGCGGCCAAGCGCGGGCCCGGGGCAAGGGGAGACGAGGCCCGGGGCAAGGGGAGACGAAGGGAGACGGGGGGAGACGGGGGGAGACGAAGGAACGGTGCCGCTGACGGCCTCCGGGCGGCGACGGATCCAGGCTCGCGTCCATCAACATGGACTGGATAACGAGCTAGGTTGTATATCTAACTAGCTTGCTTTACCGTCTAGATGGCACAGCATCTAAGGAGCCCCCGATGTCCTTCACCCCCCTGACGCTCCTCGTCTCGGCCGTCCTCGTCGTGTACCTGGCCCTCGTCAGCCCCCTGCTCGGCAAGCGCACCTACGACGGGCTGGCCCGTTCGCGGGACCGGGACCCGACGGCCTACCGCAGGACGTGCGCGCTCTGGTGCGCCGAGCTGTGGGCGCTGGCCGCCGTGGCGCTGTTCATCGTCGCGATGGAGCCGGGGCTCGACCCCGCGGACATCGGCCTGGTGTTCAAGGATCCGCCGGACGAGATCCTCGGGGTGATCGTCGGCTTCCTGATCGCCGCCACGGCCGGCCTGCTCGTGCTCAGGCGACTGGCGGCCAGGGGCAGGCCCGTCCCCGGCCAGGAGGCCGTCGCCCACCTGCTGCCACGTACCACGGCCGAGCGCTGGTACGCGGCGGGCCTGTCGGTGACCGCCGGGGTCACCGAGGAGATCGTTTACCGGGGGCTGCTCATCGCGGTCGGCATGGGCGCGCTCGGCCTGAGCGAGGAGGTCGCCGCCCTCGCGGCGCTGGCGGTCTTCGTCGCGGGGCACCTCTACCAGGGATGGCGCGGCATGTTCGCGGTCACCCTGATCGGACTCGCCCTGACCTCGCTCTATCTGAGGACCGGCAGCCTGCTCCTGCCGATCCTGCTGCACGTCCTGATCGACCTTCGCGGCCTGCTGCTGTCTCCCCGGCCGCGGCGTGAACCGGCCCGGGAGCCGGACGGGGAGCCCGCCGGGAGCCGGCCGGGACTAGGTGGGAACGCCGTCTAAGTAGGATCGCCAGCATGACGAGCGACCGACGCGCGAGCTGGCTCAAGGGTGTGCTCGACCTGCTGGTTCTCGCCAGCCTGACGGCCGGGGAGAACTATGGCTACGAGATCGTCAAGGACCTCGCCGAGCTGGGCCTCGGTCAGATCAAGGGCGGCACCCTCTACCCGGTGCTCAACCGGCTGGAGGAGGCGGGGCTGGTCACCGCGGAGTTCCGGGTGACCGAGCGCGGGCCCGGCCGCCGCTACTACCGGCTCACCGACCGGGGCAGGCAGACGCTCGCCGAGCAGGGCGGGCTCTGGCTGAGCTTCGACGAGTCGGTGCGCACCGCGCTGGTCAGGGGCGGCGTCGAGGCGTCCCGTCCCGCGACCTCGCGGGAACGCGAACAGGAAAGCGGCCAGGAAAGCGGCCAGGAACGAGAACGCGAAGGGGAGCTCCGATGAACCCCGACTCCGGAGAGACGACCGGGACGACCGAGGCGACCGGGACGACCGGGACGGCCGGGACGGCCTCCGGTGAGAAGGCCCGCGCCTACTTCGACGAACTCGCCGTACTCCTGGCCGAGGCGGGGATGCCGGCCGACCGGGCCGGCGCCATGCTCGACGAGCTCGCCGGCTACCTCGCCGAGAGCGGCGGCGACCCCGAGGAGGAGTTCGGCCCCGCGGCCGACCTGGCCGGGGAGCTGACCGGCACCTCGCTCCCGCCCGCCGAGCCCGCCGTGGACGCCCGCACCTGGAGCTGGACCGCCGACCTGTTCCACGACGTCAAGCTGCTCAACGAGTACGGCGCGCAGGGCTGGGAGGTCGACAGGGTCGACGCGAAGGGCCTGTTCGTCTGCGCCCGGGACCCCGAATACCCGCAGCAGTGGGAGTACAGCAGGGAACTGGTCGCGGCCGGCCGTCGCCGGAGCGTGCTCGACCGGCTCACCCCGGACGGCTGGGAGCCGTGCGGCACCTGGGTGGGCTTCGAGTACTTCAAGCGTCCCAGGGCCGCCAGCCTGGGACCCGCCGCTGAGCTGACCGCCCCGCCCCGGGCCCCCGACCGCGGCATCTTCCTCAGCCCCAGGTTCTACGCCTTCGTCGCCGGCGTCCTCGTCGTGCTGGCGCTGGCGGTGGCGGCCCTGCTCCGGTTCGGCGAGCTGGACGGCGACCTGAGCACCATCCTGGGCCTGCTCACCGGTGCGGCCGTGGGCGCGCTGATCTCGATGACCGCGTTGTGGACAGCCCAGCGGCGCGGCAGGAGGTCCTGAGCCTGCTGCCCAGCACGGTCGTGGGTGATTCGCCGGGAACAGCCGGATGCCCCCGGCCGGCCGCGGGCTTGGTACGCCGCGGCCGGCCGGGGGCATGTCATCGTGTCCGGCCCATATCCGGCCCGTATCCGAGCACTGCCCGGGCGACGGCCCGTCAGTGGCTCAGGTGACGATCCCTCAGTGGTCCCTCACTGGTCCTTCACCACGAACCGGCCGGTGAGCGGGCCCAGCTCCACGGTGTACGTCCCCGCGTCGCTCCGGCGCGCGTCGAACGAGAGCCGTACCGCCTTGTCGGCGCGGACCTGGACGGTCTGCCGCTGTTCGACCTCGCCGTTGATCCGCAGGACGGCGTCGTACCCGCCCGTCTTCTCGCCCACGTTCTTCACCTGCGCGGTGATCCGCACCGGGAGGTCCGGACGGACGGTGGACGGGCTGACGTCGAGGTCGGTCAGGGCGAAGAGGGGCTCGGGGCCCGGGGTCCGGTCGTGGACGAAGATGTCGGACTTCCGGTTGGTGTCGTCACCGACGAGGTTGGCGGAGTTGCTCTCGAAGGCGACGTACCGCCCGTCCCCGCTGATCGACGGGATGCCGGCCGAGCCGTCACCCTCGACGTCCTTGGGACCGCCGGAGACCCGCGTGGTGGTGCCCGCCTTGAAGTCGCGCACGTACACGTCCGTCCGCCCGTTGGTGTCACCGGCGGCGAGGTTGGTGGCGTAGGTGTAGAACACCACTGCCTGCCCGTCGGCGCTCAGGGACGGGGCGAAGGACCAGTCATTGGCCATGCTCCCGTCGGACGCCGCCGACGCGAGCCTCCTCGTGCCGGTCTGCCGGTCGTGGACGTAGATCTGGTACCCCTCGATCCCGCCACTCGCGATGTAGACCACCATCCGCCCGTCGGCGCTGATCGACGGGCTGCTCGCCTCCCTCGCCTCGGGCGCGGGGATCAGCTCGGTCTTACCGGTCTGCCGGTCGCGGACGAACACGTCGGCGTGCTCGTTGGTGTCTCCGGCCACGAGGTCGGCGGCCTGGCTCTCGAAGGCGACGAAGCGGCCGTCGGCGCTGATCGACTGCTCGCGCGAGTTCCCCTCGCCCGGAAGGCCGCCGGTCCCGACCGAGACGAGCTCGGTCTTGCCGGTGGTCCGGTCGCGGACGAAGACGTCGGTCCGTCCGTTGGCGTCCCCGGGTACGAGGTTGGTGGCGTCGCTGTTGAAGACCGCGAAGCGGCCGTCGGCGCTGAACGAGGGCGACGAGGAGAGCCCGTCGCTCAGGGTGCCGTCGGAGGCCACCGAGATCAGCTCGGTCTTCCCCGTCTCCCGGTCGTGCGCGAAGGCGTCCGTCTGACCGTTGACGTCCCCGGGTACGAGGTTGGCGGCCCCGCTGCCGAACCCGACGAGGCGGCCGTCCGAGCTGATGGTCGGGCTCAGCGAGAAGCTGTCGCCCTGCGTGCCGTCGGAGGCCACCGAGACCCGCTCGACCGCCAGGGTGCGCAGGTCGGTCACGAAGATGTCGAGGTCGTTGTTGGTGTCGTCCGCGACGAAGTTGGACGCCGGGCTGGCGAACGCCACCGCCTCGCCGTTCGCGCTCATCTTCGGCCACCACGCCTCGCCGTTGCCCTGGTGGCCGTCCGAGGTCACCGAGACGCGCTCGGTGGCGGAGGACCGGGGGAGGGCGAAGTCGGCACGGGCGGTCTTCGTCCCGATCACGGTGACCTTGCCGGGCTCCGACCTGGACACGCCGGGAGCCGCCACGGCGACCTGGTAGTCGCCCTCGGGCACGTCCTCGATCATGTACTTGCCGTTGACGTCCGTCGTCGCCACGAGACGGTCGGGTACGTCGAGCACCGTGACCGTCGCGCCCGGCACCCTCGAACCGGTCGGGCCGTAGGTCACCCGCCCCGAGATCCTTCCCCAGCGGGTCCGGTCCAGCGCGATCTGGACATCGGAGAAGCGGTTCTCCGTGACGCGGACCTTGACCGGTTCCTGCAGGTAGCCGAACCTGGACAGCTTCAGGTCGTACGATCCGGCGCCGAACCGGATCTCGAACCGGCCGCGCTCGTCGGTCTCGACGGTCCGGCCGGTGTCCGTCCGGGTGACCGTCACGCCGCCGAGCGGCTCGCGGGTCTTCTCGTCGGTGACGACGCCCCGGACACCGCTCGTGAGAGCCGCCTCCGCGACGGCGGCGTACGCGTCGATCCGTCCCGCGCCGAAGCGCGGGTTCGGGCGTGCGCCGTAGCGCCCGTCGAAGAAGGACGTACCGGCCAGGATGCCCAGCGTCTCGTCGACGCCGAGGTCGCGGCGGGCCTGGAGCATCAGCGCGACCGTGCCGGAGACGTGCGGGGTCGCCATCGAGGTGCCGCTCAGCGATCCGTACTCACCGCCGGGCAGGGCCGAGAGCACGTCCACGCCGGGCGCCGAGATGTCGGGGACGATGTACGACTCGGGCCATTCGGCGGGCGCGTCGATCCAGTCGGTCCTGCGGACCGTCCCGCCGCAGGAGAACTCCGGCACGTCGTCGCCCGCGTCGGTGGCGCCGACGGACACGGCCTCGTAGACGTTGCCGGGACTGCCCGACCCCCCTTCGAGGCACTCGTTGCCGATGGCGAAGGACGGGAAGGCGCCGGCCAGGTAGATGTTCCTGGCCGGTTCGACCATCTCGTCGGCGTAGCCCTCCGCGCCCAGCGACATGCTGACGACGTCGGCGGGCTCGCCCGCGGGGCTGCCGTCGGCGGCGTACGGCGCGATCGCCCACTGCATGCCGGCGATCACCTGGGCGAGCGTCCCGTTGCCGCCCGGGATGACCAGGCCGGCCATCAGCTCGGCGCCGGGAGCGACACCGATCTGCGTGCCCGAGGCGTTCCCACCGGCGATCGTGCCCGCCACGTGCGTGCCGTGGTAGCTGCTGTCGTGGGGCGAGGAGGGCACCGGCCTGCCGTCCGGGCCGAACTCGATCCAGCCGCCCGGGTAGGACGGGTCCGACGCGTCGTCGGTGACGAGCTTCCCGGTGAGGTCGGGGTGGGCGATGTCGACACCGGTGTCGAGGACCGCCACGCGCACGCCGTCACCGGTGAGCCCGCGCTCCTTCGCCACCCGGTCGGCACCGATCTTCTCGATGCCCCAGGCGGACTCACCTTCCGCCGCCTTCGCGGCGCGGCGCGGCGTGGGCGGGGCCTTGAGCTCGAAGTTGGGGATGATCCGGTCCACCAGGTCGAGCGCGGCCAGCGCCTCCAGAGTGGCGGGCCTGGCCCGGACGAGGACCATGTTCTTGATCCAGAACGTGTTGAGCACCTGGTCCCCGTGAGCCTCGACCAGCTGGACGACGGGGGCCTGGACGGCCTTGGCCGTCTCGGCCAGGGCCTTGCGCGCCTCGCTCGGGTCCGCTGAGCTGAGGCCGGTGCCCGCGCGGAGCACGACGGCGGCCTCGACACGGTCGTCGGCACGTGCGCCGGCGGTCTTCGTACGGTCGATCAGCTCAGGGGCGATCTTTCCTCGCCGGGCCTGCTCCGCGGGGGGCTTCTCAGCCGTGGCAGGGCTCGCCGCCGTGGCCGGGCTCGCCGGCAGGACCGTGGCGAGAGATCCCAGGACGAGGAGTGCGGCGAGTGACAGGCGTTGCCCGCGACATCGTAGGGCGGACAGCGACATGGGGGACTCCTTCGTTCAGGTGCGCGCTGTGGTGCCCCTGAACGCTGGCATCAGCTGTCATCCCCTGACAAGCTGGGTCAGCGGCGAGTTCCTGTCAGGTGACGTAAACACGACAGGCGAAGTGGCGGGGCGTTCCCGGCGCCGGAGCTCACCGTACAGGCAAGGAGAGTGTGATGCTTGAGGCGATCGGGCTGAGCCGACAGGACGAGGCGGTGTACGACGCACTCGTCCGCAGGACGCAGGCGACGGTCTCCGAACTCGTCCATGACTGTCATCTCCCGGTGGCCGCCGCGAGACGGACGTTGCGCTCACTCGTCGAGCTCGGTCTGGCCACCCGTTCGACGGGACGCCCCGTTCGCTATGTCGCCGTCTCACCGGACAGCGGGCTGGAAGCCGTGCTGCGCGAGCGCGAGGCCGAGCTGCGTGACGTCCGCCTGCACATCGGGACGCTGGTCAAGATGTACCGCGCGGGCACCCGGTTCGCCCATCCGGGCGATCTGATCGAGATGGTCTCGGGACGCGACGAGGTCAACCACCACTGGGTTCAGATGCAGCAGAACAGCCGGACCCAGATGCGGGGGTTCGACCGCCCGCCCTACGCCACCCCGCAGGCGCACAGGGAGCCGAACCAGGTGGAACTCGCCCTGCTGAAGCGAGGGGTGAAATACCGGGTCGTCTACGACAAGACCGCGCTCGCGCTCCCCGGCTGGCTGGAGGACGTCACGGCCGGGATGCGACACGGGGAGCAGGCCAGGATCGCCGCCGACCTGCCGATGAAACTCGCCATCTCCGACGACCGCCTCGCCATCATCCCGCTGCTCAGCCCCGTGGACGACATGATCGCTGCGTCCTACGTGATCCACCCCTCCCCGCTCCTGGACGCGCTGGTCGCCCTCTTCGAGACGACGTGGACGCGCAGCGTCCCGGTCCAGCTGAACTCACCCGACGCGGAGGTGCTGTCGGAGGAGGAGGCGAGACTGCTCACGCTGCTGGCCTCTGGAGCGACCGACAAGGCCGCCAGCCGGGCCCTGGGCTGGAGCGAGCGGACCGTGCAACGACACGTCACCAAGCTGATGAACCGGGTCGGGGCGCAGACCAGGTTCCAGGTCGCGATGGAGGCCACCCGGCGGGGGTGGATCTAGGGTTTGTGTCGTGGTCTTTTGAGGTGGGCTTTGAAGTGGAAGGTCAGGCAAGCGAGTCGAACTCACCGGTCTTGACGCCACCGATGAACGATCTCCACTCGGCGGGAGCGAAGAACAGCTTGGCTCCGTCCGGGTTCTTACTGTCACGAACAGCGACCACCCCAGGCAGGTTGGCGGCCACCTCGACACACTGGCCACCGTTCGATCCGGAACGTGATGACTTCTGCCACACGGCGGCACTCAGGTCCATTCCTGCCTCACATCCTCGATCATTTTGAGGGACATGTGCTCAGGATAAGCCCATCGCCGTATCGCCTCATATCGGTTCCACATCGAGGCCACAAGACTGGAGTCAGTCGAGACGTATCCCTCAGCCGAGGAGTCGGCGTGGATAGCATCTGGCTGTCCGTCCGGAAGCTCAGCGATCATAAACGCTCCCAGCAGTCCTGGTAGACATCGCTGATCGACAAGCTGGATGGAAACAGCAGGGTTCTTGCCGATTTCCAACAGGTAGTCGAGCTGGCCGCGCATAACCTCAGAGTCTCCGACCGGACGGCGTACCACATTGGCGTCGATGAGAGTCAGGAACAGTGGCGGATTGTCTCGCTCCAGGATGGAGCGACGTCGAATGCGGACCTCAATGCGTTTCTCCACCTCCTCAGAGGTCATTCGAGGTTCTTGGCTGAGAACGTGACGGGCATAGGACTCCGTCTGGAGAAGGCCGGGAACGAGGAGAGGATCCCAGGAGCGCAGGACGAGGGCGGTCGGCTCAATCTCCTCGACCCAGCTCTGGAACCAGATCGGGCCACCGGGCTGGGCCAGGATGCGCTGACGGAGGCGAGTGAAGGCGTTGCCTTCAGCAGTGTTGAAGAGCTGGTCCAGCTTCTCCGCGTCGGACTTCGACGGTGTGCGGGTAGCACCCTCCAGGCGGCTGACCTGAGTCTGGGTGCAGCCGAGGCGTCTGGCCACGGAGGACTGTGAGAGCTGGGCGGCCTCCCGCAGCCGACGCATCTCGGCGCCGAACCGCACGCGAGGGGATCCAGGGTCGAGGGGCAGCACCTCATCCATTTCATTTCCTCCCGAATTAGAAAAAACGGACTTAATGATCGGCCGGTGATATCGAATCCAGTCCAGATAAACCAACGGCTGTCATGGTCCGCTCTATCCTGGGTTGCCTATCCAGTAGTCGGTCGACTACCCATAAGGCATTCTAGGCACAGGAATCCTCTTCGCGAAAGTGCTGACAAGAAAGCGATAAATCACTTCCCTGGTTGGCAGCGAATCGGGTCGGATATGAATTAGATAACCCTATTTTGGTCTCCCGCCGCGAGCATCGGAAAGAATTCGAAAGGCGAAACCATGACGACGAACGAGCCGCCGGCCGAGCGGATCACGGCTTCAACCCGCGAGGACATGCTCCTGCCCTGGCTGACGACAGCGGTCGGCGTGACCTGGCAACTCCCCTTGCCTGACGAACGAGTATGGAAAGGGTGTGGCGAACACGTGCCGAGTGGGTAAAGATTGATACGTCCCGGCGCCCACCACCCCGGAGGTCCCAAATGCGCTCCACCCGCTTACTGGCCGTCGGTCTGGCGCTGATGACAGTGGCCTCAGGATGTGCTTCCGGGCCATCTTTGAAGGACGCGGCAGCGGAGTTGCAAAAGGATACACAGCGCCTGGAAGCCGACGACGTCTTCAAGAACCCGCTCATGAATCTGCGAATCGTACAGCGTCCGGACAAGGATCTTCCTTGTGGGGGAGAGAAGGTCAAGCGAGTATTGCGGGCAACGGCCGACGAGGAACGCGTCGACGAATCACTGGATTCTCGCCTAGACAAAGCCCAAAGGGTTATGGAGAACACGCTTTCCCGAATCTTGGGCTACAAGGTGGAGTATGACATCAGTCAGGTAGATGCGCCGGAGGGGCGATTTATCTATGGCAGCAAGGAGGTGGGAGTGATGGTTAACGTTTATGTGGCGCCGGAAGCGCCTACCTGGCGGCTGCACGCACAGACCGCTTGTCTTCCACGATAAGAGATCTTCCTATTTTAGTTCGGGGTCTTCAATAGATTCTCAGCCAAGTCGCTGGTTTGGAATCGCGAGGAATGCTCGACTTTTTTGTCGAGGCTTGCGTTATCGTCCATCCAGCCATCGTAGGCATCCAGCTTTACTTTAATTAGCTGTTCCCATTTCTTGTCACCGGTGGCCTCGCGTCTGGCCTCGGCCACGAGTTCGTCATATGTTTTGAGATTTCCGGTGGTCGCGCTGAGGAGTTCGCTGGGAGGTTCGCTCGCCGGGTAGCCGCCACTGTGGAGAAGGTAAGCCATTTCGTACTTCATGCGTCTGGCCAGGTCGGCTCGGGTCTCTGTGGCCGCTTGGACCTGTGTCTCGAAACTGTCGGCCCACTTATCCGATGCGGTGCTGACGATGTAAGCCTGGGCGAACTCCCAACCAACTTCGAATACGGGCTTCGTGAAGCTCGCCCCGCCGAGCATCAAACCGACGGTGTTCTTGGTGATATCTCGGGTCATATCGGAGATAGCGTCTTCTTCGCCGAGCACGTCTTTCGCCGTCTTGAACGCGACGCTGCCAAAATCACCGAACATCAGTGAAATGTCGCGGAAGTAATCGGTGTTGCCCTGTGCGTCCAGTCTGGCAGCGCCCAGCAAGGCGTCATAGCGAAACTTTGCAACCGTCGAGTCGAACGCCTCAGCGACCTTGTCCTCTCCAACGAAGGTTTTCATGAATTGAGAAGTGTCACCGGGACTGAGGTAGAACGCGGGGGTCACCCCGGGGAGGGCTTCCCAATGTTCGGGGATCTGTATGCCGGAGGAGCGGTCGGCGGCCCTGTCGAAGCGTCCGCCCGAGACCACCTCATGGACATACGAGTTCGCGACCACGCCCATGGAATCCTTGGCGGGCCATGGCAGGTCGGCGCCGAAGGAGCCCGCGACTTTTATCAGGTCCAGAGCGAAGGCTGCGGCCTCTGGGCTGTGCCGGCCGGCCTTTTCGGTCTTGGCCTCGGTGCCCGCCTCCATCGCCCGCCCGAAGGCGTCGGCCACCTCGTCCCCGGTGCCCACTCCCTTGGCGTAGTCGAGGAACAGCTTCATCTTGTCGACCTGGCTGAGCTTGACGTCGGCCCCGCCCATCTTGGCGAAGGCATCCCGTACGGCCGCGCCGTCGCCGTCGAGCACCTCCAGGCCCAGGGCGACCAGGTCGTCAGGCAGGTCGTACTTCTTGCCACCCAGGGATCCAGCACGCCACTCCTGGCCGGGTCTCTTCGCGAACTCGTCCAGAGCCAGCGCGCGGGCCGCCGCGCTGCGGATGGACGAGGGGGCGTTCGCGCCCTTGAGCAGTGCGAGCCGGTTCCACGCGACGATCTTGCCGTCGACCGGTTTGACCAGGTCTTCTCTGACCTTGGCGAAGGCAGGGACGAGAGTGGGGGCGTTCAGGGCAGCACCGAGGGCCTTGCTGAAGGTGGCCAGGTCCTTCTTGGCGGTCTTGCTGCCGCTGGCCGCGATGATGCTGGGCAGCGCGTCCCGGACCTTGGGGGAGAGCAGGGCGAAGAAGGCGGCGGCGGCCTGGGGGTTTTCGGCGATTTTGGCGACGTCGTCGATGTGCTCGTGGATGAGCTTGGCCTGCAGGTCGCTGTGGAAGTTCACCAGGATGTCCTCGCCGTACATCCTGGCCAAGCCCTGGGCGAGGTCGTAGTCCTTCAGCTCGTCGGGAAGGCGGATGAGCCCCTGCCCGCCCGCCGCCACCGACGCCGTACCGCCCGCGTCGCCCAGCTCCGGGGCGCCGTCGCCCAGGGCGTTGATCAGGTCGATCCGGCCGTGGAGCATGGAGACCTGCCTCCCGCCCCAGTCGGCGATGTCGCCGATCTCCCGGAGGACGGGGGTCTCGACCCCGTTCTCGCGAAGCTTCCCCTTGAACTCCCTGCTGAAAGCGGTCAGCTTGTCGGCGGCGCCGCGCAGGGAGGTGGCGAGCTGCCCCATCTGCTCGGGGTCGATACCGCAGAACTCGCCGGTCGGTGCCATGGAGCGTTCCCCCTTGCGGTCATGACGGTCACGTGCGTCCGGCCATCTCACGGCGCATGGCGTTCGCCTCGGCCTCGGTCACCAGTGGAGGGGAGCGGCGCAGCTCCTCCTCGACCGCGTCCACCACGCTCTGGGCGAGCCGTCCGAGCCGTTGGTGCCGGTCTTCCAGCTCGGTGGTCCAGGTGGCGGCCGTCGGCCCCGTCCAGACCTGTCCCGACCGCATCGCCGAGGAGGCGCGCTGGTATGCCTGCCGCACTTCGTTTGCCCTGTATTCGGCTTCGACGAGCAATTGCCGCAGCCGTTCGTGCCGGGGACTGGGCACCATCCGCTCGGCCACGCCACCCCCGCCCTTTTCGTGACCCCGTGATGAAGGAGAAAGTCGCATACCAGGTTAGGTATTGATCGTCTAAGTCGGCAAGTCCCGTACTCGACCGGTATCGCGCTTCCGCCAGTGGGTCTATGACCCCGTGAGCGGACGGAACTGGTATTTCGGTCATTCCCTCTCATGCCGGAGCGACTACTCCATCTACCACCATCGGAGTAACGCATGACGCTGTTCGAAAAACACATCGACACCATAGAAACCGCCGTCAAGACCGCGTACTGGATATATTTCGTCGCCGGTTTCGTGCTGTTCCTCGCCGGTCACGTGACCATCTTCATGGCCATCGTGATCGGCATCATCTGGCTGTCCCGCGTCGCCCTGTACGAGATCCGGCGGACCCGGGCGCGCTGGGACCGCGAGAGCGCCGACGAATCGGAACTACGCCGCGAGCAACGACGCGAGCACCGCGAACGAGAGCTGCGCCTCCAGATCCGGCGCCTCCAGCAACCGGACCGCTGACCACACGCTTCCGCCTCGATCATCCATGTCGGCAGGGCCGGCCGCGTTCCCGCCGCACCGGTGAGAGCGGACGGGGCGGGTGGCAGCCGAACGAGTCGGTTCCGTGCCGGATCGCCACCGCGTCGACCCCGGTGACACCGGCGAAGCCCTCGAACGCGACCTCGGCCGAACACGGCGGATGGCAGTCTGAACAGCGGTGTCGGTGCCATCATGGCTCGGGTTGGCCCGAGCGCGATCGGCGATCCACGTGACCGTGATCGGTTCACCGGCGTCGCGGGCAACCCGGAACGACGCGGATTTCCAGCGAGCGGAAACAAGGAGCAGCCGACGATGGGCAAGGCCAACCGGGAACGGCGCAAAGCCAAGGAGAAGGAGCGCAAGCGGCGGCAGCCCAGGGACGCAGGGGCTCCCCACGGGGCCGGGCCGCACGACTTCTCGGCGTTCGGCTTCCCCGGCAAGGCCGGGTTCTCGCTGTTCGACCAGCCCTGGTCGCTCAGCCCCGCCGTGCTCGCCGAGCAGCTGGTGTCGCAGGCGGTGCACGCCCGGTTGGACGGCGACACCGACGGGTTCGAACGAAGCGCGGCGGCGCTGGTCGAGCGGCCCGGAGTCAGCGGATGGCGGCGCGTCGCCGACCGCACGCTGACCGCCACGCTCCGGCACGATCTGGCCGACCTCTGGCAGCGGGGCTGGCAGCCCGCCGACGTCGCGCGGATGGCCCGCAAGGAGTTCGGCGCCCGGCACGTGCGGCTGTTGACCGACGCGATCGCCGACGAGGCACAGAAGTATGCCGCGGTCACCGTCGACCCCCGATGGCACGGCCAGCTGTCGGCGTTGGAGGCGAAGGTCTGGTGGGAAGGCGACGACTACTCACGGGCACGCGGCGAGCGCGAACGCCTGGACCGGGCCGCCCTGGTCACCCTCCTGCTCCAGCTGATCTGCCTGTTGACCACCCTCCCCCGGCTGGAGCGGCTGATCGCGCCGCCGGGCACCGCCCGGCACGCCACCCTGCGACGCGGCCCGGCGGTCGACGAGCGCATGCTGACCCGGGTCAGGGCACTGCTGGCCAAGGCCGAGTCGACTGAGTTCCCCGCCGAGGCCGAGACCTTCACCGCGGCGGCGCAGCGGCTGATGGCCAAGCACAGCATCGATGCGGCACTGCTGGCCGCCGCGGCACACGACCAAAGCGCCACCGACCAGCCCGCGGGCCGCCGGATCGGCGTCGAGGCCCCCTACGAGGGGCCCAAGGCGGTGCTGGTCGACACGGTGGCCGCGGCCAACCGCTGCCGCGCCGTATGGAGCAGTGATTTCGGCTTCTCCACCGTGCTCGGCTTCCCCGCCGATCTGGACGCGGTAGAACTGCTGTTCACCTCGCTACTGGTGCAGGCCACCACCGCCATGGTGCACGCCGGTTCCCGCCGCGACGGCCATGGCCGCTCCACCACCCGTTCCTTCCGGCAGTCGTTCCTCACCTCCTACGCCCAGCGGATCGGCGAGCGCCTGGCCGAGGCCACCGGGGAGGCGGTGCGCGAGGCCGCCGCGAGCTCGGGCACGGACCTGCTCCCCGTGCTGGCCGCCCGCGACCAGGCGGTCGACGAGGCGGTCGACGAGATGTTCCCCCAGCTGACCTCACGCCCGGTGGCCCCGTCCCACAACCGTGACGGCTGGCTCTCCGGCCGCGCCGCCGCAGACCTCGCCACCCTGCACGGCGGCACCGAAGTCACCGGCTGATCGGTGTCCGCCGAGCCATTGCCCGCACGTTGAGGAAGGCACAAAGGAAGCGGTGTCGGCGGGGCGGGCGGCAGCAGAACGCGTCGGTTCCGCTGCGAGTTCGCCGGTACCTCGGCCAACCGGGGGCGGCCCGGTGGTGTGGTTTGCCCTTCGGGAAAATACTGCGTCGGTGGACTTTTAAAAAGATTTTTGCCGGACGACGTGGGTCGCCCCCCGGTCGGGGTCGCCAGGTCGGATCCGGGAGTGGAGCCATGGCCATCGCTATCAGCTCATCTTGCTATCCCGCGTCACCTTGTACGAGATCCGGCGGATCCGGACGCGCTGGGACCGCAGGAGCGCCGAAGAGTCAGAACTACGTCGTGAGCAGCGGCGCGAGCACCGTGAACGGGAGCTGCGCCTCCAGATCCGGCGGCTACAGCGGCCGGATCGTTGACGACCCGTTGCCGCCCAGATCGTCCATGTCGTCGATCAGCAGGAAGTCGGGCCGGTTCTCGCGCCATTCGGGCACGTCCATCGAATTGAGCACGGAGATCAGCTTCTTCTCCTCGTAGATGAAGTGCGTCCGCATGACCGCCGACAGCGCCGTCACCTCCTCGCGCACCTTGGAGGCCGTGGCCGGGTCCGGTTTCTCCGGGAGGGATTCGAGTAGTTTCTGGAGATTTCCCAGCAGCCAGTCCAGCTGGTTGTGGTCCGTGCGCAAATCGGAGAGCACCTTGCGCAACTCGGGAAACTCCTCGGCGATCGCCGGGAACGCGCCCCTGTCCTCGCCGGTGTGGTGGCGCGTCAACGCCGTGCAGAAGGAAAGGCAATGGGCGCGCAGGTCCCGTGGTGGAAGCCCTTTGCCGTCAAAATAGTCGTCGACGCTGTCCTGGAGATCTTCCAGCATCTCGCGGAGCCAGATATGAACTTCGAGCAACTGTGTGCCCAGGGCGGTGAGGCGGTCGCCCGTCTCGGAACGTGTATTCATGCTCCTCTTTCGATTGATTACTCCACCCAGTGTCCCCGAAGTCCTGGGGGACGCGCGCGCCGGTGGAAGCGGACGGGGTGGCAGGCTCACGGGCGGGGCCGCATCCCGGGTGTGGGATGGACGGGGCCGGGTTGTTAGGTTGAGGCTTGCCCGAAATGCCGTTAAAGGGATGCTCAATGTCGGCACCGTCCGTACTTCCCCCCTCTCTCGTGCGCCTGCTGGCGCGGCCCGCACCTCCCGGAACCCTCTCCGACATCAAGCACGTCGTCTTCGTCATGCAGGAGAACCGGTCGTTCGACCACTACTTCGGCCGGATGCGCGGGGTGCGCGGCTACGAGGACCGCAACGCGGTGTCCACCCGGGCGCTGCGGCCGGTCTTCGAGCAGGACGGGATCCTGCCCTTCTCCGTACGGGAGGCCGCGGGGCGCGCGGGAGCCGACCCGATGCTGCTCGACACCCACGACCACAGCTGGCTCGGCACCCAGAACGCCTGGGCGATGGGCTGGAACGACGCCTGGGTGCCCAACAAGGGCCCCTCCACCATGGCGTACTACGACCGCGAGGACATCCCGTTCCACTACGAGCTGGCGGACGCGTTCACGATCTGCGACGCCTACCACTGCTCGGTGCTGAGCTCCACGACGCCGAACCGCAACTACCACGTCTCCGGCCACACGGGCCACGAGCCCGGCACCGAACAGCGGGCCGTCGACAACGGGGCCTGCGAGGAGGACGGGCACCCCGGCTACTCCTGGACCACGGCGCCGGAGCTGCTGACCCGGGCCGGGCACTCCTGGCAGGTCTACCAGGAGTGGGACAACTACCAGTGCAACAACCTGGAGTTCTTCGCCACGTTCAAGGCGGTCATGGCGAAACTCGGACAGAGCAGCATGCACTCTTTCTACGAGAAGGTGCGCGCGTCCGAGGACCCCGCGCCGATGCTCGCCGAGCTGGAGGAGAGGGTGGCCCGCCTCGATCCGGCCGACCGGCTGCTCCACGACCGGGCGCTGCGCCGCACCCGGACGGGCGGCCTGGGGGACTGGTTCGCCGCCGACGTGGCGGCGGGACGCCTCCCCGCGGTCTCGTACGTCGTGACCTCGCTCGCCGACTCCGAACACCCGGAGGGCTCCTCGGCCGTGGAGAGCGGGAAGGTCGTCTACCGGATCCTCGACGCGCTCGCGTCGAATCCGGAGGTGTGGGCGAGCACCGCGGTCTTCATCACCTACGACGAGAACGACGGCTTCTTCGACCACGTCCCCCCGCCCGTCCCGCCGGACGGGACCCCGGGGGAGTTCGTCGCCGGACGGCCCATCGGGCTGGGCATGCGCGTCCCGATGATCGTCGTGTCGCCGTGGAGCGTGGGGGGTCACGTCTGTTCCCAGACGTTCGACCACAGCTCCACGGTCCGGTTCCTGGAGACCTGGCTCGGCATCAAGGCCCCCGACATCAGCGCCTGGCGGCGGACCGTCGCCGGGGATCTCACCTCCGCCTTCGACTTCGCCCGCCCTGAGGCGTGGCCCCCGCCGGAGGCACCCGTCCGGAACACCCTGGCCGCGCGGAACACTCCGACAGGCCAGGACACCCCGCCCGCCCAGGGCGCCACGACCGGTCGCTGGTACCCCGACGCCCCCGCCGAGCAGCGGATGCCCGGCAGCGAACCGGGTGTCAGGCCCGCCCGCGCGCTGCCGTACCGGCCCGACGCCTCGGCGCGGACCGGCGGTCGCGCCGTCGAGATCACGATGAGCAACACCGGCACGGAGAGCGCGCACCTGGCGCTGTACGGCTACATGGGGGAGCTCGCCCGGCCGCTGCACTTCGACGTGCTCGGCCACGCCCGCGAGGTGGTCTACTTCCCGTGTCCCACGTACGCCCTCGTCCTCACCGGGCCGAACGGCTTCCGCCGGGAGTTCCGGGGCGGGACGGACGACCCGGTGGAGCTGTCCAGCGTGATCGACGCGGCCACACGGACGATCGAGATCGCCGTCGTCAACACCGGTGACGAACCGGCCGACGTGACGATCTCGCCCCTGGCCTACGGGGGGACGGCGCGGACGCTGCGGCTCGCGGCCCGGGGCACCGGGCGGGTGCCGTGGCGGGCCGCGACCGGATGGTACGACCTGTGGGTCACCGTCGCCGGGGACACCGGTTTCGCCCGTCGCCTGATGGGACACATCGAGAACGGCGAGCCCGGCATCACGGGCTGACGACCGCCGGGGATGCCGGGGAGAAATGTCGGTGCGCTCTGGTAGACCGTGGGCCATGGGTGTGAGCGTGGATGAATTCCTGGAGATGCTGAAGGAACTGCCCGAGACCGAGCAGAGCGACGGCGGCGACTGGGTCTCGCTGAAGGTGCGGGGCAAGGGCTTCGGCTATCTGTGGGAGAAGACGGAGACCGTGGGTCTCAAGGCGACGATCGACGAGCAGATCGCGCTGGTGGCGGAGCGGCCGGAGGTGTTCGAGGTCCAGTTCACCATCGGCCGGTTCGGCTGGGTCGTGGTGCACCTCGCGAAGATCGAAGCGGATGAGCTGTTCGAGCTGGTCACCGAGGCGTGGTGTCTGACGGCTCCCAAACGGCTCGTCGACGCTCACGAGGCCGCACGCTAGCCCGTACGACATAGGGAGGGGCGGAAGACTCCACGGCGTGAGTCATGCGCGGAGGATTTCCCGGCCGACCGGTTTTGCTTGTTCCGTTTCTCTGTGGACGCACGTTCTCTGTGGACGCACGCTCGCACGGATCGGGCTCGTCGGACGCAGGGGGAACGGGCGGCTCGTCCCCCGATGCTCGGTGGGACGGGCCGCCCGTCGTGGGCCGGGTCTTTCGCGAGCCCGGCCGGGTCTTTTGCGAGCCCAGTCGGGTTCTTCGCGAGCCAAGCCGGGTCTTCGCGAGCCAGGCCGGGCCGCCTCGCGGGGAGGCGGGCGTGCGGCTCACGGTCACGGTGCCGGCCTTCCGGCCCCATTGCCGCAGGTGACCGTGTCAGCCGTGTCAGCCGTCTCGGCCTCGTCGGTGCCGGTTACCCGTCGGGTGTCTGTCAGTTGTTGATCCCGCGGCCGCTGCCGCTGCCGCCGATGCTGTCGCTGATGCCGCCGCCGACGCCGGCGCCCCTGCCGGTGCCGGTGCGATCGCTTCCGCGCTCCCGCCGGTCCTCGCGCCCGCGCTCCCGCCTGTCCTCCCGCCGGTCCTCGCGCCTGCGCTCCCGCCTGTCCTCACGCATGTTCTCGCGCCTGCGCTCCCGCCTGTCCTCACGCATGTTCTCGCGCCTGCGCTCGCGCATGTCCTCGCGCCGGTAGTCCCGTCCGGTCTCGCGCCGGTACTCGCGCCGGGCGCGGCACCTGTCGGGGTTCTTGTGCTCGCGGCAGGGCTTGAGGACGGAGGTGGCGACGGCCGGGGTGGTCGCGGCCACGGTGGTCGCGGCGGCGGACGAGGCCGTCACCGCCATGGGGGTGATGAGAGCGGAGGCCAGTACGGCTCCGGCTGCGAGGGCGTTCCTGATCATGGTCATGGCAGATCACTCCACATCGAATCGGTGTCGAATCGGTCGAGCCCTGGGCGATGCCCGGGCTGGCGGAGCGTCGTGCCGCGTCGAGGACGACGCCGACACGATGCGTAACCTGCTCTCACGGTAAGTGGGGGTGGCCGCGGGAGTCTGCTAGCGGATCCCAAAGCCTTGGGGCGGTCTGATTACCCTGAGGTAGCGGAAAGCAGCGAAAAAGGGGCGACCGGTAACACTCGGCTACCGGCCTCCACCGAAGGCTCGTGTCCCGAAAGGGTGTCACGCGCGGCGGAACCGCCAGAGTTCAGTAGATCGTTTCCGTCCGGGCGCCTGTTTTCACGGTACGAATCCCGCCGGCCCGGGGCCGTCAGCGCGGAACACCGGGTCCGAAGGAGGTGTGCAGGGTGGACGAGGCCACGATCCGGCCCGCGACGACGACGTGCCGGGGCGGGGCGTGCCGGGTCAGGGCCTCGCGGAGGGTCCGTCCCTCGAGGACGACGAGATCGGCGGGGGCTCCGGGCTCCAGGCGGTTGACGGGCAGGCCGGTAACCCGCGCGGCGTCGACGGTCACCATGTCGAACAGCCGTTCCAGGGCGGCGTCGGTGCGGGCGTCGAGCAGGTGGGCTGCGAGGAAGGCCACCTCCAGCAGGTTGTGCCGCCCGAACGGGTAGTAGGCGTCCTCGATGTCGTCCTGGCCGAGCGCGACCGGGACCCCGGCGTCGGCCAGCCGGAAGACCGGCAGGTGGAGCGGCCCGGTGTGCGGATCGCTGACGAAACCGAGCCCGGCGGCGCGGCACAGCCCGGCCAGGCGGCGCAGGTACGGCTCGGGGTAGAGCGCCATCGCCCTGGCGTGCTGGGCGCTGCCGCGTCCGATCATGTTCCGCTCCAGCAGCTCCCGCGCCAGCATCTCGGCCGTGCGCAGCCCCGGATCCCCCGCGTCGTCGACCAGCATGGCGACGCGCAGGCCGTGCCGCCAGGCGAGGTCGACCATGCGCCGCACGTGCTCGGCGGCGTCGGCGTCGGTCCACTCGATCCAGGGGATGCCGCCCACCACGTCCGCGCCGCGCCGTACGGCCTCGGTGAGGAGTTCCTCGGTCCCGGGTTCGCGGAGCAGGCCGTCCTGGGGGAAGGCCACCACCCGCACGTCGACCAGGCCGCGGAACTCCTCGCGCAGCGCCAGCAGCGCCTCCAGGCCGGTCAGCCCCGCCGCCGGGTCGATGTCGGCGAAGGCCTGCACCGCCCGGACGCCGTGTCGTACGGACTCCAGGAGCACCGGGCGGGCGCGTTCGAGGACGGATTCCACGGTCTGGCCGGTCTTGACGGCGGCGGCCGTCTCGATGGCGCCCATCGCGGCGCCCATCGTGCCCCCGGTGTACTCCGAGAGCGCGCCGGGCCCGGCCTCATCGAGGGTGTGGACCTTGCACAGGTGCAGGTGGGCGTCCACGAACGGCTCGGTGACCAGAGCGCCGTCGGCGTCGAGGGTCACGCCGGTCGCCGGGCCGAGATCGGGGTCGTCCTCGGCGACGAGGCCGATGAGCCCGCCCGTGGCGGCCAGCGACCACCTGCCGGGACGGCCGCGCAGGGTGGCGTTCCTGATGAGGAGGTCCGGAGTGTCCATGACAGCACGGTAGAAGCACGCCGCGAGGAGCGTGACGGCCAGACCTGCCAAGCCGCCGCCCCCTGAGCGGCTGTCCATGTGAAAGTTTCTCGCTCATTGACAGCTGGAAAGCGCTTTCCTATGGTGTTGCTTGTCCGCCAACACGGACGTGTTCACGCATGTGAGCGATGCGCACTCGCTGGGGGGAATCCGGAGCGCAGGTCACCCAGGCCTGCCGGACCAGCAAGGAGTTCGGCTGTGAAGAGCAGATTCGTCAGGAGGGTCGCGGCCGTCGTCATCGTCGGCGCGGTCGCCGCGTCCGGATGGGCGTTCGGCACCTCCGCCGCCGCGGCCGATCCGGCACCCGGCGCCTACACCCTCGTCAACGCGAGCAGCGGCCTGTGCCTGACCGTCCCTGGGGCCAGTGCCTCCGACGGCGTACAGCTGACCCAGTCCGGCTGCGGCGCGACCGGCCAGACCTGGAACCTGACCGCCGCCGGCAGCGGTTTCCAGCTCAGGGCCGCGCACAGCGGCAAGTGCGCCGGAGTCCAGGGCGCGAGCACCTCCGCGGGCAAGGCGGTCCAGCAGGAGAGCTGCTCGGGCGCCTCCTCCCAGACCTGGAACCTGACCGCCTCCGGATCGAACTACCGGGTGGTCAACGCCAACGGCGGCAAGTGCCTCAACACCAAGGACAACTCCACCTCCTCCGGCGCCCTCGTCCAGCAGAACTCCTGCGACTCGGTCGCCACCAAGCAGTGGCGGTTCGCCCCCGCGGGCGGCGGCAACCCCGACCCGACCCCCACTCCCACGATCACCCCCACCCCGACCCCCACTCCCACGGTCACCCCCACCCCCGGCAACCCGGGCAACGCGAGCGGCCTGGTGGGTTTCGCGACCCTCACCAAGTACGGCCGCAGCGGCACGAACGGCGGCTCGGGCGGCCAGACGGTGACCGTCGGCAACTACGCGCAGCTGGCGGCGGCCGTCGCCGACGACACGCCCCGGATCGTCCGCGTGTCGGGCACGATCAGCGGCAACGGCGCGGACATGCTGGACGTCGGGTCGAACAAGACCATCATCGGCGTCGGGACGAACGCGACGATCAGCGGGTTCGGGCTCGACGTCAACGGCTGGGGCCCGGAGGAGGTCGCCTGGGGCGGCGACCTCTGCGACCCCGCCGAGCGGGACAGGTTCACCCACGTGCAGAACGTGATCATCCGGAACCTGTCGTTCAGGAACTCCCCGGACGACTCCGTCAACGTGCAGTGCTACTCCCACCACGTGTGGATCGACCACAACACGTTCTACCCGTCCGCCGACGGCTCGGTGGACATCAAGCGCGGGTCGGACCTGGCGACGGTCTCCTACAACCGTTACGTCGGCACGGACAAGTCGATGCTGCTGGGACACAGTGACAGCAACGGCTCCCAGGACACCGGCTACCTGAACGTCACCTACCACCACAACTGGTTCGACGGGTCCAACACCCGCCACCCGAGGGTGCGGTTCGGGTACGCCCACGTGTTCGCCAACTACGTGGACGTCGACGACTACTTCATCGGCCTGGGTGTGAACGGGAAGATCTACGCCGAGAGCAACCACGTGAAGGGCGCCAAGACGATCACCGAGGACTTCGGCAACGCGAGCCTCACCTGGGCGGGCAGCAACTACTACGACATCGCCACGATCCGGCGGGCGCAGAGCAGTGGCAGCACCATGAGCGACTGGCTGCGCGCGAACGGGTCCGTCTCGCGGCCGTCGTACTCCTACTCGGCCGGATCCGCGTCCTCCACCCCGCCGCCGGCGGGCGCGGGCGTCAGCGGCGCGGACACGGTCCCGTAGCGATCTCGTTCCCCGCGAGCCGGTGTGAGGGCGATCCCGTGAAAGGGCGGTCCCGCACGGGCCGGGACCGCCTCGCCGTCCGCACCTGTCCGATCCGGCCGGCCCACCGGCCGGATCGGACGTGGTGGGTACGGAACCGGCAACGTCCGATTCGCCGGAACATCATCACTTCAAGTAGTCGAGTGCTCACGAAATTCGGTCGAAGACCTGCGAGACGCCCCGTCGTACAGTGAAGATATGGCCATGTTGACTGTCGAGATCGACTCGGACACGGAGAGGATTCTCTCCGAGCTGACCTCCGAGGGCAGGTCCACCACCGATGTGATCCGTGAGGCGATCCACGTGGCGGGACGACTCCGCTGGCTGGAGCAGGCGCGCGCCGACGCCGAGAGATTGGCCAATGACCCGGACGATCTGGCCGAGATCCGGGCGATCCACCGTGAGTTCGGTGACGCGGATGCGCGGTGACATCTACCGGTTGCGGGCTCCTCGTGACACGGTCGGTCACGAGCAACGAGGCGAACGATTCGCGGTGATATTGCAGTCGGATGCTTTCGCCACACTCTCCACCCTCGTCGTCGCCCCCACCTCGTCCAGCGCCGGCCCTGCGATCTTCCGCCCCGAGATCGAGCTGAACGGCAAGGCGACTCGCGTGCTCGTCGACCAGATGAGATGCGCCGACATCTCCCGGCTCGGAGACTTCGCGGGGCGCCTCGCCCCAGGTGAAATCCATGAGATCGGCAGAACGCTGCACGGCTTCCTCGGGCGGCTCTGCAGAGACAGCAGGGAGACGTGGTAAATCACTCCTTTAGCGTGTCCCGGTAAGCGGTGACGGTAGGAGCATCGTGTCGAGAAGGTGATCTGTAGCTCCTCCTGGCATTCCGGATCTGAGACTCTGCTCGAACCAACCGTGGGCACTGCCGGGGGATCGGGTTCACGGTCCGGATGCGACCTCCTGAAGGATCTTCGCGACCCGCTCCATGTCCGCCTCGGTGGTACGCCAGTTGCTGAACGCGGCGCGCAGCGCGGGCACCCCCTCGTAGACCGTCGGCGTGAGGAAGGCCTCGCCGGACGCGGTGATCGCGTCGACCACCTCGCCGATCCGGGCCTGGGTGGGGGAGGAGGCGAGGGTGAAGCAGACCACGTTGAGCCGTACGGGGGCGAGCAGCCGGTAGGCGGGCATCGCGGCGATCCGCTCGCCGAGCCCGGCGGCGAGGGCGGCGTCGCGGCGGACGATCTCCGCGTGGCCCTCGCGCCCGTACGCGGCCAGGGTGAACCAGGCGGGCAGCGCGCGCAGGCGCCGGGAGTTCTCCGGCGTGAGGTGCACGAAGTCGGGGTCGTCGCCCACCGGGCCGAGGTAGGCGGCCGAGTTCTGGAAGACGCGGGCCTGCAGGTCGCGGCGGCGGGTGAACTGGATCGCGCTGTCGTAGGGCACGTTCAGCCACTTGTGCAGGTCCACGCAGACCGAGTCGGCCTCGCCCAGGCCCGCGACGAGGTGGGCGTGCTCCGGGGAGAGGGCGGCGAAGGCCCCGAACGCGGCGTCCACGTGCAGCCAGAACGGGTGACGCTCGCGCAGGGCCGCGATGGCGCGCAGGTCGTCGAAGTCGACGGTGTTCACCGTGCCGGAGTTGGCGACCACGATCGTCGGTGCGCCGTCCAGCCGGTCGAGCTCCTCGGCGAGCCCGGCCACGTCCACCGCCTCCCGGCCCGGCAGCAGGCTGACCCGCCGGATCGCCGACCGTCCCAGGCCCAGCATGGACAGCGACTTGACGACGCTGGAGTGCGGGCTTCCAGAAAGCACCGTCACCGGCCCGAGCGCGGCCACGCCATCCTCGGCCGGCGACACGCCGCGCAGCTCGCCCAGCCACTCCCTGGCGATGGCCAGGCCCGCGAAGTTGGACATGGTCGCGCCGCTGACGAACGTCCCCCGGTGCTCGGGCGGCAGGCCGAAGAGGTCGCGCAGCCAGGCCGCCGTCTCCCGTTCGAGGTCGGGGGCGAGCGAGTCCAGGCCCGAGGTGGGGTTCTGATCGAGGGTGCCGGTCAGCCAGTCGCCCGCCAGCGCGGCGGGCGTCACGCCACCCGTGACGAAGCCCAGATAGCGGGGGCCCGCCCCGGCCGCGAAGCCGGGCTCCCACCGCCGCGCGAACTCCGCCATCGCCCCCTCCAGGCCGATTCCCGCCTCGGGCAGGGACGCGGGCGCGGGTCTCAGCGGCGTCCGCGCCACCGGCCGGTCGCCGAGCCCGCCGAGCAGGCGCACGGCGTACGCGCGGGTGGCCTCCAGCAGCTCGGGGACGCGGGCGTGATCGGCTCCGAGCGACCCGCGTGCTTCCCCCGGCGCACCGGGCGGGTGGCCGCCGGTGGGCGATGGTCGGGGAATGCGCGGGGTGCCCGCTTCGTCTCTGGCGTCCATCCTTCGACGCTACGACGCGGGCCGGCCATCTGGCGAACGGCCCGGGGCCTGGTGAGGACGGTGCCTCTTCCGTTCTGGGGCCGTGGCCCCACCTCGGCGGCCTGTCCGGCGAGAGCCTCGCGGAGGATGCTGGGGCCGGGCCCGGCCTCACCCCGTACGGCTCCGGGCGCCTTACGTGACGGCGCGGCCCCGTAGCGTGGTCAGGCCGAGAAGGAGATGGAGGGCCGGACCCGGCCGGCCTCGCACAGGGCCCAGCGCATCCGGCTCGCGTACGCCTCCGGATGGTCTCCGGCCTCCTGGGCGACGAGGGCGGCGCAGTCGGAGAGGTCTGCGTGGCAGGCGCGGATCCGGCCTTCGATGATCGTGCGCACCTGGTCCGGTGAGGGGTGGTCCGAGGCCTGCAGCGCGGAGACGAAGAGAACCTGCGCCAGGTCGGACACGTTCATCGGAGTCGTCATCACGTGATCCTTTCCCGGGAGGCGCGGAGGTCCTGCGGAACTTCGATCGCGTCCCCGTCGGTGGTTCGACCCGTGTTCATCTTCTATCGTCTCTCCCGGCACTGACATTTTCGCCCCGTAGCCGGCCCCTGTCACCCCTATTTTTCCGGCGAATAATGAGATGTGATGCGCGGCGGCGGTGGCTACCGTTGTGAACGCCTCGGGATTCGGAAACGAAACCGGCCGTCCAACGCGAGAAGAAAAACGTGAGAAGAGTCTCACGGCAAGAACCTCGCAGAAGAACGCGCCGGAGCCGTCTCCGGAATACGAGGTCCCGACAACCGGATACGCGCTTCCCCGGTGCGAAGGCAGCGGTTACTTCGCTCTTCCAAAGCGAGGGTCCGGGTTCGACTCCCGGCTCCGGCCTCGGCCGGTGTGGTGTAACGGCAGCACGTCATGGCCCGCGGCCGATCTCGACCTCGGGGAAGACCACAAATTCATATCGACCTCCCCGGTGCGAAGGTGACGGTTACTTCGATTCGGGATCGAGCGGACCGGGTTCGATTCCCGGCGCGCCGCCCAACCCGTGCGGCGCGTGGTGTAAAGGCGGCACGCTTTCGTTCCGTCGCCGGCTTCATCTCGGGGAGGTCCGGCAAAAAACGTCCACGCGCCTCCCGGTGCGCCGATCGCGGTTACTTCCAGGTTCGATTCCTGGCGGCTCCACTCAGCGGGGCCGCCGCCCGCCAGGCAGGGCACCCGCGGTCACCTCGATCTCGGGAGGCGCACGGCTTCACACGCGTGCCCGGTGCGCAGGGGAGGGTTACTTCCACTGTTAACGGGGCGGTCGCCGGTTCGAATCCGGTCGCGGTTCCGGCCGCGTAGCTCAGCCAGGAAGAGCACCTTGGCACCTTCCTCGCTCTCGACCTCGGGCACGCCAGGTGAAGCACGTCCAGACAAAGTCCATATGAAGAAGGAGCACTCCCGGCGCGCGCGGCCCACGGGTGACGTACGGAACTCGCAGAGAAAGGCCCGACCATGTCCACGTTCAACACCGCGACCAACCGGCCGGCCGTCTCCAGCCCGGTCAGGACCGAGCGCGTCCCCTCCGGGCTCACCCACGAGGGAGCCCCCGGATACGCCCGCGACGCCAAGGGCGAGCTCTTCCTCCTCGCGGTGTCGAACATGGTCGGCGAGAACACCTTCTACGAGAGGGCCGGTGACCGTGACGACCGGTTCCGCAGGCTCGTCCACCGGGTCGCGGTCGAGGACGGCGAGTGGATGGCCCGCTTCCTGCCCTGGCTGCGCGGTGAGGCGAACATGCGCACCGCCCCGGTCGTCGCCGCGCTGGAGTCGGTCAGGGCACGGCTCGACGCCGGCCTGCACGGCCTCAACCGGCAGCTGGTGGACGGCGTCCTGCGGCGTGCCGACGAGCCCGGCGAGGCCCTCGCCTACTGGACGTCCAGGTACGGGCGGGCGATCCCCAAGCCGGTCAAGCGCGGCGTCGCCGACGCCGTCCGGCGCCTGTACACCGAGCGCGGCCTGCTCAAGTACGACACGGGCACCAGGGGTTTCCGCTTCGCCGACGTCATCGACCTCGTCCATCCCGCTCCGGCGGCGGACAAGGCGTGGCAGGGCGAGCTGTTCGCGCACGCCCTGGACCGCAGGCACGGCCGTGACAAGCCGATCCACGACGCGCTGGCGACGCTGCGCGCCCGCGAGGGGCTGGCGGCACTGCCGGTCGAGGCGCGGCGCGCCGTCCTGGCCGATCCCGGTCGCCTGCGCGCCGCGGGCATGACCTGGGAGGCGCTCGCCGGGTGGCTCCAGGGCCCGATGGACCGCGAGGCGTGGGAGGCGGTCATCCCGTCGATGGGCTACATGTCTCTGATCAGAAACCTGAGGAACTTCGACGAGGCGGGTGTCTCCGACGAGGTGGCGGGACGGGTCGCGGCGAAGCTCGCCGACCCCGGTGAGGTCGCCGGGTCGCGGCAGCTGCCGTTCAGGTTCTACTCCGCGTACCGCAACGCCCCCAGCACGCGCTGGGGCCATGCCCTGGACAGGGCGCTGGCGCTCGCCACGGGCAACGTGCCGTCGTTCGGCGGACGCACCCTCGTCCTGGTGGACACGTCGGCGTCGATGACCTCCGGCGCGGTCTCGGCGCGCTCGGCCGTCACGCCCGTCCAGGCGGCGGCGCTGTTCGGGGTGACGCTCGCCGCCCGCGGCGAGCGGGTGGACCTGTACGGCTTCGCCGACGGCGTGTTCCAGCACAGGGTGGGCCGGGGCGCGTCGGTCCTGAAGGAGATGGACCGGTTCTGCGGGCGGATCGGCGAGGTCGGCCACGGCACGCGGATCGCCGCCTCGCTCCGGCGCGCCTACCGCGGGCACGACCGGGTCGTCGTCCTGTCCGACATGCAGACCATGAGCGGCCACCACGGCGCCGAGGTCACCCGCGCGGTGCCGGAGCGCGTTCCGATGTACGGCTTCAACCTGCAGGGGTACCGGCGGGCGGCGATGCCGACCGGCTCGGGCGGACGCCACGAGTTCGGGGGCTTCTCCGACGCGTCGTTCCGGCTGATCCCGCTGCTGGAGAGGGGCCGCGACGCGAGCTGGCCGTTCTGACCCCGGCCGGGCGGCCGGTCGGCATCGATCAGGTGGGAGACCATCCGGTCGATGTCCGCCCGGCCGCCCGGTTACCGCGATCTTTACTGATTTCCGTCGCAACTGTGTTCACATCTGTCACGCGGGTGAGCGCCCGTTTCGCGAACAGGCCGCCGACATTCTGGAATGATCGCTGGATATCCTGTCGGACATCGAGACTGACGGACAGTGACTGATGCCCCCCATCGATCAAATCAACGCCTTCGCATCGGACCAGCCGGTTCTCACGGTCATCATCGGCGTGTTCGCCCTCGTCCTTTTGGTCGTGGCGTATTTCGTGCTGCGCGCGACCCAGCGCGTGGCGGTCCGCTTCTATCACCGTCACATCGCGCCCCGTCCCGCCGAGGACATCCTCACCATCGTCGCCGCCAGCATCGCGACGGGTGTCTCCGCCCAGGGCATGTGGCGTTTCTCCGGTGACGTGCTCGGCTTCGACGGCCCCCTGCGGCTGCTGCTCTTCGCCTTCATCGAGGTCGCCGTCATCACCAGCGCCGTCCGGGCGCGCCGGAACATGCGGGAGAACTTCTCCGCGGGCATCGACGGCGTCGCCGTGTGGGCGCTCACCGGCCTGACGGCCGTGCTGTCGAGCATGGACGCCCGCAGCGCCGCCGAGGCCATCTTCCGGCTCGCCGCCCCCCTGGTGGCGGCGTGGCTGTGGGAGCGCGGCATGGCGATCGAACGCCACCGCATCACGGGGCGTTCCCGCATCAACTGGCGGATCACCCCCGAGCGTGCGCTGGTCCGCGTCGGGCTGGCGGAGGTCAGCGACCGTACGGCCAGCGAGGTGGACGCCCACCGCAGGCTGACCCGGGTCGCCCTGGCGGCCAAGCGCGCCCGCGCGCTCCGCGCCTCGGGGGCGTCCGAGAGGAAGATGCGCGTGGCCCTCACCAAGCTGGACCGTGCCATGGACCGTGCGGTGGAGCACAGTGGCCTGGCGGTCGACTCCGCGCGCCAGGAGGCCCTGCTCTCCCAGATCGGTGCCCTCTACAACACCTCCGCGCTGATCGACCTGACCCCGCCCGTGCCGTGGGCGCCGGAGCCCGAGGCGCCGGCGAGGCCGGCGGCGCCGCCCGCGCGCCCCGCGGTGGCCGCGGGCCCCGCCGCGCTGCGGCCCTCGGTCGACGATGACGATGAGGAGTTCCACGTGCTGGACGTCCCGCCGCCGATCGTCGACACGGCGCGGCGCGCGGCCCAGATACGCGCCGCGCGGGAGTACTGGGACAAGCAGATCGAGCGGAAGTTCGTGCCCCGCGCGGACGACATCGCCCACGAGACCGGTGTCTCGCTGGCCACCGCCCGCGAGTGCCGGGCCCTGTGGAAGCTGGAGCCCAAGGCTTACGCGCTGCTGGAGGCCGCCTTCCGCGAGCACGGGATCGTCGACACCGGCACCTTCCCCGCCATCGAGACCGAGCACGTCCTGACCGTGAACGGGTCGTCACCCGGCCGCTGACCTCGCGGTCCCGCGTCCCGCGGCGGGGAAGTGGACCGATCCCGCCGCTCACCCGACCAGAAAGCCCGACCAGAACGCGCTACCAAGACGCCCGACCAGGCCGACCGGGCCGACCGATCGAACGACGAACGACCGATCCGGTCGGCCGGTCAGGTCGACTCGCGCACGATGAGGGTCGTGGGCAGTATCACCGGCTCCAGGTTCTCCGCGCCGTCGATCAGGGCGAGCAGCAGGCGGACGGTCTCCTCGGCGACCCGTTCCAGGGGTTGCCGGACGGTGGTGAGCGGCGGGTGGGTGGTGAGCGCCACCGCCGAGTCGTCGAAGCCGCCCACCGCGACGTCCTCGGGCACCCGCCGCCCGGCGGCGCGCAGGGCGGAGAGCGCGCCCGCGGCCATCAGGTCGGAGGCGACGAACACCGCGTCGATGTCGGGGGCGCGCTCCAGCAGCCGGGCCATCGCGCTCTCCCCGCCCAGCTGGGTGTAGTCGCCGTGCTCGATCAGCCTCCTGCTCGCCTTCCTGCCGAGGATGTCGGCGAAGCCCTCCAGTCGCAGCGCGCCGCCGGGGGTGTCGAGCGGGCCGGTGATGGTGGCGATCCGTTTGCGGCCCAGCTCCACCAGGTAGCGCGTCATCTGCCGGGCGCCCTCGCGGTCGTCGGCCGCCGCGTAGGGGATCGCGTTCTCCCGCCCGATGACGGCCCCCTGGGCGACGGCGGCCACCGGGATGTCCACCAGCGCGTCCACCAGACGCCTGTCACCGGCGTGGGTGGAGACCAGGAAGGCCCCGTCGGCGTGGCCGCCGCGCAGGTAGCGGATCACCCGGTCGCGGTCGCCGTCGTTCCCGGCGATCATCATCACCAGCGACACGTCCCGTTCGGCGAGCCGCCGGCTGGCGGTGCGCAGCAGCACGCTGAAGGTGGGGTCCTCGAACAGCTTCTCCTGCGGCTCCGACAGGACCATCACCACCGAGCCGGTCCGCTGGGTGACCAGGCTGCGGGCGGCCCGGTTGAGCACGTAACCCGTCTCGGCGATGGCCCGCTTGACGGCGGCGTGCGCGGCGGGACTGACGTACCGGTCGTCGTTGAGCACCCGGGACACCGTTCCCCGGGACACCCCCGCCACCGCCGCGACGTCGTGGATGGTCGGACGTTTCGCCATGCTCCCCATTGTCCCCTCGACCGGCCGCCGCGCTGTCCGGCCGGTTAGCTTTTCACGGCTCCACCGGCCAGGTCGGTCCGCCAGTGACGCTGCATCGTGAGGAACAGCGCGATCAGCGGGACGATCGACAGCAGCGTGCCGGTGATGATCAGGTTGTAGAGCGAGGGCTGGTTGGCCCCCGCGGCGAGCAGGGTGTAGAGCCCGACGGTCAGCGGGAACCTCTGGTCGTCGCCGAGCATGATGAAGGGCAGCAGGAAGTTGTTCCAGATCGCGACGAACTGGAACAGGAAGATGGTCACCATGCCCGGGATCATGAGGGGCAGGGCCACCCGGCGCAGCAGCAGCCAGTGCCCGGCGCCGTCGATGCGCCCGGCCTCCAGCAGGGCGTCGGGGACGGCGGCGGTGGCGTAGACGCGCGCGAGATAGATGCTGTACGGGTGCAGGATCTGCGGGAGCAGGACTGACCAGTAGGTGTCGGCCAGCCCGATCCGCGAGAACAGCAGGTACTGCGGGATGGCCAGCACGACGGCGGGCACCAGGATGCCGCCGATCAGCAGGTTGAAGATCAGGTTCCGCCCGGGGAAGCGATACTTGGCCAGCGCGTAGCCGGAGACGGCCGAGACGGCGGTGGACAGCAGGGCGCCGCCGCCCGCGTACAGCAGCGTGTTCAGCATCCACAGCCAGAACACGCCGTCGCGGTAGGCGAACAGGTCCGACAGGTTGGACAGCAGTCCGGTGCCGGGGGCGAAGGTCGAGGTGGAGAACAGCTCCGCGCTCGACTTGGTCGCGCCCACCAGCACCCAGCTGACCGGCAGCAGGCAGTAGAGCGCGCCCAGCAGCAGGAGCGCGGTCGGCGCGATCCCGGCCGGGCGACGCCTCCGGGAAAGCCCCCGGGAAGGCCCCCGGGAAGCCGAGGTGAGGGTCGTGGTGGCCATCAGCCCTCCCCGAAGGCGCGGTCGCGGACGACGCGCAGGAAACCGAACGACAGGACGAGGGAGATCGCCGCGATGACGATCGAGGTGGCGGCGGCCGAGTAGAGGTCGCCGGTGACGAAGGCGTCGCGGTAGACCTTCATGAGCGGGCTCCAGGTCGAGCTGATCGTGTTGGTCAGCGGTCGAAGGGTGGTCGGCTCGGTGAAGACCTGGATCGTGGCGATGATGGAGAACACCGTGGTCAGGATGAGCGCGGGCAGCAGGATCGGGACCTTGATCCGCAGTGCTATCTGGAGCTCGCTCGCCCCGTCGATCCTGGCGGCCTCGTAGAAGGTCCCGGGAACGGCGCGCAGGGCGGTGTAGAGCACCAGCATGTTGAAGCCGACGCCGCCCCAGACCGCCACGTTCGCCATGGACAGCACCACCGTGTCCGAGCCGAGCAGGTCGACGTCGAGCACCTGGCGCAACGGGCTGAGACTCGGCAGGTAGAGGAAGCCCCACAGCAGGGTGGCGGCCACGCCCGGCACCGCGTACGGCAGGAAGAGGGCGATCCTGGAGAAGCGCGCGAGCCGCACGTGCGCCGAGTCCAGCAGCAGCGCGAACAGCAGGGCGAGCCCGAGCATGACTGTCAGCACCAGCAGGCCGTAGCCCAGGACGCGCAGCCAGCCGGTCCACAGTTCGCCGTCGGCGAGCGCCGCCGCGTAGTTGTCGAGGCCGACGAAGACCTCGCGACGGGAGTTCCTGCCCAGGCCCAGTCCGGAGACCTTCGTGCGCAGCAGGCTGAGGTAGGCCGTGTAGCCGATGGGGATGGCCATGAAGAGCGTGAACAGCGCCATGGCCGGTGCGAGGAAGAGGTAGGGGGCGGCGCTCGCGGTGCGGGCGCCGCCGCCGGGGCGTCGTGTCATGGGGTGAGCTGGAATCCGGATTTCCGCATGTCGGCGACCGTCGCGTCCTGCATCTTCACGAGGGCGCCGGAGAAGGCCGATCCGTCCTGCAGGGCCTTGTCGAAGGCGTCCTTGAAGGCGTTGTAGGTCACGTTGACGTTCGGCCCGAAGGTGAAGCCCCGCGCGGTGGCGGAGATCGCGGCGGCCTGCTGCCAGAAGTCGGGCTGGTTGGAGAAGTAGCCGGGGGCCTCGCCGAGCATGGTGCCGCCCTTGGTGGCGGCCGGGTAGACCGCTCCCTCCTTGACGAGCAGGCCGAGCGCCTCGGGGTCGGTGTTGAGCCAGGTCGCGAACTTCGCCGCGGCGGCCCGGTTGGCGGACTTGGCGGCGACCGCGGTGGAGGAGCCGCCCCAGAAGCCGCTGGAGTTCTCGCCGGCGCTCCACTGCGGCAGCGGGGCGACGGCCCACCTCCCCTTGGCCTTGGGGGCGTTGCTGGACAGCACCCCGGGCGCCCAGACGGCCGAGGGCCAGGTCAGCAGCCTGCCGTCGTTCAGGGCCTTGTTCCACTCGGGGGTGAAGTACGGCTGGTCGTCGATGACCCCCTCCTTGACGAGGCCGCCCCAGTAGTCGGCGACCTTCGTGGTGGGCGCGTCGTTGACCGCGACCTTCCACGACTCGCCGCTGATCGACCACCACCGGGCGCCCGCCTGCTGGGCGAGCCCGGTGAAGGAGCCGGGGTCCTTGCTGGAGAAGGTCCCCAGGAAGACCTTGGGATCCTTCTTCCGTACGGTGCGGGCGGCCTCGGCGTACTCGTCCCAGGTCCTGGGCACCTCGATGCCGTACTTCTCGAACAGGTCCTGGCGGTAGTAGAGCATCATCGGGCCGCTGTCCTGGGGGAGCGCGTAGACGGCGTCGGTGCCGAGCGTGACCAGTCCCCAGACGCCCTCGCCGAACTCGCCCTTCGCCTGCCCGACCTCGGCCGTGAGGTCGGCCACCGCGTCGGCGGCGACGAAGGAGGGCAGCATCTGGTACTCGGCCTGGACCAGGTCGGGAGGGTTGCCGGCCTTGGCGGCGGTGAGGAACTTGGTGGCCGCGTCGTCGCCGCCGGCCTGCTTGCTGACCGTGACCTGGATGTCGGGGTTGGCCTTGTTCCAGACCGCCGTGATCTTGTCCATGTTGGGGACCCAGGTCCAGTAGGTGAGCTTGACCGGCCCCGCCGGGGCCGAGCTCCGCGCGTCCGGGGCGGCCGGCTCCTGGGGGGTGCCGGAGCACCCGGCCAGGGCGGTGGCGAGGAGCGCGGCCGCCACCGCTACGAGCCGGTTTGTCTGCATGTGTTCCTCCGGGTGGGGGTTCCGTGTGGGGATTTCATGTCAGGGGTCGGCCATTGCGAGGTCGCTGTGGGGTCACCACGAGGTCGCTGTGGGATCACCACGAGGTCGCTGCGAAGCCGCCGGCGAAGGTCGCCGGGGAGACCGCGTGACGGCCGCCGACGAGGTCATCGGCGAGGCCACCGACGAGGCCGTCGGCCGGGTCGCCGAGGGGGTGCCGGGGAGATGCCGGGAAAGCCGTCGAGGATGTCTGTGAACGCTCACAGACTGAAATCCATCAACCGGTGCTGTCAATGACCGTTACGTTCTTGTTAAACCACGAATACGCCGAGCATCTCGCGGATGGTCTTTTGCGACCTCCGGCCGTACATTACTGTGCACGTTCACAGAAACTGTTCGAGGGGGAGCTGTTGCCCGGATATCCCGCCCTGCCAGGGGGCATCGCGTACGGCGGGGACTACAACCCCGAGCAGTGGCCGGAGGAGGTCTGGCGCGAGGACGTGCGGCTGATGCGCGAGGCCGGGGTGAACCTGGTCAGCCTCGGCATCTTCAACTGGGGCCTGCTGGAGCCCGCCGAAGGCGTCCACGACTTCGGCAGGCTGGACAGGATCGTCGACCTGCTCGACTCGGCCGGCATCATGATCGACCTCGCGACGCCGACCTCCTCCCCGCCCACCTGGTTCAGGACGGCCCACCCCGGCGCCCGCCTGGTCGACCGCGAGGGCCGCGTCATCGCCGGCGGCTCCCGGCACAGTTTCTGCCCCAGCTCCCCGGAGTACGCCGCCGCCTCCGAGCGGATCGCCGAGCGGATCGCCGCCCGCTACGCCGGACACCCGGCGGTCGCCATGTGGCACGTCCACAACGAGTACGGCTGGGCCAACGCGCGCTGCTACTGCGAGACCTCGGCCGAGGCGTTCCGCGCCTGGCTGCGCGAGCGGCACGGGGACGTGGCGGCGCTCAACGCGGCCTGGGGGACCACGTTCTGGGGGCTGACCTACGGCTCGTTCGAGGAGGTGGAACCGCCCAGGATCGCCCCGGTCGGCCAGCTGACGGCCCTGTGGCTCGACTACGCGCGCTTCTCCGTCGACGCGCACATCGCCAACTTCCGCCGCGAGCGCGACGCCATCCGCCGCTTCTGCGACCTGCCGGTCACCACCAACTTCATGATCCCCAACTGCGAGCCGATGGACTACTGGCGGTGGGCGGGCGAGGTGGACGTCGTCTCCAACGACCATTACCTCGACGCCGGGCGGGCCGACAACCACATCGAGCTGGCCATGGCGGCCGACCTCACCCGCTCGGTGGCGGGCGGGCGGCCGTGGATGCTCATGGAGCACTCGACCGGCGCCGTCAACTGGCAGCCGCGCAACCTCGCCAAGCGGCCGGGGGAGATGCGGCGCAACAGCCTCGCCCACGTCGCGCGCGGATCCGACTCGGTGCTGTTCTTCCAGTGGCGCGCCTCCCGCCACGGCGCGGAGAAGTTCCACTCGGCGATGCTGCCGCACGCCGGGACGGACTCCGGCCTCTGGCGCGACGTGGTCGCCCTCGGCGCCGACCTGCGCGGGCTGGCCGGGGTGCGCGGCTCCCGCGTCGAGGCCGAGGTCGCGCTCGTGTGGGACTGGGAGTCGTACTGGGCGCTGGAGCTGGAGTGGCGCCCCTCGGTCGACCTGCGCTTCCGCGAGCGCGTGGAGGCCTACTACGAGGCCCTCTGGCGCGAGCACGTCACCGTCGACTTCGCCCACCCCTCCGCCGACCTCTCGGCGTACCGGATGATCGTCGTGCCCAGCTCCTACCTGCTCACGGAGGCGGCGGGCAAGAACCTGCGCCGCTACGTCGAGGCGGGCGGGCACCTGGTCGTCTCCTACTTCTCCGGGATCGTCGACGAGAACGACGCCATCCACCCCGGAGCCCACCCCGGCGCGCTGCGCGACGTGCTCGGCCTGTCGGTGGAGGAGTTCCACCCGCTGCCGGAGCGCGGCACGGTGCCCGTCGGTGCCGGTGATGACGGCGGTGATGACGGCGGCCCGACCGGCCCGACCGGCCTGACCGGCCGGATCTGGTCCGAGCGGATCCGCCTCGCCGGGGCGCGCGCCATCCACGCCTTCACCGGCGGGCCGGACGCGGGCCACCCCGCGGTGACCCGCCACGAGCTGGGAGCGGGCACGGCCTGGTACGTCGCCACCGCCCTCGACCCGTCCCCCGACTCCGGCGCCCGAGGGGACGGCGGGGATCTGCGCGCGCTCCTGCGCACGGTCCTGGACCTCGCGGGCGTGTCCCGCCCGCGCGACCTGCCGGACACGCTGGAGCTCGTACGCCGGGGCCGGCACCTCTTCCTTCTCAACCACGGCGACGAACCGGTCACCGTCCCGGGGGTGAGCGGGACCGGGGTTTTCGACGGCGCCGCGCACACCGGGGCGGCGACCGTGCCCCCCGGCGGCGTCACGGTCGTCGAGCTCGCCGGGAACACATGATCGTCCCCGGGACCGCGCCGGCCACCTGACCGCGGCGCGTCACCCGGGGTCTTCGGGGATCGTCCACATCACTCCTGACCAAGTGAGGACCCTTGACCTTCTCCCCTCGTGAAACGAGAGGGATTCCCGCGGTCGCCCGTGGGGGTTCCTGCTTCATCGCCGATCGCCCGCCGGAGAGAAGCCTCTCCTTGAGGTCTTACACCGGCTCCACAGGCGTTTCGCCTCTCCACCGGCCCGGCGGCGAGGATGCCCTTACGGCGTTACGCCTCGAACGGTACTACGCGGCCGGTCACGTGCGGGCGTGCACACGATTTCATCCCGTGCGGCGCCGTGCTGTGCCTTCTTCCCGTCCTGAAGGCCGGGATCTCCACACCGGAGGTAGTCGATGAAGAAGATCCTGGTGGCACTGCTGGCATGTGCCGCCGCCGTCCTGGTGCCGTTACCGGCCCGGGCCGCCCCCGCGGTCGCCAACGGCGGCTTCGAGACCGGAGGCGGCGTCGCCGCGCCGTCCTCGTGGAGCACCACGGGCTCCGCCGCCGCCGACTTCACCGAGGCCGGCGGCCACGCGGGCTCCTACCGCCTGTCGCACTGGTCCACCGCCGCGTACACCGTCGAGACCCACCAGACGCTGACCGGACTGGCCTGGGGCACCTACACGCTCCGCGCCTGGGTCAGGTCCGGGGCGGTGAGCCAGAGCTGGATCGCGCTGAGGAACTGTGGCTCCGCCGAGAGGCGGACCCACGCGCCGGTCAGCTCGTCCGAGTGGATCCAGATCGCCGTCACCCAGACCGTGACGGGCGGCCGGTGCACGATCGCCCTCGGCTCCGCCGCCGCGGCGGGCGGCTGGGCCAACTTCGACGACGTCACCTTCGCGGCGGGGTCGGCGACGCTGGCGGTAAGGGGCGCCGACACCTCCAGCCTGCCCAAGTCGGAGGCGTACGGAGGCAGGTACCACGACGCCGCGGGCACGCGGGGCGACGCCCTCGCGATCCTGGCGGCGGCCGGAGCCAACTACGTCCGGCTGAAGGTGTGGGTGAACCCGGCCGACGGCTACAACGACAAGGCGCGGGTGCTGGCCATGGCGCAGCGGGTCAAGGCCCGGGGGATGCGCCTGCTGGTCGACTTCCACTACTCCGACACCTGGGCCGACCCCGGCAAGCAGTACAAGCCCGCGGCGTGGACCGGACACACGTTCGCCCAGCTCAAGACGGCCGTCTACGACCACACCTACGACGTGCTGAACGCGCTGAAGGCGCAGGGCACCACCGCCGACATGGTCCAGGTCGGGAACGAGATCAACGACGGCATGCTCTGGGAGGACGGCCGCAGCTCAAACTTCGGCAACCTCGCTCAGCTCCTCAACTCGGGCTACAGCGCGGTCAAGGCCGTCTCGTCCTCGACGAAGGTCGTGCTGCACCTGGCCGAGGGCGGCGACAACGGGCTCTTTCGCTGGTGGTTCGACAGCGCCGCGGCCAACGGCGTGAACTACGACGTGATCGGCGTCTCCTACTACCCCTACTGGCACGGCACGCTCGGGGCCTTCCAGGCCAACATCAACGACATCGCCTCCCGCTACGGCAGGCCCGTCCTGCTCGCCGAGACCGCCTACCCCTTCACCACCGGCAACGACGACGGCCTCGCCAACATCATCACCGCGGCGACCCCGTACCCCGGATACCCGGCCTCACCGGCGGGCCAGTCGGCGATGCTGCGCGACGTGATGAGCATCGTGCAGGCCGTGCCCGGCGGGCGCGGGCTCGGCGCCGTCTACTGGGAGCCCACCTGGACCGCGGTGACCGGCAACGGCTGGGACCCGGCCGACCCGTCCTCGGGCAACGGCTGGGAGAACCAGGCGCTGTTCGACTTCGCCGACAGGGCGCTGCCCGCGCTCGCCCAGTTCGCCCACCGGTGATCCTCGCGACCGCGCGGGGTGCTCGATGAGGGCGACGCTCTCCTCGCCCGGGCCGGCGAACCACCGGTGATCCTCGCGACCGCACGGCGGGACGCTCCCGCCGCGCGGTCGCCGGGAAGCCCGGGAAGCCCGGGAAGCCCGGGAAGCCCGGGAAGCCCGGGAAGCCCGGGAAGCTCAGAAAGATCAGAAAGATCAGAAAGCCAGGAAAGCCCGTTGCCGGACCCCGTACGGGGTCCGGCCGGAAAGCTTGTGGCCGGGCCCCCGTCGGGGGCCCGGCCACGCTCGGCGGTCGCCGCCTCTCGGATCCGGATCGGACCCGGGTCAGGTGCGGGTCAGACGTGGATCAGACGAGAGTCAGACGTGGGACGGGGCCCGCGTCAGATGGAGATCCGGCCGGCACCGGCGCCGCCGGTCACGATCGACTTGACGCTGGAGGCGCTGTCGAGGGAGTAGGAGTAGGGGATGGAGGACACGCTGCCACCGGCCTGGCCGCTGCCGGAGTTGACGAAGTGGTTGTTGCGGGCGACCAGCGTGCCCGGTCCCGAGTCACCCTCGCCGAGGTGGTACGGGTCGTCGGTGTTCTCGAAGTAGTTGCCCTCGACCAGGACGCCCGCGCCCTCGGTGGAGGCCACGCCGTAGCCGCCGACGCTTCCGTAGTAGTTGTTGTAGACGTGCACCGGGTTGCCGAAGCGCACGCGCGGGTGGCGCTGGGTGGTGCCGTCGAACCAGTTGTGGTGGTAGGTGACGCGCAGCTTCCCGCGGTCCTCGCCACCGTTGCCGTCGTCGTGGCCGAGCAGCATGGACTTGTCGTGGTTGGTGACCTTGTTCCAGGAGATGGTCACGTAGTCGCTGGCCCGCTTGACGTCCACGGCGCCGTCGTAGCCGTTGCTGAAGGTGTTGTGGTCGATCCAGACCCGGGTCGAGTACTGGACCTGGATGCCGTCGTCGTTCCAGTCACGGAAGGACAGGTTGCGGACGATGACGTTGGAGGCCCGGGAGATGTTGAACCCGCAGCCCGCGATGGTGGCGCCCGAGTTGCCGATGATCGTCTTGTTGGAACCGACCGTGAGCATCCCGGAGCAGGAGATCGTGCCCGACACCCGGATGACGGCCGCGCCGCTCGACGAGAGCGCGCTGCTCAGCGCCGAGGAGCTGCTGACCGTGGTGGGCGAGGCGTTGCCGCCGCCGGTGGTGCCGCCGCCCTGGGTCGCCCAGCCGACGAGCCCGCCCGGGTTGCCGGGGGTGGGGGTGATCGTGGGCGTCGGGCCGGGGGTGGGGGTGACGGTCGGGTCGGGGTTGCCGCCGCCCGCGGGGACGAGCCGCCACTGCTTGGTGGCGACCGAGTCGCAGGAGTTCTGCTGGACGAGGGCGCCGGAGGAGGTGGAGTTGTCCTTGGTGTTGAGGCACTTGCCGCCGTTGGCGTTGACCACCCGGTAGTTGGAGCCCGACTCGGTCAGGTTCCAGGTCTGCGACGAGCCGCCCGAGCAGCTCTCCTGCTGGACCGCCTTGCCCGCGGAGGTGCTCGCGTCCTTGACGCCCGCGCACAGGCCGCTGTGGACGGCCTTGAGCTGGGTGCCGCTCCCGGTCAAGGTCCAGGACTGCCCCGAACCGCCGCAGCCGCTCTGGGTGAGCTGGACGCCGCTGGAGGAGCTGGCGCCGGGAACGGTCAGGCACAGGCCGCTGCCGTTGTTGACCAGGTTGTAGTTCCCCGGGGAGGGGGCGGCGGCCGAGGCGGCGGAGACGCCCGCCACCGCTCCCGACAGGGCGAGGGCGGCGACGGCGACGAAGACGCCGGCCGCCCTCCCGTTGATTCTGTACAGCACAGTCGAGCTCCTTGCTGGTCCGGCAGGCCGGTCGCGACCTGCGGTTCGGAATCCCCCCAGCGAGCACTCGCCGTTCACATATGCGATCCGCGTACATGTGAGCGAACAACCCACAAGCTAGGTAAGCGCTTTCCCGCTGTCAAGCGGGGCATGAAAGTTTCATGACCGGCGCTGTCACCTGAACGTCGTCGCCACGCCCGTGACCAGCGCGGGGCGCGGGAAGGAGCCCGCCCCGGCGGGCGCCGGGGCGGTGCGCTGATTCCGAAGCGGTCTAGTCGACCTCGGCGCTGCCGTTGACGCGGAGCTTGCGCCGGGCGCGGTCGTAGAAGCTCTTCGGGCCGAGCCTGACCACCCAGGCGGCGGCGCGGATCGCGGTGACGCCGAGCCCGTCCCCCGGTGTGAGGTGCGCGGCCACCGTGCCGTCCACCTCCACGGCCAGCCGGCCGCTCGTCGGCAGCAGGTCGAGCATGACCCGCTCGTCGGCCGACAGCACGAGGGCCCGGTTGAACGACGAGTGCGCCGCCGCGGGGACCACGAGGAACCCCTCGACCGTCGGCGACACGATGGGACCGCCCGCGGAGAAGCTGTAGGCGGTCGACCCGGTGGGGGTGGCCACGATCACCGCGTCGGCCGCGTAGCGCACGAAGGGGTGCCCCTCAACGGTGATCGACACCGCCGACAATCCGTCTCCCGGTATCCGCACCAGGGCGATGTCGTTGAACGCGGTCACCGCCGTGCCGTCGGGCAGGGTCGCCCGCACCGCCATGCGCGGTTCGACCGTGTAGTCGTGGTTGTCGATGGCCGACAGCGCGGGTGGCAGCTCGTCGACGTCGATCTCCGCGAGGAACCCCAGCTTGCCGAGGTTGACGCCGAGGACGGGGGTCTTGCGCCCCGAGATGAGCCGCATGGTGCGCAGCATCGTGCCGTCGCCGCCGAGGCTGACGAGCAGGTCGGCGCGTTCGACCAGGGTGGAGCCGTCGACCGACACGGCGCTGCAGTCGATGCGGCCGACCTCGTCGGGCAGCCCCAGCACCGTGACGTCACGGGCTCGGGCCCACTCCACGATCGTGTCGATGGCCACCTTCGAATCGCGCTGCGGGTGCAGTACCAGCCCTACGGTCTTGACCATCCCCATGCCTCACACTGTACGGGGCCCGCCGCCGGGCCCGTACGCCGGAATCCCGGCCCCCGGGGGAGCGGGGGCGAAGACGCGCCGGACATCCCGGGGCGGTGGCGCGCCCGGCGCGGGGAGGGCGGGTCAGCCCTGGCGCCGTTCCTTCATCCGGGCCTCGTGGATGTGGCGGCGCCCGCCGGCCAGCTCGTCCCTGATCCGCTTCTCCATGCCGGTGAAGACGCTGTGGTAGCCGTCCTCGTACTCCTCCACGACCTGGAAGGTCCACCGGCCGGGGATGACGTCGAGGCCGATCAGCTCGCGGGTCACCAGGTCGGCCGTCTCGGGGTGGCCCGCGGCGCGCAGCAGCCTCACGGCCTCGTCGAGCTGCAGGTCGGCGTGCCCGGTCAGCTGGTGGAAGGAGTAGAGGTGCCCGCGGGCCCTCTCGGTCGTCTCCAGGGCCTCGGAGAGCTTTCCCAGGGCCTCGGCGGTGGCGTCGTCGACGTCGTGGGCCGAGGTGTCCGGTGAGATCCGGGAGGAGGCCGGATCCGGTCGTACGTCGTGGGTCACTCGATCTTCTCCTCGCGGGGCGCGGTGAGCCGGGGGCGGCGTGCCGGGGCGTGGTCGCTGTCGGCGCGCATGCCGTCTGAGCTGTGAGAACGTGTCACTACCCCGCGCGGGGAGGGTGAATCACCGGCTCGTCCCGCCCTTGCCCGAGAGCCGCGACGGCGCGGGTGCGCCCGTGGACGGAGAGGTGTTCCTAAGTGAACACACAGTTAAATGCCAGGAAAGGTGGCTACCCTCCCTGGGCATGGACTGGCAGCGCAAGGCAAACGACGCCCTTGTCAGGCTAACCGGATTCCAGCTTAACCGAGTAGGGAAAGTTGGTCCAGCCGTGATCACGAGGGCACCCGCGGCCGCGGAGGAGTCGTTCAGGCCGCCCGCGGACCCGAAGGTCGACCGGCTGCTGGTCGCCCCGATCTTCATCCTCTCGCCGGTCAGGTCCGGCTCCACGCTCCTGAGGGCGCTGCTCAACGCCCACTCCATGCTGCACGCCCCGCACGAGCTGCACGTGCGCAGGCTCCGGGTGGAGTTCGGCACCTCGCTGGCCGAGAAGGCGATGGGAGCCCTCGGGCACGAGCGGGCCGACCTGGAACACCTGCTGTGGGATCGCGTGCTCCACCGTGAGCTGGTCAAGAGCGGCAAGACGTTCGTCGTGGACAAGACGCCGGCCAACGCCTTCGCGTACCGGCGCATCGCCGCGTGCTGGCCCGACGCCCGGTTCGTCTTCCTGCTGCGCCACCCGGCGTCCGTCGCGAGCTCGTGGTACGAGGCCGGCGCCGGCAAGAGGACGCCCGAGGAGGCGGCGCTCGACGCCCTGCGCTACATGAAGGCCGTGCAGCGGGCCCGGGGGGCGCTCAGCGGGTGCACCGTGCGCTACGAGGACCTGACCGCCGACCCCGGGGCCGAGGCGCGCCGCCTCTGCGACTTCCTCGGCGTCCCCTGGGAGCCGGAGATGCTGGCGTACGGCGAGCAGGCCGTGCTGGAGAAGGGGCTCGGCGACTGGAAGGACAAGATCCGCTCGGGGAGCGTGCAGCCCGCGCGCGACCTGCCGGGGGAGAAGGAGATCCCGGAGTCGCTCAGGCCGATGTGCCAGAGCTGGGGCTACCTGCCGGGCGCCGCGGAGTCCACATGACGCCCGCGATCCCCGGGGCCTGCGGGCCCATGAAGATCCGCTACATGCTCCTGCACGCGTACGGCATGGGCGGGACGATCCGCACGGTGATCAACCAGGCGAACGCGATGGCCGCCGCCGGGCACGAGGTCGAGATCGTCAGCGCGGTGCGCCGCAGGGAGAGGCCCCAGTTCCCGATCGACGCGCGCGTCCGCCTGCTGGCGCTGTCGGACCAGCGGGACGGCAGGCCCTCGGACTCGGTGGGGCGCAGGGCCTGGCGGCGGATCCGCGGCAAGATCGTGCCCGCGGGGGAGTTCGCGGCCTCCTACTTCACCGAGCGCGTGGAGCGGGCCGTCATCGACTACGTCTCCGCGCTCCAGGACGGCGTCCTGGTCACCACCCGCCCCGCGCTGAACCTCATCTCCGCCCGGCGCGCTCCCACGAGCGTCGTCAGGGTCGCCCAGGAGCACATGAACCTGGCCACCCACCCAGAGGCGGTCCGGAGGGCGATCGCCCGCCACTACGGAGCCCTGGACGCGGTGGCCGTGCTCACCGGGACCGACAGGCGGGAGTACCAGGCGCTCCTGCCCGGCACCCCCGTCGTGCGCGTCCCCAACGCGGTCGGCCCCGTGCGGCGGCCGCTCGCCTGGCAGGAGGACAGGCTCGTGGTCGCGGCCGGGCGGCTCGTCGGGCAGAAGGGCTTCGACCTGCTGATCCCCGCGTTCCGGCAGGTCGTCGACCACCATCCCGACTGGCGGCTGCGCATCTACGGCACCGGCCCGAAGAAGGACGCGCTGCGCGAGCTCCTCAAGGAACACGGGCTGCGCGACAACGTCACCCTGATGGGGCGGACCGACCACCTGGACGAGGAGCTGGCCAAGGCCTCCTTCTACGTGCTCAGCTCGCGGTTCGAGGGATTGCCGATGGTGATGATCGAGGCGATGACCCAGGCGCTGCCGGTCGTCGCCTTCGACTGCCCGACCGGCCCGGCCGACGTGCTCACCCCCGGGATCGACGGGCTGCTCGTCCCGCCCCGGGACGTCGGCGCGCTGGCGGCGGCGATGATCCGGCTCATCGAGGACCGGGGGCTGCGGGAGCGGATGGGGGCCGCCGCGGCCGTCACCGCGCGTGACTACACGCCCGAAATGATCATGCCGCTCTGGGAGAACCTGTTCGCCGAACTCCTGGGCCGCGCACCGGAACGACCGCGCTGACCGGTTCTTCCTGATTTTCATCTTTTATGGGGAATGCCGCCTGAGGCGGTGTTTCCCTTTTGGCTGTCGTCTCGACGTGTTCTCGCGTGCTGCTCCCGGAGCGGTCCGTGGAACTTTCCGTGCCGTGCGGAGAGGGGGTCTCCACGGCGTTCCGTCGGTTGCCGGGGATGTGCGGCATGATGTCTGAAATGAGAGATATTCCCAGCTCATAATGCCTTTTACGTGAGCCGGTTGCCAAATGAATAAGACATTCAATCTTTTTCGGGCATTTGGTGGAGGCGGCTTTGTTTATTATCGGCCGGATCCTATTCAATGCTTGACAAGATATTTAAGGGCAACCCAAGATTAGGGCGTCCACGATGGCGGGCCGCATCCGGCTCCGCGCATCGGGGGGTCAACGATTCTGCCGTTCCTTTCGCGGGTGATTGACGTTCCCCCCTGGTTGATTCATGTCTTCTCTCCCCTGTAGGTACGAGTACGGATCGGTGGTGTGTTGTGACGGAGTTCGAGGCTGGCCGCTCGCAGCTGAGTCTGAGTACGGAAGCCGCGCGTAACCTGGCGACGACGACCAAGTCGACTCCCCAGATGCAGGAGATCACCTCACGGTGGCTGCTGCGGATGCTCCCCTGGACGCAGGTCTCGGGCGGCACCTACCGGGTCAACCGGCGGCTGACCTACACGATCGGCGACGGGCGGGTGAGCTTCACCAACTCCGGCTCGCAGGTGGCGGTCATCCCGGCCGAGCTGTGCGAGCTGCCCCTGCTGCGCGGGTTCGACGACTCCGACGTCCTCGACGCGCTGGCGGGCCGGTTCGCCCAGCGGGACTTCCAGGCCGGTGACGTGCTCGTGGAGGCGGGGCGGCCCGCGGACGAGGTCGTGGTCATCGCGCACGGCAAGGTCAACAAGGTCGGCACCGGGCCGTACGGCGACGAGATCGTGCTGACCGTGCTGGCCTCGGGCGACCACTTCGGCGACGACGCGCTGGTCGGCGACGAGCGCGAGTGGCCGTTCACCGCCAGGGCGGTCACCAGCGGCACGGCGATGATCCTGCCCCGGCAGGCCTTCCTGGAGCTGGCCGAGCAGGCGGAGACGCTCCAGGCCCACCTGCGGCAGCGGGAGACGGCCGCCCAGGGGCCGAGCAACAAGTACGGCGAGGCCGCCGTCGAGGTGGCCGCCGGGCACGCGGGAGAGGCCGACCTGCCGGGCACGTTCGTCGACTACGAGCTCGCCCCGCGCGAATACCAGCTGAGCGTCGCGCAGACGGTCCTGCGGGTGCACAGCCGGGTGGCCGACCTCTACAACGACCCGATGGACCAGATCGAGCAGCAGCTCCGGCTCACGATCGAGGTGCTGCGCGAGCGGCAGGAGCACGAGCTGATCAACAACCGCGAGTTCGGGCTGCTGCACAACGCCGACCTCAAGCAGCGCATCCACACCCGCACCGGCCCGCCCACCCCCGACGACCTCGACGAGCTGCTCAGCCGCCGCAGGAGCACGAGCTTCTTCCTGGCCCACCCGCACGCCATCGCCGCCTTCGGCCGCGAGTGCAACGCGCGCGGGCTCTACCCGCAGGGCGTCGACGTCGGCGGCAGCGGGGTGCCCGCCTGGCGGGGCGTCCCCATCTTCTCCTGCAGCAAGATCCCCATCACCGAAACCCGCACCACCTCGATCCTGGCCCTGCGCGTCGGCGAGGACAACCAGGGGGTCATCGGCCTGCACCAGACCGGCATCCCCGACGAGTACCAGCCCAGCCTGTCGGTCCGCTTCATGGGCATCAGCGAGAAGGCGATCATCTCCTACCTGGTCAGCGCCTACTACTCCGCCGCGGTCCTGGTGCCGGACGCGCTCGGAATCCTGGAAGACGTCGAGATCGGCCACTGAGGACGCGGGGGCCGCGGGCCGGCCGCCGAGCGAGGAGAGCGAGCATGACGACCATAGAGACGTCGACGGACGGGCGGTCCGCGGGTGAGGTGCTGGCCTGGAGCCGGGACATGGTCGAGGCGACCCTGCGCCCGGCGGCCGACACGCTTCCCGCGTCGATGAGGCGCATCGCCGGATACCACTTCGGCTGGTGGGACGAGCGGGGCCGGCCGTCCACGACCGGCGGGGGCAAGGCGATCCGTCCCGCGCTGGCCCTGCTGTCGGCCGAGGCGGTCGGCGGCACCGCCGCCTCGGCGCTCCGGCCGGCCGCCGCCGTCGAGCTGGTGCACGACTTCTCCCTGCTGCACGACGACGTGATGGACGGTGACCGGACCCGCCGCCACCGCCCCACGGCCTGGGCCGTCTTCGGTGTCAGCCCGGCCATCCTGGCCGGTGACGCGCTGCTGACGCTCGCCTTCGACGTGCTCGCGACCGGGGGGCACCCGGTCACCGCCGAGGCGACCCGGATCTTCAGCACCGCGGTCCAGGAGTTGCTGGACGGCCAGAGCGCGGACGTCGCCTTCGAGGAGCGCCAGGACGTCGGGCCGGCCGAGTGCATGAGCATGGCGGCCGGCAAGACCGGGGCCCTGCTGGGGTGCGCCTGCGGGCTCGGCGCCCTGTTCGGCGGCGGGCGCCCCGAGCAGGTCGAGCACTTCGTCGCCTTCGGCAGGGACCTGGGGCTGGCCTTCCAGCTCGTCGACGACCTGCTGGGCGTCTGGGGAGACCCGGAGGCGACCGGCAAGCCGGTCCACTCGGATCTGCGCAGCCGCAAGAAGTCCATCCCGGTCGTCGCCGCCCTGACCTCGGGCACCCCGGCCGGACGGGAGCTGGCCGGGCTCTACCACCGGGAGCGGCCGCTCTCCGACACCGAGCTGGTCCGCGCGGCCGAGCTCGTCGAGGCCGCGGGCGGGCGGGCCTGGACCCAGGTGGAGGCCGACGAACTGCTCGCGCGGGCCCTGCGCCACCTGGCGGCGGCGGGCGCGCTGTCCCGGCCCGCCGCCGAGCTGGCCACACTCGCCCGGCTCGTCACCCGCCGCGACCACTGACCGGTGCCGTCGTCGCCCTGACGAGAAAGCTCAGACGAAGGCGCTCGTGCCGGTGATGGCCCGCCCCACGATCAGGGTGTTGATCTCGCGCGTCCCCTCGTAGGAGTAGATCGCCTCGGAGTCGGCCACGAACCGGCCGACGTCGTAGTCGAGGTCGATGCCGTTGCCGCCCAGGATCTCCCTGGCCCATCCCACGGCCTCGCGCATCCGCGCCGTGCAGAAGGCCTTGGCCATGGCCGAGTGCTCGTCCTTGTAGACGCCCGCGTCCTGGAGCTGTGCCAGCCGCACCACCATGCCCAGCGAGCAGGTGACGTTGCCCAGCATCCGTACGAGCAGGTCCTGCACGAGCTGGAAGCCCGCGATCGGCCGCCCGAACTGCTCGCGGGTCTTGGCGTACTCCAGCGCGAGCTCGTAGGCGCCCGTCATGCAGCCCACCGCCTGCCAGGCCACGCCTCCCCGGGTCTGCCGCAGGATGGTGCCGGTGTCGCGGAAGCCGTTGGCCCTCTGCAGCCGGTTGATCTCCGGCACCAGGCAGTTGGTGAGCGTGATGTCGGCGTTCTGCACCGTCCGCAGGGCTATCTTGTTCTCGATCTTCGTGGCGGCGAAGCCGGGCGTGCCCTTCTCCACCACGAAGCCCTTGACCTGGCCGTCGGCCTCGTCCTTGGCCCACACCACGATCAGGTCGGCGAAGGTCGCGTTGCCGATCCAGCGCTTGGCCCCGTTGAGCACCCACACGTCGCCCTCGCGCCGGGCCGTCGTGCGCAGCCCCGCCGCGACGTCGGAGCCCCCCTCGGGCTCCGTCAGCGCGAACGCCCCGATCTTCTCCATCGCCGCCATCGACGGCAGCCACCGCTCCCGCTGCTCCTCCGAGCCCAGCCGGTCGACGCTGCCCATCGCCAGGCCGTCGTGGACGCCGAAGAACGTGCCCATCGACGGGTCCACCCGGTTCATCTCCAGAACCACGAACCCGGTCAGCAGGCTCCGCGCCCCCCGGTAGGCCAGGCCCGCGATGTCGAGCTTGGCGAACTCGGGAACCAGCTGGTGGGGAAAACGCGCGTTGGTCCACGCCTCGTTCGCGATGGGCGCGACCTCCCGCGCCATGAACTCCCGTACCCGGAGCACGATCTCCTTCTCGTGCTCCTCCAGCAGCTCGGAGTAGTCGTAGAAATCACCGGTCGTCATCGGCGCGGCTTCCCTCCGGTCGTCGTACCCCTCCGCTGCCCGAAAGCCGGGGGATCAACCGGGAGACCTCGCCGGGGAACGCCGGAAACGACGGAAGCCCGGGTCGCCCCGGGCTTCCGCGTCGTTACCGTCCGGTCGCGGCGCGACCGTCAGGCGGGACTACCAGCGGCGGGTGTAGACGCGCACCCAGTCGGACCGGCTGCGGCTCTCGGAGAGCTCGTCGTTGCCGTCGAAGATCGCGCGGTACTCACCGCTGCTGTACGCGCGGGCCTTGGCGCGGAACGTGCCCTTCCAGCCGGTGTCGGGGGAGGTCACGAACTTCCACGTGTTGGAGCCGCGCTTGCGGAAGTAGATCTCCACCTCCTCGCCCCGCACGCCCTTCCAGCGGTCGTCGTCCACCTGGAGACGGCCGGTGAAGTAGACCGAGCGGCCCTTGCGGACCTTCTCGGGGTTGGCGGAGAACCGGTAGATGCGGGTCTCGGCCTTCTCCGCCTTCTCGTGCACCACGGAGAAGTTGACCTCGTCGGTCACCTTCTTGCCGTCCTTGTCGTACGCGTCGGCGATCGCGACCCAGCGGCCCTCGAAGTCGTTCTCGTCGAAGCTGGTCGTGAAGCGCCACAGGTCACCCTTGTGCAGGAGCCTGGGCTCCTCCGCCGCCTGGGTGCGGGCCTGGTCGGAGACCGGCCTGAGGCGAAGCTCGACGCGGGTGGCCTCGGTGGTACGAACCTCGATGCTGACCCTGGTGTCGTCGTCGCCCTTCACGACGATCGGGTTCGGGCTGACGTTGTCGATGCGCACGCTGAGAGCGACTCGCTCTGCGGAGGCCGTTCCCGCCGACAGGAGCATCGAGCCGCTCACTGCCGCGGACAGCAGACCGACGGCGATTCGTTTCATCAAGACGCTTTCCTTTTCTCCCCGTCCTCGGAGGCGGTCAGTTGACCGTCTCCGTCCCATAAGACGGCACAGAAGCGACTGATGTTGCCTGAAGTGCCGAAAAAAGCTGGTTTAGATCTCCGTAAGGTAACGTTTCCCGGTGAGAACGGGCAGGTCAGCCGCCAGTTGTCGCGAAACAAAAAATTTTCTCTGAAAAGTGTGATATGTCCGTTTTGTCGGGAATAGGGCACTCCGGACACGGGTGGGGTGTATGGCGGCGTCCGCGCGAGGTGCCTTGGGGCTCTTAATGCGACATAACAGACATATCGGGCATGGCGCCGCGGTGTCGGCGGGCGGATAGCGTTTGCGTATGAGTGCCACCATCGTCGCCAAGGACCTGGCCGCCGGACACGGCGACCGAGCGCTTTTCACCGGGCTCGACCTGGTGGTCGCCCCCGGCGACGTCGTCGGCCTGGTCGGCGTGAACGGCGCGGGCAAGTCCACCCTGATGCGGATCCTCGCCGGGCTCCTGCCCGCCGAGCACGGCTCCGTGCGGCTCAGCCCGCCTTCGGCGTCGGTCGGCTACCTCCCCCAGGAGCGCGAGCGCCGCGCGGGTGAGACGATCGCGGACTTCCTGGCCCGCCGTACCGGGGTGGCCGCCGCGCAGCGCGCGCTGGACGCCGCGACCCAGGGGCTGGTGGACGGGACCCCGGGAGCCGACGACGACTACGCCACCGGCCTGGAGCGCTGGCTCGCCCTGGGCGGCGCCGACCTGGAGGACCGGGCCGCCGAGGTCGTCGCCGAGCTCGGCCTCGCCGTGGAGCTCGACCGGCCGATGACGGCGCTCTCCGGCGGCCAGGCCGCGCGGGCGGGGATGGCCTCCCTGCTGCTCAGCCGCTACGACGTCTTCCTGCTCGACGAGCCCACCAACGACCTCGACCTGGAGGGGCTGGAGCGGCTCGAACGCTTCGTCACCGGCCTGCGCGCCGCGACCGTCCTGGTCAGCCACGACCGCGAGTTCCTGGCCAGGACCGTGAACCGGGTCGTCGAGCTCGACCTCGCCCAGCAGCTGGTCAGGGTGCACGGCGGCGGCTACGAGGCCTATCTCACCGAGCGCGAGGTCGCCCGCAGGCACGCCCGCGACGAGTACGAGGAGTACGCCGGCACCGTCGCCGCCCTCAAGCAGCGCGCGGGGATGCAGCGCGCCTGGATGGAGAAGGGCGTCAAGAACGCGCGGCGCAAGGCGACCGACAACGACAAGATCGGCCGCAACCTCCGTACCGAGACGACCGAGAAGCAGGCCGCGAAGGCCCGCCAGACCGAGCGGCTGATCGAGCGGATGGAAGAGGTCGAGGAGCCCCGCAAGGAGTGGGAGCTGCGCATGGAGATCGCGGTGGCCCCGAGGTCGGGGGCCGTCGTCGCGACGCTGCGCGAGGCCGTGGTCCGGCGCGGCGCGTTCACCCTCGGCCCGGTGAACCTGGAGGTCGGCTGGGCCGAGCGGGTGGCGGTCACCGGCGCCAACGGCTCGGGCAAGTCCACCCTGCTCGCCGCGCTCCTGGGCCGGCTGCCGCTGGACGAGGGCAACGCCTCGCTGGGCCCCGGGGTGGTCGTCGGCGAGGTGGACCAGGCGCGGGGGCTGTTTCTCGGGGACGAGCCCCTGGTGGAGGCCTTCGGGGCGGCGGTGCCCGACATGGCTCCCGGCGAGGTCCGCACGCTGCTCGCCAAGTTCGGGCTCCGCGCCGCGCACGTGCCGCGACCGGCCGCCACCCTGTCGCCGGGGGAGCGGACCCGGGCCGCGCTGGCGCTGCTGCAGGCGCGCGGGGTGAACCTCCTCGTGCTCGACGAGCCGACCAACCATCTGGACCTGGCCGCGATCGAGCAACTGGAGTCCGCGCTCGCCTCCTACCCCGGTACGCTTCTGCTGGTCACCCACGACCGCCGGATGCTGGACGCGGTGCACACCACCCGGCGGGTCCACGTCGACGGCGGCAGGATCACCGAAAGCTGACCGGGACGGCCCGCCCGGCCTGACTGTTGACGTAACTTTCGCAAGTCGCCGCAAGTAATTGCTTCTCTTGCCTTATAGTTTCATCATGACACGACGGCTTGCAGAAGTGGCCAAGAAGGTCGGGATGAGCGAGGCGACGGTCAGTCGCGTGCTCAACGGGAAGCCCGGAGTGTCCGAGGCGACCCGTGAGGCCGTCCTGACGGCGCTCGACGTGCTCGGCTACGAGCGGCCGACCCAGCTGCGGGGTGACAGGGCGCGGCTGGTCGGGCTCGTCCTCCCCGAGCTGCAGAACCCCATCTTCCCCGCTTTCGCCGAGGTCGTCGGGGGTGCGCTGGCCCAGCAGGGGTTCACGTCCGTGTTGTGCACCCGGACCCTGGGCGGCGTCTCCGAGGCGGAGTACGTCGACCTGCTGCTCCAGCAGCAGGTGTCCGGCGTGGTCTTCGCCGGAGGCCTGTTCGCCCAGGCGGACGCCTCCCACGAGCACTACGAGCTGCTGCGCGAGCGGCGCCTGCCGACCGTGCTGGTGAACGCCGCGGTCGCGCACCTCGCCTTTCCCCAGGTCTCCTGCGACGACGTGGCCGCGGCCGAGATGGCGCTCGGCCACCTGCGGTCGCTGGGCCACGAGCGGATCGGCATGGTGCTCGGCCCCCCCGACCACGTGCCCTCGCGGCGCAAGCTGGACGCGGCCGACCTCGACCCCGAGTTCGTGGAGCACACCATGTTCTCCCTGGAAGGGGGGCACGCGGCGGCCGCTCGGCTGATCCGCAGGGGTGTGACCGGTGTCATCTGCGCCAGCGACGTGATGGCCCTGGGCGCGATCAGGGCGGCCCGCAGGGCGGGGCTCTCCGTGCCCGACGACGTCTCGGTGATCGGCTACGACGACTCCGCGCTGATGAACTGCACCGACCCGCCGCTGACGACGCTGCGCCAGCCGATCGACGCGATGGGCCGCGCGGTCGTCGACCTGCTCGCCGCCCAGATCGACAAGGCCCTGGTCCCGGCCGACGAGCTGCTCTTCGAGCCCGAGCTGGTGGTCAGGGCCTCGACGGGTCCGGTCAAGCGCTGAGAGCTCCCGGGGGAGGCCGTCCCGGGTCCGGGGCCTGAAGGAGCACACCTCGTCCCCGCCCGGTGCCCCGAGGCCCGAGGCGGCGTCCGCCGCGCCGCGGGGGCCGTTCCCGGTGCCCGTCCGAAGCCCTGTCCGCGGGCGGACCGGCAACGTGACGTCACTGTCTTCCGGGTTTGCATTCGATAGTTACAAACATATGTCGTGAATAAGAAGCCGAGGTGTTCTCGGCTTCCTGAAAGTGTGGTCGTCCCGCGAGTCCGTGTCGCGCCGATGTGGTGTGCGCGACGGGCTCGGATCCCTCACGGACATGGCGATGTCACACCGTAAGCCACCGTTGGCGCCATCCGCCGCTTTGGCTCTCAACGGAACATCTCGGAGCCTTTCGTTTGCCGTTTTCGTCACTCTGAGTAGTCATTGATCTCTTAGGGTTATCGCGACAAGTGTGGAAGATCCATTGCTTGCCGCCCTCCGAAGACATGCCTCATCATTTGGAAGGAAGAGATCTTGCGTAAGAGATTTGCCGCGCTCACCTCAGCGGGCGTAGGCGCCTTGGTGGTCATCCTGGCGGCACCGGCGGTGGCCGCTCCCACCGCCGACACCATCGTCACCTTCTCCGTGGAAGCGGGAAGCCTGGACATCGTCGCGCCGGCCGGCCCGATCGACCTCGGTTCCGCTCCTCCCGGTGGCACGCTCACCGGGCAGATCGGTCCCGTGTCGGTCTCCGACACCCGAGGCGGAGCCGACTCGGTCTGGACCGCGACGGTGTACGCGACGGACTTCACCGACGGCGCGCTGACCATTCCCTTCACCGCCATCGAGTACTGGTCCGGGCCGACGACCGCCACCACCGGCGGTGGCGTCTTCATCCCCGGACAGCCCACGGTGGCCGAGGCCGTCCCGCTGACGGGTACGACGCTGACCGCCATCCCGGCCATGGCCCACACGGGCGGCACCGGCGGTAGCACGGCGACCTGGAACCCCACCCTGATCGTCAACATCCCCATCACGGCTCAGGTGGGCGACTACACCGGGACGGTGACACATCAGGTGGCATAACCGGATCGCCGGATCGTTCGCGCTGACGCTGCTGGCCATGCTGTGTGTCGGCGGGGCCGGCGGGGTCGGCGCGTCGGCCGGCGCCGACCCCCGGGGCACGATCGGCATCCGCCTGCTCGAGGCGCCGGTCAGCCATCGCGGCGACCCCCGCGCGCTCTCCTACATCGTCGACCATCTCAATCCGGGCACCACCATCCGGCGGAAGATGGAGATCTCCAACACGTCCAGGAAGCTCCAGCACATCAGCCTGTACCCGGCCGCGGCCACCATCGTGCGGAACAGTTTCCACGCACCGGCGGGCCGTCCCCAGAACGAGCTGGTGAGCTGGATGTCGCTCGATCGTGACTCGATCGATCTGCCGCCGGGCCGTACGGCGGTCGCCGAGGTGACGATCAGGGTGCCGCTCGTCGCCTCGCGCGGTGAGCGGTTCGGCGTCGTCTGGGCGGAGGTCTCCGCCGAGCCCGACGCCTCCCACCCCGTGCGCGTCGTCAACCGGGTCGGGATCCGCGTCTACCTCGACGTCGGGCCGGGCGGCGAACCGCCGTCGGACTTCCGGATCGAGAAACTGACGCCCATCCGCACTCCGGACGGCAGCGTGCGACTGGAGGCGCTGGTCCGCAACACCGGGAAGCGGACCCTGGACATGAGCGGGATCTTGTCGCTGAAGGAAGGCCCCGGCGGCCTGCAGGCCGGGCCTTTCTCCGCCGACCTGGGGGTCACGCTGCTTCCCGGGGCCGTCGCCCCGGTGACCGTGACCATGGACCGGCGCATGCCCGACGGTCCCTGGAAGGGCAAGCTGACCCTGATGAGCGGAAGGGTGAAGCGGGTGGTCACCGCCCCCCTCACCTTCTCGGCGAAGAGCACGGGCCTCTCCGTCGAGCCCGACGGGGAGTACCTGTCCCTGGTGGGACTGGTGGCAGGGGTGGTCGTGCCCGTCACGGCCCTCGGCATCGTGGTGCGCCGCAGGCGCCGGGGCGGTCGTGCCCGTCACAGCCCTCGGCATCGTGGCAGGCGCCGGATCGCCGCCCCGACGAGCTGACGCTCCTGTCGGGGAGGCGGCCCGGCGGCCGGGCCGGGCGGGCGGGGGCCTCCCGCCCCCCTGCTCACTTCGAGGTGTAGAGGACCTTCCAGGTGCCCGCGTACAGGCAGTTCAGCGAGGGCTTGGAGGCCTTGGCCTCGGAGCAGACCTTGAGCTCGACCTGGTAGAGGTCGCGCTGGGTGAAGGCGAACGACTTCGGGGTGCGGTACGAGCAGTCGACGATGCTGCGGTGCTTGAACGGCAGGTTCTTGCCGTCGGCGGTGCGGTAGGTGAGGCGGAAGACCGCCCAGCCGCAGGAGGGGCCCCGGGTCAGGTCGTAGACCTTGCCGGAGATCCTGCCTCGCTCGGCGGCGGGAATGACCGCGTGGTCCTCACCGGAGACCGTCAGTGAGCCGTGCGTCTTGGCCCTCCTGCCGGGGGCGTAGTAGGTACCCCACGGGCCGGCGCCCTGCGCGGCCGTCGCGCCGGGGGCGGCCTGGGCGGCTGCGGGAGTGGTCGCGGGGGCGGTCGCCGCCTGGGCGGTCGCGGGGACGATGGCGAGGAGGGCGGTGGCGAGGGCGGATCCCGCGAGGAGGCGGCTGATCGTCATGGGAGTGTTTCCTTTCCGGCTGCTGTGCCCACAGTGTGTGATGGACCGCTTTCAACCGGGTTGACCGCTCGCTGCAAACGAGTATCAGCCGCCTATCGGGGGGAAGGGGGAGTCAACAGGAGGTAAGCACATGGAAGCGCTGGGAATCGACATCGGCGGGTCCGGGATCAAGGGCGCGCCGGTGGACGTCGCGAAGGGGCGGCTGACGCGGGAGCGGCTGCGCATCCCCACACCGGACCCCTCCAAGCCCGAGGCGGTGGCCGAGGTGGTGGCGGCGATCGTCGAGCACTTCGCGTGGCAGGGGCCGGTGGGGGTCACCTTTCCCGGGATCGTGCTCGACGGGGTCGCCAGATCGGCCGCCAACGTGGACAAGGACTGGATCGGCACCGACGCGCGGAAGCTGTTCTCCGAGGCGACGGGGCTGGCGGTGACCGTGCTCAACGACGCCGACGCGGCCGGCCTGGCCGAGGTGGCGGCGGGTGCCGCCAAGGGCAGGACGGGTGTGGTGATGCTGCTGACCTTCGGCACCGGGATCGGCAGCGCCCTGCTCATCGACGGCCGCCTGGTGCCCAACACCGAGCTCGGCCACCTGGAGATCAGGGGCAAGGAGGCCGAGAAGCGCGCCTCCGACCACGCGCGCGAGGAGCACGACCTCGACTGGGACGAGTGGGCCGAGAAGGTGCAGGAGTATCTGGAACACGTCGAGGCGCTGTTCTCCCCGTCGCTGTTCATCATCGGCGGAGGCGTCAGCAAGAAGGCCGACAAGTTCCTGCCCCAGATCAAGTTGCGCACCCCGATCGTCCCCGCGGGTCTTCAGAACGAGGCGGGCATCGTGGGCGCCGCGATGGCGGCCACCGAGTAGGGGCCCGGTCCTGCCCGGGTGCGCGCTTCGCGCAGGCGGCCCGGGAAGGCCGGCGTACGCCGGACATGGGGCGTAGGGCGTGGGATGGGCGGTGCGGGCGCGAGCGGCGGGGGAGCGAGGCGCGGGGGCCGGCGACGGCCGGCGCGCACCGTTCATGAAGGGCTCCGGAGAGGGATCTGAAACTTTCATCGCGCTCGAAAGTCGTTCGGTGAGGTCAGGGGCGGAGAGCGGCCCATTCGGGGGCCTCCGACGTGCAACAAGCTGTACACATCCGTGAAACATCCGGACTATGGGAGCGCTCCCACCATCCTCCTGGAGATGATCACGAATGACAGTCAATCCGCGCCGCCATGCCTGGCGCAACCGGGTGGCGACCCTGGCGGCCACACTTGTGGCCGCCGCCGGTCTCGCCACCGGGCAAGCCGCCACGGCGCACGCCGCAGTCGCCTGCGACGTCGCCTACACCACCAACGACTGGCAGGGCGGATTCACCGCCAGCGTCACGATCAAGAACCTCGGTGACCCGCTCACCAACTGGACCCTGGGATTCGCCTTCACCGCCGGGCAGACCCTCCAGCAGGGCTGGTCGGCGACCTGGGCCCAGTCGGGCACCCAGGTCACCGCGAGGAACCTCGCCTGGAACGGCTCCCTCGCCACCGGCGCCTCCACCAGCATCGGCTTCAACGGGGCGTCGACCGGGAGCAACCCCAAGCCGGCCGCCTTCACGATCAACGGCGTGACCTGCGGCGGGCAGAACCCCGTCAACCAGCCCCCCACGGTCAGCCTGACCAGCCCCGCCTCCGGCTCCACCTACCAGTCCGGTGCCGCGGTGCCGCTCGCGGCGACCGCGAGCGACGACGGCTCCGTCAGCAAGGTGGAGTTCTACGTCGACGGCGCGCTGGTCAACACCGACACCAGCTCCCCGTACTCCTACTCCGCCACGGGCCTGGCGTCCGGCTCCCACACCGCCAGCGCCAAGGCCTACGACAACGCCTCCCCGGCGCTGTCCACCCAGACCGCCGCGGTCCCCTTCACCGTGGGCGGCGGCAACCAGACGCCGTCGATCGTCGCCTCCGCGACCTCCCTCAGCGTTCCCGAGGGCGCCTCCAGGACCGTCGGCTTCAGGCTCAGCCAGGCGCCGAGCGGCAACGTCACGGTCAACCTGACCAAGACGGGTGACGCGGACCTCACCATCTCGCCCTCCACGCTGGCCTTCACCACCGCCAACTGGAACACGGCGCAGAACGTGACGGTCTCGGCCGCCCAGGACTCCGACGAGGCCAACGGCACCGCCACCGTCGCGGCCGCCGCCTCCGGTCACACCGGCGCCTCCGTCGCCGTGACCGAGGCCGACGACGACGGCACCAACCCGACGCCGGTGCACGTCGACAACCCCTACTCCGGCGCCGACGGCTACGTGAACCCCGACTGGTCGGCCAAGGCCGCCGCCGAGCCCGGTGGCGACGCGATCGCCGACATCTCCACCGGCGTGTGGCTGGACCGCATCGCCGCCATCGAGGGCTCCTCCTCGGCCATGGGGCTGCGCGAGCACCTGGACGAGGCCCTGGTGCAGGACGCGGCCAACGGCAGCAGGCCGCTGACGATCCAGATCGTCATCTACAACCTGCCCAACCGCGACTGCTCGGCGCTCGCCTCCAACGGTGAGCTGCTCATCGCTCAGAACGGCCTGAACCGCTACAAGACCGAGTACATCGACCCGATCGCCGCGATCATGGGCGAGTCGAAGTACGCGGGCCTGCGGATCTCGACGATCGTCGAGATCGACTCGCTGCCGAACCTGGTCACCAACCTCAACCTGGCGAAGTGCCAGGAGGCCAAGGACAGCGGCGCCTACGTCGACGGCGTCCGCTACGCCCTGAACAAGCTGCACGCGATCACGAACGTCTACACCTACGTCGACGCCGGGCACCACGGCTGGCTCGGCTGGGACAGCAACTTCGGCCCGGCCGCAGACCTGTTCGCGAGCACCGTCGCCGGCACCACCGCGGGCTTCGACAGCGTGGACGGCTTCATCACCAACACCGCCAACTACTCGGCGCTGCGTGAGCCGCACTTCACCATCAACACCACCGTCAACGGCCAAAGCGTCCGCCAGTCCGACTGGCTGGACTGGAACTTCTACGTCGACGAGCTCTCCTTCGCCCAGGCCTTCAGGAACACGCTGATCCAGAAGGGCTTCAGGTCCAACATCGGCATGCTGATCGACACCTCCCGCAACGGCTGGGGAGGCTCGGCCCGCCCGTCGGCTCCCAGCACCTCGACGAACGTGAACACCTTCGTCGACCAGTCGCGCGTCGACCGCAGGTTCCACGCCGGCAACTGGTGCAACCAGAGCGGTGCCGGACTGGGCGAGCGCCCGCAGGCCAGCCCCGCCGCCGGTCTGGACGCCTACGTCTGGATCAAGCCCCCGGGTGAGTCCGACGGCTCCAGCAAGGAGATCCCGAACAACGAGGGCAAGGGCTTCGACCGGATGTGCGACCCGACCTACCCGGGCAACGACCGCAACGGCAACAGCATGAGCGGCGCCCTGGCCGACGCGCCGATCTCCGGCCAGTGGTTCTCCGCCCAGTTCCGCCAGCTGCTCCAGAACGCCTACCCGGCGCTCCCGTAACCCGCTGATCCCGGGTCCCGCTCCCGCGGGGCCCGGGTGAGGCCCGAACGCGACGGCCCCGTCACCCCGGCCCCGGGGAGGCGGGGCCGTTCTCCTGCCCGGGCACCCTTCGGCGGGAAACCGGGAGGGAGCCGGGGCGGGCTGCCCGTACCAGATGGATATTGGGATGCGGCGGAGCGGCGGCTCGGGCAGCATGGGCGGTTGGGCCCGCACGCGGGGGCCCGCACGCAAGGCCCTTCACGCGGGGGCATTCAGGTGTGGAGCCTCACACGCGCCTTCGCGGTGGCGGGTGGGCCCGCACACGTGGGCCGAAAGTATCCTGGGTCTCAGTATGGGAACGCCTCCTTTGACATCGCCTCTCTCCGACCTGCACGCGCGCCTGCCCGAGCTCACGCTGCGTGACCAGCGGCGGCTCCGCCGCAGGCTCGACGGGGCCCGCAGGGTCAGAAACCGTGCCGCGCAGCAGAAGATCGCCGCGGAGATCACCTCCGACATCGAGCGGGCCGAGCGGCGGGTCGCCCAGCGCCGCTCCGGTGTCCCCGCGATCACCTATCCGGAGGCGCTGCCGGTCAGCCAGCGCAGGGACGACATCCTGGAGGCGATCCGCGACAACCAGGTCGTGATCGTCGCCGGGGAGACCGGTTCCGGCAAGACCACCCAGCTGCCGAAGATCTGCCTTGAGCTGGGCCGGGGCGTCAAGGGCCTGATCGGGCACACCCAGCCCCGCCGCATCGCCGCCCGCACCGTCGCCGAGCGCGTCGCCGAGGAGCTCGACACCCCGCTCGGCGACGCCGTCGGCTACAAGGTGCGCTTCACCGACCAGGTGAGCGACGGCACCCTCGTCAAGGTCATGACGGACGGCATCCTGCTGGCCGAGCTGCAGAACGACCGCGACCTCGACCAGTACGACACGCTGATCGTCGACGAGGCGCACGAGCGCAGCCTCAACATCGACTTCATCCTGGGCTACCTCAAGCAGCTGCTCCCGCGCCGCCCCGACCTGAAGGTGATCATCACCTCGGCGACCATCGACCCCGAGCGCTTCTCCAAGCACTTCGGCGACGCGCCGATCGTGGAGGTCTCCGGCCGGACCTACCCCGTTGAGGTGCGCTACCGGCCGGTCGCCGAGGACGACGACCAGATCCAGGCGATCGGCAACGCCGTCGACGAGCTGTGCGCGGAGGGGCCCGGCGACATCCTGGTCTTCCTCAGCGGCGAGCGGGAGATCCGCGACACCGCCGAGGCGCTGTCGAAGCGCAAGGACGCCGAGATCCTGCCGCTGTACGCCAGGCTGTCCGCCGCCGAGCAGCACCGGGTCTTCCAGCGGCACACCGGCCGCCGGGTCGTGCTCGCCACCAACGTGGCCGAGACCTCGCTGACCGTGCCGGGCATCAAGTACGTGGTCGACCCCGGCTTCGCCAGGATCTCCCGCTACAGCCACCGCACCAAGGTCCAGCGCCTGCCCATCGAGGCGATCTCCCAGGCCTCGGCCAACCAGCGCAAGGGCCGCTGCGGCCGTGTCTCCGAGGGCGTCTGCATCCGGCTGTACGAGGAGGACGACTTCGTCACCCGGCCGGAGTTCACCGACCCGGAGATCCTGCGCACCAACCTCGCCTCGGTCATCCTGCAGATGACCTCGATCGGCCTGGGCGACATCGGGGCCTTCCCGTTCGTCGAGCCGCCCGACCAGCGCCAGGTCAGGGACGGCTACGACCTGCTGCTGGAGCTGGGCGCCTTCGACCAGGCCAGGCAGATGACCCCGCTCGGCCGCAAGCTGGCGGGGCTCCCGGTCGACCCGCGCCTGGCCCGCATGGTGCTGGAGGCCGACCGCAACGGCTGCGTCCGCGAGGTCATGGTCATCGCCTCCGCCCTGTCGATCCAGGACCCGCGCGAGCGGCCGGCCGACAAGCAGCAGGCCGCCGACGAGAAGCACCGCCGCTTCGCGGACAAGGAGTCCGACTTCGTCTCGTACCTGAACCTGTGGGAATACCTGCAGGAGCAGCAGAAGGAGCTGTCGTCCAGCGCGTTCCGGCGACTGTGCAAGGCCGAGTTCCTCAACTACATGCGCGTCCGCGAGTGGCAGGACGTCTACAGCCAGCTCCGCCAGACGTCGAAGACCCTGGGCGTCACCCTCAACGGCACCCCCGGCGACGAGCAGAAGATCCACGTCTCCCTGCTGTCGGGCCTGCTGTCGCACGTCGGCGTCAAGGACATCGACAAGAAGACCGCCGACGCCGGCGGCGGCCGCCGCCCCCCGAACGAGCCGCGCAGGCCCATGACGGAGTACGTCGGCGCGCGCAACGCGCGGTTCGCGATCTTCCCGGGCTCCGCGCTCGCCAAGAAGCAGCCGCTGTGGGTGATGTCCGCCGAGCTGGTGGAGACCTCCCGGCTCTGGGCCCGGGTCAACGCCAAGATCGAACCCGAGTGGGTCGAGCCGCTCGCCCAGCACCTGATCAAGCGCACCTACTCCGAGCCGCACTGGGAGAAGAAGCAGGGCTCGGTGATGGCCTACGAGAAGGTCACCCTGTACGGCGTCCCGATCGTGGTCCAGCGCAAGGTCAACTACGGTCGCATCGACCCCGAGCTGAGCCGGGAGCTGTTCATCCGGCACGCCCTGGTCGAGGGCGACTGGGAGACCCACCACGCCTTCTTCGCCGAGAACCGCAGGCTGCTCGAAGAGGTCGAGGAGCTGGAGGAGCGGGCCCGGCGCCGCGACATCCTCGTCGACGACGAGACGCTGTTCGACTTCTACGACCAGCGCGTCCCCGCCGACGTCGTCTCCGGGCGCCACTTCGACTCCTGGTGGAAGAAGGCCAGGGCCGACCAGCCCGACCTGCTCAGCTTCGAGAAGTCGATGCTGATCAGCGAGACGGCGGGCGACGTCAGCCGGCGCGACTACCCCGACGTGTGGCGCCAGGGCGGCCTGCGCTTCCCCCTCACGTACCAGTTCGAGCCCGGCACCGACGCCGACGGCGTCACCGCGCACATCCCGCTCGCGCTGCTCAACCAGGTCAACGTCGAGGGCTTCGACTGGCAGATCCCCGGGCTGCGCGAGGAGCTGCTCACCGCGCTCATCCGGAGCCTGCCCAAGCCCATCCGGCGTAACTTCGTCCCCGCCCCCAACTACGCGAAGAAGGCGCTGGAGCGGGCCGAGCCCACCCAGGAGCCGCTGCTCGCGGTGCTGGAACGCGAGCTGCTGAACCTGACCGGCGTCCAGGTGCCGCGCGAGGCCTGGCAGCCCGACCTGGTCCCCGACCACCTCAAGATCACTTTTCGGGTGATCGACGGCCGCAAGCAGAAGCTGGCCGAGAGCAAGGACCTGGCCGGGCTGAAACGAAGGCTCGCCCCCAAGCTCCGCCAGACCCTGTCCAAGGCCGCCGACGGCCTGGAGAAGTCCGGCCTGACGGGATGGACCGTGGGCGCGCTGCCCAAGACGTTCGAGCAGCGCAGGATGAAGGCCTACCCGGCGCTCGCCGACGAGGGCGCCACCGTGGCCGTACGGATGTTCGAGACCGAGGCCGAGCAGCGCCGGGCCATGTGGGAGGGCACCCGCAGGCTGCTGCTGCTCAACACGCCTTCACCGGCCAAATGGGTGCTCGGCCGCCTCGGCAACCAGGCCAAGCTCGCGTTGAGCCGCAGCCCGCACGCCGGTGCCACCGCGCTGTTCGACGACTGCATCGCCTGCGCCGCCGACCATCTCATGATCGAGCACGGCGGTCCGGTCTGGGACGAGCCGGCCTTCGCCACGCTCCACGACAAGGTCCGGGCCGAGCTGTTCGACACCACCGCCGAGGTCGTCGCCCGGGTCGAGAGCATCCTCAGGGTCTGGCACACCGTCTCGAACCTGCTGCCGGAGTCGCGCTCCACCCCCGCGATCGAGGACATCCGCGACCAGGTGGCCAACCTCGTCTACCCGGGGTTCGTCACCGACACCGGCTACAGGCGCCTGCCCGACCTGCTCCGCTATCTCAAGGGGGCCGAGCGACGGCTGGAGAAGGTCCACGACGACGCGTTCCGCGACGGGGAGCGGATGAACCAGGTGCACGACATCGAGGACGACTATCACGAGCTGGTCGAGAAGCTCCCCCCGGCCCGCCGCTCCGACGACGACGTCCGCCAGATCCGCTGGATGATCGAGGAGCTCAGGGTCAGCTACTTCGCCCAGACCCTCGGCACCCCGTACTCGATCTCCGACAAGCGCATCCGCAAGGCGATGGAGAAGCTCTGAGCTCCGGCGACTACAGGAAGATCGAGGTGTCGAGGTCGAAGTCGACGGGGGAGGGGATCCGGAGCGGCTTGCCCATCTCGGTGTGGGTCATGGTCCGGTAGCTGCCCTCCTCGGGGTCGCTGAGGACCGTGACCGCCGGAGGAGAGGCGACCGGGTCGACGATCAGCATGATCGGGACACCGCAGCCCGCGTAGATCCTGGGCTTCGTGGCGCGGTCCATCTCCATGCTCCCGGGTGAGACGATCTCCGCCACCAGGACGAGCCCCGAGGAGAGGATCTCGCGCTCGCCCCAGAGCGGCGCGTTCACGGGGACCAGGCAGTAGTCGGGGACGAGGGTGTCACGTGGTCCCTCGATACAGACATCGACGTTTCCCGCGAAACTCTCCCAGCCGCTCTTCTCCAGGATCGGCTGCAGGGCGAAGGCGAGGCGCATGGCGATTCGGCCGTGTTGCGGAATGCCGGATGGGCTCACGATGAGATTCCCGTCGATGATCTCGGCGCGAAGGCACAGGGTTGGGGGAAGGGACTCGAAGATCTCTCTCGGAGTCCGGGGGAGTGGCCGGTCCTCCGGGACGGCGGGCCGGGCGGGTGGCTGGGGCGCGGTGCGCTGGGCGGATCGCTGAGACGCTGTCATCACCATCGACCTTGTATCCCTTCGTGTCCGAACAGGCACTCTGAGTGTCGCATGAGAGTGTGCTCGGACGTGGAGCACATGCCCTGTGGTTATGGGCCGGCCCGCTGGAGGGGTGTTGGCCGGTGCTCATGGCTTCTCGCGCGGGGGGCGATCTTCGGACGCGGCCGTACGAGAGCGCGCGGCATGTGGTGGTCCCGCCCGGGGCCGCCTCGGGCGGCCGGGCTACGATCGGGAACTCGAACGGAGAGGGAGGCACCGTGGTCCGGGCGTTGGTGTTCGACGTGGGCGAGACGCTGATCGACGAGACGCGCATCTGGTCGCGCTGGGCCGACCGGCTGGGCGTCACCCGGTTCACCATGCTCGGCGTGCTCGGCGGCATGGCGGCTCTCGACAGGTCGTTCGAGGACGCCTTCCGGCTCCTGCGGCCCGGCTTCGACGTCGAGGCCGAGCAGGAGGCGTGGAAGCGCGACGACCCGGACGGGTTGCGGGTCGATTTCGACGCCGAGGACCTCTACCCGGACGTGCGGCCCGCCCTGGCGGCGCTGCGCGACCTCGGCCACGAGCTGATCATCGCGGGCAACCAGCCGCCGCAGGCGCGCGACGCGCTCGTCGCGATGGACCTGCCCGTCGACGCGGTGCACACCTCCGACGGCTGGGGCGTCTCCAAGCCCGCCCCGGAGTTCTTCGCCAAGGTCGTCGCGGTGTCGGGACGCGAGCCCGGCGAGATCCTCTACGTGGGCGACCGGCTGGACAACGACGTGCTGCCCGCACGGGCGGCGGGCATGCGGACCGCCCTGATCCGGCGGGGTCCCTGGGGGCACCTCCACGCGGAGCGCCCCCAGGCCGCCGAGGCGGACCACGTCGTCGACGACCTGCACGCCCTGGTCGCCGCCCTCACCCGCTGACCGTCTGTCCTACGGATGTCCGTCCGGATGTCCGTCCGGATGTCCGTCCGGATGTCGTACGGGTGAGGTCAGGGATTTCCCCACTGCGCGCCGATGCCGGCGCCGGCGCGTACCGCCGACGGGATGCCGGAGGGGGCGTCGACCGTGTACGCGTAGAAGGTGCGCGGCTCGACGACGGTGCCCGAGGTCTCGGGGGTTCCCGAGTTCACGTAGACGTTGTTGCGCTGCACCGCCCGTCCCGGGCCGCTGTCGGCGTAGCCGCTCGCGGAGAAGAGCGGGTGGGGCACGTCCTGGAAGTAGTTGCCCTCCACGACCACCCCGGCGTTCTCCGTCGAGGCCACCCCGTACAGCTCGTTGCCCAGGAAGTAGTTGTTGAGGACGTGTACCGGCTCGCCGAAGCGGATGCGCGGGTGGCGCTGGCGGCTGTTGTCAAAGAAGTTGTGGTGGATCGTCACCTTGAGGTGGCCGACGTCGGTGCCCGCGGCGCCGTCGGAGTGGCTGATCAGCATGCTCTTGTCGGAGTGGTCGAAGTGGTTCCACGACACGGTGACGTAGTCGGCGCCGCGCACCACGTCGATCGAGCCGTCGACCGCGCCGGAGAAGGTGTTGTGGTCGATCCAGATGTGGTGTGACTGCTGGCCCACGTTGATCGCGTCGTCCTCGGCCTCGGTGAACCGGATGTTGCGCACGATCACGTTGTAGGACCGGTAGAAGTCCAGGCCGCCGCCGGTGATGTGGCCCGAGGTGCCCACCCCGATGATGGTCTTGTTCGGCCGGACCCCCTGCTTGCTGGTGATCGCGATGGTGCCCGCGACCCGGATGACGAGCGTCTCCTTGCTGTCGATGTACTCCAGGAACGTGTCGGCGTCGGTCACGGTGACCGTGCGCCCGCCCGCGCCGCCGGTGGTGCCGTTCTGGCCGAGGGCGTTGACCGACGCGAAGCCGACCGGGGCGGGCAACGCCGCGGCGGTCCCGGTGGCGGTACCCGCGACGGCCGGTGTCACGGCGAGGACGGCGGCCAGCACGGCGGCCGCGGCGGCGCGCAGGGCCGTACCCCGCCGGGTCGCGGGATCGGTGATTCTCTGGGGCATGGTGTCTGCCTTCCTGGTGCGGGAGCGGTCGCGGGGATCCCGGGGAGGTTCGGGAGGTTCCGGGGAGGTGCGGGAAGGTGGGCCGCCGCCCGCCGGTGGGGGTGGCCGGCGGGCGGCGATCCGGGGGGAGAGGGCTAGCAGCCGATCTTCCCGACACCCGCGCCGGCGGACACGGTCGCCGGGACGGTCGCGGGGTCGTCGACGGTGTACTGGTAGTACGTGCGCGGCTCGACGACGGTGCCGGCCGTCTGGGGGGTGCCGGAGCCGACGTAGCGGTTGTTCCGCTCGACCACCCGGCCGGGGCCGCTCTTGTCGTAGCCCACGTAGATCGGGTGGGCGACGTTCTCGAAGTAGTTGCCCTCGACGAGCACCCCGGCGTTCTCGGTGGACGCGACGCCGTACAGCGCGTTGTTCCGGTAGTAGTTGTTGAGGACGTGGACCGGTTCGGCGAAGCGCACCCGGGGGTGGCGCTGGTCGGTGCCGTCGAAGAAGTTGTGGTGGTAGGTGACGCGCAGCTTCCCGACGTCGGCGGTGTAGTTGTCCGAGTGGCCCAGCAGCGCCGACTTGCTGTGGTGGTGGAAGTGGTTCCACGAGACCGTGACGAAGTCCGACTCCCGCTTGATGTCGAGCAGGCCGTCGTAGCCGTCGGAGAGGTCGTTGTGGTCGATCCACACGTGGTGGGCCTTGTTCGTGACGCTGATCGAGTCGTCCTCGGCACCGGTGAACCGGATGTTCCTGATGATCACGTTGTTGCCCGGCCGGGTCGTCGAGCCGAGCTGGAGCCCGCCGCCGGTGATCTCGGCGGTCGTGCCCACGCCCAGGATGCTCTTGTTCGCGACCACGGTGAGCATGCCGGACACCTGGATGCGGCCGGACACCTGGATCACGTACGGTCCTGCCCGGCCGACGTAGTCCTTCAGCGCCGCGGCGGTGGTCACGGTGATGACGGGGCCTCCGGCGCCGCCGGTGGTGCCGTTCTGGCCGAGGGCGTTGACGGTGGCGAAGCCGCTCGGGGTGCCGGTGCAGGCCGCGGCGAGCTTCCCTCCGGTGGCCGTACCCGAGGCGGTGGTGTCGGCGCCGGCGGCGCCACCCGCGCCGGCGAGCGCGGCGACCAGGAGCAGCGCGGTGACGGCCGAGCGGCGGAGGGGGCGGTTCATGGCGTTCATCGTCGTCTCCATCAGATCCTTCCGAGGGGACCGTCGCCTTTAGGCGACGAGGGAATCGGGAGCGGGAGGGCCGCCAGAGCCCGAGTGTGCCCTGGCCGGTCAGGTCTGCGCATTGGAGATTTCCGGTCGTCGCGCGTTGGATGGATGGTGCTGTTGTAATGGTCGTGTGACTCGTCAGGTGCGCACCTGTCCCGGTGCGGCGTACGACCTCGGATACCACGTGGTGTGGTGTCCGAAGTACCGCCTGGAGGAGTTGTACGCGCTGTGGTCGCGGTCGTTCTTCGTGGCCACGGCCGGCGCGGTGTCGGTCGATACCGTGCGGCGCTACATCGAGCTCCAGTACGATCATGTCCCCACGAGTGGGGGTGCTCGTGCGTAGGTCGTTCAAGTTCCTGCTGCGTCCCACCCGCCATCAAGAGGTCGCCCTCACCGCGTGCCTGGATGACCACCGCACCCTGTACGACGCCGCGCTGGAGCACCGCCGCACCGCCTACCGTCGCGACGTCGCGCAAGCGGCTTAACGAGAAGCCGCTCCCTTCAGGAAGCGGAGGAGTCACCAGATCTTCCCGACGCCCGCACCGGCGGGCACGATGGTCGGCACCGCGGAGGCCTGGTCCGCGCTGTAGGAGTAGTAGGTGCGCGGCTCGGTCACGGTGCCCCGCGTCTCGATGGCGTGGTTGCAGTCGACCAGGATGTTTCCGCGCTCGACCAGGCGCCCGAGGTCCCCGCTGAACTCCACCCGTCCGGGGTTGTTGACGCTGTAGAAGTAGTTGTTCTCGACCAGCACCCCGGCGTTGTAGGTGGACGCGATGCCGTAGCTGTTGTCCCGGTAGTAATTGTTGTAGACGTGCACGACGTTCGCGAAGCGGACCCGGGGGTGGCGCTGGTCGGAGGCGTCGAAGAAGTTGTGGTGGTAGGTGACGCGCAGCCGGCCGATGTCCTGCGGGCCCGCGTCCTCGTCGTGGGAGAGCAGCAGGGTCTTGTCGTGGTCGTGGAACCTGTTCCAGGAGACGGTCACGTAGTCCGAGCCGCGCTTGATGTCGACCGCCCCGTCGTCCCCGTTGGAGAAGTCGTTGTGGTCGATCCAGACGTGGTGGCTGAACATCTGCACGTTGATCATGTCGTCGGTGGCGCCGGAGAACGCGATGTTGCGGATGATGATGTTGTGCACGGCGTTCGCGGGCGGCGAGGTGACGGAGTCGCTGACCGGCAGGCCGATGTTCAGCCCGCCACCGACCAGCGCGGCGTTCGCGCCGACACCGATGATCGTCTTGTCCGACGCGACGTTGTGCATGCCGTCGCTGGAGCCGGTGGGCAGCGTGATCCGGCCGGTGACCTGGATGACGTACGGCCCGGAGCGGGAGATGTAGTCGAGGAACTGCGCGGTCGTGGCCGCGGTGACCGTGGGGCCTCCCGCGCCGCCGGTGGTGCCGTTCTGGCCGAGGGCGTTGACGGTGGAGAAGCCGATCTGGGCGTTGACCGGGTCCGCGAGCCGCGCGGCTCCGGTCTCCGCCACGGCGGGGCCGATCAGAGCGGAGATCAGGAGGGCGACGGCGGCGAGGACGGGTGCCGTGCGCCGGGTGCTTCCGGGTGCGGAACGCGGCAGTTCCGCCGGCTTCGAGGGGAGGGGCGGGGGGAGGGCGGATCTGGGGGACACGTGTTCTCTGCTCTCTGCGCGCGGTCGCGGTCGCGGCGGCGTGCGGTCAGGCGGCAGCGTGAAGCCGGGAGAGGAGTACGGGACGTCCGCGGTGCGCGGCTCATCGGCGCGACGGCCACGGTTTCCGGTGCGGATCCTCGGTCGGATCTCCGGTACGGAAAAGGTGCGCCGGTCGCGTGGAAGGCGGTGCTTTCCCACCGCGCGGCGGTCGTCGTCTCGCCGGGCCGGTCCGCCCGTGGGCTGAGGCCGCGCGGCGCGCGTGGGAGGTGAGGCGGGAGTGGTCACCGCACTCGGGAGAAGGGAGGGCTCGGGTCAGTGCGCGGCTATGGCATCGCCACCTTCCAGCGGGTGGAACGCTTCCCGGCGAGGCGCTAGGAAAGCGCTTTCCAGACGGGCCCGAGTTTATGTTTCCAACAAGTTTCTGTCAATGCTCCGCGATCGCCGGTGGGAGGCGAGGGGGCGGGTGCGGGTGCGGGCCCGGGTTGGCGGGCGGGGGTCATCCCGGCGTGCGGGGACCAGGGTGGTGAGCCGGCCCGGTGCGCGGGGCGGGTGGTGAGCCGGTCGGGTGTGCCGGTGGGAGGTGCGGGGGTCATCCCGGCGTGCGGGACGCCAGGACGGTGAGCCGGTCCGGTGTGCGGGGGCTCGGGTGGTGAGCCGGTCCGGGGTGCCGGTGCGTGTCGCGGGGGACCGGTCGCCCCGGGCTTCGTCGTGCTGTCGAGGTGGTAGGGCAGGTCGTCGAGAAGCGCACGGACCGGTCGCCCCGGGCCTCGTCGTGCCGGTGAGGCCCGGGGGCGCGGCCGGTGGTCCGTGCTCGGTTCGCGAGGGGCCGGGATCTTCGGCCCCGGAGGGGTTCTCAGGTTTCGCGGTACTCGATGTCGGGCTCGATGTGGACGGCGCGCTCCTCGGCGGACAGGTCGCCGTCGTCGAGGCCCACCTCCGAGGCGTACTCCTCGGAGGTCTCGTCGGGGCTCAGCCCCTCGTCCGGCGCCACCAGGCGGGTTCCGTCGCGCGGGACCCGCTCGCGCTCCGGGGCCTCGCGCCGGAGGCGCTCGTCGAGGGTGTCCTGGTGCTCGTCGTCGTGTTCGACGATCTCGTGGTTGAGACCGAGGTCGTCGGTCCACTCCTCGACCTCGATCGCCTGCTCGTCGCTCAGACCCTCGCGGTCTGGGGGTGTTTCGGTCATACCGCCGCCCTACCCGTTTTATCGCCCTAAATCCCAGGTCAGATCTCCGTCGTGCCCCCGCGAGGTCCGTGACCGGGTTCCTCAGCCGTCGGTCTCCAGTGGCTCGCCCGGCAGGTAGACGGGGCACCGGTTCTCGCGGGCCAGGCGCCCGGCCGCGAGGCGGGGCGCCATGTGCGCGGGCAGGAGGGGGGCGGCGGCGTCCCAGGGGAGGAACGCCACCTCGTCGAGCTCCTCCACCTGCAGCCGTACGCGGGTGGGATCCTCCAGGACGCCGCCGTCGAACATGAAGTTGATTATCGCGCGGGGGCGCTCCCTCGTCGGCGGCGCCCAGTGGACCACGAGCAGCTCGCCCGCCTTGACGGACACGCCGAGCTCCTCGGCCACCTCGCGCGTGGCGGCGTCGTGGGGTGCCTCGCCCTCCTCGACGATCCCGCCGGGGAAGTTCCAGCCGGGCCGGTAGTTGGGCTTGACCAGCAGGACGCGGTCCTCCGCGTCGGTGAGCAGCATGCAGGCCGAGACGAACACGCTGGGCAGGGTGGCGTACCAGGCGGCGGGGTCGGGATAGGGCTCGCTCATCTTCGCCACGCTACCCTCGCGACCGCCGGTCACGGGTGGATCCGCCGGCGGCACCCCTCGCTCAGCCGAGTTTCTTGACCAGGAGCTCCATTTCCAGGTCGTTCCTGGCCGGTACGCCGACGCTCTCGTCGTCGTAGGGGAAGGGGATCATCTCGCCGGTGCGGGTGTAGCCGCGGCGCACGTACCAGGCGAGGAGTTCCTCGCGCGCCGAGATCACCGTCATGCGCATCTCGCCGACCCCCCAGGTGTCGCGGGAGAAGCGCTCGGCCTCGGCGAGGACCGCCTTGCCGAAGCCGCCGCCCTGCAGGGTGGGGCGTACGGCGAACATGCCGAAGTAGGCGTATCCGCCCCGGTGTTCCACCTGGCAGCAGGCGACGATCCCGTCCTGCGCCTCCATGACGATCATGTGGCTTCCCGGCTTCCCCAGCTCGGCGGCCACGCTCTCGGGGTTCGTCCGCCGCCCGCTCAGCAGGTCCGCCTCGGTCGTCCATCCGGCGCGGCTCGACTCTCCCCGGTACGCCGAGTCGACCAGGAGCGCCAGGGCGGGCGCGTCCGCGACGGTGGCCGTGCGGAAGGTGGGCCGAACGGCCTGGGAGGGGTTGTCCATGCGGATGATCCTCTCAGCGCGGGGTGGGATGTACGCGAACCACCCGTCGTCTGTGTCTTGCGAATCATACCCAAATAGGCTTTTTATCCTATTTTCTCGTGTTACCCGAAGCCCTTTCCCCGGATCCCGGCCGGGGTGTCCCGCTCGGAGGGTCCGCTCGACCCGGGTGGGCCGCTCGGCAGATCCACCCAGACCCCGAAGGTCGGCCGGCGCCGGCTGAAGTCATCGATGTCGGCCCGCAGGGTGATCCTGCTGCCACCGCCGCTCCTGTCGGCGGTGGCAGCAGGCCGCTGTCGCGGTTCCGCGACTTCGGGAAGGTCGCGTTATCCCGTAAGCGGTCGTTCCGCTCCTCGCGATGCGGGTGCGCCCCCTTTGCCCGCTGTCCGCGCGGCGGTATTCCGGTTTGTGAAAGACACGGGTTTCCCGGTCGGCCTGGAGGCAACGGGCGAGGCCGATGTCAGATGTCGTATTCGTCGGGCAGGCGCATGTTGGGGCCTCCGGCCTGCAGCCCGAGGGGGGCCGCGCGCCCCTCGGGTTCCTCCCATGCCTCCTGCCGGCCAAGGGCGGTGAGGTCGAGATAGGGGTAGCCGTTGTGGAACTCCTCGATGCCGCGCCCGTACGTGGAGTAGGTGTGGAAGACCTCCTCGCCGACCCGCAGGAACGCGCTGATGCCCGGGAGTTCCTCGCCGCGCATGCCCTCCGTCCACGGTCCACCCGTCCACGGTGTCCCGGCCTCGGCGAGTTCGGCTTCGGTGCGGAAGTGGAGCAGCACCGGCACGACCCGGTCGTCGAGGGTGGCGTGGAAGTCGTGGTTGAAAGCGCTGCCGTACGAGGAGTACCAGGGAAACGTCCAGCCCATCCGCTCGCGGAATGCGGCGATCTTGGCGTACGGCGCCCGCGACACCGCGACGAGCGTGGTGTCGCGCACGTGCAGTTGCCGCAGCCCGCCGATCCCGTCGGCGGCGGAGGAGCAGCTTGGGCAGCCCGCGTCCCATTCGGGGCTGAACATGAAGTGGTGCATCACCAGCTGCTGCCGGCCCTCGAACAGGTCGAGCAGGCTCACCGTCCCGTTCGGGCCCTCCAGGGCGTACGGCTCGTCAACGCGGACCATCGGCAACCGGCGGCGGTCGGCGTTGACCCGGTCACGGGCCCGGGTGAGCTCCTTCTCCCTGACCAGCAGTTCCTTACGGGCGGCGAGCCACTCCTCGCGCGACACCACTTCCGGCAGGTTTCCCGTCATCGTCATCTCGATCTCTCCCAACGGTTACGACGCCGGCGCGGGGGCGTCGGCGCCGCGGGCGGTTCGGGTCCGGTCGGTCCGGGGCCGGGCGGTGAGTCCGGTGGGCGGGACGACCCGGCGTCACGCGGGGCCGGCCGGTGGAGTCACACCGGAGCGGGCTCTCACTTCAGCCGGTCTCGCAGGGCGTCCAGCGGGCCGTCCCAGTCGCGGGCGAGCGCGGCGAGGAACTGCTGTGCCACCTTCATGGGCGCGGAGTCCAGGCGGTAGCGGACCCGGCGGCGCTCTCCCGGCTCGGCCACCACCAGCCCCGCCTCGGCCAGCAGGGCGAGGTGCTTGGCGATGGCCTGCCGGGTGATCGGCAGCTGGGCGGCCAGGTCGGTCGCGGTGGCCGGCCCCCTGGCCGCGAGTGCGGCGAGGATGCCTCGCCTGCTCGGATCGGCCAGGGCGGCGAAGACCTCCTGCGCCACCGCCTCCAGGTCAGGCTCGTCCATCGAGGTAGGCGACCAGCTCGCCCAGCTCGTTCGTCCAGCCCTTGGTGTTGCCCGAGTAGGCGGCCTCGTGCTCCCCGGTGCCCGGCAGTTGCGCGAACCCGCTCTCGACCATGGTCAGCGTGGTGCCGGCGCCGGTGGGCTCCAGGGTGAACTCCACGTAGGTGCGTCGCGGGTCGCCGTCGGGAAGGCCGTTGATCGGCCAGGTGTAGCCGAAGACGCGCGGCGGCTCGAAGCGCTCGATGGTGAGGGTGGCGGTGTCGCCGCTGTCCCAGGTGAGCTTGGCCTGGCCGCCGACGCGCGGGTCGATCTCGGCGTGGTTTCCGAACCAGGTGCCCAGGCCCTCGGCGGTGGTCAGCGCCTCCCAGACCCGCTGCGGCGGGTGGGGCAGCTGGAGCGTGCGTTCGATCCGGTCGGGGAATGTCATGTCCGTCTCCTTATCGCAACCAGTTGATTGCTACTTAACCTATGGCAATCAACTGGTTGCGTCAACCCGCGCGCCCGCAGGACCCGACCCGGCGAGGCGAGAGAACGAGAGGGCGAGAGGGCGAGGTGAGGCGAGCGGGGTCGTACACGGTCATGGCCGCCATCGGGACTCGCATCGGCGGGTGAAAAAGGGTCCGGCCCGCGCGAGACAGGACTCGCGCGGGCCGGACCGGGGGAAGGCCGCGGACCCATGCCCGGGTCCTTGGCGATGACCTAGATCACTCGGCTGCCTGGAAGGCACGGCCCGCCGGGGTGGCGACGCCGTTGCTCCGGAACAGCCCGCTGTTGGGCTCGGTGTCGGAGGAGGGCAGGCCGAACCAGGCGTGGCGCTGCACGTACGGCAGGGAGGCCAGCATCTTGGAGGACGCGGTGACGAAGGCGGCCTGCTGCGCGTCCGTGGGGAAGCGGACGCCGTTCGAGAAGTCGATCAGCGCGTACTCGGTGAGCCAGATCGGCTTGCGGTAGCGCTCGTACACGGCCTGGATGTACGACTTGAGCTGGCCGGCCGCCGCATCGGCGCGGAAGTCGCCGCCGTACCAGTGCAGCGTGATGAAGTCGACGCGGTAGTTCTTCTGGGCCGCCCCGGTCATGAACCGGTCCAGCCAGCCGCCCGCCCGGTCACCGCCCCAGGCCACGGCCGGGCTGCCGACCTTCAGGCCGGTCGCGGTGAGCCTCGGCCACAGCGACAGCGCCTTGTCCACGGTCATGTTGGACTGCTCGGCGAAGTCCGGCTCGTTGAAACCGAGCAGGTAGGGGGAACCGGAGTTCTTCGCCTGGGCGAGGTTCTGGTCGGTGACGCTGTCGGCTCCCCAGATCATCGGGACGAACTCCACCCCCTTGGGGGTGGTGATGTTGTTGTGGTTCGTGGACCACGTGTAGTACCAGTTCGCGCCGGAGGCTTCGAGGGCCGCGCTGACGTTGGGCGCCTGCCACACGCCCACGCCCTTCTTGCCGGAGGTTCCCGTGGGCGGGACCTCGGGGACCGGTGTGGTCGGGGTCTTGCTGGGGGTGGCGCTCGGGGTGGGCTTCGGGGTGGAGCTCGGCGTCGGTTTGGTCGGCGTGGCGCTGGGGGTGGCGCTCGGGGTGCGGCTCGGGCTCGAACTCGGCGTCGGCCTGGTCGGGGTGGCGCTGGGGACGGGGTTGCCCGAGCCCTTGCCGAAGACCTGGAACTCCCAGAGCGAGACACCGTACTGGCTGGACCGCTTGGTGGCGTGCAGCCGGACGTAGCGGCCGGTGGCCGACACGTCGAGGGTCTGCGTGCCGCCCTTGCCCGCGGTCGTGCTGTGGATCGTCTTCCACTGGCCGCCGCCGGAGGAGGTCTGGATCCGGAACGCGGTGGCGTAGGCGCGCTCCCAGTTCAGCACGATCTTGTTGATCGCGGTGGACCTGCCCAGGTCCACCTGCAGCCACTGAGGGTCGCTGAACTTGCTGGACCAGCGGGTGTCGCTCCTGCCGTCGACCGCGGCCGAGGCGGACAGGTCCCCCCGCTCGGCGGAGGAGGCGACGGCCGCCCGGCCCTGCGACACGGGGGCGTCCGCCGCGCCCGCGGGCAGGGCGCCGTACACCGTGGAGGCGCCCATGACGGCCACCAGCGCGCTGATCAGCGCGGCCCGGCGTACCTGACGACCAGCCGTGCGACCTGCTGCGACACCACGCGGAACAGTCTCACTCATATGGATGGGGTCCTTCGTACGGGGAGTGGGGATCGGACGTTGTCGGCGTATCGGGAGGCGCGCCGGACCGGTCGTGTCCGGTGTCCGGAAGTGCTCGCTCCCGTACAGGAGACCGGCGGGCGCGCCGGGGACAACAGAAATCCGGGAGTCGTCTCGCATCCACTCCTGAAGGACGGGGAACCGGCGGGGAGGGGGCGGGTCAGACGTGCAGGTCGCCGGCGGCGGGGAGCAGCTGGAGCTTCTCGTGGCTCTCGCTGCCGGGCACGGCGGTGAAGACCAGCAGCATCTGGGACTGGTCGGGATCGACCAGGGTCTGGCAGTGCAGCTCCAGCAGGCCGAGCCGCGGGTGCAGGATGCGCTTCGACGCGCAGAACGGGCCCAGGACGGGGTGCTCGTGCCAGAGCGCGGTGAACTCCGGGCTGGCCGCCAGCAGCGCGTCGACCAGCGAGGCCGCGCGCGAACCCTTGCCGCCCCGCGCGTACGCGTCGCGCAGGCTGGCCGTGAAGAGGCGGCTGTGCGTCGGGTGGTCGTCCTCGGGATAGATCAGCCGCGAGGACGGGTCGGTGAACCAGCGGTACTGCGTGCTGCGCGCCATCCCGGTGTGGACGGTCTCGTCGCCCATCAGCGCCGTCGCGAGCCGGGTCTGCTTGAGCGTCTCGCCCAGGTGGCTCATCACCTGCGCGGGGGTGTCCTCCAGCCGGTCGAAGATGCGCATCATCCCGGGGTTGATGTGGTCGCCCCGAAGGACCCGCCGCGGGGTGGCGTGGCCCGCGAGGCGGAACAGGTGGTCGCGCTCCTCGAGGGAGAGGTGCAGGCCCCGGGCGATCGCGGCGAGCATCTGCTCCGACGGGTTGGGCCCGCGCCGCTGCTCGATCCGGCTGTAGTAGTCGGCGGACATGCCGCACAGCGCGGCGACCTCCTCGCGCCGCAGCCCGCCGGTGCGCCGCCGCCGCCCGCGAGGCAGCCCGACGTCCTCGGGTTGCAGCGCCTCCCGCCGGGTGCGCAGGAACTCGGCCAGCTGGGCCCTGTCCATGAGGCTGTCCATGTGGTGGGTCTCCCCTTTCCGGGAACGGCCGCCGTGAGTGAAGGCCTCAGGCGGTGAATTCGACCCCGGCCAGCCGCTCGGAGACGTCCCAGAGCCGGGCGGCGGCGGCCTCGTCACGGGCCGGCTTGTAGACGGCCAGCTCGGTCGGGCCGCCGGTGAACTGGCCGAAGCCGTCGGGGCCGTAGAAGCGGCCGCCCCGCGCCCGCGGATCGGTGGCCGCGTACAGGGCGGGGAGCGCGCCCCTGTCGACGGTCTGCACGAACAGGCCCACGCGGGAGAGCCTCGTCATGATCGCCTCAAGCGGCGAGGGACGCGGCCGGCCCAGGTTGGGGCCGGAGGCGTAGAGGTTCGTCAGGGTCGTGCCGGGGTGCGCGACGTTGCTGACGAGGCCCCAGCCGCCGGCCCGGCTGCGCCGGTCGAGTTCGAGGCCGAACATCAGGTTGGCCAGCTTCGACAACCCGTACGAACGTATCGGGGAGTACTTCCGCTCGCTCTGCAGGTCGTCCCAGTCGATCCTGGTGGTGCGGGCGGCGCTGCTCGACATGGTGGTGACGCGGGCCCGGCCGGCGCGCAGCAGCGGCAGGATCCCGCCGGTCAGCGCCATGTGGCCGATGTGGTTCGTGCCGAACTGCAGCTCCAGGCCGTCGGCCGTGGTGTGCCGGGTGGCCGGTGACATGACGCCCGCGTTGTTGATCAGGATGTCGATCGGCCGGCCCTCGGCGTTCAGCTTCCCCGCGAGCGTCGCCACGGAGTCCAGCGAGGCCAGATCGAGCTCACGGAGGGAGACCACGGCCCCGGGAGCCGCCGCGCGGACACGCGCGGCGGCCGCCTCGCCCTTGACGGGGTTGCGGACCGGCAGCACGAGATCGGCGCCCGCCCGGGCCAGGCGCACGGCCAGGCCGAGGCCGACACCGTCGCTCGCACCGGTCACCACGGCGAGCTTCCCGGCCAGATCGGGCACGGACACGTCTTTCATACTAACTCCCTGGTCAGATGGCATTTCCGGTCAAATCAAGCGTCGCAAACGCTCCGGGACGGATCCATGCCGCGCTTGTCCACGGATCACCTGTCCCTGGATGAGCGGCCCGGTGGGCGCCGCCCTCTCCGTCCAAGGAGGGAGAGGCGCGGCCGGGCTCCGTCCTGAGAGGGGGGCGAAAGCCGCTCTCGCGTTCGATGTGCTCGCGGGGGGTCCGGATCTAGCGTCGCCGCCATGACAGGAAACCCCTCCGGCGACCGGCGGCACGCGGTCCGGACGACCGAGTTGGCTGACGAAACCCCGGCCCAGGCGGCCCAGAAGGTCCCGGCGGCCCAGACGATCCAGGGGGCCCAGACGATCCAGGTGGCTCAGACGATCCCGGCGGCTCAGACGATCCCGGCGGCTCAGGCGGCTCCCGGCGAACGCCTGGGGATGCCGCGTCGCGTCGCGCCCGCCCTCGGGCTGTTCCTGCTCTCGCCGCTGGTCGCGGAGTACCTGCTCGGCAACGTCCCCTCGTCCGAGATCTGGGGACTGATCATCCTCGCGCCGATGTACGGCGGCGGTGCGCTCATCATCCGCGAGGTGGTCCGGCGCGCCGGGCGCGGCTGGCCGACGCTCATCCTGCTGGCGTGCGCGTACGGCCTGCTGGAGGCGGGCCTGATCGACCAGACCCTCTTCCACCTCGTCCCGCTGTTCGAGGGGGACGTCTCCCACCGCGCCACCCTCGTCCCGGCGCTGGGGCTCAGCGCCGGGAACGCCGTGGGGTTCGTCGCCGGGCACGCCATCTGGAGCATCGGCGTCCCGATCGCCCTCGTCGAGATCCTGGTGCCCCGTCGCGCCACCACCCCCTGGCTGGGGAAATTCGGGTTGGCCGTCACCTGTGTCGTGTTCGTCCTCGGCTCCCTCGTCATCTTCAGCGGGATACACGACGAGAGCGGGTTCATGGCGTCACCGCCGCAGCGGATCGGCGCCGCCGCCGTGGTCGTGCTCCTGATCGTCGCGGCGTTCCTCGCCGGACGGCGTCCCCGCCCGGTGACGGGCGGGCGGGCGCCGGAACCCTGGCTGGTGGGCACGGTGGGGTTCGTCGCGTCCGCGGCGTTCTTCGCCCGTCCCGAGGACTGGTGGGGGACCGCCGGGGGTGTCGCGCTGCTCGCCGTGATGACGGTCGTGATCGGCCGGTGGTCGCGACGTGAGGGCTGGGGCGCCGAGCACCGGCTCGCGCTGGCGGGCGGCGCGCTGCTGACCTACGCGTTCGGCGGCTTCCTGCTGCTCATGCTGCACGGCATCGCGACCACCGCCAACCTGGCCGGCCAGGTGGTCCTCGTCCTCGGCGCGCTCGCCCTCTTCCTCCTCGCCCGCCGGACCGTGCGCCGGACGGCCGAGGTGGGGTGACCCCGGCAGGTTCCGCGAACGGCGCCCGGCCTGGAGGCCGGACGCCGCCCGGGAAACCGTCAGGACTGGGCGCGGAAGGGGCCGGTCACCTCGTAGGTGATGCCGCCGCTGCCGGTCGACGATCCGGAGGTGCCGCGCTGGGAGGAGAAGTACAGGCGCGAGCCGTCCGGGGAGAAGGCGGGGCCGGTGACCTCGGAGGAGGACTGGCCGAGGATCCGCAGGAACGGCGCCACGACGCCGTCGGAGGTGATGACGTTGATCTCCAGGTTGCCGCCGTCCTCCGCGACGAACAGGTCGCGGCTGTTGGGCGCCCCGGTGATGTTGTCCACGCCGGTCAGCGGGGCGGCGCCCCCGGTCACCAGCGAGTCGTCGTAGGCCAGGTCGAGGGTGGAGGCGGCGGTGTCGTACGCCCAGACCCGGTTGTCGCCCTTGGTGGTGAAGTAGCAGACGCCCCGGTCGTACCAGCAGCCCTCGCCGCCGTCGAAGTGCTTGGCCGCGCCGACCTGGCGCCGCGTCGCGGTCGGGAAGCCGTCGCGGTCGGGGATGTCCTGCCAGGTCACCGGGCCGGTGACCTGGTCGGCCGGGGCGCAGAGCACCTGGAGCCTTCCGGTGCGCAGGTCACCCCAGGTGTCGGGGACGAAGCGGTAGAAGCAGCCGTCCTCCTCGTCCTCGGTCAGGTAGACGACCTGCCGCACGGGGTCGCAGGCGGCGGCCTCGTGCTTGAAGCGGCCCATCCGGGTGCGCTCCTCGCCGGAGCGCCCGCCCGCGGGCCAGGTCTCGAAGACCCGGCCGAGCGCGATCTCCTCGCACGACAGCCAGGTGCCCCACGGGGTCGCGCCGCCCGCGCAGTTGAGGTTGGTGCCGGACAGGATGCGGTACGCCGAGGTGATGGAGCCGTCGGCGGCGAAGCGGATCGCGGAGGCCCCTCCGGCGAGCGGGATCTCGGAGTTGGACACGTAGATCCAGCCGCCGCCGTCGGGGAAGCACGCCCCGCCGTCCGGCGCCCAGTGCCAGGTGTGACCGGCGACCCGCTGCCCGGAGCGGGCGATCACCCGGCTGGTGAACCCCCGCGGGAGCTGGATGCCGTTCGCGTCCGCGGCCAGCAGGTCGCCGTACGGGCCGGGGCCCGGTTGGGCGACGGCGCCGAAGGCCTGCCCCCACAGCGCTCCGGAGAACGCCGCGCCTCCTCCTCCGACGACAGCCGCGCGTAGCACCGTCCGACGATCCATCATTGCCTCCGAGTTGGCCGAGTCATGGTCATCAGCCGGAAGGTAGATCGCCAAGGCGACCTTGAACCCCCCTCGGCGTGAACGTGAGGTGATCTCCTGGAGCCCGTGCGGAGCCGCGGGCCGAGCGCTCGGCGTCACGTGAAGTTATCGTCGGTAACGGGACGTGGGGAGGCGACGGATGCGACACACGCGGGCAACGGTGATGCGTACGGCACTGCGACTGCTCGACGAGCTGGGGCTCGACGGCCTGACCACGCGCAGGCTCGCGCAGGAGCTCGACGTGCAGCCACCCGCGCTGTACCGCCACTTCGGCGGCCAGCGGGAGCTGCTCGACCACATGGCCGCGACCATGGTCGAGGACGCGTTCGCCCACCTGGCCCGTCCCGGCCCCGGCCAGGACTGGGCCGACTGGCTCGCCGAGCGGGGACGGGTCCTGCGCCGGAGCCTGCTGTCGCGCCGCGACGGCGCGCGGCTGCACCTCGGGGCCCGGCCCGTCGGGAACCAGGACGCGACCTCCGACTCCGCGATCGAGGTGCTCGGCGAGGCGGGCTTTCCTCCGGCGGACGCCCGGCGGGTGGTCCTGGTCGTCAACCGCTACACCGTCGGGTGGGTCGTCGAGGAGCAGGCGGGCGCCGACCGCCCGGGGCCGGGGGAGTGCCGCGAGAGGGCCGACGCCGACTTCGAGTACGGGCTGAGCGCGATCCTGGCGGGTCTCCGCGCCACCCTGGACGCCCAGGCCCGGTAGGCCCTCGCACGCGAGAGGGGTCTCCCACGGGCGTGCCTCTCGCGAGAGAGGCCCTCGCGGTGAGAGGGAACCTCGCCGCGAGAGAGACCCTCGCCATGAGGGCCCCGGCACACTACGGGCACCTCCGTCACCGGCCGCCCCTCGAATAACGTTCCGGATATTTTTCTCAAAGTACGAAATATGGTGATTAGTCATCATTTTATTTGTCTTCAGCTATAGCTGACTACAATAGTCACGATAAAGTTTTTCCTTGATTTGACAGCTTTTAATGGCCTAAGGTGACCTGGCATTGGTGGTCCACTGGAGGGGACAATGGGTCGGGCCGAAAAAATTGATGCCATACGTTCACGACGGGCGCAGAACGCCACGAAGACGGAAACGCTCGGCGCGCATCTGGCCGACATCGAGACCGCGCTCCTGGAGCTGGAACGGGTCAGGGGGGACCTGCTCACCCGGATCGAGGACGAGCCGCTGGCCAGGCTGTCCGCGCTGGCCCCGGCCCTGCGCGAGCTGATCGACAAGACCGCGCTGGAGCGCGCCGCGCTCGACCGGGCGCTGGCCAGGCTGCGCCGCACGACCCTCAACATCGGGGTGGTGGGAAGGGCGCGCCAGGGCAAGAGCCGGTTCCTGCAGAGCCTGACGGGGCTGACCAGCCGCGAGATACCCGACGGGTCCGGGCACTTCTGCACGGGCGTGCCCAGCATGATCCGGCATTTCCCCGGGGCCACGTACGCGGACATCTTCTACCACTCCGAGCGGTCCTTCCTGGACGAGGTGGTCGGCCCCTACTACGACCGCTACGGGCTGGGCGCCCGGCCGGTCTCGCCGAGGGCGTTCGGCAAGGGGGCGTTGCCGCGACTGCCGGCCGAGAACCTCACCCCGCAGGCGGAGAGCGCGTACGGGCACCTGACCGCCTACCACGAGGCCTTCGGCGAGTACGGCGCGCTCATCGGCCGCACGTCGCCGGAGCGCGTCGGGGACGACCGGATCCGCCGCTTCGTCGCCCAGGACGACGTCGACGGACGCCCCCTGCACACCTTCCGCGCGGTGCGCCGGGTGGAGATCTCCACCCCGTTCGAGCAGGAGGACCTGTCCGGCGTGACGGTCATCGACCTCCCCGGGCTCGGCGACACCAACCTCGGCGACTCGCGCGTCCTGCTCTCGGCGCTGGAGGACGACGTCGACCTGGTGCTGTTCCTGCGCCGCCCCAACCCCGAGGGCGACGGGATCCACGAGTTCGACGTCGACCTGTACGGCATCGCGCAGAGAGCGCTGCCGGAGATCCCGATGGAGCGCAGGTCCTTCCTGATCCTCAACCACCGCGACAGCGTCGACCAGGACAACCTCGCCAGCTGCCGGTCCTTCCAGGCGCAGGTGGAGAACTCGCCGATCCGGGTGGCCGGTGTGCGCGTCGCCGACTGCTCCAAGACGGCCGAGGCGGTCGCCGCCTTCGACCCGATCGTCGACTATCTGGTCGACAACATCGAGTCCCTGGACCAGACGATCATCGGCGAGCGGGTGCGGCGCGTCGCCGAGATCGAGGAGGAGGCGCGCCTGCTGATCCGGGAGGCCTCGGCCTTCGCCGGCTCGGCCCAGCCGGGCGACAGGTCGTTCTCCACCTTCCTGGATCTTTTCCACGTCACCTACCAGGAACTGGCCGTCGCCATCAAGCAGCTGGTCTGGGAACTCGGGGCCGAGCGGGACGCCCCCGACCACGCCCTGGGCGAGGCCGTCACACAGGTGATCGCGCAGGCGCGCGAGCACGACGGGATCCCCACCGTGACCGAGATCGCCCGGCGAGGCGCCACCGAGGGGTCGAACGTCGCGACCTTCAGCCACCTGCTGGACGAGAGCAGGGCCCGCCTCTCCCGGCACTTCCTCGGGCTGGAGGACGCCCTGCGGCACTCCGTCCAGCAGATGTGGGACAGGGTCGCGGAGACGCTGCGCGGGGCGGGGAAGCTCAAGCACCTGAGCGACCGGACGGGCCGCGACTTCCTGGTGGACCTCGCCGAGATGATAGGCGGCCAGGTCAGGGCCGACGGCACCAGCGAGGTCAGGTACGCGCTGGAGATCGTCACCGATTTCAACCTCTCCTACCGGGGGTTCTTCCAGCACCGCATCAGGCCCTGCCTCGACGGGATGAACGCCGACGCGGAGGAGGTGATCCTCCAGCGTGGCGAGGCCTCGCCCCAGGACATCCGGGAGGCGCTCGACATCGTCTACCACGAGGCTCTGTACAAGTGCGAGAACGCGCTCGCCGACCTCCTCGCCGAACCCAACGGCGCGGTGTTCGCCATCGTGGAGGAGTTCAGCGACAGGGTGCTGCGCTCGCGGCGGACGCAGGACGAGTGGCGTGCCTTCTACTGGCCCTTCCGGGCCGAGATCTGGACGGGCACGTTCGCCGCGCTGGACGCGGAGACCGTGCACATACGGACGTGGAACGAGGCGATCCAGCGATTGAACGAGCTGCTGTGAACCGCAACAAGGCCGTTCAGACCCTGCTCGGGGCGCGCGGCGAAGAGTCGATCATCGATGTGACCATGCTGGGATCGGTCGGGGTCGGCAAGACCACCCTGCTCGCCTCCATGTACGAGAGGTTCGGCCGGGTCATCGGGACGACCGACCTGTCTGTCCTGCCTTCGGACCACCGGACGTCGGTCCGCCTCCAGGGATACCTCAACGACCTGCAGAAGATCACCAACACGGTTCGCGCACGAGACGGACTGGTCGGCACCGGAGACGTACGCGAATATCTCTTCAAAGTCGGACGAAAGGGGCGTAGTCCGCTTTTCGATCTGCGGTTCACCGACTATCCGGGAAAGTACCTCATCGACCCGGCCGTCGACAGCGGCAGCAAGTTCCAGCGCGCCCTGGACCGGGCCGACGTGGTGCTGGTCGCGATCGACGCCCCCGCGCTCATGGAGCGCCACGGGCGCTACCACGAGTTCATCAACACCCCGCGGCTGGTCACCGACATGATCATGCGGATGGCCGAGCGCGACACCGCCCGGCTGATCCTGCTCGCGCCGCTCAAGTGCGAGAGTTACGTCACCACTCCCGAGGGCGCGCAGCAGCTCGCCGCCAGGGTGTCCGACGCCTACCGCCCGCTGTTCGACCAGCTCGGCTCCGGCCTGCTGCGCTCGCGGGTCGCCTGCGTGCTGACGCCCGTCCAGACCGTGGGCTCGGTCGTCTTCTCCCGCCTTGAGGAGGACCTCTCCGGCCATCCCGTCTTCCACTTCCGTACGAAGAGGGCGAAGGCCGTGTACGCACCGGTCGACACCGACCAGCTGCTCCGCTACACGCTCAGGTTCGTCGTCAACAAGTACCGCGCCAGCGAGCGGGGCCTGTTCAGATCCGTGTGGGAACAGGTCATCGGCACGGACCTCAAACTGGTGGAGGCGGTCGACGAGTTCGCCTCCGGGTGCAAGACCACCGACGGGTTCAGCGTCTTCCAGGACCATCCCCTGCTCGCACCCGGACGCCTGACATGACCTCGTCCTGGTTCGTCCTGTCCCGGGGACCCCGCGCGGACGAGGACTACGGCTGGAAACGGGTCGGCTCGTCCGGCTTCGTGGCCGATCCCGTCCCCGGATTCCGGCAGACGCCCCTTTTCGCGATCGTCGACCAGGAGAAGCCGGGCCTCGTGCTCATGCGGGACGAGGACGCCGGGGTCGTCCTGCTGGTCACCGGCCTCATCCCCGGCGGGGCCCCCGTCGACTACCGGAACCGGCCCATCCGCGCCTGCCTCCTGGGCGTCGCCCGCCCCGGGGAGGCCGGCGAGCTGGTCGCGGTGGCCGTCCGGGCGCTCAGAGGCGGCCTGGAGGAGGCCCTGCCCATCCGCTACGAGGCCATCGAGGCCGGTGGCGGCTTCAAGGTGGACGGCGCGGCCTGGGCCGGGTCCTTGGCCCGGTCCTTGGCATGGCCCTTGGCGCGGTCCGCGGGACCGCCGCCGGCCGGGGGCTTCCGCGGTGAGAGGGGCTCCGGCGGTGAGAGGGGCTCCGGCGGTGAGAAGGACTACGGCGGTGAGAAGGACTACGGCGGTGAGAAGGACTTCGACGGTGAGAGGGGCGCCGGTGGTGAGGCGGGCCCGGAGAGGCCGCGGCTCTACCCCGACAGGGAGGACAACCGCCTGAAGGTCGGGGAGGAGCTTCTGCTGCTCCATGAGCGGGGCGGGCTCGACGCGATGCGCGAGAAGATCGTCGTTCTGCGCACCAACCTCCTCGACCTGACCGAGATTCACGAGCTGGACGTGTGGCGCTGCCTGTCGGCCCTGACGGACGTCCCCCTCGTCCCGAGGAGTCCCTCGCCCAGGCGGCTCGACGAGATGGTGCGGCACGGCCTCCGTGGTCTCCCTATCATCGGCGGCGCCTTCCTCGTCTGCGCGTTCGTGGCGGCCGTCCTGGTCGCCCAGGGAGGGCCCGCCCCGCCCGCGAACCCTTCGCGCGGCCCGTCATCCGGCCCCCTGACCACCGTGCCGGCCTCCGCGTCGGACACGGAGGGCCCGCTCCCGACACCGTCCCTCTCTCCGGCTCCTCCTCCGGTGCCGCGAGACGACTGGAAGATCGAAAAGAGCGGTAAGGGCGAGGTGGACGGCCGGAAGGTGTCCGTGGAGGTGAAGCCCGGTGGAACGGTGGATGTGAAGCTGACCCTGATGAACATCGGCAAGGTCGCCTGGGAGGGCCGCAGGATGACCGTGCAGGGCGGCACCCGGGACCGGTGCCGGCCGGTGCCGCCCAATCGGGACCTCGCCTTCACCGCTCCCGGGAAATCCCTCGTTTTCCCCGTGTCGATCACCGCCCCACGTCAAGCCGGCAGGTGCGAGATCATCTGGAGGATGACGAACAGCGACGGGTATCCGTTCTTCGAGGACGACCACGTCCTCACCCTTTCCGTGACCGTGAAGAACTGAACCCTTCTCGCGACGCCCCCTCTCCGTGGTGGCGAAGGACGGTTCCGGGTCCGTGGGTCCCGTCCATCCGGCGCGACGACCGGGTCGCGGCGACGGACGGATCGGGGAACCGGCTCCCGGACGAATGCGTCAGCCGACCGTGCGAAGGTCGCGACGAATGAATTCACCCCGCTTTGTCGTCATAAATGTGAATTGTCGTGTTTGAGGTTCCTCTTTAGATAAAAGTGCGCGTAACGCCGACCCATGATTTTTGTTGGCTATATATGGTGATGGGCGTTTGTTTGGGGTCATGGGAGTCTGCGCCGGCGGGGGTGGTGTCCGCTACGCCAGGTGCCGGCGAAACGTACGAGAGGAGAGGCATGTTCTGGCGCGGTGCGTTGAAGCGGCGGAAGGCGGCGGCGGGGGTCGCCGGGGTGGGGGCCGGGGAGGGGGACGCCTCCGGTGCCCTGTGGCGGGTCCACGTGGAGCTCGGCCGCGAGGTGGTGGCGCTGGCCTATCCGGGCGAGCTGGAGCTGTACGACGACGTGGTGGCCGAGGTCCGGTCGGACCCGGGCCGGTTCTCCGGCGACGAACGGTTGCGGCCACCGGTGGGGATGGGCGTGGACCTCGCCCTGGCGGCCCCGTACGTGCTGCCGGTGGTGTGGTTCCTGGTCATGGCGGTGACCAACAAGGCCGTCGACAGGGTCGCGGACGGGACGATCGACGTGCTGGAGCGGACCACCCGCGACCGGCTCGCCGCGTTGTTCGGGCGAAAGGCACGAAATCCCCTCACACCGGACACGGCGGCCCTCGCGGCGTCCGGTGCCGCGCCGGGTCAGGCGGTGCGGCTCAGCCCTGCGCAGGAACGCGAGGTCCGCGAGGTGCTGACGCCCCGGGCCGTCGCGCTGGGCCTGGACGAGCAGCGGGCGCACTACCTGGCGGAGGCCGTGCTCGGCGCGTTGAGGCTACGGGGCGCGGAGGAAGAGGAGGGCGGGGCCGAGGCGGAGGGAACGCGGAGGCAGAACGGGCGCGCCGACGGGGAAGAGGGGGAGGAGCGGGAGAAGGGCGAGAGCCCGGACGAGGGCGAGGCGGGGAAGGGCCCGGACGGAAATGATAGGGGAGAGGGCCCGATCGCGGACGCCCGGTGAGTGTGACCTCCACACCCGGCCACGCTCCGGGTGGGAAGGACGACGACTCTTTCGGCTCCCTCGGCGGGAGGGCCGGAGAGCCCCCGGCTGGGAAGGCCGGAAAGCCTCCCGCCGGTCGGTACGCGGTGGCGCCACCGTCGCCGGCCCGCGCCCGCTACCTGCTGCTCGTGATTCTCCTGGTGCTGGCCGGCGGGTTCGCGGGCCAGTCGGTCTTCGCCATCACGTCGGCCAGGTCATGGCTCGCGTCGATGCGACGGTGCGCGGCGCGGGCCGCCGAGGCGTTCCCCGGCGACCGTCTGGCCTCCATCCCCCACGAGCAGGCGTGCATGGTCCCGGCCGAGCTGGAGCGGGTGCTGTGGGTGCTGGGGGGCGCGCTGTCGGTCCTGGGAGTGGGCGTGGTCCTGATGCTGCTGCTGCCGTACCGGCTGGCGCGCAGGGCGGGACCGTTCCGCGCTGTGCCGCCCGCCTGGGAGGACCGGGTGGAGGCGGCGGCGCGGCGGATGGGGGTGCGGCGGGTGCCGGCGGTGGTGTTCGGCTCGCTGCGACTGCGGGAGCCCTTCACCGTCGGCAGGCCGGGCAGGCCCCTGATCGTCCTGCCGCCGGGGGCGGTGAACCTGCCGAGTGCCCAGGCGGACGCCGTGATCCGCCACGAGATGGCGCATGTGGCGGCCGGTGACGTCACGCTGGTCTGGCTCATCCGCGGGGTGCGGTGGGCGTTGGTGCCCGCGCTGCTGACGCCGCTGTTCTTGGCGTACGGCGTGCCGGTCGTCTCCTACGTGGCCTCCACTTTCTTCGACGCCGATCTGACGCTCCGGCAGAGGCTCGTGGACGTCGTGGTACTGAGCCGGGCGATCTTCCTCAACCCCCACTTCCTCGACCACACCGCGCGGTCGGGAGGGCTGCTCGTCATGGCCGCGCTGGTGGCGTCGGCGGTGCTCCGCGCCTGCGAGCACGCGGCCGACCTGAGGTCGGTCTCGGGAGGGCCGTCGGGTCCGCTGGAGGTCCTTCTCGCGGCGCAGCGGTCGCCGCGCGAGCCGTGGTGGCGGCGGCCGACGGCGATACACCCGGCTCCGGGGCGGCGGCTGGCCGCCGTGAGACGGCCCGAGCTGGCCTTCCACAGCCCGGTAACCGACGCCGTGGCCGCGGGGGCGATCGCGAGCATGACGTTGCTCGCCCTGTACGCCGTGACGCCGTACGTCCCGTTCTTCTCACCCGGCCCCGCGCCCTGGGCCGGCTCGACGCGGCTGGCGGGCCTGGTCGTGGGGCTGCTTCTCGGTGCGGTGTGGGGGATGGCGCTCTGGCGCGCCGTCCTGGCCGCCCGCACCGGGGGCCACGTGCCGCGCGGGCGCGTGCTGCTGCCGGGACTCCTCAGCGGGTTCGCCGTGGGGATGATGGTCCAGATCTGGGACGTGGGCAAGACCTATGCCGTCCCCCCGAACATGTGGGCGATGGTGGTGGTGCCGCCCCTGGCCGTCGCCGGGGCGGGCGCGTGCAGCCTGGCGCTGGCCGAGCCGTGGGCCCGCCGCTACGACGGTGTTCCCGTCCCCCTCCGGGGGTGGCTGGCCGCCGCGGCGGTCAACGTCGCGGTGTTCACCGGCGGCCTCTGGAGCGCCCAGGAGATCGTGGGCCTGGGGCCGATCGGCCCGCGACCGCTCTCCGGAGCGCAGGCCGGGCTTGCCGGCTGGTGGGAGGCCTATCTGCGCAGCGGCATGTTCTCGGGGCGGGGGGAGATGACGGTGGCGGGACTGGCGGGCATCTCGGCCCTGGTGTGGTGGTGGACCGCCCGTGCCCGCCGCCCTGCTCCTGCTCCTGCGCCGGTTCCTGTCTCGGGGCGGGGCGGCGATCCCTCTCGTACGGCCCCACCGCTGTTACCGGCGAGAACCGTGCTGCCCGCGGCCGTCGCGGCGGCGGTGGCCGCTCTGACGGTGCGGTGGACCGCCAGGGCCGTGCTCGGGGGAGAGGGTGGCGCCTACGCCTTCCAGCTCGACGTCCTGACCGCGAGCGGGGCCGGTGTCGCCTGCCTGCTCGCCGTTCTCGCCCTGGGCGGGACGGCCGGGACGGCCCAGGGCGTCGCGGCCGCCACCTCGTCCACCCTGCTGGTCGCCGCCGCGCTGTGGCTGCGCGACCTCACCGCCTGGTGCACGCGGCCGGGCGCGATTCAAAGCCTGGTCGTCGTCTCCGGCGGCCTGCTCGCCCTGGCCGTGCTCACGGTGGCGCTGCCCGCCGCGCTGCTGCCGTCCCCCTTCCTGCGGTGGCGGTTCAACAGCGGCGCGGCCGGATGGGCGACGGCCTGCCTGGCCGCGCTGCTCGCGGCCGTGGTCGTGGGGACGATCGTCTACAGCGGTGACACCCTCCTGCTCAAGATGCCCTCCCCGCCGAAGTGCGGGGAGCCTCTCTGAGGCCGGGCGGGGCGGCGGTCACCCTTCGCTTTCCCCGAGCCAGACCAGATCGGAGCGGAGCCGGTACGCGGCGCTGTCGGCGCTCCGCCAGCTGCCGAACCCCCGAGCGGTCACCCCGACGGTGGCCGCCTCCCCGCCCGGTAGTGCCAGCCCGTACGCCACCACCTCCGAGACACCCTCCCCCTCGTGGTCGCCGAACTCCTGGACCAGCGCGAACACGCGAGGCAGGCCACCGGCCAGCGCCCGGACGTCCTCCCTGGTGGGACCGGTGTTCTCGGGAAAGGCGTCTTCCTCGCTCCCGGTTACCGCCTCCGGTGAGCCTGTGCCGTGGTAGACAGTCGAGTGGTCGGAACCGTTGAAGTGCTCCATCTCGGGTGTTTCCTTTCCGGCCGCCGGGACCGGGGTGGGCATGGCCTCCAAGCGAAGCCCACCCCGATCCCTTTTCTGCTTTCCGATATTGAAGTGACCCCATAGCTCGTAATTGGTCGCCAGCCGCCACCTTTGTTTACCCGATGTGATCGCTTGATTACTTTCGGTAAAGCGACACAAATGCAAGGGCTCGACAAGTTGTCCAGCCTCATCGATTGGCTCGCGCCTCGATTTGCGTGACCAGTTCGGAAGGAATGGGTTATGGCTGCCCCAAAGTGGATCACGTTGCGTTCCCAGTGGCTCGGTCAGCAACTTCGGGAGCTGAGAGAGGCGAACGACCTCCTCCTCAAGGACGTGGCCGAGTATCTGCAACGCGATCCGGGCACCATCAGCCGTTTCGAGTCCGGCGGATACCCCATCCGCAGGCCCGACCTGTTCGCGCTCCTCGACCTGTACGGCGTCGCGGACGGTCATCGCCGTGAGGCACTGCTGAAGCTGAGCCAGGAGGTCTGGCAGAAGGGCTGGTGGGACGGCTACGCCGGAGAGGTCGTCGGCTGGCTCATCGACTACGTCTGGCTGGAGTCGCGGGCCAGGGAGATTCACACCTTCGACAACACGTTGCTACCTGGTTTGTTGCAAACCGAGGCTTACGCGTGGGCGGTGATCACCGCAGCCGACTTCGACGTGGACGTCGAGCAGAGAACGCGCTGGCTCGAACTTCGTATGGCCCGTCAGGGGATCCTCAAGGGTGACGCTCCGCCGCGACTGTCGCGATCGTTGACGAGAGTGTGCTTCGGCGCATGGTCGGCGGTACGGAATGCATGGCGGCGCAACTCCGGCATCTGGCCGGGTGTGCCGCCCAGGCGAACATCGAGGTTCGTGTGCTCCCGTTCAGTGCCGGAGCGCATGCCAGCCCGACCGGCGCGTTCCGGATTCTCCGGGTGGAGGATCCTTTTCCTGAGGTCGCATACGCGGATACCGCCAAGGGAGCTGTTTACATTGAATCGCCAGATACAGAGCGTCTGGTGCGGACATACGATGAATTGCTGAAGCTCGCTCTCACACGCGAGGAGTCGGCCAGGCTGATCCCCGCGACGGCAGAGGAGTTGTTGAGATGAACGCGATGGAAGGCCACGAGATGCTCGGCCCCGGCGAGGTGGCCGGTGTCGCCTGGCGTATCAGCACGAGGAGCGAGAACGGCGGCGGAAATTGCGTCGAGGCCGGGCCGCTGGGTGACGGCACCGGGCGGGTCGCCGTACGGCACAGTCACCGGCCCGACGGTGAGGTGATCGTCTATACCCGCGCCGAGTGGGAGGCGTTCATCGGTGGCGTCAAGGACGGGGAGTTCGACTTCTCCGCCACGTGAGACGACGCGACAGCGGTCCGGCCCGCCGTGACGTGGGCGAGGCCGCGAGCCGTCGCGTGAACGTCTCCACCCCTCGCGCCACCAGCGGAGGCGCGTTCACGCGCACCCGGCGCATCGACCCGGCACCGCCCGATACGGCATAGTGATGCCGCTCGGGAGCCGCGGGCGAACGGCCGAGGTCACGTGGAGGTACGGATGGAGATCCTTGAGGGCCCCTCGGTCGAGACCAAGCCGGACCGGCACTGCGCCGGCATCCGGGTGGTCACGCCGTTCCGCGGCATGTTCGCCGTACGGGACGGGCTCATGGAGGAGTTGTACGGCCGGCTCGACGAGCGGGGCGTCGGTTTCGGGACCACCTTCTTTCGCCTGCACGTGGTCGACATGGCCGGGGCGATGGACGTCGAGGTCGGTGTCGTCACCGAGAAGCCGTTCGAGGGCGACGGCCGGATCTCCCCGGGCACGCTCCCGGCAGGCCGGTACGCGACGCTGACCTACGTCAACCACGGCCGCCGGGCGAACCGGGCCCTGGTCGAGTGGGTGCGGGAGCAGGGCCTGACGTTCGACTGCGTGGAGAACCCCGCCGGTGACCGGTTCGGCTGCCGGTACGAGGCCTATCTCACCGACCCGCGGTCCGAGCGGATGAAGACCCGCTGGCGCATCGAACTCGCCATCCGCCTGGCCGACGAGCCTTCCTGAGCACGGGTTTTCCCAGGGAGTACGTCACGATCGCGGCGGGGTCACTCGTTGGAGCGGTCGTCACGACCCGTCGAGGACAGGCCGTCGCGGGAACACGCCCACGGACGATCCGGCGACTGACCTCCGACGGCGAGATCCGATGGGAGTCGGCGCGTGGTTTGCTTGCCCCGTGGACGAATCGCGGATCACTCGTTACCTGGACAGGCTCGGCGCGACCCGGCCCGCGAAGCCGGATGTCCAGGGTCTGCGGGCCCTGCAGCTCGCGCACCTGCGGGCGGTGCCGTTCGAGAACCTGAGCATCCATCTCGGCGAGGAGATCTCGCTCGAATCCGACGCGCTGTTCGACAAGGTGGTCGGCCGTCGCCGCGGCGGCTTCTGTTACGAGTTGAACGGGTTGTTCGCCGAGGTGCTGACCGCGCTCGGCTACCGGGTGACGCTGCTGGCCGCCCGGGTCTTCGGCGGTGCGACGCCGGGGCCGCTCTTCGACCACCTGGCGCTGAGGGTCGATCTCGACGGCGAGTTGTGGCTGGTCGACGTCGGGTTCGGGGACTTCTCCGACGAGCCGCTGCGACTCGACGGGCGGGGGGAGCAGCGGGACGGCGGGGGCGTGTTCCAGATCGGGCTCGCTCCCGGCGGCCACGGCGACCTCGACATCACGCACAACGGCGACCCGGCCTACCGGCTGACCGCCCGGCCGTACGAACTGGCGGACTTCGTCCCGACGTGCTGGTGGCAGGCGACCTCCCCGCGGTCGCACTTCACCAGGTCGCCGGTCTGCTCGATGCGCACGGCCCGGGGCCGGGTCACGCTCCGCGGCCGCACGCTGATCGACACCGTGGACGGCGAGCGCACCGAACGCGTCCTGGACGAGAGCGAGCTCCTCCCCGCCTACCTCGACCACTTCGGCATCGCGCTCGACCGGGCCCCGTCCGCCAAGGCGTGACCTCCCGTTCGACAAGAGTGGGGGCGGTGGGCGACAGCTGTGACGTGCGCTGTCAGGCGCTCTGGCGGTCTTCGCTCCTGCTCGTGCGGATCTGCTGGATCCGTTGCTTGCTCAGCCCCAGCAACTCTCCGATGTCGGGATCCGACAGGCCGAGCCCGGCCAGCTGTTCGACGCGCGCCCTGGCCGTTCTGGTGTAGTCGTCGGCGATCGCGGCGGCCCGTCGCTGGAGCTCGGCGAAATCGTTCAGGTCGTCTTCGGTAAGACCGGGCAGGGTGTAGTGGAACACCGGAGCGGGCGGCCGGTCTCGGTCGGCGAAGAGGAAGGGCAACCCTTCGGCGATGTCGCCGTGCAACTCCTTCAGGGAGCGAGCGGACATGCCGCCCGCCACGCCGTGCACGGTCGCGAGCCACAGCGCGCCGGTTTTGGTGACGTGAACGTCAACACTGTCCTGGGCGCCCATCAGTCCTCCAGCCAGTTGTCACCGAACACGGAGGCGAGCCCCCGTTCGAGATTTTTCACAGCGTGCGGTGTCTCGCCTGGGTACAGCGGGACGATCGCGCGTGCCGCGACGCGGCCCTGGGCGTCCCACAGCAGCAGGAAGCGTTGCCTCCTGGTCGTTTCGGCCCAGTCGCAACGCAACTCGCGATCGCGGGCGAGGGTCGTGATGCGGTCACGGATCGCCGTGTAGTCGTCTCGTTCCACCACACGCGGCAGACTATATCCCTTGCTCACCAGCGACAATGCCCCTTGTCGGCATATTCGTTATGGTGTGTCGCCCTTTATGATCGGTCATTCCAGGACAACTAGATCATTTTTGTCGCGAGGTTCCGCTGGATTTTTTACCGCGAGGTCTCTGTCGAGCGGAGCCGGCAGGTCCGATCGGTCATGCGAGACCAGAAGCGGACCGGTGACCGCAGGAGGAATCCGATGGGAACGACCGGCCGGGCGGGCTTTGCGGTGGATGACGGAACGTGACCCGGGTCAGGCGGAGGTGAGGGAGCGGTCGCGGTTGACGAGGGCGGCGTAGGGGCCGTCGGCCGCGAGGAGCTCGTCGTGGGTGCCGCGTTCGACGACGCGGCCGTGGTCGAGGACCACGATCTGGTCGGCGTCGCGGATCGTCGACAGGCGGTGGGCGATCGTGATGGTCGTGCGGCCGTGCGACAGGGTGTCCAGGGCCTCCTGGACGGCGCGCTCGGTCTGGGTGTCGAGGGCGCTGGTGGCCTCGTCGAGGATGAGCACGGGCGGGTCGCGCAGCAGGGTCCTGGCGATGGCCAGGCGCTGCTTCTCGCCGCCGGAGAAGCGGTAGCCGCGCTCGCCGACGACGGTGTCGTACCCGTCGGGCAGTGACGCGATGTGGTCGTGGATCCGGGCGGCCCGCGCGGCGGCGACGATCTCCTCGTCGGTGGCCGACGGCCTGGCGAACCGCAGGTTGTCGGCGATCGAGGAGTGGAACAGGTAGGTCTCCTGCGAGACCACGCCGACCGTCTCGGCCAGGGCCTCGAAGGTGAGGTCGCGCACGTCCACCCCGTCGATCGTGACCCGGCCGCTCGTCACGTCGTACAGGCGGGGCAGCAGGTAGCTCAGCGTGGTCTTGCCCGAGCCGGTCTCGCCGACCACGGCCAGGGTGGTGCCCGCGGGGACGGTCAGGTCGACGTCCGAGAGGGTCGGGGCCTCGCCGTAGGAGAAGTCGACGTGCTCGAAGCGGATCTCGCCGCGTACGTTCTCCGGCGTGCGGGTGCCGGGGTGGATGTCCACCGGCAGGTCCAGATACTCGAAGATCCGCCCGAACAGCGCCAGGGAGCTCTGCACGTCGACGCCGAGCCGCAGCAGCGACACGGCGGGCCGGAACAGGTTCATCTGGAGCGTGGTGAAGGCGACGACGGTGCCGATGGAGACGGCCGAGGTGAGCCCGGTGGCCCAGTAGATCACCGCGGGCATCGCCGCCATGATGATCTGGATGGTGGACTGCCGCCAGCGCCCGGCCATGCTGGAGCGGACCTCCAGGTCGGCCAGCTCGTCCGAGGCGGCCGAGAACCGCCCGGTGAGCTCGGGGCCGCGGCCCATCGTCCGGCCCAGCAGGATTCCGCTGATCGACAGCGACTCCTGGACCATCGACGACATGGCGGCCATCTTCCGCTGCCGCTCGGAGGTGATCTTCCTGCGTTCCCGGCCGACCCTGCGGCTGATCGCGACGAAGACGGGGAGCAGCAGCAGCGACACGATGGTGAGCCGCCAGTCCAGCACCAGCATCGCGACGATCGTCGCGATCACGGTGGTCAGGTTGGAGACCATCGAGGCCGCGGTGGAGGTGACCACCAGCTGCATGCCGCCGATGTCGCTGGCGATGCGCGACTGCACCTCGCCGGTCCGGGTGCGGGTGAAGAAGGCCATGGACATGCGCTGCAGGTGGCCGTAGACGCTGGTGCGCAGGTCGTGCATGACGCGCTGGCCGACCCCGGTGGAGATCAGCGTCTGGACGACGTCGAGCACGCTGGTGACGACGGCGACCGCGACCATGCCGAGCGCGAGCAGCGTCAGCAGGCCGGTCCTGCCGTGCGGGATGGCGTCGTCGAGCACCGAGCGGAGCATGAACGGCGAGGCCAGCGAGACGAGTGAGGAGAGCCCGATGAGGGCGCCCACGACGGCGAGGCGGCCCCGGTAGGGGCGGAACAGGCCGACCACGCGCCGCAGGGGCGCGCGAGGTTCGTCGTTCATAACGGGTGTTTCGTGCCGTATGGCACTTTCGGTTTGTTCGGTCATGTAGCTCCTTTGCGATGTTTACTCAAACAGAGGTTAGCTCACATTCATTCCGGGCGTCACTGGGATAAGTTCGGCGCTGTGGAGACGGAACTGGCCGACCTGGTGCACGGTGTCGGCCATCGACTGCGGCGGGGGTACGGTGAGCGGCTCGGCCCGCTCGGCCTGAGCCCCGGCCAGGCTCGGGCGCTGCGGGTCATCGTCGACTCCGAGCCGCCGCTGAAGATGGTGCAGCTCGCCGAGAGGCTGAGGATCGTGCCACGCTCGGTGACCCCGGTGGTCGACGCCCTGGAGGAGGCCGGGCTGGTCCGCCGCGAGGTCGATCCGGCCAACCGCCGCTCCACCCTGCTCGTGGTCACCGGCGAGGGCCGCGAGAGGTACGAGCGGGTGCGCGAGGCGCGCAGGCGGGTGGCCGAGGAGCTGTTCTCGGTGCTCACCCCCGATCAGCAGGACCGGCTCAGGGAACTGCTGGGCACGGTCGACGCCCAGTCCGCCTGACCGCCGCTCCGGACACGAGACGGCCTGACGGCCCGATGGCCCGGTGCGTCGGATCACCCACCTTGGCCGGGCGTGCGGGTCCTCAGTCGTTCCGGTCGAAGCGGGCGACGGCCAGGGCGAGCATGAGCAGGCCCGCCGCACCGACCACCAGTAACTCCAGCGCCACCGGGACGGTCCACCCGGACCAGGACACCCCGGGTCCGTACACGGCCTGCACCTCGGGCGGGACGGACAGGTGGGCGAAGACGACCTGGCGCGCCGGGTCGACCGCGTACGTCAGGGGGTTGACCAGCGTCAGGGTGTTCATCCACCCGGGCAGGTCGGTGAGCGGGAACAGCGCCCCCGACAGGTACATCAGAGGCATGATCACCATCTGTGCCATCCCCTGGAACGACTCCATGCTGGTCATCCGCGCGGCGACCAGCACCCCGAAGGCCGACATGGTGAAGCCGGTCAGGAACATCACGCCGACGAGCCCGGCGATGAGGACCGGGTCGTAGGGGACGCCGACCAGCCCGGCCATGGCCACGATCACCAGGCTCTGCAGCGTCGCGACCAGCGCGCCGCCGAGGACCTTGCCGAACACGATCGCGGTACGGCTCACCGGCGCGACCAGCATCTCCCGCAGGAAGCCGAACTCGCGGTCCCAGACGATCGAGGAGGCGGAGAACATCGCGGTGATGATCACCGTCATCGAGATGACGCCGGGGAACATGAAGGTCTTCAGGTCGACGCCGTCGGGGATCCCCGGCATCAGGGCCCCGAACCCGGCGCCGATGATGAAGATCCACATGAAGGCCTGGAAGAGCGCGGCCGTGACCCGCTTGCCGTCGGTGGCGAAGCGGATCATCTCCCTGCGGAGCACCACCTTCACCGCGCGCAGATTGTGGGCGGCGCCGCGCAGCGGGACGCGGGCCGGGGAGGTCTCAATCGCGGCCACGGACCGTCACCTCTTCACCGCGGGCGTCGCTTTCACCGTGGGTGTCACCTTCGCCACGGGCTTCCTCTTCGCCGTGGGTGTCACCTTCGCGGTGAGCTTCCTCTTCGCCGCGGGCGTCGCTTTCACCATGGGCGTCGCCTTCGGCGCGGGCGTCGCTTTCACCTTGGGGGTCACCGGAGTCGCGGCCCGCGCCGTTCAGGGGGGCCGTGTCGTTCACATCGCCTTCGGGAGCCTCGGGGCCGTCGCCGTCCGCGCCGTCCGCGCCGTCCGCGCCGTTCTCGGCATCCGCGCCGTCCTCGGCGTCGCGGATGGTCGAGCCGGTGTAGGAGAGGAAGACGTCGTCAAGGGAGGGCCGGGTCATCTGCACGGACCTGATGGGCACGCCGAGCCCGGAGAACAGGCGCGGCACGAACTCCTCGCCGCTGGGCACGGAGAAGGCGAGCCCGCCGTCGCGTGCCGTGACCTCCACCAGGAAGCGTTCCCGCAGTGCCGCCGCCGCGGCCTCGTCGTCGTCGGTGTGGATGCGGATCCGGTCCCTGCCCACCGTGGCCTTCAACGCCTCCGGGGTGTCCAGCGCCACGACGGAACCGTGATCGATGATCGCGATGCGGTCGCAGTACTCGGCCTCCTCCAGATAGTGCGTCGTCATGAAGACCGTTATCTTCTCCAGTTCGCGCAGCTCGGCGATGTATCCCCAGATGGCCGCCCGGGTCTGCGGGTCGAGCCCGACCGTGGGCTCGTCCAGGAACAGCACGCGGGGGGAGTGCAGCAGGCCCCGCGCGATCTCCAGCCGCCGCCGCATGCCGCCGGAGTAGGTGTGCACGCGGTCGTCGCGGCGCCTCCACAGGCCGACGATGTCCAGGACCCGCCGGATCCGGTCGCCGATGGCGTTCTTGGGCAGGCCGTACAGCTCGGCGTGGAAGCTCAGGTTCTGCGTGCCGGTGAGGTATCCGTCGACGGTCGGTTCCTGGAAGACCAGCCCGATGTCGCGCCGCACCTCGTCGCGCCGCCGCACGATGTCGTGCCCGGCGACGGTCGCGCTGCCGCCGCTGGGCCGGACCAGCGTGCACAGCATGTTGATCGTGGTGCTCTTGCCCGCCCCGTTGGGGCCCAGCAGGCCGAACACCTCGCCGGGCGCCACGTCGAAGTCGACGCCCTTGACGGCCTCGATCCGCCCGTACCTCTTGTGCAGTCCCCTGACGGACACCGCCGCGCCGTCGTCCACCTCACCGCCCCCCGCGAGGAGAGAAGAACGGCAGGAACGGCGTGCCGGTGCCGGCGGCCTGCGACATGGCGAGCAGGACGCCCGCGCCGCCCGTGGCCAGGTCCATGGAGAGCCGGAAGCCGTTGGTGCCGGGGAAGGCGATGTGTCCCCGGAAGGAGACGGCGTGCCGGCACAGGTCACGCAGCCGGCGGTCGAGTGCCCCGTCCTCTCCGGGGCCGCTCGGGGAGCCGCCAGGGTCGTTCCTCGCGCCGACCCCGTGCGCGTTCGCGAGCCCGGAGAGCCGGGAGAGGACGGCCACCTGCCCGGCCGTGCCGCGGAAGAGGTCGGACTGCAGCGCGACGCGTGTCCGGCAGGCGCGCAGCAGTCCGGGCAGGCCGGCGCGGAGCCTGTCGTCCTCGCGGTGGGCGAGGAACTCGTCGGCGACCAGGGCGATTCCCGCGCTGCCGACGTCGAGGTAGGGCATCGTGCGCACGCCCGCCTCCTCGGCCACGAGCCCGCCGTCGGCGGTCGTCACACACCGGTCGAGGTCGAGCCCCACGGCCAGCGCGGCGTGGTCGAGGTGGCCGGGATCGCCGGTACGTTCGAACATCCGGATGAGGAACAGGGCCACCCCGCACCAGCCGCGCATCAGGCCGGGCTCCACCGGGCGGGTGGGCGCGGGCAGCCCCGGGCCGCGGGCCGTGCCGGGATCGCCGCGCCGTACGGCGTCCGCCAGCCGGTCGGCGATGGCCAGCGCGGCCTCCAGCCGGTCCCGCCCGCCCGGCGCGCGTCCCTCTGCGTCCGTCGGATGGGCCAGCATCGCCCCGATGCCCGCGAACCCGGAGAACATCGAGATGTTCGCGCGATCCGGCACCGGGTGGCGGTCGAGCAGTTCGGCCGCCTCGTCCGGATAACCCAGATGGTCGAGGACGTGGACGAGGCCGGCCGTGCCGTCGTAGAGCCCCGGGCGGCGCGGGGTGGTGCGCCGTACCGCGTCGATCAGCCAGCGCTCGTGCTCCGGGTGGCGGCCGTGGCCGGTCACCTCCAGCGCCCACAGCACCCCGGCCGCGCCGTGGGCGAAGCCGAGACCGCCGGACAGGAACTGGTGGACGTCACCGGGGAAGAGGCGGTCCTCCCGTTCGGGGGTCGCGGAGGCGAGGATCCCCCTCGCCAGGGACGCGCGCGCCGCTGCCCAGTCCACGACAGGCTCGTCCAGGCCGACGGGGTCCTCGCCCGGCCGCCGCGTTCCATCGGGCGTGACCGTGGAGGCCGAGGAGCCGGGAGCCAGGTGGGACAGGATCGTCCCGGACCAGTCCGCAGGAACCGGGAAGCTGTCGCACATCATCCGGACGAACCCGTGGACCTTGCCCGGCTGCAGTGCGGTGATCTTGCTGTACGGCAGGAACATGGCCAGGCGCACGGCGGCCAGGGCGTGCAGGTCGCGGTCGGTCCCGCTCTTGTCGCGGCTGCCGAACCCGGTCGCGGAGAGTCCCGGCCGCCAGTCGGCGTCCGTGGCGTCGAACGCGAGCTCGAAGTCGACCAGCGCCACCGACTCGTCCGGCCTGACGATGACGTTGCCCAGGTGAAGGTCGCCGAACACCACCCCGCGCGCGTGCACGGCGGCGATCAGCGTCTCGATCCGCTCGGAGATCCGCACCGCCCTGCGGGTGTAGGACGCGATCTCCTCCTCGGTCGGCTCCGCCCTGGTCACCCAGGGGTGGGCGGTCCCGCACCAGACGTTCAGCGGCTGCCCGTCCATGTACTCCTCGACCAGGAAGCGGTGCCCGGCCACGTCCAGCTCGTCGTACAGCTCGGGGATGCCCGGGATGCCGCGCAGCGCGGTGAGCGCCCAGCTCTCGCGGGCCATCCGGGTGATCGCGTCCTGGTGGTTGGCGTCCACCGCCGTGTGCGGGCGGGCCTCCTTGAGCACGACCTCCCTGCCGTCGGTGCGGCGGGTGGCCAGGTAGACGCCCCCGGCGTTGGAGAAGTGCAGCGCCCGCCGTACGAGGTAGGGGAGCTCGGCGCCCGCGCCGTCGCGGCGGGAGTCCAGGTGCGGCCGGAGGAACTCCGGCAGCTCCACCCACTTCGGCGGGTCGAAGACCGGCCTGCGCCGGTCGGGCAGCAGGGTGCCGTCCGGGTGGCGGATCGCGAAGACGGTCTCGCCGTGCTCGTCCACGCACGTCATCTCGGTGAAGCCGCCGTAGCGGACGAACAGCGGCCCCTCGCCCCAGCGCAGGTCGCTGAGGATGTACGGGCCCGGCTCGCCCTCCAGTTCGGCCGAGAGGTCCGTCAGCACCGCCCGCAGCTCCTCCTCGTCGCGCGGGTAGATGGTGACCAGCTTTCCGCTGGAGCCGCGGGGGGAGTACTTGGCGTTGAAGACGAGCAGCATGTTGCGGTCGCGCAGGTGCTTGAACGGGATGCCGCGCTCGACGCAGTGGTCCCAGGCGGCCGAGCAGAGCCGGTCGGCGTTGTCCAGCGTCGCCGAGAGGTGGACCTTCCAGCCCTGCTCGGCGGTGGCCTGGCCGGCCGGTCGCAGCGAGACCCACACACCGCGCTCCTTGCGCACCCAGCCCTCGGGAACGGCCTGGCCCGACACGGCCAGCCCGGCGTCGCCGATGAAGCCGACCCCTCCCGACCAGCGTGTGGGCTCCTCGAAGAAGAGCGGGTCGGCCAGAGTGTAGATCTGCATCATGTCCTGCATGCGTGGTGCTCCCTGCTCCCTGTCGCGTGCCCGCCGCTGCCGTGCCGTGCCTGGATCGTCCGGTTCAGACCGCCTCGGCCTCGGCCGGTCGTGCCTTCTCGCCGGACAGGGAGACGCGCAGTTCCTCCAGCATGCCGATCAGTGTCGAGAGCGGCGGCGCCCCCGCCGCGTCGCGCCGCCCGGTGGTCAGGCTCGTCACCGCCCGCACCGGCGAGACCACGACGTTGCGCCGCTCGGCGAGGGTCGCGAGGTGCCGCTGCAGGGTCGGGTTGTCCATCGCGCCCGGCGGCAGCGAGGGGGCGACCGCGACGGGGGCCGGGGTGCACTGCAGGGTGAGCAGCGCGGGGGTGTCGGCCAGCCCGAGGGCCAGCCTGGAGATGAAGTTCATGCACGCCGGGTAGACGACGACGCTGTCGCTCCACTCGGTCAGCCGCACGTGCAGCGCGTCCGGCCGCGTCTCCTCGGGCCACCGGTCGATGACGACCTCCCGGCGGACGAGCACGCTCAACGCCTGCGCGCTCACGAAACGCTCCGCGCTGGAGGTGAGGACGACCTGCACCTGGAGGGTCTTGTACGCCGTGGTCAGCCAGTTGAGCCAGAACGGCAGGTACATCGCGGCGATGGCGCCGGTGCCGATCACGAGCAGCCGTTCGCCGCCGAACTCGGGGGGCCTGTGGGCGGCCGGGGTGTCCGTCAACGCGCGTACTCCTTGGGCCTCGTGACGAGCTTCCTGAGGTGGCGGACGAGCGCGCGCAGGCCCCTGGGCCGGTCGGCGTCCGGCCCCTCGACCAGCCGGGTGAGGACGTCGGCGCCCTGCTTCTCCCACATCTGCCGGTAAATGGCGTAGAAGTGCACGTCCCACAGACATCCCCGGAAGAACATGTGCTCGGGAAGTGTCGCCTCCTTGGGGATGAGGCTCCCGACCCAGCCGAGCCGGTCGATGCTCGCGTCCGTGGTGACGAAATAAACTTTCCGTACGTTCTCCCAGGTGGCGAACGCGTAATTGACGAGAAGCATCATCGCCTCGCCGCCGAGACCGTATCGCGCCTTGTCCGTGTCGGTGAATATGCCGACCTGGATGTGTCCGGCGGGGTCCATCTCGTGCAGGGTCCCGAACCCGACGGTCTCTCCGCTGTGCCGCAGCTTGATCGCGAAAAGCGCGGAAATATCCTGCTTTTTCATCTGCTCAACGAAGACCTTGAGCGGCGGCATGCTGTGCAGTCCCAGGCCGAGGAGGAGCTCGTAGAGGGCGACCCCGTCCGACAGGTCCGCGATCGCGAGCGTCGTCCGCTGAGTCTCGACATGGGGAATGAGCACGATTCTGTCACCTTGAATTCTCTCGGCGGCGATGGTCCCGGGGCGCAATGATCCCGTGTGATCGAACCGTCGGATCTCGCTGACGGTTGGACATTAGGTTTGGGGTTCCTGGATAGTCAACGTTGTTATCCACGGTCGCGGAAAAGCGGTAGGCGACCGGAAAGCGGCCCGCCTTCCGGCCCGATGTCCGGCGTTGTCTCGCCGGCGGGACGACGCAGCCAGCCGAGCTCCTGGGCCCGCAGCGCCAGCTGGAACCTGCTGGTGGCGCCCGCCGACTGCATCAGCCCGTTGACCTCGCGCCTGACGGTCCGCTCCGCGATGCCGAGCCGGGCCGCGACGGCGTTGTCGGTCAGCCCCTCGGCCAGGAGGTCGAGCACGGCACGGCACCGCCGCCGGGACCTGCCCCCGGGGGAGGCGACCTCCGGGGACGGCGCCGCGGACGCGGTGTCCCACAGGTGGTCGAAGACGGACAGCAGGGTGGAGACGTGGCCGGGCCGCGTCACCAGGAGCACCGGGCCGGCCGCCTCGCCCGGCGGGGTCCGCAGGCTCAGCAGCGCCGTCCGCCGGTCGGTGATCAGCACCGAGAGCGGCGCCGAGGGCAGCGTCCGGACCCGGGAGCCGTCCGCGAAGGGACCCGCCTCCTCACCGCCGGCGCTCGGGAGGGACGACACCGAGCGGTTCTCGCCGGCGCGGAGCTCGCCCGCCCGCTCGGACAGGAACCGGCCCAGCGGGTCCTCGGAGAGCACCGTGAGGACCTCCCCGAACCGGTTCTCCGCCATCCGGCGGAACACTTCGCGCAGTTCCTGGAGCGTGATTATCCGGTCCCCGCTCGCATTCGGCTCGGCGTGGTGCATGAAAATATAATGTCACGGCTAAAGCCTCGGGCCGGTAGTCGTTTCCGACTTATGGAAACACCGGCCGGATGGCCGTTTTAGGACAGGCCGTTGCGCATTCCGGGGTTCCATAACTATGTTTCGTCAGCGGAGCGGCCGGGATTGACGCTTCGATGGCGCTTTCGTTTCGTCATCGTTTTTCGGTGGAGGTGTCACGGTGCAGACTCCGTGAAATTCGTGAATGCGAGCGGTACACCTTCCGAAACCGGCGAGGACGACGGGGCGCCAAAGGAGAGAGATTTCCGGCCGGCCCGCGGCCGCCATCACGGCCGGTCTGACATTCGAGCCCGCGAAGGAGGTGTCTTAATGGATCTGTCCAACATTCTCGAGCTGCAGGAGATCGACGTAGCGCCCGAGTACGCCGAGCTGCCCAGCAGCACGATCAGCAGCAGCACCTGCTGATTCCTCCGCGTTCGCGGGGGGAGGCCCGGTGTCTTCCCCCGCGTTCGCGGTCCCCCGCACACCCCCGGGCGGCCGGCGCCGTCCCGGGCGGGCCCGTCTCGCGATCCTTTTTCCTGAGGTTTCCCGAGGTTTCCCGAGGGCGGACACCCCGTGCGGAGGCAAACGCCGTAGGCTATTCGAGGGCTTCGAGGACGGAGTCTAAAGCCGCCGCGGTCCCTCTCCGATATCTTGTGCGGGGAGAACGGGACGTGTTGAATCAGGCCGTATGAGCGACATCATTCTGGTGTGCGAAGGACTCCGTAAACGTTATGGCCAGATAGTCGCGGTCGACGGCATCGGTTTTTCCATCGCCGAGGGCGAAGTCTACGGCCTGCTCGGGCCGAATGGCGCCGGAAAGAGCACGACGATTTCGATGATTGTCGGGGTCGTCGAGCGCGACGAGGGCACCGTCGTCATCGACGGGCAGCCGCACGACGCGCGCAACACGAGGACCAAGGCGCTGATCGGCTACGTACCCCAGGAGCTCGCGCTCTACCAGGACCTCACGGCACGTCAGAACCTGTGGTTCTTCGCGCGGCTCTACGGGCTGCGGGGACGGCAGGGCAGGAGCAAGGTGGGCGAGGTGCTGGAGACGATCGGGCTGGCCGACCGCGCCGACGAGGCGGTGTCGAGCTACTCCGGGGGCATGGCCCGCCGCCTGAACATCGGGGTCGGGCTGCTGAACCGGCCGCGCCTGCTGATCCTGGACGAGCCCACGGCCGGGGTCGACCCGCAGAGCCGCAACTCCATCCTGGAGAGCGTGCAGCGCCTCGCGGCCGACGGGGTGGCCGTGCTCTACACCACCCACTACATGGAGGAGGCCGAGCGCCTCTGCGACCGGGTCGGGATCGTCGACCTGGGCCAGATGAAGGCCGAGGGCACCCGCCGCGAGCTGGTGGACCTGGTGGGCGAGAGCGACCAGGTGCTCCTGCAGGTGGACGGGGACCTGGAACGCGTACGGCACGCGCTCGCCGAACTGCCGCAGGTGCGGCAGGTGGGCGGCGAGGGGGCCGGGGTCGACCTGCTCGTGGAGGGGGCCAGGGCGGTGCTGCCGAGACTCTTCGAGGTCGTGGCGGGCTCGGGCGCGGCGATCCGCTCGGCGGAGGTGCGCGAACCCGACCTGGAGGCGGTCTTCCTGCACCTCACGGGCAAGGCGCTCCGTGACTGAGGGGGGCCTCGCGGCCGAGAGGGACTTCGTGACCGAGCGGGGCCTCGCGGCCGAGAGGGACTTCGTGACCGAGCGGGGCCTCGCGGCCGAGAGGGACTTCGTGACCGAGGGGAGCCTCGCGGCCGAGAGGGACTCCGTGGCCGAGGGGAGCCTCGTGACCGAGGGGAACGGAGGCCCGCGGTGCGCGGAATGATCACCATCCTGGTGAAGGACCTGCGGCAGCGGGCCAAGGACAGCACCCTGATCGTGTTCGCGATCGTGCTGCCGCTCGGCATGGCCTTCATCCTCAACGCCGTCCTGGGCGGTTCCGGCGGCGAGTTCAAGGCCCGCTACGCCGTGGCCGACGCCGACGCAGGCGCGGGGAACACCGGTTTCGTCGGCCAGGTCCTGGAGCCCATGCGGCAGTCGGGCGTCGTGACCCTGCGCCCGGTGGCCACCGCCGAGGAGGGCCGGGCGCTGGCGCGGCGGGGCGAGGTGGAGGCGGTCTTCGTCATCCCCGCGAACTTCTCCGCCGACGCGCGCGCCGGACGCCCCGCCACACTGGAGATCATCGGCAGCGTCGCCGCCCCGGTCGCGGTCCAGGTCGCCCGCGAGGTCGGGCAGTCGTACGCCGCCGGGCTGCGCTCGGTCCAGCTGGCCGTCGTCGCGGCCTCCCCGGCGGGGACGGCGCCCGACGCCGAGCGGGCCGCCGGGCTGGCCGAGCGGGCCGGCGCGGTCCCGATGCCGCTCTCGCTGCGCGAGGACGCCTCCGCGGTACGGCGGCAGCTGGACGTCACGACCTACTACTCGGCCGGCATGGCCATGTTCTTCCTGTTCTTCGCCGTGGTCTTCAGCATCAGCAGCATCTTCGACGAGCGCAGGGCGGGCACGCTGACCCGGATGCTGGCCGCGCCGATCTCCCGGCCCGCGATCGTGCTGGGCAAGCTGCTCAGCGGCGTGCTGGTGGGCATCGTGAGCATGGCCGTCCTCATCGTGGTCAGCACGCTCGTCATCGGCGCCCGCTGGGGCGACCCGCTGGGCGTGGCCGCGCTGGTGGTCGCGGCGGTGCTCGCCGCCACCGGGCTGATGACCGCGCTGGCCACGTTCGCCCGTACCGCGGAGCAGGCGTCGAACTGGCAGTCGGTGGTGGCGATGGTGCTGGGCATCTTCGGCGGGGTGTTCTTCCCCACCGCGCAGCTCGGCGGGCTCACCGCGCTCGGCTACCTCACCCCGCACAAGTGGTTCATGCAGGGCCTGGCCGACCTGGCCGGAGGCGGGTCGCTGCAGGCGGTGGCGGTCCCGGTCGCGGCGCTGCTCGGCTTCGCCGTACTGGGCGGCGCGCTGGCCCTGGTCCGCGTCGGAAGGATGGTGCACGCGTGAAGGCCCTCGCCATAGCAACGGTCAACCTCCGCCGGGTCTTCAGCGACCGCACCAACATCTTCTTCGTCGTCCTCTCGCCGTTCCTGATGGTCTTCGTGCTCGGGCAGATGTTCGGCGGCAACCAGCAGCTGACGCTGGGCGTGGTGAGCGGCTCGGGGCCGCTGACGGAGCAGCTGGTCCAGGCGCTGGGCGCGGGCAAGCGCATCGCGGTCGAGCGGGTCGCCGACGAGGCCGCGCTGCGGACCGGGGTGGAACGCGGCACGGTGCGGGCCGGCGTGGTCGTCCCCGCCGACTACGACACCAGGGTGCGCGCCGGCGGCGAGGTCGAGGTGCGCTACCTGACCCGCCAGGAGGACCCCGGCGCGGCCGAGATCGGCACCTGGGTCCGCTCCGTCGTCCCCCAGCAGGCCGGGTTGCTGCGCGCCGCCCGCTTCGGGCAGCAGGAGGGGGCCGGAAGCTTCGACGAGGCCCTGAGCAGGGCCGAGGGGGCGAGCGTCGGGACGGTCCAGGTGCGCGTCACCACCGAGGGCGAGAGCCTCTTCCCCGAGGGTTTCAACCCCTTCGGCGCCTCGGCCCCGCCCCTGCTGCTCCTGTTCACCTTCCTCACCTCTCTCACCGCCGCGATCGGCCTCATCGAGACGCGGCTGCTGGGGGTGGCGCGCCGGATGTACGCGGCCCCGATCTCCGCGCGCTCCATCGTCGTGGGCGAGGCCCTCGGACGCCTGGTCATCGCGCTCACCCAGGCCCTGCTGATCATGTTCGGCTCGGCGCTGATCTTCGGGGTCGACTGGGGGGACCCGTTCGCCGCGGGCGTCCTCGTCCTGGTCTTCTCCCTGGTCGGCAGCGGGGCCGCGATGCTCCTGGGGGCGGCGTTCAAGACCCCCGGGGCGGCGATCTCCGTCGCGATGGTCCTCGGGCTGGGGCTCGCCGCGCTGGGCGGCTCCATGGTCGCCCTGGAGTCGTTCAGCGGCACGATGCGGACCATCGCCCATCTGACGCCGCACGCGTGGGCCTACGAGGCCTTCGCCGAACTGGTCAGGAACGACGGCACCATCGTCGACATCCTGCCCCAGTTCGGCATCTTGAGCTGCTACGCCGCCGTCCTGTTCGCCCTCGGCGTCTGGCGCCTGCGTCGTGTCCTCACCCGGTAACGCCAGACCTTTGGAGATGACATGCGTTTCCTGCCCGAGCGGGAGAACATCACGGCCGCGGTCCTCGGCCTGGGGTACGTCGGGTCGTGCGTCGCCGCCGTCCTGGCCGACCGCGGCGTGAACGTGATCGGGGTCGACACCGACCCCGTACTCGTCGAGGAGCTGAACGCCGGGCACTGCCGGTTCAGCGAGACCGGGCTGCCCGAGCTCGTGGCCCGCCACGCGGGCACCGACCGGCTGCGCGTCACCACGAGCTACGAGAGCGTCTCGGAGGCGGACGTCGTCATCGTCGCGGTCGGCACGCCCACCGGCGAGCGCGGGGTGATGAAGGAGAGCCAGCTGCGCGGCGCCTGCGAGGAGCTGGGCCGCCACATCAGGCCGGGCCAGCTGCTGGTCTTCAAGAGCACGGTCCCGCCGGGGGTGACGCGCGCGCTGGCCCTGCCGCTGCTGGAGCGCGGCGGCCTGGTCTGCGGCGAGGACTTCGGCCTCGCCTTCTGCCCCGAACGCCTCTCGGAGGGCACCGCGCTGCGCGAGCTGCGCAGCTTCCCCATCATCGTCGGCGGGTGGTGCGACGACAGCACGAAGGCCGCGGTGGAGTTCTGGGGCAGGGCCGTCGGGGTCGAGGTGATCCCGGTGGCCTCCCTGGAGGCGGCCGAGATGGTCAAGCTCGCCGACAACTGGTGGATCGACCACAACATCGCCCTGGCCAACGAGCTCGCCCGGCTCTGCGCGGCGCTGGAGGTCGACGTCCTCGACATCATCTCCGCGGCCAACTCGATCCCCAAGGGAAACGGCAACGTCAACATCCTGCTGCCGAGCGTGGGGGTGGGCGGCTCCTGCCTGACCAAGGACCCCTGGATGGTCTGGCGGGCCGCCCGGCAGCGCGGCATCGACCTGCTCACCATCCCCGCAGCCCGCGAGGTCAACGACTCCATGCCGGGCTACACCAGCGGCCTCATCGTGGAGGAGCTGGCCAAGCTCGGCAGGTCGCCGGTGGGCGCGAAGGTGGCGGTCCTCGGGCTCGCCTTCAAGAACAACACCGGCGACCTGCGCGAGACGCCGGTCAGACCGGTCGTGGAGGAGCTGCGCAGGGCGGGCGCGGAGGTCACCCTGTACGACCCGCTGGTCGACGGCGACGAGGCGGAGAAGCTCTTCGGGCTGCCACAGGCCCCCTCGCTGGAGGAGGCGGTGCGCGGCGCCGACTGCCTGGCGATCCTCGCCTGGCACCGGGAGTTCCAGGAGGTCGACTTCGCGGAGATCCGCGAACGGGTCGCCCCCTCGTGCGCGGTCGTCGACGGCCGCGCCTACTACCCGCGCGAGACCATAGACCTGCTGCGCGAGACCGGGTTCGCCTACCGCGGGATCGGGAGGTAGGGGCCGTGGCGAACGTGGTCGTCACCGGCGGTTTCGGTTTCCTCGGCAGCCATCTCGTCGAGGCCCTCGTCAGGCGCGGGGACGAGGTGACGGTCTTCGACGGCGGGCCGCCCCCGCCCGACCTGAACGGGGCCTCCCCCCGTCGGCACGTCGGCGGCGACATCAGGGACGCAGAGACGCTCGCCACCGCGATCACCGGCGACGTCGACACCGTCTACCACCTCGCCGCCGTGGTGGGGGTCGACCGCTACATCGACCGGCCCCTGGACGTCATCGACATCAACCTGTCGGGGACGAAGAACGTCCTGGAGCTCGCCGAGAAGGCCGGTGCCCGGGTTGTGCTGGCCAGCACCAGCGAGGTCTTCGGCAAGAACCCGGCCGTCCCGTGGGCCGAGGACGACGACCGCGTCGTCGGCAGCACCGCCACCGACAGGTGGAGTTACTCCTCCAGCAAGGCGCTGGCCGAGCACCTGGCGTTCGCCTACATGCGCCAGCGCGGTCTCGACGCCACCATCGTGCGGTACTTCAACGTCTACGGACCCCGCCAGCGGCCGGGCTTCGTGGTCAGCCGCAGCGTCCACCGCGCGCTGCGCGGCCTGGCGCCGGTCCTGTACGACGACGGCGGGCAGACGCGCTGCTTCACCTTCGTCGACGACGCGATCGCCGCCACGATCGAGGCGGGCACCGCCGCCCCGGCGCTGGGGGAGTGCTTCAACATCGGCAGCTCCGTCGAGACGTCCATTCGTGAGGTCATCGAGCTCGTCGTGGAGCTGGCGGGCGGGGAGAGGGCGGTCCCGGTCGATCCGCGCGACGGCTTCGGCAGCGCCTACCAGGACCTGTCACGCCGCGTTCCCGACACCTCCAAGGCGCGCGCGGTGCTCGGGTGGCACAGCACCACCGCCCTGCGGGACGGCCTGGCCCGGACGATCGACTGGGCGCGGGCCAACCCCTGGTGGCTGGAGCAGCCCGACAGCGGCTCGGCCTGACGGCCCCGGGTGTGACCGGCCGGGCCGGTCACACCCCCTCGGGGCGGATGGGAGTCGTCGGCCTGGCCGGGCCACCGGAGCGCTACCGGTCAGGTCGCCGGATCGTCAGAGCGATCGGATCGTCAGAGCGATCGGGACCATCGGAGCGGCCGCGCCTTTCCCGGGCGGTGCCGTGCCCTTCCCGCCGTGCCTTTCCCGGGCGGCGGAGCCGCCGGGGTGTCAGGCGCACGCCTCGCGGGTCGCGGCGACGACCGCGTCCACCGCGCGGGCGTCGAGGTGGGGGCCCATCGGCAGGCTCAGCACCTCGTCGGCCAGCCGCTCGGCCATCGGCAGCGATCCGGGCGCGTACCCCTCGCCGGCGTAGGCGGGGGAGAGGTGCACCGCGACCGGGTAGTGGACGAGCGTGCCGATCCCGGCGGCGGTAAGCCGCTCCTGGAGCCGCCGCCGGTGCGCGGTGCGCACCACGAACAGGTGCCAGACCGGCTCGGCCCACGGGGCCGGCGCGGGCAGCACCAGGTCGCCCGCGCCCTTCAGCTCGTCCAGGTAGCGCGCGGCCACGGCCCGGCGGCGGTCGTTCCACTCGTCCAGCCGCGCCAGCTTGACCCGCAGTACGGCGGCCTGCATCTCGTCGAGCCGGGAGTTGGCCGCCACGACCTCGTGCCGGTACTTCTCGCGGGAGCCGACGTTGCGCAGCAGCCGCACCCGCGCCGCCAGCTCCGCGTCCCCCGTCACGACGGCGCCGCCGTCGCCGAGGGCGCCCAGGTTCTTGCCGGGGTAGAAGCTGAACGCGGCGGTGGAGCCCGACCCCACCCGCCGGCCGTGCCCGCGGGCGCCGTGGGCCTGCGCCGCGTCCTCCAGGACGCGCAGGCCGTGCCTGGCCGCGACCTCCTCGACGGCGCCGAGGTCGGCGGGGTGGCCGTACAGGTGCACAGGCATGATGACCTTGGTGCGGGGGGTGACGGCCTCCTCGATCCGCGCCGGGTCGAGGGTGCCGTACGCGTCCGGCTCCACCGGGACCGGCCGCGCGCCGGTCCTGGAGACCGCCACCCAGCTCGCGATGAACGTGTGCGACGCGACGATCACCTCGTCCCCGGGGCCGACGCCCATCGCGCGCAGCGAGAGCTCCAGCGCGTCGCAGCCGCTGCCCACCGCCACGCAGTGCGCGTTGCCGCAGTAGGCCGCGAACTCCGCCTCGAACGCCTCCAGCTCGGGGCCCAGGAGATACCAGCCCGAGCTCAGCACCCGCTGGACCGCCGCGTCCAGATCGGCCCGCAGCTCCTCGTACGGGGCCCGCAGGTCCAGGAAGGGGACCTTCACACCCCGCTCCGCGCGTCCCGCAGGAACTCGTCGTAGTCGCGGTAGTAGTCGGACTCGTCGTAGGGCTCGGAGACCAGCCACAGGCCGACCGTCCCGGGGGCGAAGTCGACCATGTCCCGCCAGACCATCGGGGTCATGTAGAGCCCCAGCCGGGGGTGGTCGAGCACGAACGTGCGCCGGCCGAAACCGTCGTCCACCTTGACCTCGAAGCGGCCGTGCACCGCTATGATCAGCTGCCGCAGGCGGCGGTGGCCGTGCCCGCCGCGCTGTGTGCCGGGCGGCATGCCGAACATGTAGTAGGCCCGCTTGACGTCGAAGTCGATCTCCTTGCCCGACTCGACCACGCACAGGCTGCCCCGGGGGTCGACGATCTCCGGAAGCTCGACGATGCGGCACGGTTCGATCCTGCCGACCACGACGTCCTCGCCGTCCCCGCCGCCGTTCACAGAAGAACTCATCGAGCCTGCGCCCTCCTCTTGGACGAGGGGTTGTTCCGCCCCGTTTTGTCTCGCCAGCGGGACAAACGCTATTTTCCGGGAACCCGGCGGTCAAGCGATTCTCGGCGCCTTCGGGCCGCCCGGGAAGAACGAATGCAATGGACTAACCGGATTTATATAATTATTCTCCGGCGAAGGCCGTGCGATCCAAAGACCGGAGGGTCGGAATATGACCAGCCTCCCGCAGATATCACATTCTCTGCGCCGGGAGAATAACGAATTCAGAGCCCGTCTGACGAAATCCGCCATGGCCAGGGACAGCGCCGTCCTCCCGCTCGCCGAGTTCAGGGAGTGGTTCGCCGAACGCCACCGCACGGAGCGCGCCGAGGTCACCCGGATCCCCTTCTCCGACCTGGACGGCTGGAGCTTCGCGCCGGGCAGCGGCAACCTGGTCCACCGCAGCGGCCGGTTCTTCTCCGTGGAGGGGCTGCGGGTCAGCACCCGCTCCGATCCGGCGGCGGGCTGGTCGCAGCCGATCATCAACCAGTCCGAGATCGGCATCCTCGGCATCCTCGCCAAGGAGATCGACGGCGTCGTCCACTTCCTCATGCAGGCCAAGATGGAGCCGGGGAACGTCAACTCCGTGCAGCTGTCGCCCACGGTGCAGGCCACGCACAGCAACTACGTCGGCGTCCACCGCGGCGCGGGCGTGCCCTACCTGGAGTACTTCACCCGGCCCCGGCCCGGCGGCGTCCTCGTCGACGTGCTCCAGTCCGAGCACGGGGCCTGGTTCTGGTGCAAGCGCAACCGCAACATGGTCGTCGAGGTGACCGAGGACGTCGAGGTCCGCGACGGCTTCTGCTGGCTCACCGTCGGCCAGCTGCAGGAGCTGCTGCGCGTCGACAACCTCGTCAACATGGACTCCAGGACCGTGCTGGCCTGCGTCCCGTTCGACGGCACGACCCTGAACGGCGACGGTGACGGTGACGGTGACGAGGGCGACGGCGACGGCGACGGCTTCCGGGGGGCGCTGCGCCGCTCGGTGGTCAGCGGCGGGGCCGCCCTGCACACCACCTCCGGCCTGCTGAGCTGGTTCACCGCGGCCAGGAGCACCAAGCTGGTCGACCGCTGGTGCGTGAACCTGGAGCAGGTCACCCGCTGGAAGCGTTCCCGCGACGAGATCGCCCACGAGGAGGGCAAGTACTTCACGGTCGCCGCGGTCGCGGTGAGCGGGGCCGGCCGGGAGGTCGGCTCGTGGAGCCAGCCCTTGTTCGTGCCGGTGGGCCAGGGCGTGGTCGCCTTCGTCGTCAAGCGGATCCACGGCGTGCTGCACGTGCTGGTCCACGCCCGGATGGAGGGCGGCCTGCCGGACATGGTCGAGCTGGCCGCCACCCTGCAGTGCGCGCCCGAGAGCTACGAGGGGGTGCCCGCCGACCGGCGCCCGCGCTTCATGGACTACGTGCTGGACGCCGACCCCTCCCGGATCCGCTTCGAGGCGCTGCTGTCGGAGGAGGGCGGGCGTTTCATGGGCGCGGTCATCAGATACCTGGTGATCGAGGCGGACGACGACTTCCCGGTCGAGGTGCCCGAGGACTACACCTGGGTCACCGTCGGCCAGCTGTCCGGGCTGCTGCGCCACAGCTACTACCTCAACGTCCAGGCCCGCACGCTCGTCGCCTGCCTGCAGGGACTCTGGGGAGGGGAGCGTTGACGACCTCACCGGTGCGCATGGGCGTGCTCTCGTGCGCGGACATCGCCTGGCGGCGCACGCTCCCCGCGATGACCGCCGCCCCGGCCGTGCTGCCGGTCGCGGTCGCCAGCCGCGACCCGGCCAAGGCCGAGACCTTCGCCAGGCGCTTCGGCTGCGACGCGGTCACCGGGTACGGCGCGCTCCTGGAGCGTCCCGACGTGGAGGCGGTGTACATCCCGCTGCCCACCGGGCTGCGCGCCGAGTGGGTCGGCCGCGCGCTGCGGGCGGGCAAGCACGTGCTGGCCGAGAAACCCCTGGCCACCAACCGCGCGGAGGCCGAGGAACTGCTCACCCTGGCCGAGGAGCGCGAGCTGCTCCTGGTCGAGAACCTGGTCTTCCCGCACCACTCGCAGCACGAGGAGGTGCGCAGGCTGCTCGACGGCGGGGCGATCGGGCGGCTGCGCTCCTTCGCGAGCGACTTCGGCATCCCCCCGCGCGACCCCGGCGACTTCCGCTACCGGCCCCACCTCGGCGGCGGCGCCCTGTTCGAGGTCGGCGTCTACCCGATCCGCGCCGCGCAGCTCTTTCTCGGCGGCGACATCGAGGTCTGCGGCGCCTTCCTGCGCTACGACGCCGTCAGCGGGGTGGACGTCGAGGGCAGCGCGCTGCTGTGCTCCCCCGGGGGCGTCACCGCGCAGATCCGGTTCGGGTTCGAGCACTCCTACCGCAGCTCGTACGCCCTGTGGGGCTCGGAGGGGTCGATCATCCTGGACCGCGCCTACACCCCGCCCGACTCGATGCGGCCGGTCGTGCGGATCGAGCGGCAGGACCGCGTCGAGGAGCGGACGCTCGCCGCCGACCGCCAGTTCGTCAACATCCTGGAGTCCTTCGCGCGCTCCGTCAGGGAGGGCGGCGGCCAGGCCGAGCACACGAAGCCGGCCCTCGCCCAGGTCGAGCTCGTCGACGCGATCCGCGAGCGGGCCCGGCGCATAACGATATGACCATGAAAGGCGGAGGAAGCGGCCGCCGGACGCGCCGGTGTGCGCCGTAGGAACACCCGCCCTCCTTTTCTTTCGTACGCCTCCAGCGGGCCCTTGTGCAATTCACCCCTGTACCACCCAGAATCGAGGAGCAAAGTATGTCTGCCACGTCGCGGTGCCGTGTGTGCGCCGGATCCCTCGCCGAATTCTTCGACTTCGGACGCCAGCCGCTGTCCGACGCGTTCGTCCGCCCCGGCGATTTCGCGGACGAATTCTTCGTGCGGCTCGCCGTCGGAATATGTGAGTCGTGCACGATGGTGCAGCTCATGGAGGAGATCCCCCGCGACCGCATGTTCCACGAGGACTACCCGTACGTCTCGTCGGGTTCGGCCGTCATGCGCGCGCACTTCGAGTCGCTGGCCCGGCGGCTGCTCGCCACCGAGCTGACCGGCGCCGACCCGTTCGTGGTCGAGCTCGGCTGCAACGACGGGGTGATGCTGAAGGCGATCGCCGAGGCCGGGGTGCGGCACCTGGGCGTGGAGCCGTCCGGCGGGGTGGCCGAGATGGCGCACGCCAAGGGCATCCGGGTCCGCAAGTCCTTCTTCGAGGAGGAGACCGCCAGGGACATCCTCGCCTCCGACGGGCGGGCGGACGTCATCTACGCCGCCAACACCCTCTGCCACATCCCCTACATGGAGTCCATCCTGCGCGGGGTGACCGCGCTGCTCGCCCCGACCGGCGTGTTCGTGTTCGAGGACCCCTACTTCTCCGAGATCGTCGAGCGCACCTCCTTCGACCAGATCTACGACGAGCACTTCTACTTCTTCACCGTCCGCTCGGTCCAGGCCATGGCGGCCCGCTTCGACCTGGAACTGGTCGACGTCGAGAGGCTCCCGGTGCACGGCGGCGAGGTCCGCTACACGCTGGCCCACGCGGGAGCCAGGACGCCGACGGCGGCGGTGGCCGAGCTGCTGGCCGACGAGAACAAGCGCGACCTCGCGGCGATGTCCACGCTGACGGGCTTCGCGAGCAGCGTCGAGAAGATCCGCGACGACCTCACCGCCCTGCTGCGCGAGCTGCGCGACGGCGGCAAGCGGGTCGTGGGGTACGGGGCGACCGCCAAGAGCGCCACGGTGACCAACTACTGCGGCATCGGCCCGGACCTGGTCCCGTTCATCTGCGACACCACCGTCGCCAAGCAGGGCAGGCTCACCCCCGGGTCGCACATCCCGGTCCGCGAGCCGTCGGCGTTCGCCGAGCCCTACCCCGACTACGCGCTGCTGTTCGCCTGGAACCACGCCGAGGAGATCATGGCCAAGGAGCGCGCGTTCCGCGAGGCGGGCGGCAAGTGGATCCTGTACGTGCCCGAGGTGCACGTCGTCTGATCCCAGGGATCCCGGGGATCGTGCGGGGGCCGCCCGCGGCCCCCGCCCCTTCTCGCTACCCGCGGTGGTGGGCGGTGAGTCGTTCGAGGTGGGGGACGAGTTGGTTGGGGCCGGGGGTGGCGAGGGTTTCCTGGCGCAGTTGTTCGGCGGCGTGGGTGTGGGTGGGGTTGTTGAGCAGGCGTTGGAGGTGTTGGCGTACGTGGGGGCCGGTGGCTTGGCTGCTGTGCAGGGTGAGTCCGGCGCCTT
>NZ_JCADBG010000026.1:0-142003 GCF_059358815.1 Streptosporangium nanhuense
TGTCAGCGGTGCGCACACGTCGCGCACGCCGACGTGAACGCGGCGACCAACATCCTGCGGGCAGGGCTTGCCCTTCGCGACGTCGCGCAAGCGGCTTAACGAGAAGCCGCTCCTTTCAAGGAGCGGAGGAGTCACGGAAGGTCTCCTCGCTGACGGACGTGGGGTCGACCCCGCCGAGTTCCTCGCGCACCTTGCTCCTGGCCCGGTTGACGCGCGAGCGGACCGTGCCCACCGGGATGCCCATCGCCTGGGCGGCCTCGGGGTAGGTGAGGCCGCCCCACGTCACCAGCAGCAGCACGTCCCGGTGGCCCGCGGGCAGCCTCGCCAGGGCCGCCGCCAGCCGCCGCCGCGCGGCACCGGCGCTCAGCCGCTCGTCGCTGCGCTCGGTGAACGGGACGGTCACCGGATCGACGCCGGTCCGTTCGAGAACGCGCAGCTGCCGCACCTCGACGCGCTTGTGCCGCCTGATCAGGTTGGTCGCGATGCCGTACAGCCACGGGCGCGCGCTGGGCTGCGCCGGGTCGTAGCCCTCCCTGCCGCGGAACGCCGCGAGGAAGGTGTCAGCCACGACGTCCTCGGCCGCGTCGGTTCCCAGCCGCCGGGTGACGTAGCGCTTGATGTCCGGCGCGTGCCGGTGGAAGACCGCGGCGAACGCCTCCGGCTCCCGGCGTGACAGCACGATGAGGGAGGCGTCGTCGGCCTCCGCCCCGCCGACGGGGAAGGGGTCGTGATCCCCCGCCCCACCGGCGGGGAAGGTGCCGCCCGTCCCCGTCCCCGCACCCGTCCGGGTCCGGCTCGTCTCACTCATATCCGGTCACTCATATCCGGCCTCTCGGCTCTCGGTCAGGACACCCGTTGTTGCCCTCCCGCGTGCCCGCGGTTCCCGAAAGCGGCCCGGCGATCGGACGCGTCCCCGTCAGGCCGGGGTGAACTCCAGGTAGGAGACGGCCGGCATGGGCATGGAGAACTCCAGCCGCAGGGTCCCGTCCTCCACCTGGAGGGTACGGGCGCCTTCCAGCTCGTCCAGGGTGTTCGCGGCGCGGAGCCGTTCCCACTGGTCGCCCTCGGGCCAGACGGCGTCCCCGCCGATCTCCGCCCAGACCGCCCGGATGTTGGAGTGCCGCTCGTCGATCCGGTGGTGGCTGACCGCGTACTCCCGCGCGGCCAGGCCCTCGACGGTGAGGGTGACCTCGCGCGACAGGATCTCCGCGCCGTCGGCCCGGTCCTGGTCGAGGGTGCCGTTCCACACCAGCACCCCGACGGTGCCGCCGGCCGAGCGCGCCGCCCACGCCTCGACCCCCGCGACGTCGCCGCCGGCCGTACAGGCGAGCTCGTCCTCGCCCAGCCGGTCGGCCAGGGTGAGCGCGAGGTAGCGGGGTTTGCGCAGGTTGCCGACCGTGAGCAGGCCGAACCCGCCGTGGAAGAGCGCCGGTGGGCGGCCCAGCTCCTCGAAGTGGTCCGAGGCCACCCAGTGGGCGAGCGCGTCCACCCGCCCGGCCGCCGACCTCATCCCGTGCAGCAGGAACGCCGCCCCGAACGGCCCGTCGCCGATGCCGTGGAAGTGGGTGGGGGTCGGCCCCCACTCGGTCCACCAGATCGGCGTGCCCGCGCGGCCGTGCCGTTCCAGGACGGGCCGCCAGTCGAGCGGGGCGTTGCCGTAGGTGTGGGTGGAGACGAAGTCGAGCGCCGCGCCCGAGGCGTCCACGTGGTCGATCAGCTCCTGGACCCAGCCGTTGGCCGCCGACGACGGGCCGCCGACGCGGATGTCGGGGTGGACGTCCTTGACCGCCGCCGCCGACACGTCGTACAGGCGGAAGAACTCCTGCGGCGTGCCGCTCCAGAAGACCTCCAGGTTGGCCTCGTTCCACACCTCGAAGGCCCAGTTGTCGACCACCTCGCGCAGGCCGTAGCGGTCGACGAGGTGGCGGGTGAGGTCGCGGACCAGGTCGCCCCAGCGGTCGTAGTCCCTGGGCGGCGAGATGATCGCCTCGTAGCCGAAGACCGTCTTCGACGGGTCGGCGGCGAGGTCGCGCGGCATGAACGACAGCTCCACGATCGGCCGCATGCCGAACGCGGTGATCGTGTCGTAGACCTCGTCCACCCGGCTGAAGTCGTGCACGGGCTTGCCGTCCTCCTCGCGGTAGACGCCGAGGTCGTCGCAGAGGATCGCGTGGGCGCGCACGGTCTCGACGCCGAGCTCGTCGCGCATCGTCCACAGCGCCTCGGTCAGCTCGGGGCCGATCGGGCGCCCGCCCACGGTGTCGGGGGACAGCATGTACGACAGGTGCTCGGAGCCGATCATGTACTTCCACGGCCTGGGCAGCGGCCGGGTGGTCGCGGAGGCGTCGACCCGCAGGGCCGCCGCGCCCGGCTCGGCGAGCGGCGCGGCGAACACCGCGTCGCTGAAGGGCCCGGTCCGCTCCATGGCGGTGACGGCCGCGACCCGGTACCAGGCCGGTTCCCCGCGCGTGTCGACGTAGCGCGGGTCCGGCACGGCCGGCACGTCGACGTCGCGCTGCTTGGTGGAGGTGTACGGCCCCTCCTCGGCGGGCGCGCGGTGGACGATGTAGCCGATGGCCCCGGCCACCGGTTCCCAGGTCAGCGTGACGTGCCCGCCCCCGCTGTCGGCGCGCAGGCCGCCGGGGGCGGCGACCTCGACCCGTCCGGCCGGACGGGCAGAGGTCACCTCCCCCGACGCCCGGTAGATGCGTGCCTGCCAGTCCTGGCGTGCGGCGTCGGCCGTGCTCATGAATACGTCTCCCCGATGGTCGGTTGGGTGGTTGCTGGAGTACGGCTCACTTGGGAGGCACGACGGCCCATTCCTCCTGGCGCAGCACGGGAGCGAGCCTGGCCGTGACGTCGCGGGTGGCGAAGTGGCGGCGCAGGCTGTCGTCCGCGAGCGCGTTGCCGAGCGCGATCATGATCATTCCCTGGTCGAGGGCGAGGTACTGCTCGGCGACCTTGCCGCTGCGCACGGCGACCGCGTCGTAGAAACCGCCGGGCCCGTAGGCGTCGAAGTTCGCCTTGAGCTTCGCGAGGTTGGCGAGGGCCGCTCCGGGCGTGTGGCGCAGCGCGAGGAACGACGCGTGCGGGGTGACCACGCCGTCCCCGTACGACGCCGGCTCGGGCGTTCCCTCGCGGCATCCCTCGAAGCCGTAGTCGACGGAGGTGCGCTCCTGGTCGGAGGTGTAGCCGGGGGTGTCCATGCCGATCGCGTCCACGCCGTACTCGCGGTAGCCCCCGGCGGGGTCGTTGGACGGGGAGAAGCCCCAGTAGCCGTACTTCGCCTCGTTCATGCCGTGCTCGATCTGGGCGGCGATGTAGACGGGCTGGTTGCGGCCCCAGCTCCTGGCGCCCCAGACGTCCTCCGGCACGAGCTGGGTCACCATCAGCTCCTCGAACATGCTGCCGCCCCAGGTGGGCACCAGGCGCATGCCGCGGTAGCCGTAGGTGCCCTCGAAGACGTTGACGCCCATGTACTTGCGCCAGGCGCCGACCGGCTTCTGCTCGGCCCACGCCCAGTCGCAGGTGTCGGGGAAGGTGCGCCACATGCCGTAGTAGTGCTCGGGCGGGAGCTGGCCGAGGGCGATGCCGACGTAGCTGGCGATCCTGGCCTCGGTGAGCGCGCCGTAGTGGTGGCAGGTGGAGTGGACCGTGGTCCCCGAGCCGTTGTAGTCGCTCTCGACCGAGCAGCCGGTGGGCTTGTCCGGCCAGAACCCGCCGCGCAGCAGGCCGGTGCCCGCGTCGGGCCGCGCCTGCGGGTCGTAGTAGGACTCGAAGTCCATGCTCCTCGCCAGCGCGTCGGCCTGCTTGGAGACCTCGGGGACGGCGCTTCTGAGCATCATGAGGGCGGCGGCGAGCCAGCCGTTGTCGACGCTGGACAGGAACGGCTGGACGGCGGAACCGTTCTCCGGCCAGGTGCGGACGATCTGGAGGGTGCGCGGGTCGTACCAGTTGTAGAACTGGCCGGTCGGGGCGTGCCGCTCCAGCTTCGCCGTCGAGGCGAGCGTTCCCTTCACGCGGCGCAGGGCCTCGCCCTTGGAGATGAGGCGGGTGTCGCGGGCGGCCACCGTACTCCACAGGTAGGTGGCGATGTTGGTCGGCGAGGTCACCTTGGCGCGGGTGGCGGGGTCGAGCGAGCCGTCGATCTTGTCGGAGGGCAGCCCGGTCGCCGGGTCGGCCATCGCGGCCATGGACTTCCAGGTGTCGGCGGCGTAGCGGCGCAGCACCTCCCGCTGCCGCTCGGCGCTCGAAGCCGTCGAGGGGACGTCGGGGGAGACAGGGGGAGACGCGGCCGAGGCCGGAGACGGAGCGGCGGTGATCAGGGCGAGACAGGCCGTCAGGGCGGCCACGTGACGACGACGCACGGGGGCTCCTTACATGGGGGGTTACTTGAGTCCGGTGGAGGCGATGCCCTGGGTGAAGAAGCGCTGCAGGAAGACGAAGAGGACCAGGACCGGCAGCACGACGACCACCGCCCCGGCGATGAGCAGGCCGTACTGGGTGCCCTGGTAGCCGTTGAAGATCGCCAGCGCGACGGGCAGCGTGTACATGTCCTCGCTCTGGGCGACCACCGCGGGCCACAGGAAGTTGTTCCACGAGCCGAGGAACGTGATCAGGCCGAGCGTGGCCAGCGCGGGCCTGCAGAGCGGCATGACGATCCTGAAGAAGATGCGGAACTCCCTGGCCCCGTCGACCCGCGCGGCGTGGATCAGCTCGTCGGGGATGTCCGCGATGAACTGGCGCATCAGGAAGATGCCGAGCGGGGTGACCAGACCGGGCAGGATGATCCCGAGGAAGGTGTTGACCAGGCCGAGCTTCGCGATGAGCACGAACTGCGGGATCATCACCACGATCGCGGGCAGCGCCATCTGCGTGAGGACCAGCGCGAAGAGCACGTTCTTGCCGCGGAAGGCCAGCTTGGCGAAGGCGTACCCGACCATCGAGCAGAACAGCAGGTTGCCCGCGACCGTGGCGAGGGCCACCACCGCGCTGTTGACGAACACCTGCGTGATGTTCATCTTCTCCAGCAGCTCGCCGTAGTTGGCGAGCGTCCACTGCACCGGCAGCAGGTCCGGCGGGGTCCGCCTGATCTCGGTCTCCGGCTTGAACGAGGTGAGCAGCGTCCAGACGAACGGCAGCACGACGACCACGAGCCCGGCGCTGAGCAGCGCGTACGTGGAGAAGCGGCGCTTGACCAGCGCCTTGCCGCCCGGAGTCCGCTTCACGGGGACCCGGCGGTCCTGGACCGATCTCATCTGGACCTCCCGACCCGGAACTGCAGGACCGCGAGCGCCACGATCACGGTGAACAGGACGCTCGCCGCGGCGGCGGCGTAGCCGTAGTTGCCCGAGCCGAACTGGTCGTAGATGGCGAGCGACGCCGAGGTGGTCGCCCCCGCCGGGCCTCCCTGGGTCATCACCAGCGGCTCCTCCATGAACTGCGCGAACCCGATGGAGCTGTAGACGGTGCAGAACAGCAGCGCCGGGCGGAGCATCGGCAGCGTTACGGAGCGGAACCGCTCCCAGCGTCCGGCGCCGTCGACCTCCGCCGCCTCGTACAGCTCCCTGGGGATGCCCTGCAGGGCGGCGAGCAGGACGACCATGTCGAAGCCGAAGCTCCGCCAGGCGGTCATGACGATGATCACCGGGAGCGCCAGGTCCTCGTCGGCGAGCCAGCGGGGGCCGTCCACGCCCACCGCCCCGAGCACCTGGTTGACCAGTCCCGCGTCGGGTTCGAGCAGGAACCGCCAGGCCACCGCGACGCCGATGATGCTGGTGACGTACGGCAGGTAGTAGCCGAGACGGAAGAACGCGGCGGGCAGCCGGGCGATCCCGGAGTTCAGCGCCACGGCCGCGGCCAGCCCGAGGGCGATGGTGAGCGGGAGCGCGGTCACCACGAAGATCAGCGTGTTGACCGCCGCCTTGCGCATGAGCTCGTCGTCGAACAATCGCAGGTAGTTGTCGATCCCGACGAGGTTCACCCCGAGGGGGTCGCGCACGTCGGTGCTGCGCATGTCGGTGAAGCTCATGGCGAGCTCGACGAGGAGCGGCCCCGCCCAGAAGACCGCGAACATCACCACGAAGGGCGTCACGAAGACCCAGGCCAGGCCGGTACGGCGGAACCCTCCCCCGGATCGCCGCGCCCCGGCGGGGGCGGGTCCGGTGGGCTCGCGCGAGCCCACCCGCTCGATGACCACCATGGTCAGACCCCGGTCCCGATGGTCTCGGCCTGTTCCTGGATCCGCTTGGCCGTCTCCTCGGCCGTCTGCTTGCCCAGGGCCATCTTCTCGACCTCGGTCTCCATCACCTTGGCCACCTGCTCCCAGGTCGGGACGGCGGGGACGGCCTTGGCGTCCTTGAGCAGGTCGCCGAAGACGGTGACGCGCTCGTCGGCGGTGAGCGCCGGGTCCTGCCAGGCGGCCTCGACGCTGGGCAGCGCGTTCACCTTGGTGTACCAGGTGGCCTGGACCTTGGGGTCGACGAGCCAGCGCAGGAACTTCCAGGCGGCGTCGCGGTTCTTCGAGTCCTTGAAGACGACCATGTCGCTGCCGCCGACCAGGCTGGGGCCTCCCGCGCTCCCCTTCGGGTAGGGCGCGACGGCGAGCTTGTCGCCGAAGCCCTCGCCGCCGTCCTTCTCCAGGCCCGCGATCATCCACGGCCCCGAGTAGAAGGCGCCGACCTTCCCCTTGACGAACGTCTGCGGGAAGGCGCCGGTCGGCTGGTCGGTGCTGGCGAGCCCGCTCTCGAAGAACGAGCCGTAGTGCTTGAGCGCCTGGACCATCTGGGGCGTGTCCAGCGTCCACTTGTCACCCGAGACGATCTCGCCCCCCGCCTGCCACACCAGCGGCAGCACCTCCTGCCAGGAGCCCTGCCGGAAGTTCTGCTCGACGCCGAGCGAGGCGCCGCCCTTCTCCTTGAGCGCCTTCACGAAGGCGGTGGTCTCCTCCCAGGTGGCGGGCGGCTTCACCGACGCCTTCTCGGCGAGGTCCTTGCGGTAGTACAGGGCGCGGGTCTCGACGTACCAGGGCACGCCGTACGCGGTCCCCTCCACCTCGACCGTGCCCCACGCGCCGGGGAAGAACGCCGACTTGTCGATCAGGTTGGCCGGGGTGGGGTCGAGGGCGCCGGTCTTGGCCATCTCACCCATCCAGGTGCTGCCCAGCATGGTGACGTCGGGGGTGGCGTTCCCGGCGATGGCCGCGGTGATCTTGTCGTGGGCCGCGTCCCAGCCGAGCGCGGTCACCTTGATCGTGATGCCGGGGTTGGCCGTCTCGAAGTCCTTGGCGAAGGCGCCCAGCGCCTCCCCCTCGGCCCCGATCGCCCAGACGGTGACCTCGCCGGTGGCCTTGCCGGTGTCGACGTCTCGCGCCTGCTCCGCGGCCCCTCCGGTGCTCCGGCCGCACCCGGCGAGCACCAGCCCCAGCGCGAGGATCCCGACGGCGTACTTCTTCACTTTTCCTCCAGGGGGTGAGGCCCGCAGCTGGATCGGACGACCAGCTGGGTGGGGAGAATCTCGGAGTTGGGGACGGTACGAGTGCCCTTGATGAGCTCGTCCAGCGCGCGGGCGGCGCGGGCGCCGAGCAGGCGCATGGGCTGGCGCACCGTGGTGAGGGCGGGCCTGGCGTGGCGGGCGGCCATGATGTCGTCCCAGCCGGTGATCGCCACGTCGCCCGGCACGTCGAGGCCGAGCTCCTCGGCGGCCAGGATGACGCCCAGGGCCACCTGGTCGTCGGCGCAGATCACCGCCTCGGGACGGCGCGCTCCGGTCGTTCTTTCCCCGAGCAGCGTCCGCCCCGCCGCGTACCCGCCCTCCACGGTGAGCTCGCAGGGCAGCGGCGCGGGAGGCCGGATGCCGTGGGCGGACAGGACCCGCCTGACTCCCGTCCAGCGCTGGGTGACGTCGCCCCGGTCGTCGTCCCCGGCCAGGGCGAAGGTGGTGTAGCCGTGACCGAGCAGGTGGGCGGCGAGCGCCTCGGCCGACGCGGTGTTCTCGCTGGAGACCGCGTCCGCCCGCTCGACGGGGTCGCGCGCGAGCAGGACCAGCGGCGTCCTGCTCCTGACGATCTCGTCCACCACGGCGTCCTCGACGGTCCTGCCGAAGATCACCATGCCGTCCACCCGGCCGACGAGGTCCCTGACCAGGTCCTGTACGGCGGCCCGCCCGCGCGTGGACAGGATGAGCACGGAGCGGCCGAGCTCGGCGGCCACCTCCTCGTACCCGAGGAGGACCTCGGCGAAGTAGGGGCCCGACAGGTCGGGGAAGACGATGCCGTTGGCCGCGTGGCGGCCCTGGGCCAGGGAGACGCCGAGGCGGCTCGGGGTGAAGCTGAGCTCCTCGACCGCCCTCAGCACCTTCTCGCGCGTTCCGGCCGCGACGGGGCCGGTGTTGCGCAGCGCCCGGGAGACGGTGGCGATGGAGACGCCCGCCCGCTGCGCGACCTCGTAGATGGTCGCACCCTGACCTTCGTCACTGTTTGGCACCCGTCGTCCGATCTGCCGAGTAGTGGAAGCGCTTACACTCGATGGCGACGAAAAGTGGAAGCGCTTACAGTGGATGACCGGAGTCAACCATCGGACGGACCGGCCGGTAAAGGTTTGTTATATCACCGTTACCAAAAGGGCACGGCGGCACCCCGGTGTTCACGAGGCTCGCCAGGCCGGCCCGGACGAACACCGACCGACTACCGTTAAAAGATCATCCGAGCTATCCTCGCCGGAATCGGGCAGTCCATAACCTCCAGGGCGCGGCGGCGTGCACCTCGCCCCCTGAAATCTGTGAGATCTGTGAGATCCGCGAGCCGGTCGGGGAGCTTGATGAGATTCCGGGTGCTCGGCGACGTGACGATCATCATCGACGGACGTCCCGTCCGCCTGTCCTCACGCAGGCAGGAGCAGCTGCTGGCACTCCTCGTCTGCGCGCGGGGCCGCATCGTGACGGCCGAGACGCTGATCGACGCGCTGTGGGGCGAGCGGCTCGGGCCGCGCGCCGGCAAGAACCTGCGGGTGCTCGTGCACCGGCTGCGCAGGACCCTCGACGCGCCCGAGCGGATCCGGCACGACCGCTCGGGCTACACGCTGTCCGCGCGGCCGGAGGAGGTCGACGCCTGGCACTTCGCCGACCTGGCCGAGCGCGCCAGGCGGACCCTGAACCAGGGGGACCCGGAGACGGCGTCCGTCCTGCAGCGGGAGGCGCTCGCGCTGTGGAACGGCCGGGCCTTCTCCGGGCTGGACGGCGTGGCCCAGCTGGCGGAGGCGGCCGGACGCCTGGAGCAGGACCGCAGGCGGGTGCTGACCGAGCGCATCGACACCGACCTGGCGCTGGGCAGGCACGCGGAGGTCATCCCCGAGCTTCTGTCGATGGTCGCGGAGGACCCGCTGGTGGAGTCGACGACCGCGCGGCTGATGGTGGCGATGCACCGGGCCGGGCTGCGCACGGAGGCGCTGGAGACCTACCGGCGCACCCGTACCGTCCTGGCCCAGGAGCTGGGCCTGGAGCCGGGGCCGCAGCTGCGCGCGCTGGAGCTGGCCATCCTGCGCGGGGACACCCGGGTCGACCTCGACCCCCGGCGCGAGGCGGCACCGGCAGACGCCCCAGTCCCCGCGCCTTCTCCCGTAGCTGCCGTGGCCCCTGTGGCCCCGTCCCTGCTCCCCGCCGGGGTGAGCGACCTCACCGGGCGCGACACCGAGCTGCGCTGGCTCATGTCGGCCCTGCGCGACCGGCCCGCCGCCGCGCCGGTCGTCTGCGCCGTCTCCGGCATGCCGGGGGTGGGCAAGAGCGCGCTGGCCCTGCGGGCCGCCCACGACCTGCGGGACGCCTTCCCCGACGGGCGGCTGTACGTGAACCTGCGGGGCGCCGGGGCCGAACCGGTCGAGCCGTCGCACGCCCTCAGCCGCTTCCTGCGCGCCCTCGGCGTGGCGGGGGCGGCCATCCCCGACGGCCTGGACGAGCGCGCCGAGGTGTACCGCGCCCACCTGTCCGACCGGCGCGTGCTGGTGCTGCTGGACGACGCCGCGAACGAGGCCCAGATCGAGCCGCTCATCCCCGCGGGGAACGGCTGCGCGGTGGTGGTCACGAGCCGCGGCGCGCTGACCGCCCTGCCCGGCGCGCAGCGGCTCGCCCTGGGCGTGCTCGGGAACACCGCCGCCGTCCGGCTGCTGGGCACGATCACCGGCCGGGCCGAGCTGACCTCCGGCACCGCCGCCGCCAGGCGGCTGGCCGAGCTGTGCGGGCACCTCCCGCTGGCGCTCAGGATCGCCGGGGCGCGCCTCGCCGCCCGGCCGCACTGGAGCGTCGACCGGCTGCTGTCCCGGCTCGCGGCCGAGCACGACCGGCTCGACGAGCTCACCCACGGCACCCTGTCGGTACGGGCCAGCCTCGCCCTCGGCTACTCCGGCCTCGACGAGCCGGGCCGTACCCTGTTCCGGCGGCTCGGCCTGGTCGAGACACCCGACTTCGCCGGCTGGGTCGCCGCGGCCCTGCTCGACATGGGCCCCCACGCCATCGGACCGCCGGGCGCCGGGCCAGGTGAGGCCGCACCGCACGACGCCGGACCGCGCGACAGCGGCCGTCGCGACGCCGGGCCGCGCGACACCGACCCGCACGACGCCGGCCGTCGTGACACCGGGCCGCGCGACGCCGAGGAGATCCTCGAAGGGCTCGTGGAGGCGCGGCTCGTCGACTACGCGGGCCAGGACGGCACCGGCGAACCCCGCTACCGCGTCCACGACCTGGTGCGGCTGCACGCCAGGGAGCGCGCCGAGACCGACGATCCCCCCGGCGCCACCGCCGCCGCGCTGACCCGGCTGGCGGGAGGGTATCTCGCGCTCGCCGAACGGGCGCACCGGCGGCAGTACGGCGGCGACTACACCGTGCTGCACGGCGACGGGCCGCGCTGGGACTGCGGGGAGGCCACCTCCGACCGCCTGCTCGTCGATCCGTCCGGCTGGCTGCGCGGCGAGCGGCTCGGCCTGGTGGCGGCGGTGGAGCAGGCCGCCCGGCTCGACCTGAGCGAGATGTGCTGGGACCTGGCGATGACGGCGGTCACCCTGTTCGAGGCGCAGGGCCACTTCGACGACTGGCGGCACACCTCGGAGACCGCGCTGGTCGCCGCCCTGCGCGCGGGCGACCGGCGCGGCGAGGCGGCGATGCGCTACTCGCTGGGCACGCTCGCCCTGTTCCGGCAGCGCTACACCGACGCGCGGCCGCACCTGGAGGCCGCGCTGCCACTCTTCGAGGCGGTGGGCGACCGGCACGGCCAGGCTCTCACCCTGCTCAACGCGGCGCTGATCGAGCGGGTGGAGGGACGGATCGAGACCGCGCTCGACGGTTACCGGCGGGCACTGCGGATGCTCCGCGAGGTCGGCGACCGGCACGCCGAGGCCCACGTGCTCGGCAGCATGGCCCAGATCCACATCGAGCACGACCACCCCCAGGCGGCGGCCCCGCTCCTGGAGACGGCGCTGGCCGTCTACCGCGAGCTGGACAACACGCGCGGGGTCGCGCAGATCCTCAACAGGCTGGGACTGCTGTACCTGCGCCAGAACGACCCCGCGCGGGCGAAGGGCGCGTTCGAGCAGGTGCTGGTGGCCGCCGACGCGACCGGAGACCGCATCGGCGAGGCGTACGGCATGCTCGGGATGGGCGAGGCCGAGCTGCTGGCGGGCGAGCTCGACCACGCGGCCGGCCTGCTCGACGCGGCGCTGGTGCTGGCCGAGGAGGTCGGGGAGCCCTTCGTCGCGGCCCGCGCCCGCCTGGCCTGCGGGCGGCTCGCCACCGAGCGCGGCGATCACGAGCCGGCCGTGGCCTTGCTGGACCGGGCGATACGGGAGTTCGCCGACATCGGCCTGCCGGTCTGGCACGAGCGGGCACTCAGGGCCCGCCGCGCCCTCGACGGCACGCCCTCCACACCGCCCACCCAGGGCTGACCTCTCACCCCCGCGCCTCCCACATCCCCCCGTGCTGACCTTTCACCCACGCGCCCACCCACAGACCCGCCGTCTCAACCTCATCCCGCCCAGGCCGCTGGAGGCGAGGTGCCGGGTATGGGTACGGCCGGCGGCCGGCCGCACCCATACCGCCCCGGTGTCGTGTCGTTAAGCCCCTGTACGGACGACCCGGTCACCTCACGCGCAGTTCGGATGCCGCCTGCGGACGGCATCCGAACTGGTCAAGGCCAAAATAGACGGAACCGGTTTCACGAAAGTTTCACCTCGCTGCCCGACCGGTCCCTCTCAAGGAACAGGACGTCCACGAAGGACACCCCGACCACGACCTGTCCGGCTCCGGCGACCGGCTCCGGCACCCGGTCCACGACCGGTGCCTCTGGTCCCCCCGAACGCGATTACCTGGACAATGCGCATGGCGATCGCTCTCCCTCGATGGCTTGGCGCACAGTCTCAAACCTCAAGTTACATTGATGTCAACCGGCAACGAAAGGATCGTCCCGTGCCTCCTCCCGCCCATGACCCGCCGGACCACCGCGGCCGCGTGAGGGGCTGCCTGCTGGGCGGCGCGCTCGGCGACGCGCTGGGGGCTCCCGTCGAGTTCGAGTCCATCAAGAGAATCCGCAGGCAGTACGGGCAGGAGGGCCTGACCGGCCTGGTCCCCGACTGGCGCGGCAAGGTCGGCCTGATCACCGACGACACGCAGATGACGCTGTTCACCGTGGAGGGGCTGATCCGCGGCGGTGACGTCGCCGCGGTCCGGCGCGCCTACCTGCGCTGGCTGGACACCCAGCAGCACCCCTCCCCACCACCCGCTTCCCCGGCCCCCTCCGCCACCCGCCCGGCCCGTGCCTCCTCCCCGGCCGCGAACGACCACCCGGCGAACGACCGACAGGTGAACGATCATCCGGCTGACGATCGTCCGGCGAACGATCCCGCTCCGGCCTCGCCCGGGAACATTCCGGTCCGTACCGGCCTGCTCCGCGAGCAGGAGTGGCTCTACTCCCAGCGCGCCCCCGGGAACGCCTGCCTGTCGGGCCTGCGCGACTCCCGGGCCGTCGCCCCCGCGCCGTTCGGCGAGCCGGGACCGGTCAACCCCGGCTCCAAGGGCTGCGGGACGGTCATGCGCTCGGCCCCCTTCGGCCTGGGCGCGCGGAGCCCCCGCCACGCCTTCGACCTGGCCGCCGAGTGCGCCCAGATCACCCACGGCCACCCCACCGGCTACCTGGCCGCCGGCGCCTTCGCCGCCATCGTCCACTTCCTGGCGGAGCACGAGCCCGTCGAGCCGGAAGGGACTCAGAGGCCGGACGAACCGGCCGCGGCGCTCGCGCGGGCCGTACGGGAGGCGATGGGCCTGCTGGCGACGTACCCCTCGCACGAGGAGACGAGCCTGGCGCTGCGCGGCGCCGTGTCCCTCGCGGCGGAGGGCGGTCCGAGCCCGGAGAAGGTGGAGTCGCTGGGCGGCGCGTGGGTCGCCGAGGAGGCGCTCGCCATCGCGGTCTACTGCGCCCTGACGCACCCCGCGCCCGGCGACGTGGGGCGGGCGCTGCTGCTCGCGGTCAACCACTCCGGCGACAGCGACTCCACCGGCGCCGTCTGCGGCAACCTCCTGGGAACCCTCCACGGCGAGGCGGCGCTCCCCGCCGAGTGGCTCGCCCACCTTGAGGGCCGCGACGCCATCACCGGACTGGCCGACGACTTCGCGGCCTGGTCGGCCGGGAACCACGAGATCACCGACGCCTGGCTCGGGAGGTATCCCGGCGCCTGACCTCCGGGCCTCCCCGGTGGTGAGCCTGCGTTCAGCGGACGAGATGGAGCCGCACTGCGATCCCCGGGGAGTAAGTCCCTTCGGGTGTCGCTGAACCGCGCCGCTCTCATGGCCACGGTCAGGCGGTCCGCGTGCTGAGCGGGAGACGGAGGATGAAGCGCGCTCCGCCCGAGGACGCGTCCTCGACGTGGAGGGTGCCGTGGTGGGCGCGGGCGATGTCACGGGCGATGGCCAGGCCGAGCCCGGTGCCGCCGCGGTCGCGGCTGCGGGCGGTGTCCAGCCGGGCGAAGCGCTCGAAGATGTGCTCGCGCTCCGCCGGAGGCACGCCCGTGCCGTCGTCGGTGACGCTGAGCTCGGCCATGCTTCCGGCGCGGCGCACCGTGACCATCACGTCGTGCGCGGTGTGCCGTTGCGCGTTGTCCAGCAGGTTGTCCAGCACCCGGCGGATCTGTTCCGGGACGGCGTCGGCCGTCATGCCGGTGGTGAGGTCGAGCCGTGCCGGGTGCGGGTCGCCGGTGCGGCGCGCGGTTCCGGTCGCGGCCAGTACGGCCAGGTCGACGGGCTCCAGGGCGGCGGGCGGCGCCGCTCCGATCCGGGCCAGCATGAGGAGGTCGCCGATGATGGCCTGTAGCCGGTCCACATCGCCCAGGGAGTGTTTCACCAGGTCGGCGAGGGCGGTCTCGTCGGGGTGAAGTTGCGCCTCCTCCAGCTTGACCCGTAGCCCGGCCAGCGGAGTGCGCAGTTCGTGCGAGGCGTCGGTGGTGAAGCACCGCTGGCGGTCGAGCGCCTGCTGCAACGACTCGGTGACGCGCTCCAGCTCCGCGGATATCGCGCGCTCGCGGGTGTAGTGGCGGGCGTTGTCGACGCACACCCCGGCGCGGCCGACCAGTTCCTCGGCCAGGGCGAGGTCGTCCTCCTCGAACGCGTCCTTGCCCGTGGCGCGGTAGAAGCTCACCACCCCGAGCGTGACGCTCCGGGCTCGCACCGGCACCGTGATGAGCGAGTGGATGCCCTGCTCACAGATTCTCCGGCCGCGCTCGGGATCCTGTGCCAGCCACCCGAAAGTGGTGGACAACACCGGGCCGAGCACCGGCTGCCCGGTGGCGAGGCTGCGCCCCTGCGGCGTGGACGGGAGCGGGTGGATGAGTGCGCCGAGCTGGTACAGAGCGGTCCTCTCCCCGATGCCCGCGAAGGCGACCCGGCGCAGCCCCGCGTCCATGTCGGCGGGCTCGTCGCCCCGCAGGACGCAGTCGGCCAGATCGACGGCGACATAGTCGGCGAACCGGGGGACGGCGACCTGGGCCAGTTCCTCGGCGGTCCGGGTGACTTCCAGGGTGGTGCCGATGCAGCAGCCCGCGTCGCACAGCAAGCCGAGTCGCTCACGCGCCCGCAGGGCGAGCCGGCCGATGCCCGGCTCGCTCATGGCGAGCAGCCACTCGTCGGTTCCGGTCACCTTCCTCCCCCGTTCCTCCCCCGTCTTCCTTCCTCGTTCGGCCGGGCCTCCTGGCCGTCGGTGAGTCTCGCCTTCACCGCGATGGCGGTGGAACCGATGATCGACTGGGCCACGAGCGTGGCGGTGCGGCCGTCCGAGAGGACCATCCTCACCACCGCCGCCCGGCCCTGCGCGACCAGCCTCACGGCGGCGTCCTCCAGGGCGCGCCGATCACAGCGGCACAGGTCCAGGGGCGTGGAGGCCGTCGCGACGCCTCCCTCGGGCGTCCCGAGGAACTCCTCCATCAGGGCCCGCTCGTGTTCGACCACCATTTCGAACAGTCGCCGCTCGACAGCGGCGGCCGATTGCCGGGCCAGGACCATCATCTCCGCGTTGGCCGTGTCGTTCAGGCAGACGACGCTGATGGCCCCGTTCATCCGCCCGCTGAGCGGGTGGCGTATCGGGGCGCCCACGCCGGTGAGGCCGCGCAGTTCCTCCGCGAAGTGCTCGTTGCCGGTGACCTGGCAGATTCGCCGTTCCACCAGCGCCGAGCCAAAGGCGCTGGTGCCCATGTCCGCCTCGGCGAAGCGGAACCCGGGCGCGGCGCCGACCGCGTCCATGGTCCGGCGCAGGGCCGGTTCGCCCTCGTTACGCAGGAACAAGACCCCATTCGCATCGCCCAGGAACATGGTCACGGGGGTACCCTTGATAACGGTACGCATCCGCTCGAACACGGGCCGGGCCGCGCGCACCACTCCGCAGTCAAAATCAAGATCACTAGACAGGCGCGGCCTCACGGTGCTGGGCGTGAGTCCCGCCTCCTGGCACCGCCGCCACGATCGCAGGGTCACGGCGCGCACCTCGTTCCCCGTGAGCTTCCCATCCAGGTTCCCCGTGAGCTTTCCATCCAGGAACCGCTCCACGAGCTTCTCGTCGGGCCCTCCCCCGTCGTCCCAGCCATCTGCCATCCGGCCCACTCCAAAACATCCACAAGGTGAGCTTTATGTACCTTTCATCCAGAATACGGAGGGACTGCATCTCTAATTCCACACCGTGGCAAAGAGATGTCAGCCCCTGGCCCCCCTTGGCAAAGGTCGCTGTGCCCATGCATCCTCAGATGCAAATACCACCGGAACGGGCCTTGCCCGAGGCCAGGTGATCAAGGACCTCCTGGGGCCGTCAAGCACGTGAGTTCCCGCGGGATGTGGGAACGGAGATCCAGCAGACGGGCGATCTTCCACAACCAGCAGTTGATCACTGGATCCGCCAGGCCTGCTGTGTCCAGCGCCATCAAGACAGACAACTCGCTCTGATCGGCAGCCGCAGGGCTGTTCGCGCCCGGGCATTTGGGGAGCTGACCGGCGCTCGTGCCGTTCGAGCGCCCCGGCACCGGTGGCGTGGCCCCAGGCCGACCTGGCGACGACGTGCCGCAACGTCCCACGGGTCGTTGCGGCGAGGCCCGGCAGCCGCAGCGACCGGGCGGACGCGGCCGGCAGCGGTCACATAAAGGGCGTCCTCCCCTGTCAGGCAGGGCGGTACCGGGCCGTGGACGGGTGGGCGGGCGGGCGGGCGGTACCAGCCGAAGCGGGTCGTCGGATCGAGGCCCGCGCCCTGAGTGATACCGGGCCGTGGATGGGACGGGCGGTACCAGGCTGCACCCCGGAAAACGTCGCATACTGGGTAAATGACCGAAAGCGCAGAACTGGGCCCCGCGCTGCGGCACTGGCGTGACCGGGTCGCCCCGGCCGCGGTCGGGCTGCCCGGGGGCGGGCCGCGCCGCGCCGCGGGCCTGCGGCGCGAGGAGCTGGCGATGCTCGCGGGGGTGTCGGCCGACTACATCACCCGCCTCGAACAGGGCCGGGCGACCTCCCCGTCCGCGCAGATCCTCACCTCGCTGGCACGGGCGCTGCGGCTGTCCACCCAGGAACGCGAGCACCTGTTCCTCCTCGCGGGCCAGCCACCGCCCACCGCCGGACGCATGTCCGCCCACATCACCCCGAGCGTGCAACGACTGCTCGACCAGCTCGACAGCACGCCCCTCAGCGTCAACGACGCCGCCTGGAACCTGATCAGCTGGAACCGGCCGTGGGCAGCGCTCTTCGGGGACCCCTCCCTGCTGGTCGGGCGCGAGCGCAACGTGATCTGGCGCCACTTCACGGGCCTTCCGGGACGCGTCAGCCACACCCCGGAACAGGAGATCCGCTTCGAGACGGTCGCGGTCGCCGATCTCCGGTCGGCGACCGCCCGCTACCCCGCCGACACTGATCTGCGCTCGCTCGTCACCGACCTGCGGAACGCCGGCCCGCGCTTCGCGGAGCTGTGGGACAGCCACGTCGTCGGCGTCCACGAGTCGGACCGCAAGACCGTCCACCACCCCGACGTCGGCCCGCTCACGCTCGACTGCGACGTGCTCACCGTGCCCGGCAGCGACCTCCGCATCATCGTCTACAGCGCCGCCCCCGGCACCGAGGCCGCCGACAGGCTGAAACTCCTCACTGTCATCGGCACCCAGACCATGCGGCCGTCCTGACCCCCTCGACGAAGACCTGATCGATCGTCTCGCAGGCGAAGCCGGCGGACGCCCACTACGCGAGGGAAACGTCGCGGCCGACGTACCGGGGCGCGGGGCATGAAAGGTTTCGTGGCGGCCGGCTTTCGCCGTCTTGGAATATGGCTGACACTGAACACATGTCGAGACGCACACCGACCTGGCCAGGTCTAGTCGTGGCGCTGGTCGCACTGGGCGCGCTTGGGTGGTATTTCATCGCGGTCGGCCTGGATCGTGCCGATAAGCTCGCCAGCGTTCTAGGAGCCTTTGTCGGCCTGCTGGGACTGGGGTTGGCGGTTTATGGTGCTGTTTCCTCGCGCCGCGAAGAAGGCGAGCCCGAGCCCGAGCCAGGTGCGCTTCACAACGAGATCAGCGGCACCGTGCACGGTAACGCCGTACAGGCCAGGGATATCGAAGGCGGGATCACCTTCGGCGTTCCGAAGTCGAACAGAACGCAAGACACGGACTGACTGTTTCTTCCGGAGACAGCGTTCAGACCCCACCTGCGACTCCGACCAGCCGCTCTTGTACGGGCCACCGCTCCGGCGGGTAGTTCGTGCGTCGCGCATGTGAACCTGCCGTGATCGACCACCACAGGCGCTTCGGGGGGTTCTGACCTGCCACGACACCGGCACTTCCGCTTCCCTCGTCAGTGACATGAGAGCTTTTGGTAGAGAAAAGCCCTTTGTGTTCTGTACGCACCATATTGCTCTCGAAGTCTTCGGAATCCACCGACCACCAGAATCGATCTTCGATGAACCGGATGTCGAGATACGCAGCCATAGCGCAAATACGGAAAGTCTGTCGCGGTCCATAACAGATCGCCGTCCGCCCACCCAGGATCGACCCGGCGTCAATCCGCCGTAACCCTGCGCATCGAGAACCTGTGAAGCGGCGCGACGAACGCTTTCACCCGGCCGGCTTTACTCCTGTTTCGGCCCAGCCGTTTGTTTTTCGGCTATTTTTACGTGACGATCTGCTCATTCCATTGTCCTGGAGAACCGTCCAACATATGCTCCGCACAGGTGAGACGTACAGCCAAGCCGACTGGAGGCGGGCATGGCTCGTTCCTGGGAGGCCGACCCTTCCGCGTTGTTCGAGCGGCGATTAGGGAAGTCGGCCAAAGAGTTGGGTCATTCGGACGGCCGTGACGAATGCCCAGATATCTGGCAACTCAGCAACGGTGACATCGCGGTGATCGGCAGGGACCTCACGGCCGCCTACAGCCCTCACCTGCCGGAAGGCGTGTCTCTCGCCCCAGATGAGCGACTGGTCGTCATCCCTGGCATCATGCTCAGCACGGCCAAGGCGGACATCGTCGATGTTTGATCCCCGTGCCCCTTTCGTCGTTCCCGGACGGGGCGTGCCCGCACAGGGCGAGAAACTCGTCAGGGAGGCCTACAGACGCGACTTCCGGCAACGGGACGCGCAGATTCGCAACCGTGACTCCTGGAAGTTCGAGCGGCGGCAGCACTTCGAGGAGCAGGGCAGTCCAAGCCGTGACGCGTTTCGCCGAGGCGATTGGGACGAGGCGCTACGACTGCTTGAGGAGAGACGAGACGACCTGCTCGCGCTCGCCCGGGAGGACGAACGCCGTGGCTCCTTCTTTCACCGGGTACGCGTGGTCGAGACACCGCTCACACCGTATATGCAGTGGGAGCTGCACTCGCTGCGGCTCCGCGCCGAATGCGGCGAGCGGATCCGCGTGATCGGCGTGGAAAAGGTAGCGGCCTCGGAGAAGACCGATCCGCTTCCTGAAGTGGTCATCCTCGGCGGTCGGACCCTCTACTACATCCTCTACACTGCGACCGGCGTCCCGAACGGCGCGGTCCGCTACACCGATCCCGGCATCATCGAGGATTGGGAGAAATACATCAAAAACCTCTATGAGAGTGGCGAGGATGTGATTTCCTACTTCGACCGCGAGTTGATCTACCTTCACTCGCCTGGGACGAAGCTGGAGTAGGCGTCAACAGGACCGGAGAAGAAGAGGAGCGCCCCGGCAGCTCGCGTTCCGAACTGTCGGGATCCTCGCGTGATGTCGTACAAGCCAGGGACGTCAGTGGCGGAGTCCACTTCCACGAGCATGGCAAACCAGGACGGAGCGACCCTGCAAACCTCACACCACGGCAATTACCGGCTGATGTGCATGGTTTCGTCAATCGCACCGGCGAGTTCGAAGAGCTGAACACGGTACTGATCGGTGAGGACGGCGATCCGCGCGTCATCTCGGTGTACGTGATCGCCGGGACAGCGGGCGTGGGGAAGACGTCGCTCGCACTGCGCTGGGCCCACCAGGTCCAGGATCGCTTTCCCGACGGACAGCTTTATATCAATCTCCGTGGCTATGACCCGGGAGAACCGGTCACCGCCTACAAGGCACTGCACCGTTTTCTGGTCGCTCTCGGCGTCCGCGCCAATTCCGTGCCACAGGACCCCGACGCCGCCGCCGCGCTCTACCGCTCGCGACTGTCCGGCCGCCAGGTGCTGATCGTTCTGGACAACGCGGCGACAGCGAGCCAGGTCCGTCCGCTGCTGCCCGGCGGCGCGGGCTGTCTGGTCGTCGTCACCAGCCGAAACCGCCTGTCGAGTCTCGCCGTACACGACGGAGCCCGTCGGCTGACGCTGGGCACGCTGCCCGAGCCGGAGGCCGTCGCCCTGCTGCGTGCCGTCACCGCCGGATACCGGCCGGAGGATGACGAGGAGAAACTCACCGAACTGGCCCAGCTGTGCGCCCGGCTGCCGCTCGCCCTGCGCATCGCCGCCGAACGCGCCGTCAGCTACCCTCACATGCGGCTGGATGACCTGATCGCCGACCTGCGCGACGAGTCCCTGTGGGACGCCCTGAGCACGGGAGACGACGAAGAGGCCGGAGCCGTCCGTACGGTGTTCGCGTGGTCCTACCGCGCCCTGCCAGAGCAGGCCGCCCGGCTGTTCCGCCTGCTGGGCCTGCATCCAGGCCCGGAATTCGGCTTCCACGCCGCAGCGGCCCTCGCCGGGGTGTCCCCCAGCCGAACCAGGCAACTCCTTGATTCCCTGGCCGGTGCCCATCTGCTGGAACAGACGGCGCCAGACCGTTACCAGTTCTACGGCCTGCTGCGTGCCTACGCCGCCGACCAGGCACAACAGGAGGAACCGCCCGAGGAGCGAGAGGCCGCGCTGCGCCGGGTGCTGGAGTGGTACCTGCACACCGCCGACGCCGCCCAGAGCTGGATCAATCCCGCCGAGGCCCGGGTGGAACTCGCGCCGCCGGTGAATGGCGTGCAGCCACTGACCTTCCCCGACTACAACGCCGCCGTGGACTGGTCCGAGCGTGAACACACGAACCTCCTGCAGGCGATCCGGAACGCCGCCTCGACCGGACAGGACCGGCTCACCTGGCAGCTGTCGGCCGTCCTGTCGAACGCGCAGTCTCCTTCTGCACCGGCCGCCGACTGGCTAATCGTGGGCCGCCTGGGGTTGGCGGCGGCCGAACGGCTGGGTGACCGCGTCGCGGAAGGGCAGCTGCTCACGGAGCTGGGCATGGGTACACCCGGATCAACCACCTGGCCGAGAGCCTCGAATGCCATCAGAACGCGCTGGCGATCTGGCGCGAGCTGGGTGACCGGCTCGGCGAGGCGCACTCGCTCAACCTGATCGGACTGGCGCATCTCCGCACGAGACGGCTGGACGACGCCGCGGAGCACTTCGAGCAGGCCGCCGCCGCCTTCCACGAGCAGCACTCCGCTCACTGGGAGGCCACCATGCTGTCCAACCTCGCCAGCACCCACTATCACGCGGGCCGCCTGCCGGAGGCCGCGGACGCCATCCGGCGGGCGCTGGCGGCACACCGGTCCCTGGACAATCAGCGCGGTGAGGGCAACGTCCTACGCCTCATGAGCGAACTCCAGCGGGAGCGGGGAGAGGTACAGGAAGCCCTGGAGTCAGCTCACGCCGCACTGGACATCGCCCTCGGCCTCCGCAACCACCGCCTGGAGGGCTTCTGGCTCATCACCCTCGGCAACGCCCAGCTCGCCGGCGGCCGATTCGCCGACGCGCTGGACTCCTACCACCGCTCCGCCACGCTTCATCGCCGCCTCGGTGACCGCAGCCGGGAGGCATTGGCCTGGCACGGCGCGGGCGAGACCTACCGCCACCTCGACCGTCACGCGGAGGCGGCCGACTTCCACCGCCAGGCCGCCGCCGTCCACCACGAGCTCGGCGACGCCTGGCACGAGGCTTTGGCCCTCGACAGCCTGGGTGCGGCCCTGCTCGACGAGGATCCGGAAGCGGCTCGTCGGCACTGGACGGAGGCGCTGGGGCTCCTCGCCGACTACGACGACCTACGGGCGGTGGCGGTACGCGACCACATCGAGTCACGGATGGCGGAGACGGGCTGAACCGGCCAGAAGCAGGGAGGTCTGCCAACAGAAACAAGGAAAGAACCCAGGCCAAGCTGTCATCCGAGCACGTCGAGGTGGTCGTACGGACGTTCACCTCCAGCATGGGCGCAGTTCGGCGAGCGTGATCGGCGCCGTCCTCACCTCCGCCCCGCTCGGCCGCTTCCGCGCGCACCGCGACCTGATGATCGAGGAAGTACGTGAGGCGGGGACGGAACTCCGCAACCGGGCGAGTCACTCTCGCTTCCATGTGCGGGACCGCCGGCGGAACGGCGTCGGCGGTCGAGCCGCCAGGCCGCCTTTAGTCAATGATCATTCGAACCTTAATCTCCGGGGAAGTTCGAAGCTCGCGCAAGGGTACGAATCCGATGCGCTCGAACCCGCATGGCGACCCGGCTCGACCGCGTTCACAGTGTCGGGCCGTAGGAGCTCGCGGATCGGGGGCCACATGAGAATCCAAGGTTTCGCCCGGTGGCGGATCGGTGCGGCCGTTGTCGGCACGGTCGCGCTCCTCGCCACTCCGGCCGGCGGCGCCACCGCCTCGCCCGGCCACGGGGCAAGCGGCATCGATCCGTCGACGCGGGCCAACGTGACCGCGGCCATGCACGGCGAGGCGTTCGCCCACGCCGAGTACCGCGCCTACGCCGCCCAGGCGGCCAGGGAACGGTTGCCGGCTGTGCGGGCGCTGTTCGACCGCACCGCGGCCGTCGAGCTCGGCGAGCATTTCGCCGAACAGGCGGAGCTGATCGGGCTGGTCGGTGACAACGCCGCCAACCTGCGCGCCGCCATCGCCGGGGAGTCCTACGAGGCGACCACCATGTACAGGAGGTTCGCCGCGCAGGCCGAGGCAGACGGCGACCTGGAGGCGGCCAGGCTCTTCACCGAGATCAGCGGGGACGAGGCCCGGCATCGCCGCGATTTCGTCCAGGCGCTGAGAGCCGTCAGCGATCCGTCGTCCGGCGTGACCGTCCCGGAGGGCATGATCGTCGAAGCGGTGAGCATCCCCGCGGGAAGGCCGAAGGTGTCGTCGCCACGGACTCTGCGCAACCTGCGGAGCGCGATGCGTGGAGAGGCGTTCGCCCACGCGGCGTACACCCTCTACGCCGAACGTGCCCGGGCGACCGGCCGGCCGGAACTCGCCGTGCTGTTCGACCGCACCGCACGGGTCGAGCTGACCGAGCATTTCGCCGAGCAGGCGAGGCTCGCCGGTCTGGTTCGCGGCACCAGGTCCAACCTGTGCGAGGCGATCACCGGTGAGACCCGTGAGGGCGACCGGATGTACCCGAGCTACGCCCGCCGGGCCGCCGCGGTCGGTGACACGACCGCGGCGGAGTTGCTGACGGAGATCGCACACGACGAGCTGGGGCACGCACGTGCTTTCACCGCCGCGCTGTCCGCCCTCGGAGGGCGGTGTCCCGCTTCGGGATGACGGCTTCGCCCGCACCGCCGCCCGTGCCGGATGTCACCTCGACGCTTCGGTCAGTTCCCGGCACTCCTCCCGTACCTCGGCACGGCCCAGGCGGCTGGGCCACCAGGCCCGCACCCCCAGGTTCCGTACCAGCGCCGGGACCAGCAGGGATCGCACCACCAGGGTGTCGAGCAGGACACCGAAGGCGACGATGAAGGCGATCTGCACGAGGAAGGCCAGGGGGATCACCACCAGCGCGGCGAAGGTGGCGGCGAGCACGACGCCCGCCGAGGTGATCACCCCGCCGGTGGTGACCAGCCCGCGCAGCAACCCCTCCCGCGCCCCGTGGTTCGCGGTCTCCTCGCGCACCCTGGACATGAGGAAGATGTTGTAGTCCACCCCCAGCGCGACCAGGAAGACGAAGCCGTACAGCGGCACGGACGCGTCGACGCCGGTGAAGCCGAACACGTGCGTGAAGACCAGCGTGGAGACGCCGAGGGTGGCCAGGAAGTTCAGTGCCACGGTGACCACCAGGAGCACCGGCGTCACCAGCGAGCGCAGCAGGACGATCAGGATGAGCAGGATGATCGCCAGGACGACCGGGACGATGAGCAGTGTGTCGCTCTTCGCGGTCTCCGCCGTGTCGTACCGCTGGGCGCTGTAACCGCCGACCAGGACGCCGCTCTCGGGGGCGAGCGCGGCGCGCAGGCGCCTGACCGTGTCCTGGGCGGCGTCGCCGTCCGGCGCGTCGTCCAGCGTCGCCTCCACCAGCGCGAGCCCGTCGACGACCTTGGGGGTGTCGTCACCCGGCCGGCCGCTCTGGGTCACCGCCGCGGCGTCGGACACGCCCTCGACGCCGCCGGCCTTCTCCGCCACGGCCGCGGCGCGCCCGGCGGGGACGACGATGACCGCGGGCTGCCCCGAGCCCCCGGGGAAGTGCTCGCCCAGCGTCGCCTGCGCCGCCACCGACGGGGCGTCGTTCACGAAGGTCTCGTCCAGCGGCACCCCTCCGGCGTTCAGCTGCGGCGCGAGGAGGGCGAGGCCGACAAGGGGCAGGACGGTGGCGATCCAGAGCCGGCGCGGGTGGCGGTCGACCAGGGTGGCCACCCGGCTCCAGATCCCCCGGGCCTCGGCGTCGGCCGGGCGCGGCTTCGCGGGCCACAGGGCGGCGCGGCCCAGCAGGACGAGGGCCGCGGGCAGGAAGGTGAGCGCGCTGAGGGCGGCGCACGCGATGCCGATGGCGCCCACCGGGCCGAGCGCGCGGTTGTTGGTCAGGCCGCTGAGCAGCAGCGCGAGCAGGGCAAGGGCCACCGTGGCGGCACTGGCGACGATCGGCTCGAACGAGCGCCGCAGCGCGACGCGGCCCGCGGTGAAGCGGTCGCCGGTCGTGGCCAGTTCCTCCCGGAAGCGGGCGGTCAGCAGCAACGCGTAGTCGGTGGCCGCGCCGATGACCAGGATGAACAGGATGCCCTGCACCTGGCCGTCGACCCGGACGATGTCACGGTCGGCCAGGAAGTACACCACGGCGCACGCCAGGCCGAGCGCGAAGACCGCGCCGCCGATGATGACGATCGGCAGCAGGACGCTCCGGTACACCGCCAGCAGAATGATCAGAACGGTGATCAGCGCCACGCCGAGAAGCAGGCCGTCGATCCCGGCGAAGGCGTCGGACAGGTCGGCCCGGGTGGCCGCCGGCCCCGCGAGCTGGGCCCGCATGCCGTCGACCGCCACCGCCGAGCCGATCCGGTCCAGGGTCTCCCCGAGCGAGTCCTCGACGTCGGGGCCGAGCTGGACCACCCCCTGCAACGCCCGGCGGTCGTCCGACGGGATGGACGGCGTGGGAGCCCCGACGACTCCCTCCGTCCCGCGCAGCGAGGCGAGCGCCCGGGTCGCCGCCTCACCCTGCTCGGCAGTGACGTCCTCGCCGTCCGCGGTCCACACCACGATGAGCGGCTGCGTCGCGTCCTCGCGGAACCGCTCCTGCACCTCCAGGACGCGTGTGGACTCCGCGCTCTGTGGCAGGAAAGCGGCCTGGTCGTTGGTGGACACCTCGGCGAGCTTGCCCGCGAACGGCCCCAGCCCTCCGCCGACGGCCAGCCAGACCAGCACCAGCATCGCCGGGACAAGCCAGCGGATCGGTCGCCGCGCCATGAGATCACCCTTCTCACACATAGCTCAATTATTAAGATACTCAATAATTGAGTTAATGTAGCATGGCGTTATGGACGGCGACGGCGAGGAGCGCATCGACCTGCTGTCCTTCGCGGTGCGGCTACGGCGGATGACCGCCGAGTTCAACCGCATCGCCCACGAGTTCGCCAACGAGCACGGGCTGCACCCCACCGACGTGCAGGCCCTGATGAAGATCTTCGACGCTCCGTCGCCGATCACGCCGAGCCGGCTGCGGGAGGAGCTGAACCTCACCTCGGGTGCCATCACCGCGTGCCTCGACCGGCTGGAGCGGGCCGGGCACATCCGCCGGGTCCGCGACGCGCACGACCGGCGCGTGGTCCACCTGCACTACCTCGACGCGGCACAGGAACTCGCCGCGGTCTTCTTCCGCCCGCTCGGCCGCAGCACGGACAACGTCCTGCGGCGTTTCGGCCCGGAGGAGCTGCGCGCCGCCGCCGCCTTCCTCGATGCCATGAACGAGGAGCTCGACGCGCTACGAGCCACGCCGGGGTCAGGCTGAACTCATGTCGACACTTATCTGCATTTGGCACGATGACTTAATGGCAGCAGGAAAGACTAAAATGTTGCGCTTTTTGGGTACGAAAGTGGCGCCGGAACCCCTCGACAAAATCGGGAGTCCGGCGCTTTTGCTTGTTTCGGGGGTAACGAGTCAAGCGCTTGGTATCGCCAAGGGAGTCGCAGGAAAGGACTCAGGGCCGTTTTTACATCGAACGCAATTAGGCGTCCCGATCTCAGGGCATTTTCCACACGCTGAGCAGATGTAACTGCGGGCCCGCACCCAGCATGGCAGGGCTAGGACATCCTGGGAGAAGCGGTGATCGATGAGATCTCCGTCGCCACCCACGCGCTCCTCAGCACCGGGAGCAACGAGAACCGCATGTGCCTTTCTACAAAGAACGCATCGCCTTGTCCCCCATTCGGTCCCACAACCCGAACAATTACACCAGTAGGTTCCGTTCTCCCGTTTCTGGAAGGCCCGTCCCGGCTGGAAAGCGGGGCGACCGCAGACCGGACACGAGGTCAATGCCCGAATTCCGGCCACCGCGTTCTTCACATCAGTAATCAGCCCTTGAATAATGTCGCGGTTGTCTCCACGGCGGTGAACACGAGATGCCCCGAGACGAAGATGAGACAGCGCATCCAGAAAAGTGGCCAGCTCATCATCGTCAGGAGGACTTATTATGAGCAGCTCGTTCTGCCCTTTCTCTATCCACTCCGAACTACCTGCTAACGAGGTCGCGACCTCTGTAGGACAGGTCACCCGCGCCGGATAGTCGAGCAGGATACGTTCGTCCAGCGCCGTACGGATGAGCCGCGCGGTTCGCCCAACACTGTTGATGTCCAAAGGGCTCACCGGAACCATTGCGGGCAGGGTCACATCACCGTACGTGACAGGCCGCGAGCTGTGGAAGCGAAGGCGTGCCCCCATGGGGAGTGCCTTGCGTTCACGAGGGTCCGCAGGGTAGAGCACAGCAGTGCGATGTGCCGTGATCGCGACGTCAGTAAGGGCTTCTTCTGCCAGATGTGCGTCCTGACTCGCGGTAAGCGCGTGCGGCAGTGGCACGATCCTGATGACGGGACCGTCGCCCAGACTCACCGTGAAGGTCTCATCGTCGTTCCAGGTGATGTCGCCCTCTGCCGATCGGTAGCGAAAGCCCAGCCGTGGCCATGGCGGGTCGGAGTCGTGGCCGGTCAGGTCTGCGCCAAGCTGGGCCAGGGCTCTAAGTACGACGAGCGCGGCATATCCGATGAAGTCATGGCACCAGTTCGCGACGGTCTCATCGTCAACCGCGCGCCGATCGTCACGGCGTCTGAGCCTGATCCAGGAGTCCCAGAGACTACGGCAGTGGCGGTAGTGCACGTTGTTCACGAATAGATTGGTGGGCCGGAGGCGAGGTGGTCCGCTGTACGGCGTACGTACCCCCCTCCTGAGCCTGGACGCCAACAGTGGTGCCAGGGCCACGCGCAGCCCTTCCAGCCGGCCGCGCTCCTCCGTAAGGCGATCCGCCATATTCCTGTCGGACAGCAGCTCGCTGATGTCCTCAAAGAGACGTTCGCGGTCCCGCCAGCTCGGGCGTTCGCGCGCCTCGTCAAGGAAGTCCTGCCCGTGAACGATCAGCTCATGGATGCTGTTCAGCTCGGAGATCCGGTCGAGAACATGTCGCCAGAGCCCGTCTACGAGCGCTGCGACAACCTGGTTCTCGTACAGGTCGTGGTCAGGCAACGTCACGGGGGTGAGAAGCTTAGCGGGCTCCACACCGCGAAGACGGCGCGCTGCCCACGTCTCACTGTGGGCGGCCAGATGAGAGACCGTCCTCCAGGTGATCGCCCTCGCCTTACTCACAGGAACGAGCACATGCTCAGTATGGAGACGGGCGTGCGGGGCACGACATACGGCGGCCAGGTGCCCCAGATCTTTGCGTATCTGTTTCTCAAGCGGACCGGCCCGAAGACGCTGGTCCATGTCGGCCACCAGATACGGCTCTGCCAGCCAGCGGGAGACTGGTGCGGCCTCACCAAGCAGATCGAACAGTTTCCGTGCCGTCCTGGAAACGCTGTCCACAATCAGCGGGTCTGGCAACACGTTGGGGTGGAACCCGCCAGACCACCGGGCATCGTCCCCGTCTCGCCACATCGTCCAGCCACCGCTCCCACCAGATAGGTAGTCGCCTGGCTGCACCGCCCGGTTTCCCAGCGAGTAACTTTGCCCGTCGTCGGGTGTGAGGTAACGCCCCGACAATGTCTGTGCCGATGGGGCCAATGCCGGGGCACCACTGAGTCGGTCCCATAGAACGGGTCTGCCGGTCACGAGATCGCTCTCCAACGAACCTCATGGCCGAGACCATCCATCGACTTCACCGGCTGCGTAAGCCCGCAGAGCTTGGGCCAGCTCTTCTCCACGAGCCGCCGCAGATCCTCCAACTCTTGCGCAGGCACTTCGATCCTTCCCTGGAGCTTGCGCAGGATTTTCGTGGCGAGGAGATGGTCAGCGGCCTCTCCAATGTGCCCTCCCGCCGCCACTACGACTGGGACGAATGCCCGCGCCTGCCGTTCCAGGCGACTTCCCCAGGAAATGTGGAAGATCCGGCGGAGCTGATCACCGAAATGCTCCTCGAAGAAGGAGAGAACGCGCAGTGCCTGCGCCGCGTGCTCCTCCTTCGCGGCGTCGAACGCACCGGTCAGAGTCGTGAGCGCGATGGGAACAAGCGGGCTCATATCACCGGCCTCGAACCGGTCGGGCTTGGGCGGCAACTCAAGCACGTGTGCCCGATCGTAGGTCTTGTCAGCGAAGGACACTGTGGTCTCATCATGGTTGGCCGTACCCACGAACCATACGTTGTCAGGCACTTTGAGATCGCGCCCCTCTGCTAGAAGGCGAGGGGCCGGGTCAACGCGCGCCGACAGCAGTCGCAGGTGCCGGTCGGATTTCGGATTGCCTTCCTTCTGCTCCATCACAGAGAGCAGATCGCTGAAGTACTGCTCCGGGTGGGCGAGGTTCATCTCATCCAGCACGATAATGAATGGCTTGTCACGGTAGAGCGGGAGTTGCGCCCTGTAGAGGGCCTGGGTGAAGTCCGTTTCATAGAACTTACGCTCGAAAGCGTTGTAGTAGCCCATGAGGTCCTGAGGGGTTCGCCATTCGGCGGCCACCGGAACGATCTCACACCTCGCGCCGATGACCTTGGCGAATGCTTCGGGAAGCCGGGTCTTGCCGATCCCACTGATGCCCTGCAGCAGATGCAGACGGCTAGCGGCCATACCCGCGACGAAACACCGGAGGTCTGCCTCGGAGTAGTACAACCCCTCATAGGCCGCTATGGCCTGGCGGACTCTGGGAACGAAGGCGGCCAGTTCCACTCGCCCTCTCGCCAGTTCTGGCCTACGCGCGAACCGCACGTCGTCATCCATCGCGGCGCAGGCCGGGAATGGCGAGTTCTGCTCCGAACCGCTTTGGAGCATGTCCAGTTTGGCCGTCTGCTGCTCAATCTCCCCCCGCAGTGTTTGGTTCATCTGCTCCAGTGCGGCTGTAAGAATACGGGCATTCTCCCGCTCAATCGCCGAGATCTTGTTGACCTCGACGTATCGGAGCAGTTCCTCGTTCTTGCGGAAGAGATCCTCCCGCTCCACTGTGAGGTCGTGATACCGAGCCTGAAGCTCGACAAGACGATCCCTGTCCCCGATGGGCATAGCCGCGACCTGCTTCCGCAGTTCGGCGTTCTCCCCTCTCAGCAAAGCGATCTCCTCCAGCACCTCTTCCGGTTTCCGGTGCTCGAAGCGCAGTTCCATCGCCTTTTGGACCGCGAGTTCCTTTCCCCGCTCGTCGGCAAGTTCGCGCATCGCGTCGTATCGCTGCTGCCAGCTCCATGACTCCTGCCTCGCCAGGTCGCGCTCCGACTGCAGTTGCTCCTTGCGCTCCCTGCCTCGCTCCGTGGCCTCCTGATCGAGATACTGCTCTCTGACCTTCAGACGACGGCTCTCAAGATTCTGCTCACGCCTCCGATCGTCCAGTTTCGCGGATTCTTCATCCAGCTGGGCAGCTCGGCGACGAAGCTCCTCCTCTGCCTCCGCACGCCGCTCCGCTGCCTGCCTTTCCAAGTGGTCGAGGCCCTTCTCAGCCAGACGGCGACGTTCGTCGAGCTCGTTACCCAGAAGTTGCGTCTGCTTATGCCGGAAGTCCGCGAATCCGCTCTTGGCAGCCTGTTCCAAGCTAACCAGTTCCGCATGACGCACCGCCAACCGGTCATTCTCGCTCGCCAGCTCGCTTTCACGATCGGCCAGCTTATGAAACCCTTTATCAAGCTCCTCTTTCCTCGCGTCAAGTTTCGTGGAGAGATCTTCCAACTCCTCTTTTCGCTTGGTTAGGTTCGCCTCTTGGACTTCCCTCTTCTTGTCCAGGCCCGCCAGCGCGGTTTGATGGTTACTTTCGCGCCGCTTCGCGAGATCGCGCGCCCGTTCGGCATCTTTGATCGCCTCGCGCAGCCGCGTGACGCTAATCTCGCCGCTCACGTCGGCTTCCGCGGGCAGTTCTTCATCACCTGCGAGTTCGAGCTCATCGATGATGAGAGCGTTCGCGCTCACGACAATCGTCTCCAGTTCCGCCTCAGGGAGTTTGCGCACACCTCCCTGCGCCTTCCTGGACTTTCTGCTGCTGGAGCGGCCCATCAGTTCGCTGTCCTCTCCGCCTTCAAGGAAGGCATGGGCATGATGCTTCGTGCGGCGTCAAGCGCGAGTCCCCGGCACCACTCGATGTCGTCTTGGACGGTGGCCCCACGAGCGGCGTGCGACCCTCGGTTACGCAGGTCCTTTAGGACTAGAAGTTCTTTCAGAACATCGGGGCGGCGCTGCGCCAAGTCACGGAGCGGGTGAACACGCCGGTGAGGGCTGTTCCTATCGGTTGCGGCTATCAAAGCATACGGAAAAAGATCATGAACATAGCCGTTTTCGACAGAAATATTTAGCTTTCCGGAAATAGAGAATTCTCTTGGATAAGCACAAACTCCCCTCATTTTTCCAATGAATAAATGGGGAAAGGAGCTGAAACCAAGCTCCTTTGACGCCTCCAACAGCACGTTTCTGACAATATTTTGCGATGGCATGCTCTCTCCCGCCGCCCAACTTGGGTTGGGCGGCGGAGAAAACTCACCGACCATCCATCTGAGCATGTGCTCATAGATCCGATACGCCTCACGCGCGACGGTTTCCACACCGCTGCGGTCGGCCCGCACTGCCGCCTCCTCCAAACCCAGCAAAAGATCGAAAGTCTCTGGGTAGCTACGGATCTCTGACCCCAGTAACCCCGTCAGCTTCGCCTCCGCCATACGCCGAACCTGGCTGCCGATGAGCTGATATTGCTGCTTGAGGCGCTCCTCCGGTCTGACGGTCAGACCTGATATCAGCGTGGAGAGCTGTTCGTCCTCTCGCATGCGCACCGTCACAAGGCGATTCAGCATCATGTCGGGATCCAATCCGAAAGGGTCTTTCGCCCGCCATCCACGATGACCGCTCTTGAAATCAACATCCGTTTCCAGCCATGTCAGGAGGTATTCGGGAGTCGGCCCTTCAATATCGACGATCCGATGAACCAATCCCTCATGGAGGAGACCAAGGGGCAGTTCCAGCTCACTGGCCAAGGTGCGAAGGTCCCGCTCCGCAGTGGAAGCTGTCTTCGCCCGGCTGTCTTCGACTTCCTCGAAGCGCTGCGTACGCCGCTGTATATCGCTACGGCGGTGTGCGCCGATCGCGGCAAGGATCCGGTCCGCCGCAGGTGGCGGCGGAAACCTGTGATCGTACGACACGATGTGGGCCGACATCTCACGCGGGTGGCCGGCGGAGTCCAACCGGAATTCGGCGCTGTCACCTCGAGTTCGCCTTATTCGCTGGTATTTGAGCTCGACGCTGGTACGCGGCCATAGTTCGCCACTAACGGGGTCTTGAAAAACATTCGTGACGATGAGCTCCGGCTCCTCGTTCATCCGACCGGTTGCCAAGGTCCGCAGCCCGGTCTCGGTCGGCGCGTTCAAGATATCGAGTTGTCCGCTGCCGCGAAGCTGCTGAACGACGTACGCACCGAACTCGGCACTCTGGTGAATACGGGCGGCGATCTCCTCCGGCCTGCGCACTCCGGCCCTACAAAGCCCGAGCACCACCTTCTCGATGATGTTGAGATGGTGAACTCGCATGGCCGGCGCCATCACCCGATAGACCAGCACCGGCCAGCAGAGGAACTGTAAGGAGGCTGAGTCGGGCGGTTGATGCATTTTCAACACGCCGCGGTCTACCCGGAACACCTATGCCTCCTGTTCTTCGGCGAACGCGTTTATGAACAGCCCATCGTCCGACCGGCAGAGGGCGAGGAAGTCGGTGAGTGGCTCAACCAGCTTGGGCGCGACGTCCTTTTCAAAAAGCGCGTCGTCCCCCACCACGGCCAGAAGCCGTTCCTGACGGCTCATGGCGACACACAACCGGTTGACTAGAACAAGGTGGCCGTAGGTGGAGCGGATCCATGCCTCATCAGTCCGAGGGGATTGAGCGTTGGCCAAAGAGCGCGACCTAGTCACTGACAGATAGGTGACATCAAACTCCTTACCCTGGAAGGCATCCACTGTGCCCACATGCAGTCGTACTCTCTCTCGTCCCTTATCGTCTCGCAGCAGGGCCTCGACCGGCCGGAAGCCCTTACCGGAGCGCTCCGCAAGGCCCGTACGAACCAGTTCCTCCCAGATCAATCGCACCTGAGCGGAATAGAAGCTGACGACCCCGAAGGTGAGATCCAACCGTTCCAGTGCGTGACGTCTCAATTCCTCGGCGATCACCTGTGCCTCGATCGGCCGAGCCTTGCTCTGCCCGCCTTGCTCGCGACCAGCCGTGTTCGGCACGCTGATCCAGGCAGCGGGGCGACCTAGATATCTACTTAAGCGGTGCTCGAAGTCCGCCGCTGGCCGAGGGGACAACAGGGTCTCCCCATAGAAGCTTCTGCTGACGAACTCGCCGAGTACCGGATGCATGCGGAACTGCTCGTTGAGCCGCACGGCTCTGCGTCCTCGGGCATCCTTCTTCAGCAGATCGAAGAGGCGGCCGAAGAGACTCTCCCGAAGAATGGCGAGTGCATCGGACGGTTCGGTTCTCAACTCTTGTTCAACGTCGGGTTCGAGCATGTGCGGAAGCTGGTACTGGTCACCCACCAAGATGATCCGCCTGGTCGCCAGAGTCATGGGGATCAACAGGTCCAGTGGGTTGGCTCTCGCCGCCTCGTCGATAATGACAGTTTCAAAGAGGCGGTCACCATCCTTGGCGTCACGAATGCCGCGCGAGTCGGCCTGCTGGCAGGTGGCGGCGAGGGAGGTCGTGTAGAGACGCAGGGTGGCGAGCACGGCCTCCGGATCGCCTTGCAATTCCTCGAGGAACTCCAGCAGGACAACGTCTACCCCCTCCGCCGAGTCCAGGCAGCCGCCCTCAAGTCCGTCGGCGATCTCGTTCAGTATCCCGAGAACGTCAGCTCGCACAACCGGCGGGGCGAGCCGATCGGAGGGAGCGGTGAGCATATCGATCAACTCGTTCCGGAGTGCGTCGAGTCTCGGCAGGAAAGGAGGCAGGTCCTCACTCATCCATTCGGCAGCGGCTATCAGGAGATCGAGGTGCTCCCGCTCGACCTGGGGAATATGGTCCACGTAGTGGAGAGCCACGGTCGCCATCAAAGGGCCGTCATCGGGGAAAGAACACGCCGTGGAGCGGATTCCGCGGACCGCACGCAATGTGCTCTGACGTCGGTGGTCGCTCCGCAGTTCCGCCTGGCGTGTGGCGATACGGAGCTCGGCCGCGAGCCCCAGCAGCTTCTGGTAGAGGTCGTCGTTAACCAGACCGGCGACCTCGGCGGCAATCCTGTCGAGAAGCGGGGCAAGCTGGTCGGCGGGACGCGGTGCCTTACAGTACGAACTCGCCTCCCGCACCACCGACCGTAGCGCTTTCGCCCGCCGCCCCTGCGGTGTGCCGGAGATCTCCTCTTCGAGCGCCTCTACAGTCCTGTTACGCCACGCCTCGACATGGGCGGTGGATCCTCTGCCTTGCGAGTCGATCTTCACAGGGGGAATGTCCATGTACTGCGAACGCTCGACGAGGTTGTCCACGGCAGTGTGCTGATGGCTGGAGAGCAACATGCTTTGGCTTACCACCCGGTGGTCACGCCCCTCCTCAGTGAGGCGAATCTGCAGGGCGGCGATGAGCTGCGTCTTGCCGGTACCGGGCGGCCCCTGGATGACGGCGATGTCGGGCGTATTGAGCGCCGCTTCGAGGGCGAGCTCCTGCATTGGGTTGGGCTGGCCTTTGAAACAGGCGCGCGCTGCTTCCGACAGCGGTTTGATCCGATGCCGCTCTCGCCCTATCTCCGGCTTTCCCTGCAACAGGGAGAGCAACTGGGGAAGGGGGATACGGCCTTCGAGAATGCGTTGCAGCGCCCGCTGGCGCCGCTCAAGACGTCGCCGGTCACCGGTCACTGCACCATGCAGAAACCCTTTTTCCCATGGCGCATCGTCGTCACCCGCGAGGCCCGTTCTTCTGTCTTTCTGACGCGGCACCATGCGCATGTCCACGGTTCGCGCATCAGGGTCGGCGTCCAGAACGACCCCGATGGGGTTCGTGCTGCCCAATGCCGCCTGGAGCAGGCCTTCCTCCGGCGCCTGTGCTCCAGCGCCGAGACTGCGTCCGCCTCCCAGCGCGTCGGGGAGTTCCACCGCACATTCGAGTTGGATCTCCTGGCCTGCCCTGGCCATGTCCTGAAGATGCCTGAGCAGCGTGATCTCACGTTCGATCGCGGAGCCCGGGTCTGCGAGCTCGAAACGCAGGACGTCTCCGATGTCGTCCAGGGGGGCCCAGCAGTCGTACTTGAGGTAGGAGAGCTCCCTTAGGCGGCGTAGGGCATAGCGATTCTCCAGCTCGTGATACCTGCGCCATTGAGAGAGGAAGCTGTCGTTCTCCGTACCGGCATTCAGCAGGTCCAGTTCCTCGCGCATCTGGGAGCGCAACCTGGCGGTCGTCGTACCATCGACGAACTCGACACCGACCCGCACGAGCACGGCCAGGTTCCCTTCCGGGAGGGTACTCGTTTCCCGGTGGATACGGCGAAGCCCCCAGACGCCATCGGTGCGGGCCAGCGTCGCCACCACCCCCGCACCACGCAGCCTGCACTCGGTGGGAACGACCATGTTCTGTCTTGGCGTCGCCAGTGCGACCATCCGCCTGCCGCCGCCGCCCCCTGAGGAGGGCTGCAGGACGAATGTACGGTCGAGCCAGTCGAGGACGCCTTGGTTGCTCTTGATCGCTTCGGAGCCCACGATGCGCTTGACTGACTCCATCGCCGTTTCGTCGACGGTGACACGTAACGCGTTCCAGGTGCGTATCTCATTGAAAACGTGCAGCTGGAGCAGGAGTGTGGAACGTCCACCACGGCCCTCATCCACGTCCTTGACTAGCGCGATAGCTGTTCCGGCCTCCGTGACGAGCTCGTGCAGCCGTTCCTGGTCGTCAACGCTCCGGCCTCTTACAGGCGCTTCGTGGATATCACTACCGTCGTTCGCAAAGGTCGCCATCACCGTGGTGCCCACCCGGGACACAGAGATCTCCCTGTTGATCAGGCCGTCGGGCGAGATGCCTCTGGGAAGATTCACCCAGATGAACGTCGGGGCCCCCGGTAGGTCGCCGAGCAGCTCACCGCTCACCGGTCCGCCTTTCTCTGAAGAAGGAATCGAGCGAAGCGGTGGATGAGATTGTCCGGACCGAATCTGATGGTCACATCCGATTTTCCGAGCGTCAGTGATCGCTGCCGCTGTGCGTCGACGGCGAAGGACCGTCCGGTCACAGAGTCGAAGAGCCGGACGTCGTGCCGTTCCGTCCCATGGACGAGGAGTTGCGAGCCCCCGTCCCAAACGACCTCCACCAGCGTCTCGTCCGGATCGATGGGTGTCTCACCCGGACCGAGGTCGAGGCAGACCATACCGTTACGGGCACGGATCACCACCGGCACATGCGGTGTCAGGAACAGTGAATCGAGTGGCCCCGTCTCCGCTCCCCGCTTGTGCTTCGCCGTGTCGGGTAGGCAGGTGGAGGGAACGTATCCGCGTATCTCGCACTGCAAGATCGCTGGCCTGCTCGCGGCACACCATGGGCACTGCCCGGAAAAGACATAGTAGGAGTTCTCGCAGGCCGGGCAGATGATCGTCGCTCGCTCAGCCCTGTCGAGCTTCGAGTGCCACTCTCGCATGGACGGCCGGGCCCGCGGTTCGTTCATTCCCGTGTCAAAGGTCCTGCTGGCCAGCTCGCGCAGTCCCTTGGTCAGGACGAGCTCGCGACGGAGCCCCTTAGTGGATCGGTTGCGCGTGTCGGTGGGGTGGTCGATCCAGGCCATCCGACCAGTGAAAGCCTCGTATTCGAAGGTACTCGGGTCGTTGTAGACCTTGTCCCCGACGAGGGGATGAGCGAGCACGAGGGTCTCGAACGCCAGCACTCCGAAGGAGTAAACATCAGTGAGGCTGCTACAGGGGGCCCGTTCGGCGGTCACCTCGGGCGCACCGTATCGATAGGTGTACACCCCGCTCCGCAACGAGCTGGACTCCGCGGTGATGTTGTCGGGGTCGATCAGCCAGACCTGGGTGTGGTCACTCTTCGCGGAAACCCGGATATTGGTGGGGGAGATGTCTCCATAGCAGAGCGCCCGATCGTGAAGACGGCTCAGCGCTTCGGCGGCAAGAGCCAGAAGTCTTACACGTCTTCGTATCCCACCGGTCCGCTGGAACCATTCGGAAATAGGCTCGTTGCTCGGCACCGAGGCGAGGGTCCCCACTCCCACCATGTCACCCAGCAACTCCATGGTGTATCCAAGATGCTCACCGGTGAGCATCGTGAGTGGTCTCGCTATGGGGATACCGGACAGGTCGAAGCGGCGTACGGCCGCCAGGCGCGCCCGGAGCGCTTCCTGATCGATTTCGTGGGAGCGTTTGAGGAACTTCACCGCGGCACGGTCACCGGTCACCGACCAGACCTCGCCTTGTCCTCCCTGTCCCAGCTTCTCGGAGAGTTCCCAGGTGGTGTGGAACTCGTCCTCGACCTGGTCACCCTGCCGCGGCTTGACACGGGCACGTGTGTTGAATGTCACCCCTCCTCCGAGCCCGCTCAGTCGATCAGGTCGTAAAGGTCGTCGGCGTCGAATGTCGCGGGAGCGTCGGGATGAGCGCTCTGCGCGCGCGTGCTGACGCTCATCGTGACCCACTGGAAGAAGAGGGTCAGCCGGTCCAGCTCATCCGCACGGATCACCGGCACGGCGGGGTTGTCGATGAAGGCTTCCAACACCTGGTGAGCGCTGGTTCCGGCCTCCGATCCGACCGCCACCGCGAGGCGGATCGCCTTGCTTCCGCGAGGGGACGCGAGGAGCTTGTCCAGAGGCTCCCGCCAGCCGTCTGTGGGAATGCCGTCGGAGACCAGGATGATCGTGGGACGGTACGCGCGCCTCGGCACAACCGTCTCGTCCTCCAGAACCTCTCGGGCCAGGTCGAGCGCATGCCCGAGCCAGGTTCTCCCCCCAGCGGTCATGTCGTCCCACCGTGCTTGGGTCGCGGGAACGATGGGGTGATGCAGTCGCGCTTCGCCGCCTCCGAAAGTGATGATTCCCACGGTGATCTCACCATGGATGGAGTCCTCGTCGGCGAACTTGCGAATCATCTCTGCGACTGCTCTGTTGAGCACGTCGATCTTCTCTGCTGGCTGTCCCATACTTCCGCTGACATCGGCCAGGACCAGGACCGGGAGCGGTCGGGGTTTCTGGACACCGGAGAACACGGCGTCCATTCCATCATTGCCCACCTGTGAGGGACTCCTTCTGATGCGGCGCGGTGTTCATGATCCGCACACGACTGATATAGAGCCTTGCAGGATCTCGCTTATCAACTTCTAAGTCAATCTATTTCAGACAAAAAACTTCATGCGGCCCAGACCGGCTTTGTCTGAATAAATACATAAAGAGAAGACTATGCATTGAAATCCCATAAAGAGTTTTTGTACGGTTTTACTACTTATATGATTGATCATCACCTCCAAAGAGCACACCACCGCCCCAGCCCAGGCGACTCCCCTTGTAGCTTGCCTTCATGACGGAACTCGAGGCGTTGGCGGGCAGGGTGCGAAGGTTCGCGCAGGCGAGAGACTGGGAGAGGTTCCACACGCCGAAGAACCTGGCCATGGCCTTGGCCGGCGAGGTCGGCGAGTTGCTCGCGGAGCTGCAGTGGCTGACGCCCGAGGAGACCGCGAGCGTCATGGACGATCCCGAGGCCGCCGAACGCCTCAGATCCGAGGTGGCCGACGTCATGATCTATCTGACCCGGCTCGCCGACGTGCTGGGGATCGATCTCGTCGAAGCCGCCCACGCCAAGCTCGACCAGAGCGACAGACGCTACGACGCGGAGACCTATCGAGGGTCGGCCAGGAAGGCACCGCCCCTCGCCTGATTTTGTCGGATGATCGCTGTAATGTGCCTGGCGTAGTGATGCGGCCCGACGGGCTTCCGCTCATCGTCTGAGCACGGACACGCCCCCATACCGCACGAGTCTCTCGTGCTGCCTGGGGGTAGGTCCGTGACGGCATTTCGGCATTCCGCCGAAAGTCTGGCCATGCTCGCCACCGACGGTTCGGTTCCCGAACGACGGTTGAGCGAGGTCATCGCCGAGCACCTCCGAAGGACCGCGCGCATCAACCCCTCCGCCGCCGAGCGCAGATCCTGGGACCGCAGCCTCCCCGTCCTGGCCCGCGACCTGGTCGACGCCGGGCTCGGCGCCGTCGAGATGCTGGTCGAGTACCAGCTCCCGCTGACCAGCAAGCGCGCCGACGTGGTCCTCGCCGGGGTCGACCGCCGCACGGGCGGTGACGCGTACGTGGTGGTGGAGCTGAAGCAGTGGAGCCGGGCCGAGTTGTTCGAGGACGATCCCAAACTCGTGCTCGTCGAAGGCGTGCCCGGCGGTCCCAGGCTGCACCCGGTGCTCCAGGTCGAGAACTACTGCGAATACATCGCCGACTTCGTCGCCGCCTTGGAGGGGCGAAGTGACGCGCTCAGAGGCGTGGCCTACCTGCACAACGCGGCCGACCTCGACGTCGAGGACCTCTACGGAGAAGTGCTGAGCGAGCAGAGCCGTATGTTCACCAAGAGCCGCCGCGGAGCCTTCCTCGACTACCTGCGCGAGCGGTTCGCCTCCGAGTCAGGCGCGGGCGCGGCAGACCGGTTGCTCACCAGCGCCGTCCGGCCCTCCAAGCAACTCCTCAAGCTCGCCGCCGCGGAGATCAAGGAGCGCGAGCAGTTCGTGCTGCTCGACGAGCAGCGGCTGGCGTACGAGATCGTGCTGAACTCCGTCGGCAGGGCACGCAGGGCGGACTCGAAAGAGGTCGTCATCGTCGGCGGCGGCCCGGGAAGCGGGAAGAGCGTCATCGCGCTGTCCCTGCTGGGCGAGTTGTCCCGGCAGGGCCGCGACGTCATGCACGCCACGGGGTCTCGTTCGTTCACCGAGACGCTGCGCCGGGTGCCGGGCAAGGGCTCCTCGAAGGTGAAGAACCTCTTCAAGTACTTCAACAGCTTCATGAAGGCCGAGCGCAACGGTCTCGACGTCCTCATCTGTGACGAGGCGCACCGGATCCGGGAGACCTCGCAGAACCGCTACACCCCGGCCCTCCTGCGCAGCGACCGGCGCCAGGTCGACGAGCTGATCGACGCCGCCAGAGTGCCCGTCTTCCTGCTGGACGAGCACCAGGTCGTACGGCCCGGCGAGATGGGCACCGTGGCCGAGATCAGGAGCCACGCGGAAGCGCGCGGGTTCCGGGTTCACGAGGTCTCCCTCGACGAGCAGTTCCGCTGCGGCGGCAGCCGCGCGTACGAGGAGTGGGTGCTGCGCCTCCTCGGCCTGCTGGCCGGTGGCCCCGTGCCGTGGCTCGGAGACGACCACTTCGCGGTCTCGGCGGCCGGTTCGCCGCAGGAACTCGAAGCCCTGCTGCGATCGAAGCTGGACAAGGGCTACTCGGCCCGGATGACGGCCGGATTCTGCTGGCCGTGGAGCGATCCTCGAAAGGACGACACGCTCGTCCACGATGTGCGGATCGGCGACTGGTCCCGTCCGTGGAACGTCAAGAGCGACCGTGCCGTGGGCGACGCGCCCGCGAGCTCGCTGTGGGCCACCCAGGACGGCGGCTTCGAGCAGGTCGGCTGCGTCTACACCGCCCAGGGTTTCGAGTACGACTGGAACGGCGTGATCATCGGCCCGGACCTGGTCTACCGCGACGGCAGGCTCGTCACCGTCCGGGCGGCCAGCAGGGACCCCGAGCTCAAGAAGCGAGGCGTGTCCGACGAGCAGGCCGACCGACTGATCCGCAACACCTACAAGGTCCTGCTCACCCGCGGAATGGCCGGCACCTACGTCTGGTCCGCCGACGCGCGGACCCAGGAGTTCATCGAGGAACTGATGCGGGCCTGAGGGCCCGGATCGACACCGAACGAGCGACGACTTCCGCATCACCGACAGCGCGGCCCGACGGGCTTCCGGCGACGGACACGCCCCCACACCGCACGAATCTTCGTGCCCTGGGGGTATACGCATGGCCAGGCAGCTGGGACCCGCCTACAGAGGTTCCGCGGCGACGTTCTTCACGACCCTTTCCACGCCGGCCTCCGAGATGGAGAAGGCGTTCACCGCGGCACTCGCCGAAGCGACGAAGCGGGAGACGGGAAGGCACGCGGGCAAGAGCCAGCTGCGGGCGTGGACCAACAGCCTCTCGGCCCTCGCCCGCGACCTGAAGGACGCGGGACTCGACAGGATCGAAGTGATGGTCGAGTTCCCCATGCCGCACAACAGGAGGAGCGCGGCGGACGTCGTCCTCGCGGGGGTCAACCGTCACACCGGCAGGGACCTTTTCGTCGTCATCGAACTCAAGCAGTGGAGCGAGGCGGAGCTCTACGAAGAGGACGAGAAGCTCGTGGTGGTCCCGGGAAGCTGGAACGACTACGACACCCATCCCGCGCCCCAGGTCTCCAACTACTGCCAGCAGCTCGCCGAGAACTGCAGCGCCCTGGACGGGGAGCCCGAGGCGGTGGAGGGCGTGGCCTACCTGCACAACGCGACGCGGCAGAGCGTGCCCGGCCTGTTCGATCTGGCTCTGGACAGCAACGTCCGGCTGTTCACCAAGACGGAGCGGAGCGCGTTCGTCGGCTACCTCAGGGATCGGTTCGAGAACGCGGAGGGGCACCCCGCGGCCGAACGCCTCGTCAACGGGCGGGTCCAGCCCAACCAGCCACTCCTGGAGAAGGCCGCGAACGTCCTCAAGGGACGCGACAAGTTCATCCTCGTCGACCAGCAGCAGAAGGCGTTCGAGACCGTACGGCACGCGGTCGAGGGATCCTTCGCCGCGAACACCAAACGGGTCGTCATCATCACCGGCGGTCCCGGCAGCGGGAAGAGCGCCGTGGCCATCGAGCTCCTGCACTACATGGCCAGGGCCAAACGCCGTGTCTGGTACGCCACCGGCTCCCGGGCCTTCACCGAGACGATGCGCCGCTTCGTCACCGGAAGCGACAAGGAGCTCAAGAACCTTTTCAAGTACTTCTACGACTTCGCGACCACCGGGCCCAACGAGGCCGACATGCTGATCGCCGACGAGGCGCATCGAGCCCGGTTGAAGTCCTTCGACCGATTCCACCTGAGCAAGTGCAGCGACCGCCCTCAGATCCAGGATCTGATCGACGCGGCCCGGGTGCCCGTCTTCTTCCTCGACGAACACCAGGTGGTGAAGCCGGGCGAGGTCGGCACCCTGGCCGCGATCAAGTCATACGCGCAACAGCTGAACGTGCCCTATCACCATGTCCCCCTCGAAGGTCAGTGGCGGTGCGGCGGGAGCGTCGCCTACGACCTGTGGGTACGCAGGCTTCTCGCCCTCGGCGACGAGGACGGCGAGTGGGACGGCGCCCCCGGGCCGCATCCCTGGACCGGTGACAGGAATTTCGAGGTCATCGTGGCCAAGTCTCCGGCGGACATGGAGGCCACCCTGGCCGCCAAGATCTCCGAGGGCTGGACGGCTCGGATGACGGCCGGATTCTGCTGGCCCTGGAGCAAGCCGAACCCCGACAAGACCCTGCACCTCGACGTGAAGATCGGCGACTGGGAACGCCCTTGGAACGCGAACAGCACCTCCAAGGTCGGCGAGGCCCCGCCGAGCCAGATCTGGGCCAGCGCGCCCGGCGGGTTCGGCCAGATCGGTTGCGTCTACACGGCTCAGGGCCTGGAGTTCGACTGGGCCGGCGTGATCATCGGCCCTGACCTGCTGGCCCGTGGCGGCAGGCTCGTCACCGAACGCGAGGGATGCAAGGACAAGGACCTGACGAGGTCGTCGGTCACCCCCGAACAGTTCGACCGATTGATCCGCAACACCTACAAGGTGCTGCTCACCAGGGGGCTGACGGGGGTGGTCCTGTACTCGACGGACCCCGAGACCCAGGAGTTCCTCTCCGGCCTCGTCAACGGCTCCGCCACCTGACGCCCCGATCCCCACAGGGGCGGATGGAGACCGCGTCCGTCGGAGCCGGGACATGGTGATGCTCACCCGGCCTGTCCCTTGGGAGGCGACGATGAGGTTGCCAGTCTGGACCAGACGATCTTTTTGCCGGGGTCGGACTCAGTGGCCCCGGTCAGCCACGAGATAGAGGTGGCAGCCACCTCGTCGATCTTCGTCATGAACACGATCACCGACAGTGATTGACAGGAGCGACGACGCAACTACGATGGGTAGTGCGCGGTCGGGTACGAACCGCGAAGTGAGGCCGGGCTTCCCGCCGCATGACGGGCACCCGGCCATCGCGTTTTAATCGTCTCCTTCGGGCCTGTCGACACTCACCGCCTTCAGTGCCTCTCCCAGCATCTCCACGTAGACGGAAGTGCGACCCAACACCTGGGCTGCCGCCGCTCCCACCACGATGTCTGCCAGCCAGAGCAGCGGCTCATCGGCCGAACTCCGATGCTCCAGGGTGAACCGGGGCGGTCGCCCTGCCAGTCCGCCAAGAACTCGCCGGTCCGTCGCGTCCTGTGCGTCCTGGCGGCGATCGAGAATCAGGTGATGGACTCCGGTGTCCAGCTCCAGCACCATCCACCTGAGCGCCCTTGCCCGCGCCGCCTCCTTACGGCCGGGAGCGTCGAACAAGCAGGCGTAAACCCGTGCGCTTACCGGCATCGTTGAAACCGTCTTCACCAGGCTGATACGGGTTAGATCATCCTCGGCATGCCAGTGCACCCGCCGTGCCATCGGAATCAGGGCCGAGAGCTCACGCCCCACCTGCGCGGAGGCATCAGGCTTGGCAAGCACCACCGCCAGAAGATACAGACCGGGCCGATCATGGATCGACTCGTCAACGTAGCCAACACGGTCGGCAAGCACAGGGGGCACGACACCCCATGATTCCTAACCTTCCGAGTTGGCGTGATTACATTTCGCTATTTGATGGGAGTGTGACGATCACTCAATCCGCTCCCCGGACGGCGGTGGGGCCGCCAGGGTGCACCAGACGATCTTGCCGCCGGGGGTGGGACGGTAGTAGCCCCACTCGGTGGCGAGGAGGTCGACGAGGTGAAGACCTCGACCGCCCTCGTCGTCGGGGCCGGGGTCGCGCAGTACGGGCGGGGTGCGGGCGGCGTCCCAGACGCGGAGGACCACCGTCTCGCCGACCAGATAGAGGTCCATCCAGATGCGGTCCGGGCCGAGGTGGGTCGCCTCCACGTCGGCGGGGCACGAGGTGTGCGCCTTGACCGCGTTGGAGACCAGCTCGGAGATGACGAGCTGGGCCGTCTCGACCAGGTCGTCCCGCCGCCAGCCCTCCAGCACCCGCCGGACGTGCACGCGGGCGTAGTAGGGCGAGGTCGAGAAGACGGAGAGTTCCAGATAGTGCTCCGTGGTGGTTACACCGGTCATTTCACCCGCTCCTGGTCAGTACGTCGGACGTAGGACCGGCACCGTTCGCAGACGGGGGACGCCGCTCACCCCACGGGGGACGGGGGCACGGTGCCGGTCCTACGGGAAGCACGGCCGGGGAGCGTCGCAGATGCGTCGCCGGTCGTACCGCTGAGGCCGGACGGGCACCCGGTACGGGGGTGGGCCGCCTCGGGAGGGAAGATCGTCCGCCCGGCCGTCTGGGGAAATCGTGCGTTTCGCCTTCCAGCGGGATGGCCGCCTGGAAGGCTTACGGAGTGAGCATGCATCATCACTCTTGGTTAATGCAAGGGACTTCATTTGTTCTCATGCATGATCCAGGTATGCGCCAAATGCGAGAGAGGTAGGGAATGAGCGAAAAGGCGCCTCCGTCATCCGGCAAACGCCAACCTCCTACGGTGCGTCTACGCCGCCTGGCGTCCGAGTTACGTCGTCTTCGCCAGGCCGCCGGACTGTCCCAGGATGACGTCGTGGAGAAAACCCACGTCAACATCGTCACGCTCTATCGAATCGAGACCGCCAAGACCAAACCGCAGCTCAGGACACTTCTCACCCTGCTCGACATCTACGGTGTCACCGGCGACACTCGTGCCGACCTGATCCTCCTGCAGAAGGAGGCCAAGCAACGCGGTTGGCTACACAACTTCGAGGCGAGTCTCCCCGACCAGTACACCGCCCTCATCGGCTTGGAAGCCGAGGCCGAACAGGCCATCAACTACGAGTCGCTGTTCATCCCTGGCCTGCTGCAGACCGAAGACTACGCGCGTGCAGTGATCCGGGCTGTCCTGCCGAATGCCACCGACCTTGAGGTGGAGAATCGTGTCACTGCCCGGATGCAGCGTCAGGCCCTCCTGGAGGGGGACGCACCACTTCGCCTATGGGCAATCCTGGACCAGGCTGTTCTCTACAGGCAGGTCGGAGGCGAGACGGTTATGCGTGCTCAGATCAAGCACCTGGCCCAACAGGCCCGGCGTCCGCACATCACCGTTCAAGTCATTCCGTTCTCTGCCGGAGCCCACCCAGGAATGCTGGGCAGCTTCATCTCCCTGAAGTTCACCGAGGACAACTTCGACGTGATCTACATCGACAGCATGGGTGGCGATCTATTCCTGGAGAAGGAAAAGGATATTCAGAGATGTAACAATATTTGTGAGCATCTTCGTGCGATAGCGCTCAGCCCTACCGATACGACCGCGCTACTCGCGCCCGCACGCGAAGATCACTAGAGGAAGGAAGCAGGATGCAGAACCCTGACCTCTCCCGTGCTCGCTGGCGCAAGAGCAGCCTCAGCGGCGACGGCGCGAGCTGCGTCGAGATGGCCTTCGTCGGCAACGACGTCGCCGTCCGCGATACCAAGGACCGTGAAGGCGGAACGCTCCTGTTCCACCGTGACGAGTGGACGGCCTTCGTCGGCGGCATCAAGAGCGGCCACTTCGACGGCATCGCCTGACGTCCTCCCCCCGAGACACACGATTGTCCTCCGAGTCCCGGAGCACTGCGCCTACCGGGACTCCGGATGACGCCCTCAGGAGGACGTAGCGATCCGCAGGCGAATCGGCTCGGCCAGCGCGGCGCGCGCGCCCTCGAAGTCGGCCAGCCGGGCCGCGACCGTCGCCACCGCGAGCCGTTCCGGCAAGACGGCCGAGAATTTCAGTCCGTGGACGGCACGGCGGTCGACGTCCGGCAGTACCAGGAGCTCACCGTTCCCCGCGCCGGCACGAGCCTCGCGCCAGGCATCGGGTGTCAGGTCCTCCCGCAGCCGCACGGAGAAGTCCGTCGGCCGCTGCACCGGGTCGGCGATCGACGGCAGTGTGGCGGCGAGCGTCGCGTTCGCGCGGTAGCCGGCCCACGTCCACCACCGCACATCGTCGCCCGCTCTAGTGATCAGCGTGCCCCCTGGATGTACGACATCCGGCGCCTCCTCCTCCCGCCATTCGGCGAGTCCGTCCTGGGCCCGGCGGGTCAGGGACACCGGAGGATCCGCCCCGAGAAGTACCTCTCGCATGGCCCGGGTGAGGGCATATGACAGCCCGGTGATCCCGCTGCTCGTCCACTTGGCGACGCCACCGCCGTCGGCCGGCTCGACGAAGGCCCTCTTACGCGTCCAGTCGATGAAGGTCACCCGCCAGCTCCGGCCGCCGAGCAACAGCAGGCGTGGTCCCTGCCTCTCCTCGGTCAGCACCGAGGTGTCGGTCCGCCCGATCTCCTGGCGACCGGCCAGCACGGTGAACTGCGGTGGGGCGGTGAAGGAGGCGGTCAGCTCCATGAAGTGTCGCCGTCCGAAGCGCCGCTCGGCCTCGGGCCCGACGAACAGCATCCCGTCGTCCTCGTCAAGAAACCCCTTGTCGACCATGTGTCGCATGATGGGGATCGCCGAGCGGTCGAAGGGTTCCAGCCCGTTCCACTCCTCCGGCCACGACCGGCCGCCGATCCGGTGGTGCTGAAGGGCGACGGCGAGCAACTGTTGCGCCACCAGGTGACGTGGTTCCGGCGGTGCGACGACCGGTTCCACCCAGCCGCGTCCCCACAGCAGCAACAGACCTGCGGCCTGGAGCAGCGATTCCTTCCTTGTCGTCAGGAACAGGCAGTTTCGTACGGTGTCGGACCGCCGTCCGGTGCGTCCGATGCGTTGCAGGAACGACGCGACGCTGCCGGGGGCGTCGACCTGGATGACACGATCCAGGTCACCCACGTCGATACCGAGTTCGAGCGTCGAGGTGGAGACGATCACGCAGTCCCGGGCTTCGGAGAAGGCCCTCTCCGACCGCGTGCGTTCCTCGGTGGACAGCGAGGCATGGGAGAGGAAGACGTTCACCTCGCGGGCGCGCAGGGCCGCGCCGAGGTGCTCCACCTGCCTTCGCGAGTCGCAGAACACCAGGCGCTTCTCTCCCCGGTGCAGCGCCGCGATCAGCTTCGCGGCGTTGTCCAGCGAGCCGACGTAGTCGAGTTCGACGTTCCCGGCCGCGCGGGAACCCTCGGAAGGCGCGAGCGGGAGGTCGGGCGCCACCACCTGTCCGGTCCGTTCTCCTCGGCCGGCCCCTTGCAGCCAATCGAGGAGCTGCGCCGGGTTGCCCACGGTCGCCGAGAGACCGATCCGCTGGATGGCGCGGCCGGTCACGCGCTCCAGCCGCTCCAGCACGGCCAGCAGGTGCCAGCCACGGTCGTCGCCGGCAAACGCGTGCACCTCGTCCACGACCACCGCCCGGACGCGTCCCAGCAGGTGCGCGTGATCGGTCTTCACACCGATCAGCATCGCCTCGAGCGACTCGGGGGTGGTGAGCAGGATGTCGGGCGGGTCGGTACGGATCCGGCGCCGCCGCGATTCACTGACGTCTCCGTGCCAGAGCGCGGCCCGGCGTCCGAGCCACTGCGCGTACGCGTCGATCCTCGGGAGGAGGTTGTTGAGCAGTGCTTTGAGGGGGCACAGATAGAGCACCGACGTCCCGGCCCAGTGCTGTCGTGCCATCGCCGACAGCAGCGGGAAGCAGGCCGCCTCGGTCTTGCCGCCCGCTGTCGGGGCGAGCAGCACCGCGTCCTCGCCGTCCATCAGCGGCCCGATCGCGGTCCGTTGCAGAGGGCGTAGGTCGGGCCAGCCGAGACTGTTCACGATGTGGTGCAGGACGACCGGATCGAGCCGATCCAGCGGGTCGGCCGAGCCCGTCATCACAGATCCAGGTCGACGTCGTCGGCCGTGACGGCGAGATTCCGTTCGACGTCGGTGAGTTCGGAGCTCTTCACAGTCAGGGTGTAGTGCAGCCGGGGGTCGAAGTCCTCGAACTGGTCGATGCGGTCGAGCACGTCGCCGACGAGCTTCTTCAGGAACAGCCGGGGAGCCACCCCGACCTTGCCTCCCAGTGCCCCGCCAACTGCCCGTGCCAGCTCGGTGACGTAGGTGTCGTCGGCGAGGTCCTGAACCCGGTCGGGAGCCTCGGCTCCGGCGATGTAGAGATCACGGACGGTCGTTCCCAGGCCGACCAGCGATTCCAGGGTGAAACCCGGGAGCCGGATCTGCACCGCGCGCGGGTTGTCGAAGCGCGGATCCGTGGTGAAGTCGGTCGCCAGCCGCTGGGCCAGCGGTGGGAGGCGTTGCGCTCCCTGCTGCCCGTCGTAGAACGCCGGAGTCCCGGTGATCAACAGATACAGGCCGGGGAAGCGGCCCGAGTGCACCTCGTCGATGAGCTGCCGCAGCGCGTTGAGCGCCTTGTCACGTGCGTCGGAGCGCACGCGCTGCAGGGTCTCCACCTCGTCCAGCACGACGAGAAGCCCCGGGTGCCCGGAGTCGCGCAGCACGGTCAGGAGTCCCTGCAGAAAGCCGAATGCCCCGAAGTGGTCGAGGTCACCGCGTACGCCCGCGAACCGGCGCGCAGCGGCGGCCACATGCGGCTGCCCTCCGAGCCAGGCGAGGATCGCCGCCGCGGTCGTCTCGTCCCCTGCGGCGAGCGCGGACCGGTAACCGCGCAGCGCCGTCGCGAAGGAAGGGGCGTGCCGGGACACCTCGGTGAGCCGGGCGGCCAGCAGCTTCTCCACCTCGGCGGGCAACTCGTCCTCGCCCGCTCCGGCGGCGAGGGCGTCCTCCTCCAGCGTGTAGAACCACGCGTCCACCACCGACCGCAGCGCGCTCGGCGGGAAGCTCGCGGTGGTGAGCCGCTCGGTCAGCCGTCGGTAGACGGTCTCCAGCCTGTGCAGGGGAGTCTCGGTCTCGGAGATCTGGATCTCGGCGACGGCGAAGTTGCGCCGCTTGGCCCGCTCCCCCAGCCACCGCGTGAAGAACGTCTTGCCGGACCCGTACTCCCCCCGCACGGCCTTGAACACCGAGGCACCGGAGGCGACCGCGTCCAGCTCGGCGTCGAGTGCCGACTCGAACCGGTCGAGGCCGGTGGCGAGCAGGTCGAGGCCACTCTCGGGTACGGCGCCGCGCCGCAACGCGTCGATCACGGCGCGGCGGCGTGCCACGCTGACCTGTGTCGGACGAGACGATCGAGCGGTACTCACACCCACCAGTTTTCCATCGTGGCGGCTATCGCAGTTCGAACTGGTCTCGAAGCAACCCGGTGTTCAGCCGTAACGTACGCCCGTCCGGAAGGGTCTCCAGGACCTGCACCCCGTCGTAGTTGAGAAGCTGGCGCAGGACGGCGGCGAAACCGTCGGCACGTGGTGCCGGGTAGCCGACGCGCTGGGCCAGGGCGGTGGCGGGGAGAGCACCGGTGTCGAGCAGGGCCCCCACCGCCTTCTCGATCTTGTCCATGGGGGGCTTACGGGCCAGCAGACCCACCTGAGCCTGGAAGATCTCCGACTCCAGAAGACCGCTGACCAGGGCGTCGTCCGGGGAGACCAGCCGAGGGGCGAGAAGCGCGTCGTCTCCTCCGATGTCCAGTACCACGTCGAAGAGCGCGTCGTGCGTCTCGGCGTGGGCTTTCGCCGCCTTCGACACTTTGACGCGCCGCTTCGGCTCGGGCGGCGGCGGGGGGGGAAGTGGGAGCGGGCGGACAGCCTCCACTTCCAGAGACCACCATGCCGGACGCTGGTCACCGAGTTCACGCCATCCCCTGGGAGGCTCGGCGCCGAAGGGCAGGAATGCCAGAACGGGGATGGTGAACTCGGCGAGCGACACACCACCGTGGTAGCCGGCCTTCTGCGACGTGTAGCGGGAGTCGGCGTCCCAGAGGGCCACGATCCCGTTGCCCGCCTCCGCCCCCACCACCCTCGGACCGGACAGGGCGATCTCCGTCTCACCCAGCGGCCCGCCGGGCGCCCGGTGCCGGGCGGAGGCGACGCCGTCGCCGTCGACCTTCACCCCGCGGCGGTCCACGACGTGACCGTGGTCACTGGTGAGGATCACCGTCATCCCCTCGGTCGCGGCCACGCGCAGCAGTTCCCGCAGCTTGCCGACATCGTCGAGCCGCCACGCGCCGTCACCGAGCTTCTGTTCCTTGGCGAGCCGGTCGTCGATGGTGTTCAGCACCACCGCGACATGCGTGCGACCGTCGGCGAGGGCATCGGTCAGCGCCGGTCCGAACGGATCACCGGCACTCTCTCCTCGGAGATCGTCCTTGTGGAAGACGGCGGCTCCGACCCCGCCCCAGAACCGGTGCGCGGGGAAAAGCCGCTTCTCGTCGGCCTGCGTTCCCTTCATCAGCTTCCCGGCGAACAGCGAGGTCCGGGAGACCGCGGTCAGCGTCGGGAGGGCCGCCGCCATGGCGCGCCGCCGAGGTGGCCGGTTCGCCAGGTCCGGCACCGGATCGTATTCGGCCCAGTAACGGCGAAGTTCCTCGCCCAGTTCGGCGGCGATCGCCGCGCTCATCCCGTCCAGGAGCAACAGCAGCACCCGCCGCTCCGTCTTGGAGGCCACGACCGGTTTCACGACCCGCGAGAGGAAGGACTCCACGGTCAGCATCGAACCGGGATCCGTGCCGGCCGCCGTCCACACGGCGAGCACCCTGGCGAAGGACCGGTCGATCTCTCGCCGCCGCCTGCGCACCCGCCCGCCCAGGGTGTCGTACGCGGCCTTCAGCACAGCATTCGGGTCGCCGCCCGCCTCGATGTGCTCCAGCGCCTGATCCACCCAGCCGGTCTCGGCGCTGTGGCGTTCTATCGCCGCGGCCACCGTCTCGGCCTCTGTCTTCGGATCGGTCGCGAGCCACTGGGCGAGCCGCTGCCCCATCCGGGCGCGCTCGATCCGCACCCGCACGTCCGGATCGACGGCCATGTGATGCGCGCCCAGAGTTCGTACGGCCTTCGCGATCGCGTGCGGGTCCTCCCCGGCCAGAACCCGCCCGGCCTCCGCGAACCGTGCCTCCAGACCGGCCGCGAGCACCGGACTGGCCTCGACCGCCACCTCGGCGCCGAACTGCCGCGCCAGTGCCCCCGCGCGATCCAGCACCGTGCTGGCGATCCGCCACGCCTCGCGCGCCGCTTCCCCGCCCCCGTCGACGCGGCTCGCCTCGAGCAGCGCGGTGACGAACTCCTCGCAGGACCGGCCGAAGGTAGCCACCAGCACGTCCAGGGCGTCGCCGACCACGGGAGGCTCCTCCCCGAACCACCGCTCGGCCCGTCCTCGCACCCGGTACGTCTGGGTGTCGTCCTCGGCGTGCAGCCACAGGGCCGCGCACACCAGCCCGAACGGCACCGCGTCCGCTCCGTGTTCGGCCGCCACCAGCGCGAGCAGGGCCCGCCCGGTGAGCCCGGCCTGGTCCTCCTCACCGAGGAACGCCGAGAGCCCGGCACGTTCCGGCCCGCGCAGGGCGAGTAGCCGCTCGGGTCCGCCGGGGGTGAGCGACCATCGCAGCAGGGTGTGCGTGTCGAGAGCGTCGGCGTCCCGTGCCCGGTCGATTCCCTGCTCCACATCGGCGTCGTAGCGGCCGAGGCGCATGCGGCGCAGCGCGAGCGCCGACAGCGCGGCACGACGGGACAGCACCCCACCGGCGAGCTGCGGCCAGCCGCCCGGTGGGGTGGCGTCGAGAAGCGCTTCGGCGGCCCAGCCCGCGGCTCTCAGGCGCGGGTCGACCTGCTCGGCGCCGAACGCGTCCCGTACGACGTTCCAGCCGTCGACGGTCTCGATGCGCTTCCTGTGCACGCGGGCGAGGATCGACGGGTCGAGTTCGGTCTGCTCCCGGTCGGTCAGCACCACCAGCACGTCGGGCCCTGCGGCCCTGCCGACCTTCGCGGGCAGGTGGTCGAGCACCAGCTCGTGCACGGCCAGCGGCGACGGGGCCGCCGCGACCCGGGCTCGCCGCCCCTCGCCCCAGGCCAGTTCCTCGGGCCCGTCCCACTGGGGCGCGGATCGCAGCAGTACAACTCGGCGTCGCCCGGCGCCCGTAAGGGATTCCGCCAGTGGCGACTGGGACGACAGGAACTGGGTGACGGTCGCGGTGGTCAGCCGCATCGCGCCCGTACCGCCGGTGGTGACTGCTGTGCTCATCGGTCCGCAATCCGCCAGGTGATCTCGATGGTGACGTCCGGTTCCTTTTTCACCAGATCGACCAGTTCCGCCCGCAGATCGTCGACCGCCTTCGCCGCCGTCGTGCGTTTGTTGCCCGAACGGCGCAGTCCGCCGGAAACGGTTCCAGAACCGGAATCGTTGCCGGGGTCCTGCTCGCCCTTCTCGCTCTCGATCACGCCTGAGCCACCGCCCGACCCGCCGCGGTTCCCCTCTCCCGTGCCGGGGTCGCGCGGAGGCTTGGGCTGGTTGCGTTTGACCAGCGCGGTGACCTCGCGTCGGGTCCGGCTCAGCGCCTCGATGAGATCGGCTGTCCGCTGGTCGGCCTGAGCCATCCTACGCAGGGATTCCAGCAGCGCCCCACCTTCGAACCCCTGCCCCTCGGCCAGTTCCAGCGTGTCCCAGGCCGCCCCGACCAGGGCCTGCGCGACGTCGTGTGCCCGTTTGATGGAGGTCCCGTACCGGTCCGCGCTCACCGATCCAAGGTCGAAGCGGGCCAGGGCCTCGACGGTCCTCTTCGCCCCGCTCGCCCCGGCCGTGCCCTGCCCGGCGGTCACCAATTCCTTCAGCAGGTCACACGAACGTCGCGCGAGTGCGAGACGCCCCGCCTCGTCGGTCTCGTCCAGGCGGAGGAACACGGCGTGCGCCTCCAACTGGCGGACCAGTTCCGCCGCCTGCTCCTGGTAGGTGCGAGCGGACTCGACGATCTGCCTGGCGAACTGGTTCACCATCCGCCCGCGCCGCAGCGCCGGCGGCTTAGCCCCGAAGACGGTCTCGTACCGTTGCCGGGCCTCGTTCCAGTCGCCCTCGTCGGGCAGCGGCTGGCTGCGCAGCGCGTCACCCGACTTGATCTGGGACAGCTCGGGTGCCGGATCGAGCGGGCTCCCGGCGCGCACCCACACCCGGTCGTCCATCTCCGCGAACGCGGCGACGACCAGGTTGGCGAGGAACGAGTCCAGGCCACGCCTGTCCGGCCTGTCCATCCAGCCGACGAGGGTGACCAGGCTCAGGTCCCCGGTGACGCCCTCGGTCTGCGCCATCCGCCTGAAGTGGTCCGCCCAGCGGGTGAACAGTTCGAAGTACGCCTCCTTCTGCTGCCCGAGCCCGAGGGGCCCGGCCACCCGTTCCATCAGCTTGCGGTCCTTCTCGGGGACCTCGACCCGCCTGTCGCGTGCCTCGGCCGCCGCCCGCACGTGGCCGAAGACGGTCCTGGCGTCAGCCGGTTTAACCGCGACGCCGGTGCCCTTCGGGTCGAGGTCGGGATGCGCGGGGAACTGGTGGGCGAGCAGCTTGCCCGCGATGTCCCTGACGGCGTCGCGCATCGGCTTCGCGAACGAGACGTTCAGGCCGCTGACGTCGGGCAGCGCCACGAGGTGATCGTCGAAACCCAGCTCGACGTCAGGTGCCTTCTTGTCCGCCAGCCCGTACGCCTGCTTGAAGGCGGTCCTCACCTGCTTGAGCAGAGCGGCGCGCTGGGTCTCCAGCAGCCCTTTGGCGCGCGCACGGTTGTCGGCGTTGAGGTGGACCGCGTACTGCGTGGCGAACCGGTTGTCGTCGGCGAGTGCCCTGTCGATGACAAGGAGTCTGCGGAATTCCGCGAACCGCTGGGCGGACAGGTGCGTGGGCACCCACGCGACCGTGAGGGAGCGCTCGCGCTGCCGCTCGCGTATGGCGCGGATGCGGTTGACGTCGTCGACGGGACCGTACGCCCCCTCGTCGAAGGGCAGGTCGACGACGAGCCGCCATTTGCCCTCGATCTGCGGCTGGAGCTCGTGGTCGGGGAGATCGTCCTCGTCGGCGATGTTGCCGAAGACCACCTCCACCGATCGGCCGGAACCTCTCCACACGAAGTTCAGGTCGTCGGCACCGAGCCTTCCCTCGGTCCGGTCCACGCCCAGTTCGTCGGCGAGCAACCGCTTGGCGAGCGCCATCCGGTTGCCGGGGTTGTCGTTGACGGCCGCGTTGGCGATGACCGAGTCGACGTCGACGCCGGAGAGCTCCAGCCGCACGCCTGCGGTGGCGCCGGTCCCGGTCTCCTTGATCTCGGGGAAGCGGGCGGCCCACTCGGCCACCTTGCTCGTGATGATGCCGACCTCGCTGCCGGGGATCGGTGCCGTCACCGAGCCGTGGTTGAGCGCGCCGAGCCGGCGGATCGTCAGGTCGCTGAGGGCAGGCACGCTCGGCGCGAGCGCCGACAGCAGCAGCGTGCACACGAGACGGTTGTCACCGACGAACGACTTGCACTGCTGGGCCAGCTTCGGGTCGGTGACGGTCTCGGGCCGGTGCGTGTACCGCTCGACGTCGTCCTCGGTGACGTCGTAGGAGCTGAGCAGGTAGGGCCGGAGCTTGGTCCTGTAGAGCCGATCGGCGGCCTCGAAGACCACCTTCAGGCTGTCCACGAAGGGCTTGTCGCCGCCGTCGGCGATCACCGGGTACAGGTCGCCCACCGGGACCAGATCTCCGAGCCGAAGGTCGTTCCTGTGGTCGGCGAGCAGCTGCCCCATCAGTTTCAGGCCCGTACGGGAGCGCTGCAGGGCGGAGGAGATGTGGACCAGGGTGTCCATGAAGGCCGGGGAGAAGGGATAGGTCAGCCGGAACGACTCCTCGTCCGTCCCGGTCATCCCCTTGTCCGACCCGAGCAGCGTGTCCCACACGTGCACGCCGACCCTCTTGGTCTGCGCGAACGCCGCGTCGATCAGTGACTCCTTGCCCTCCTTCGGCTTCAGGAGGCGGGCGTACGCGATCTGCGGAAGGTTGCGGTCCTCAAGAGTGATCTTGTCGAACCGTCCCGAGGCGAGGTTCAGCGTGTCCTGGATCGACGCCTCCGCCGCTCCCGACACCTCCTCGCCGACCAGTTCGCGCAGGTCGCGCTGGCGTGCGATAAACGACACGATGGGGATGGCCCGCCGGGCGTCCCCGCCCTCCACGAAGTTCGTGATCTTGCTGGCCTCGCGGGCCACGAACCTCTGGTCATGGATGAGCGTGGCGAGCCACAGGATCAGCTCGTCCATGAAGAGAATCAGGCCGTCGTAACCCAGCGACTTGGCGTGCTCGGCGATCACGGACAGTCCGGCGTCGAGGGAGACGAACCCGTGCTCGTCCTCGGCCGCGTTCTTCGCGAACCCCGGCAGCAGGTTGGTGCTCGCGTCCTGCACGAGCTTGGCTCGCAGCTCGGTCGGGGTGGTCGGGTGCACCAGGTTCAGCGGGTCGCCGGTGTCGTGCGCCTCCTCGGCCCCGAGTGCCTTGTCGAGCAGCTCGGGTGTCCAGGCGAACGAGTCGCCCCACTCGTCGTCCTCGTCGCCACCACCGCCACCGTCGTCGCCCCCCTCGGAGCCGAGGCCGTTGATGACCGCCTCGTCCCCCATCCGCGCACGCATGGTCCTGATGTCGGTGAACAGGGCGTCCGTCCGGTACACCTGCGGTATCGGCGCCTGCGGATAAAGCTTCTTGACGTGGCTGACGTAGCCCCCCAGCACCCGCTGCTCCAGGGCTTTCGCGCCGAGCATGTGGTACGGCACGAGGAGGAACCGCTTGCCCTCGGTGTCCAGCCACTCGTGCTTGGTGAAGACGGGATCGAACTCGTGACGCGCGCGAGCCGCCGGGTCTCCGCTGAGCAGTGCGTACAGCACCGCCATGAAGTGCGACTTACCGGAACCGAACGAGCCGTGCAGGTAGGCGGCCTTCGACGTGCGCCCGTCGAGAGCGGCCTTGATCAGGTCGAGCGCCTCGTCGAAGTTCTTCCGCAACCGGTCCGTGACGACGTAGTCCCTGAGCGCGTGCTCGGTCCCCTCGGGCGTCACCGCCTCGGCGAGACTCAGCACGAAGTCCGAGGTGGAGATGGACTCCTTGATGTCGATGACATCCCGGAGGAGGGGCTGCTGTGCCATGAGGTCTCTCGCTCTCCTTCGCTTCCCCTGCGTCTACGTCGTCTCGTTCGCTTCGGTTACTTCTTGGCGGTACGGCGTCCGCGAGTGGCCGCGACCGGCTTCCAGCCCCGCAGGGCCTCGTCGGTCAGGCCGTGCTCACCCTGGATCTGCTGCCGGTAGCCCGCGAAGAAGGCCGCGGGAGAGCCGCTGTACATCACGTCGAACTCGTGGTGCCACTGCTGCAGCCACGGCTGCAGCTCCAGCAGGCCGGCGAGGAACGGGGTGATCTCCTCGCTGGAGAGGGGCTGGTTAGTGAAGTACGTGGCGAGCGCCTGCGCCTGCTCCCGGTGGTCCCAGCCCGCCCAGCCGTACAGGTCGGGGGCGCCGGAGACGGTCGCCGAGTAGGAGATGAACCGCTCCTTGGGCACGTCGAGCTTGCCGCGCGCCCGCCAGTAGGAAGCCTTGACGAAGTCGGCCGAGGCGTACTTCGGCGGCACGGGGATCGAGTCCCGGATCTTCCGCTTGGCCGGCTCGTCCGGGGCGGCGTCCTCCTGGCGCTGGAGATCCCAGACGTGCTCCCAATCGGCACGCTTCTTCAGACCGGAAGGCTTGTAGCGCAAGGCGGCGAGGAACGGGACATGCTCCTCGGCGAGCAGGTCGGCGACCACGGCCGCCAGTTCCCTGCGGGGGGCGTAGAGGGCCGCGACGGAGACGAAGTGCTCGTCGCGGGAGAGTTCGTCGGCCAGCCGGGCGAGCGTGACGAGGATTGGCTGCCCGTTCTCGTCGTACCAGTGCTCACGGGTCTCGATCCGGTCCAGCAGCCAGGACCGGAGAGCCTTCTCCTGGAGTGCATCCCAGCCTTCGGTGGCCCAGCGGCGCTTGTATTCGGGGCGCTCGATCATTCCGATGGCGCGGTTCGACTCGATGGCGTCGATGCGCTTCTGAACGATATGTCGGTACGGCTCGGGCCAGTGCGCTGGTATCTCCACAATCGGCGTGGACCCATGTCGCCTGAACCATTCGCCGGATGCCTCGCCCTTGACCATAAGCCGAGCGAGCACAATCTCAAAAGCTCTCTCTCCGAGAGCGAGTTCAGGAACGTCAGCCTCGCTATGGGTTCTCAGATTCTCGGCATGCAGGCCATAGAGCGAATAGACCTGCCAATCCAGCTCATCCTGAAGAGCGATCATCTTTGCACGGGTAGATTCCCAAGAGGACCTAGCATCCCGGAGAGTGGCTGCGGTAGATACCCCAGCTATGGGAATATGAGAAGGACTCGCGACAACAAGCCTCTGGGCAAGAACATCCAGGGGCGCACACAGAGCGGTGTGGTATCCAGCGGGGAGCGGAAATTGGGCAACGTTGGTCCCATTGAACTGGTAAAAATCTTCGAACGGAATTGTTGTCTGACGAGCTCCACGGGCATCAACCGTACTACCCTTGTTGTGACAGTTCATTTTAAGCCAGAAAGCGGCAGTGGAGCTGTTAAACAGGCCAACCAGTCGGAGATGCTCTTCCTCGCTCGCCCCCTTTCTTAATTTAATCACTGGCGCGGTGCGGTTGAAAGCCTTTCCTCCTCGATCTAGAATGAAATGATTATGGGTTGTCACTTCTGCATACGTGATCGTCCAGTCATGCGCTCCGGGGCTTGGCGTAATTTGATGCCATTCATACCATGTGCGCCCATCTGAGAAATATGTTCCCTTAGAGAATGTAGCACGGTTTCCCATTATTGTACGTCCGAGCCAAAGCCACTTGTAAGCATTGGACTCTTTCGGCAATTTTTGAAGGCGCAAACCAGAGGTGTATGGAAAGAAACAATAACTATCGCCAGAGCGCCGCCAGTCGCGAAGCTCCTCACCAAGTATGAGATCCTTCCCGAACTCCTCTTCGCAATTCCGGCGAAGCCATGCCGCACGCGTTGAAAGCATAATGTCGTCAGCATTTGTCATACCAAATACGCCGAGGCGCTTTGTTATAGCAGACAAGCGTGTCTCGGCAACGGCATTTATTTGCTCAACTATCTCAAGTCCACCATCGGCCAGAATCCACGGCTGCTTACTGAAGTACCTTTCACGAGTAAGGTCGTCCACCGAAACCCACTGACTGACTGAACCTGGCTTGTCGATTTGATCAACGATCGCGTTCCAGACCAGTCCATCCTCACTATTCTCTGGGGTGGACGGCTCGCCTTGCACGCTCCGGACCGCACGAACGGTTTCCGAACGCTCTTTTCCCGCACGACCTGTGCCGACGAGAACGACCGTCGGTGTCCCGTGTCCGGGGATATACGCTCCCGAGGTGTCGACCACCTCGGTGAGCTCGACCTGGTGCGCGAAGAACTCTTCAATCAGCCTTACACCGAATTCTCGCTTCATAAACGAATTAGATGTAATCTGGCCAACTATGCCATAACCACGCCCGTCAGCGTCGCCTTGTATGGCCAGCTCGAAGAAGCGCTGAGCAAAAGGAACCGACAAGGCGTACTTGCCCGCGCAGGCGCTATACAGCTCCCGATACAGCTCGTTCAGCTTCTTGTCCTTGACCGTGATGTACGGCGGGTTGCCAACCACCACGTGATAGCGCCCCTGCTCCAGAATGCCCGGATGCTCGTGCACGTCCTCCGTGGCATATGCGAACTCCGCCAGAGGATCGGGCGACACCTCATCCCCCAGCTTCAGTTCGAGCTGCCGCTCCTTGATCAGCGAGTCGCCCACCGCCAGATGGATTGGCCAGTCGTACTTGGCCGCCTCCGTCATCGTCCGCACGCCCGAGGCGGCCATCGCGGCGACCAGCAAGCGGAAGCGCGCGATCGCCACCGCGAACGGGTTCAGGTCCACCCCGTGCACCGAGTCCAGAGCCGCCGCCACCCGCTCGTGCCGGTCGCGGCCGGGGTCGCGCTCGGCCCAGAGTCGCACCAGTCGCCGGAACGCGCCCAGCACGAAGTGGCCCGACCCGCAGGTGGGGTCGATCATCTTCAGCTCTTCGTGGCCGAACTCCCGCACCGCCGGGTCCATCGCCCGGTCGAGGATGAACTCCTCCACGAACTCCGGGGTCTGAAGCAACGCGTACGTCTTGCGCGCCGCCTCGGACAGGTCCTGGTACAGATCCCCCAGGAAACGGGTGTCCCAGCCTTCCGTACCGTCTTCGCTCAACCGGTCGGTGAAGTCGTGGACGAGCACGCCCGCCCCGTCGCGCTCGCGCCAGAACTCGACCAGCAGGCGGGCCCCGTCATGCGAGAGCGGGATCTGGAAGAGCGGGTTGTGCGCCGGGTTGAACAGCAGCCTGCCCGCCTGGCCCTCGCCCAGCTCCGCGAAGGCACGTTCCAACCAGCCGCGGTACGTCGGGTCGGGGTCCTCCTCGACGTACGCCTCGTAACGGGCCTGGGCCAGGTCCCGCCGCTCGGTGTCCGGTGCCGTCAGGTAGGGCTCGGCGATCAGCTCATTGTCCTCGCAGAAGCGCACGAAGACCGTGCCCAGCACCCACGCCACCGCGACCTGCGTGACACGCTCGTCAAGCCAGGAGGTCCACGTCGCCGCCGTACGCCCCAGCTTGCGCGCCTGGTCGTACTCGGCGCGCAGCCGTGTCCCGACCTCCGGCACAGCCTTGACCTGCTTGGCGAGATCGACCTCAACCGTCTTGACCTGCTGCTTCAGGTCGTTCAGCAACGCCTTGCGGTCGATCACCTGATGTCTCCCAACGCCTTCTGAGTCTTCTCGCCGGCCCGGTGGGTGTTGCTCACCCACGAGTCCGGAAGCTGGATCCATTCGCCCAGGCCCGCCTGGTAGGGCACGGCGACCGTGCCCAGCCTCGGCTCGCGGGCCGGGTCTCCCTGCGGGCAGAGCAGCCACAGGCCGCGTCTGCCCTGCCGGGCCACGGCCGCCAACCGGTCCAGGACGCCCATCGCGTCGTACCGGGCGAACGCCCCGGCGTCGATCAGCAGCACCGGGCCCACACCCGTCTCCAGCAGATCGCTCACCTTCGGCTCGATCCGTCCCCAGGTCGTACGGGCGTATTCTGCGAACTTCAGCGCCGCTCTCGTGCCGGGTTCGGCGGTGTCCGCGCGCAGGATGGTGTCCCAGGTCGGTTTCGTACCCGGCGGTACGAGCTCGTGCATGACCTGGAGGAAGAGTTCGGTCACCGAGACCGTCTCGGCCTCGAACCTCCCGGTCTCTCCCGCGAGTTCGGCGACCGCCTCCCGGCTCAGTCCCGCCCGTACGGTCAGCACCCGGAATCCGTCCCGTCGCACCGAGGCGGAGAGCCGTTCCTCCGCGCGCACCGCACCCGCGATCTGGGGATCGTCGGCGTACCTGGTGACCTCGCTGCCGTGCGTGGTGTGACGCCAGGCGCGCACGGTCAGGTAGCTGGAGGCGATGTCCATGCGCGTGGGCAGGTAGCGCAGGGTCCTGGTGTCGTCCCGGGTGGACAGGGTGAGGTCGAAGCCCGCGTCGCGAAGCGCCTTGGTCAGCACGCCTCCGACGGGCAGCTCGCGTCCGCCCCGGCCGTCCGTCAGTTCGGGAAAACGGGCTCGTAGCCGCTCGTGGACGTCCTCGCCGGTCAGACCCGGCTGCCGTCCTTCGGGCACGCCGGGAATCAGCCGTACCAACCCCGCCTGGGTGAGCCGCAGGGCTCGCACGAGGGGCAGGTCCCGGGAGTAGATCTCCAGCCGAGGTGTGGCGGCGGCGTTTCCGGAAGCGGCGACGGCGAGCTCGACCATGCGCCGCTCGTCCCACTCGATCGTGCCTGGCGGCGGAGTGATCGCACCCAGCTCGGTCAGTACGGTCGTCGCGGTCGGCAGCGTGTCGAGTTCGGCGAGACGGTCCGCGGCCCGCCCCAGCCGATGCGCGTAGTCCAGCAGGCCGGGCGCGGACGGGGTGTCGGGGGCGTCGTTCTCACCGACCTCCAGAGCCAGCAGGCCCGCGCCCGTCGCCTCGTCCTTGCCCTCACGGCCGACGGCGTGCCGGAACTCGCTCTCCTCAGGGACGAGCTGCTCGACCTCTACCACGGCCCGTACGACGGCCAGGGCGATCGCGCGGCGTTGCTCGTGTCCCTGCAACCGGGTACCACGCCGTACCGTCAACGCGTCGGCGATCTCGGCCGCGGAGGCGACCCGGCCAAACCCTGCCAGCAGCTCCAGGATTTCCCGTCGCAGTGCCCGCACCGCCGGGAGCTTCTTCCAGCGCGTCCGCTGGGTCTTCAGCATCTGCGTTATGCGGCCACTGCTGAGGCCCAGCACGGTGGCGATTCTCCGCTGCTTCGGCCAGACGTCGACGTCGGGGAGCTCGCCTCGTTCGTCGGGCAGGCGCAGCAGCAGCCGCACCATCTCGACCTCGTTGCGGTTCGACTCGTTCTTCTTCAGCTCCGGCACCAGCAGCGTGGCGAGGGTGTCGAGGCTGACGGAGCGCAGGGTGCGCCGTGGAAGGCTATCCGCGCCCTCACCGGCGACGAGGACGTTCACCAGCGCGGACTCCGCGGCGCCGAGCTGCTTCAACTCCTCCTCGGCGGCGCGGCGGCCCTCGGCGGTGAGCGGGGAGACGGGAGCTTGTTGAAGGCGCTCGCCCCACTCACGCTGGCGGCGCTGGATCTCGCTGCGGGTCTTGGCGCCCAGGCCGGGTGCGTTGACGAGGTTGCGCTGGCTGTAGTCCAGCAGCCCACCCACCGTCGTCACGCCAAGCCCGTACAGGAACGACTCCGCCGCCGGGGTCAGACCGGCGGTCGACAGGTGGGTGTCACGGGTGACCTCCGCGGCGAGCCGGTCGCGCTGCTGCTCGGCGGACTCGGGCTCGGCATCGGCGATCGCCGGGGTGACGTCCGCCGAGTCGGCCCGCTCGGGATCGGCCGGTGTCGAATGCCGGGAGGCACGGGGTCCGGACGGCGCCGTCTCCGTCATCTCCAGGAAGATCCTCTTCCAGGCGTCCCGCATCGGCTTGAGCTCGCCGAAGCGCTGCGCGACGTCACGGTGCAGGGTCTTCTTGAAGAAGCCGACGAGCCCGTCCCGGACGGCCGGATCGAACGCGTCGGCGGCGATGGTCGGGACCGGCCATTCCGTGGCGTCCGTCTGGCGGGGTGACACCCTGCCGTCGCCCCACCTGGGCAGCTCGGCCGAGGCCATCTCGTGCAGGGTGACCGCGACCGCGTACCGTTCGGCGTGCGCGTCGTACACCGAGCGCGTCAGCGTACCGATGAACGGGTCGAGATAACCGTCCGTACCGGCGTCCGTCTCCTGCACGGGGTATCCGGCCAGTGAGAAGTCGATCAGCACCAGCTCGCGGGTGCGGTTGGGGCGCACCCGGATCGCGATGTTGTCCGGTTTGATGTCGCGGTGCCAGACCCCCTCGCCCTCCAGGAAGTCGACCGCCCCGAACAGGTACTCGCCGTACGCCTCCAGCTGGTCGACCTGGAGCCTGCCGCTCTCACGCAGCTGCCGCGCCACGGTCTCCGCCCGACGACGCGTGCCGATGCTCGGCTCCGCGTGCTCGTCCGAATCCCGCTCGTCACCGACGTACTCCAGGACCAGGACCGTACGACCGCCGATGGCCAGCGGCTCCGGCTCGACCAGCCGGATGACACGCGAGTCGGCACGCAGCTGCCCCATCACCTCGGCCTCTCGGGCCAGGACCTCGCCGCGGCTGTCGGAGAGAGCCACCTTCAACACCGCGAGAGTGCGGGCACCACGCGCCGCAGGGTCGGCCCGCAGGTCCCGTACGAGGAAGGCACGGCTCGTCGAACCGGTGCCCAGCCTGCGCCGTACCTCCCACCGACCGGCCAGCACGTCACCCGCGACGGCCTCCAGGGGATCCTTCTCCGGCACGGGTGCCACATCGACGTCGGCCGGGCCTGGGGCAGGGGAGGTCAGCGAGTCCTCGACGCATTCCAGCATCTCCAGGAACTCGTCGACCGTGGCGAGCCGCTGCGCGGGCCGGTAGGCGGTCGCGGCCTGCACCAGCTCGTCGATGTCCTCCGACAGGCCGTCCACGATCGCACTGGGCCGCAGTCCCTCCCCGGCCTCCAACCGAGCCAGCAACTCGGCCTGGCTGGCGGCCGGCGCTTTTCCCGTGGCCAGGAGATAGGTGAGGACACCGAGCCCGTACACGTCGAGGGCGATCAGGTCCGGGTTCAGCGCCGTCAACTCGGGAGCGAGATAGGGGTCCGCCCCCTCCGCCAGATGGATCGCCGACAGGCTGGTCGGAGCGAACCGGGACGACCCCTGCGACTGGGCGCCGCCGCTGCGCTGCGTGGCGATCTGCCAGTCCGATATCTGCAGGTGCGGGGTGAGCCAGGCGGCCTCCTCTCCGACGGTCGCGCCCTCGCGTCCTCGATTGCGAGGGATCACGTGCACGGAGCGGGCAGCCAGCGCACGGTGGTGGATACGACTGGAGTGCGCGGAACGCATTGTCTCGGCGAGCTGCCGCACCATAGCCATTCGACCGAGAATGTCTAGTTTGTCACCGTACTGAACCAGATACTCGTCGAGGCGCAGGGTTTGCGGGTGATAGTCGAAGATGAGCGCGGGACCGGCCGAGTGTCCGGAAGGGTCGTACTGCTTCAAATGGACGACCCCGGGGTGGCGGAACCGGCGCAGTACGGCCGCCTCGCGCCGAGCGGCGTTCTCCACCGATCTACGGACAGTGACGTCCGAGCCGCGCTCTCGAAGATAAATACGGACGCGGGCCGGCTCGGGCAACTCGCTGTGCCGAGCGAGATAATCGGCCCAGGTCGGACCGGTATCGAAGGACTTGCGCTCCAGCAGATATGGACCGACCTTAAATTCGGCATCGCTGCGCCGAATACCGATCCGTTCCAGCGCGGTCTTGATCTCCCGGGAATTGGTAGGAGTGATCCGCCGCCGCTCGTCGCTCGCGGGCCGCCGTAGCATGTTCACGAGCTCGTCTACCGTGTAGACGCCGTTCTGGTCGTTGGCGGGCAGGCGCACGCGCAGTGAGGAGTCGGTGAAGCAGACGGCCGCGCCGACCCACACGCGCTTACCGTTCTGCTTCAGCAGTCCGGCCAGTTCTTTCGCCTTCTTGTCCACGAGGTGGAGCGGGTTACCGTGCGGGATACGACGACCGTTCGGGGCAGTCTGCACCCAGGTGCCGTTCTCGGCCGCTACGCTGCCATGCCAGTCCTTGAGCTCGACCATGTGCACGCCACCAGGGCCGATGACCAGCAGGTCGACCTCCCGCACATGACCGGTGTGAGCGGTGAAGGTGAAATTCGACCAGGCTCGCCAGGGCTCGGCATCGGGCAGTTTTTCACGGACGGCTTCCAACCCGCGGCGTTCGTGATCGAATTCGGACTCGGTGACTGTTTCCCACCGGCCTTCGCGCATGCACCTACTCCGCCTGTCACCGCTGCGTCTCATCGGCCGCTGACCCGAAGCCGAACTCTCCGGCCAGATCGTATCCATGGGAATGACGTTTGAAAACTTTTAACTGGAAAGCGTTGCGAAGCGTATCGTCGCAAACTTTGTATCGGACCATGGCTTCGGCGGGGCCACCGGGTCGACGTAGTCGCTGATTCCTCGCGTCAAGAGCGGTCAAAGTTTGAGTGGAGTTACAGCTAAGTGGACATTTACCCTGAAATCAGGATTTCACATGACAAAAGGGGAAAACCACCTCCTGCTCGGCCGAGCGAGGTCGCGCACCGGAAGATAGGGTCGGCCGGTGTCCTCGTCGCAGCAGGTGCGCCCCTCGCGGGACGCCCGATACCGATGACATATCCCCAGGTCGGATAGGCGGTCGCCCCGGGCGCTTGTAGGAAAAGATCACGAGAGAATGTCCGCATCACGGCTTCCGGGCGCTCAAAGAACAGTCGAGGGTTTCCGAAAAATTGGGATCGATCGCCGCGACGCCGGGTATATTCGAGGAGTCGCGAAAGCGAGCACATGCTTACCCGGGGCTTCATGCCCCCGAGGGCGCGGTCTTCGGACCGCGCCCTCTTTTCTTCCCCCTTGCCCCCCCACCCGAGGCCGCGCCGCCATGAACGCAATCCCCGTCGGGCGTGACCCTCGGTCCGCCTACTCACGGCATGTCACAACCCGCCTGCTCGACTTCAGCAGCGTCACCACCCCGTGGACCCGCCGCCTGTGGGACGTGAGCTCCCTCCTCGCCCTGGAGGAGTTGTACGAGGCGGGTATCTGGGTCGACCGCAAGGTGCTGTCGCAGGGCGCGGTCGACTGGCAGCGCCACACTATGGAGCGCCTCCTCGGCAACGACCCGGCGATGGGATCCGGAACCTACCGGCGCGAGCTGCAGGAATGCGTCAAGACCACCCTGACGCTCGCCAGTGACGGCCGCCGCAAGCTGCGCCACCTCATCGACGTCGCCCGCCCCGGATATCTGGACCGCTGGGCCACCTGTGTCGCCGTCGACGCACCGCCCGCACCCGAGAGGGTCGCCCGTGCCGTCGCCTCCCACCTGCTCGACAGCGGGCACAGCCTCTCCGGCCTGCAGCGCTGGCTCCGCGACGGGCGTCAGAACCTCTCGGCCACGGACCTGCTCTCGGAGGCGTCGGTCCTGATCACCACGCCGCCGCGCGGCTGGCGCGTCGTCGTTCCGTTCCAGGCCCTGCACAGGCACGAGGAACTGGCCAGTCATCTGCCGCACTGGCGGGCAGCTGCCGAGACGCAGATGTTGATCGCGGAGGCGGGGCTCAAGCCGCCGGAGCGGATCGTGGGCTCGCTGGTCTTCTCCGTGGAGGCGCGAGACTCCACAAGAGCGGTGGAGATCGTCTCCGATCTGGTCGAGCGGATGCAGGCCAGGGCCAGATTCGCCGCGAGCGGACCGGTGCTCCCTCTCGGTGACGCGTACGTCGTCGGAGAGACCAAACCGGTTCCGTTGCAGCCGCCCGCTCGGGGTGCCCAGGTGCTGTCGCTGGCCGCAGAACGTCAGCTCTACGTGGTCGGCGGAGAGACGCAGCGCTTCGGCGAGCAGGCAAGGAGCACGCTCGACGACGCCCTGGAGATCGCCTCCGCGCTCAACCAGGGCCCCCTCGCGCCTGCGATCGCCGGAGGCTGGGCGGCTCTGGAGTCTCTGCTCACCGAGGCCCGCGACCCCGACGAGCGGGAGAAGGTTGTGGCCGCGGCCCGTGCCGCCGCTCTGGTCACCGCCTCCTGGCCGCGCGCCGAACTCACCGCGCTTTCCTACCGAATCCGGAAGGTCAAGGGCGACGACCTCGCCGCCCGCCTAGAAGCATGTGAGTCGAACCGGGGCCGGGCAGCAGTGATCGCCGCCGAGCTGAGGAGCGGAAGCTCACTTCCCCTCGTCCGCTCCTGGCGGACCGGCAGCGACGTCGCCTCGGTCCTGCGCCTGCGCGAGTTGTTCGCCGACGAGAGGCGCGTGCTGGACCGGGTGCGCTTCTATGTGGAGGTCTCGCTCAGACGCCTGTACCGCTGCCGCAACATCGTGCTGCACGGCGGTTCCACCGGGGGTGTCGCGCTCCCCGCCGCCCTTCGCGTGACCGCTCCACTGGTTGGCGCTGCTCTGGACCGCCTCACCCATGCCCACTTGGTCACCGGGGTCTCACCCATCGCTCTTGCCTCCCGCGCCGAGACCGCCCTGCGCATGGTCGGCGACGACCTGGGCCCTGACCTCTGGGACCTGCTCGAATGACCTTCGGCCAGCCGACGAGTACGACCCGCGCACCCGCACCGCGAGCACCGCCGCCCACCCCCAGCCCAGCAGCGCGATGGCCCGGAGGAGCAGGCTCAGCGGCCGGGAGTCCTCGCCGCCGTCCGACAGCAGTCCCGCCAGCACGTAGAGGGCGGGAAGCGCCACGCCGGTGGCCGCGCAGTAGAGCGCCCATCCGCGCTCTCCCCGTACGGCGAAGTGGCGGGTGAAGACGAGGCACGCCGCGACCAGCGCGACGAACACCACGAAGAAGGCGGCGCCGTGCAGGACGTAGCCGAGGCCGGGGGCGTCGGGAAGGCCCCGTGGTGCGCCGGGCGGGTAGCCCCACGCCGGTTCGAAGCGGAAGACACCGGTCCCGACCAGGCCGGTCCCGTACACGCCGATCAGTAACGGGCCCCAGGTGCCACCACGGGCCGGACGCAGCGCCCGCCACAGCCCCGCCGCGAACGCGATGTTCAGCAGCCCGGTGATCACGAAGTTGGCGATCTGGATCCACCCCAGGTCGCCCAGGCTCAGCATGCTGAGCGGCTGCCGCCTGGGATCGAAGTCCGTGCGCGTGTAGTCCTGGATCACGACCACGAGGACGAACAGCGGCCCGGCGACGGCACCGCAGGTCAGCAGCGCCCTGGTCAGCCGCTGTTCTCGCGTGGTGGACATGGCTCTCCCCTCCGCGGCGGACATCCCCGAGGTGTCCGGCACGCGAGCTTTCTTTCCTTAGCAGCGCTAAGTGCGCATCGCCGTCATGTTCCCTTAGCGCTGCTAAGGTGTCAACCGATGGGCGAGAACAAGCGGGGGGCCGGCCTGACCCGGCAGATGATGATCGACACGGCGCTGCGCCTGCTCGACGAGGTCGGCCTGGACGGGCTGACAGTGCGCAGGCTCGCCTCGGAGCTGGGCGTCCAGTCGCCCGCCCTGTACTGGCACCTGCGCAACAAGCAGGAGTTGCTCGACGGGATGGCCGACGCGATCGTCCTGGCCGCCGGGATGGGACCGCCCCGCGACGGCGAGTCCTGGCAGGACTGGCTCGCCCGCCGGGCCCGCGCCTACCGCGACTCCCTGCTCGCCCACCGCGACGGCGCCCGCCTGGTCGCCAACGCCGCGAGCCTGAGCCCGGCGACGGTCAGGATGTTCGACGAGGAGCTGACCGCGATGGTCGGCCGGGGCTTCACCCCGGCCCTGGCGCTGCGTACGATCACGGCCGTCACCCGCTACGTCAACGGGTGCGTCCTGCAGGAGCAGACCGAGCGCCACGCGTCTTCGGACACGCCCGCAGACGGGCTCACGGCGCTGGCCGGACTGCTCGACGGGGGCACGGAGGCCACCCTGATCGCGGCGCTCCGCGAGAGCGGCGCCTCGTTCGGCGAGGACGCCTTCGAACACGGCCTCCAGGCCCTGATAGACGGCACGGCCACCGCCCTGGCCCGCACGGCCTGAACCTGCGGGCCCCCCGGCCCGCACAGCCCTGCCCGCCGGCGCACTGGCACGCACGGCCCGAACCTGCCGGGGCCTCTGCCCTGACCTGTGCCGCCGAGACCAGCCGAGACCGGCCGAGGCTGACCAAGGCTGACCAAAACCACCTAAGACCGACCAAGGCCGGCCGATCCCAGTGACGGCGAACCGGTGAATCCGCCCGCTCGCCACCTCATCTCGTCCGCCGGTGCGCGCGTCCTGTGCAAAAATGATCATGGCTTCCAGAGCCATGTATCGGCCCATCCGGATTGCCGAAAAGGTGCTCGGCATCGCCGAGGGACACCATCGAGGAGAGGATGTCGGTTGTCCGTGACGGACTCGGAGCTCGCCGGCGAGCTTCGCGAGCTCGCCGATCATCCTCACCTGGCGGCCCGCCGGGAGCAGCTGAACGACCTCGCGGACGCGATGACCGATCCCGGAGGGGCCGGACGCTGGTGCGAGGTCGACCTGTTCGCCGCCTTCGCCCCCGACGACAGCATCCTCGTGGACGACGAACCTGTGGACACCGCGTCGAGAAAACCGCGATGGCGACGACGACTCGGCGCCGCCGTCGGCCCGGTCCTCGTCCTCGTGCCGGTACTCGTCGCCTGGCTCGGGGTGATGATGGCCTCGGGCGCCTACGGCGACCTCCTCGACGCCGGTGGGGCGGACGCGGCTCGTCGGCCCTTCCTGGAGATGTGGCAGCGGGGCTTCGACGGCAGGCTGCCCTGGGTGTTCGAGTTCGACAGCGTCGCGCTCTGCACCCTCGCCGGTGTCCTCTGCCTCATCTGCTGGACCGTGTACGAGAACGTCGCGCGGAACAGCAGGGAGGAGGCCGCGGATCGGGCGCTTCGCGCCCTTCGTGTCCGGCTTCGCGGGGCACTGACCCAGGCGAGCCTCGTACTCGGCCAGGTGCGGCTCTCCTCCCCGGAGCGGTTCGGGGCCGAGCTCAGCAGGACGGCGGCCGACATCGGCTTCGTCGGGACCACCGCGCGCAAGGTGCACACCGAGCTGGTCGAGGCGCTCACCCTGACCCTGGAGGCCACCCGGAAGACCACGGACGCGCTGGCCGGGAGCGCGATCGACGTGCGTGACGCCGTCGAGCTCCTGGGCGGGCACCTGGCGGCCATCAACAGCACGTGCGACGACCTCGCCGCCGCCGTGGCCAAGACCTCGACCGTGATCAGGGTCTCGGACGCGGCCGAGCGAATCCCGGCCTCGCGATGACGGCCCGGCGAAGGACCTTCATCTCGCCCCTGACCGCCTGCTGGCTCCTCGCCAACCTGCTGCTCGGGCTCACGATCGTCATGCTGGGGACGCAGGCGCCGCCCTCCCCGCCCGCCGAGGCCGTGGCGGACACCACCCGGCTCCGGCCGGACACCGTCCGGCCGCCGACCGAAAAGCCCGAGCCGAAGGAGCGGGGGAAGTCCTCGGGCGAGGAAGGTCCCGCACGTTCCCGGCCGCTCCCCTCCTCCTGCGCCGATCTCGCCGGGGGCGTACGGCCGGAACCGGCCACGGTCTCGTTCCGGATCGCCCCCGGCACCGGTGACGGCGCGCTGTCCGCGCAGGTGCGTCAGGAGTTGCGTAAGTACGGGGACCGCCTGGCCGGGCGACGCGTCGGCATGGTCCTGACCTTCGGCACCGGCGACGGCGCCGGGGCGGGCGTCCGCCTGGCCACGCGGGTCAACGCCGCCGTCCGCGAGGCGTACCCGCGCGTCTTCGGGACGGCCGTGACCCGTAACTTCCACGACCTCGCGGCCCCGAACGGGTCGGTCTCCATGGAGATCTACTTCGTGACCCATGACTGCTCCCCGGCTTCCACGAGCTCGAGGAGCACCCGGCGGGCCCGGTGAGGACGCGCGTCACGACGGCGTGCCGGCCGGACGGTCGGCGAGCACGCAGGCGACGGGCGGGTCGAGTTCGAGGGTCTCGACCCGGAGGTGGGTGAAGCCGGCCTGGACGAGCATGTCCTGGAGCTCCTGGACGGCTCGGGCCGTGGTGTCCCGGGTGGCACCGGGGCAGCAGGGCTGGCTGACGAGCGCGATGCGTCCCGCGGGGCGGAGCAGGCGGCGCAGCTCGCGAAGCCGCTCCACCGGGTCGGGCCAGAACCCCACGGAGTTGACGGCGAGGACGGCGTCGAGCGGGTCGCCGAAGTCCGGCAGCCGCTCCACGGAGGCGCGCGTGAGGCGCACGCGGCGGGCGCGGACGGCGGCGGCGTTGCGACGGGCGGCCTGGCGGACCATGGCCTGCGAGTGGTCGACGCCGAAGACCTGGCCCTGAGTGGCGCGGGCGGCGAGCTCGGCGATGGCGATTCCGGGACCGAAACCGATCTCGAGCCCCCGGTCGGTGGGCCGCACGTCCAGTAACGACACCACCCAGATGTTGCGCCGCCGGTTGGAGGGGCGATGAGCGAACATCCGGCCGACCGCCCACCCGACGAGGCCCCGGGGGTGGTGCGCCTGGCGAACCAGTCTTCTGAGCGCGCGTTGCCTGAGAGATGTGTCCGCTGTTCGCATGATCGCCAGTCAACGGCTTCAAGTACGCTTGAAGTCAAATGGACGAGCAGCTGACGATCGGCGAGCTGGCGAGCCGCACCGGTGTCGCCACCTCCGCCCTGCGCTACTGGGAGGAGCTCGGCCTGCTCCCGGCGCCGGCCCGGGTCTCGGGCCGGCGGTGTTACCCGCCGTCGGCGGTCGAGCTGGTCGGTGTGGTGCTGTTGCTGCGAGATGTCGGTTTCACGTTGCGGGAGGTCAAGGCGTTCGTCGCGTCTCGGCCGGCCGGCGACGACTGGCGGGAGCTGTGCCGGCGCAAGCTCGCCGAGCTGGATCAGCGGATCGCCCAGGCCCAGGCGGCACGCACCGCCATCGCCCACGGCCTCGCCTGCCCGCAGAGGGACGTCTTCGAATGCTCCACCTTCTCCGGCATGGTCACGGCACGCCTGGCGGGATCCTCTCTCGAGGAGGCTCATTCGCACTGACCTCGCTGCTGGGATACCGGCGGGATGCTGCCGGGATCCGGCGGTGGTCCGGCCACCGCCGTCCACCCGCCGCCGTCCACGGACCGGATCGGCCGCCGTCGGCGGCTCGACCCGGTCCCGTAACGCGTCAGCGATCACCAATCGGACAGGCGCATCCGGTCAGCCGACCGGCCTGTCGAGGGGCACGCTCTAGTAGCGGGGTTTGCGGCTCAGGGCGACGCCCGCCACCAGGAAGATGCCGCCGATCACCCCGGCGCCTATAGCTCCGGGGGTGTTGGCGGGGGTGCTGCTGGCCTGGAAGACGGCGGTGACGACGCCCATCACGCCGCTGATGTAGCAGAAGATCGTGATGAAGATCTTGACGTTGGTGCTCACTGGATTCCTTCGGGGGTGCGACGGCCGCCGGGCGGCGCGTCGGGGGCGGTACCGGCTGCGGTGAACCCGAGGAGCATCACCCAGGCGTTGGGGTCTGCGCGGAACCGGTTCCAGCGGTCGGCGGCGAGGGCGAACTCGCGGAGCGACAGCACGCCGGCCGTGAGGAGCGGCTGCAGCCGTCCCGGGCCGAGGTGGGGGGCGAAGTCATCCGTCGGTCGGGTGTCGTTGGTCGTGGCGAACGGGCGAAGGGCGACCTCCGTGAAGCCGGTGTCACGTAACAGGCGGGTGAGGCGGCGGCCGATCGTGCGGTCGCCGCCGGCGGCCTGCTGGGTCGCCGCCAGCTTGGCGTGGATCCCGGCCAGTTCCGGATAGGCCGGCTCGGCCAGGCCCCAGCAGGAGGCGTCCACCTCGGTGACCAGGATCCGGCCACCGGGGCGGAGGATCCTGCGGGCCTCGGCGAGGGCCGGCGCGGGATCGGGAAGATGCTGAAGGACGTACCGCAGGAGTACGTATCCCGCGCTCGCCGTCTCCAGCGGCAGGTCGGCGGCGTCGGCGACGATCAGCTCGGCACCGGCGCCCTCGGCGTGGGCGAGCAGGTCCGGGTCGATGTCCACGGCGACGAGTGACAGGTCGGGCATGGCCCCGCGCAGCCGCCTGGTGATCGCGCCCGACCCCGCGCCGACCTCGACCAGCGGGCCTTTCGCGGCGGTCAGGCCCAGCTCGCGCAGCAGGCTCAGTTCCTCGTCGAACGAGAGCGCCGCCTGGGCCTCCAGCCGGGCCAGCTCGCCCGCCATCCCGCCCGCCGTGGTGGCGGCGGGGTCGTACGAGCCGGCGTTCGGCGGCAGCGGTGCCGGGGTGGGGACCGGCCGCGCGGTGTCGTGGCCGGTGACGGTCGCCGTGGGGTGCGGGGGTGCGGGGGTGGTCGTCATCGGGGGCTCACGATCGTGTGCGTGACGTGCTGCGGGCGGTGGTCATCGGGAACCCACGATCGGGAACGGTGGTCATCGGGGGCTCACGATCATGCGCATGCCGTGCTTCGGCCGCAGCGTCACCAGTGCCTCCGGCTCCACCGGGAAGCCGGGTTCCAGCGTGAGCCGTACCGACTGGGAGAGCATCGCCAGGACCAGCGTCGCCTCGGTCAGTGCCAGGTGCCGGCCGATGCAGATGCGCTCGCCGCCGCCGAACGGCAGGTACAGGTGGCTCGGGAGGTCGGCACCGTCGAAGCGGTCGGGTACGTACGCATCGGGGCGGTCCCAGTAGCGGGGGTCGCGGTGCAGGACCCACTGGCTGACGCAGACGAGCGTGCCGGGCGGCACCGGGTGGCCGTCGAGTTCGTCGGGGCCGGTCGCGCGGCGGGAGATGAGCCAGACCGGGGGGTACAGGCGCATCGCCTCCTGTACGGCCCGGCGGCACAGCGGCAGGTCGGGCAGGTCGGTGGCCGCGGGACGGCGGGTGCCCAGGACCCGGTCTACCTCGGCGCGGATCCGTTCCGCCTCCTCCGGGTGGCGGTCCAGAAGGTAGAGGGTCCAGGTCAGGGCCTTGGCGGTGGTCTCGTGACCGGCCATGATCAGGGTCAGCACCTGGTCGCGGAGGTCGGCGTCCGTGAGGGAGCCGAGCATGGTGTCGAGCAGGGTGCCGGTGGTCGGCGGGGAGGCGCGGCGCGAGGCGATGACCGTACGCGTGATCATGTCGAGGAGGGCGCGGGCGCGTACGTAGCCCTGCCGCCTGCGGACCGTGCCGGACGGGTCGGGATCGGGGTCGGGTACGTAGTGGCCGATGAAGCGGTTGACGTCGTCCACCGCCCGGCCGAACCCGTCGCCCGCCGCGCCGAGGTCCACGTCGAGCACCGCGCGGGTCAGGATCGACAGGGTGAGCGAGGTGAGGTGGTGGTCGATCGGCTGGGGGGCGCCGGTCTCGGCGGGGCCGCGCCAGCGTGACAGCAGGGCGGCGGTCTCGTCGGTGATGATCTCGTCGAAGGAGGCGACCGCGCCGCGGCGGAAGGCCGGGGCGCACAGCCGTCGCTGGCGTGTCCACTCCGCGCCGGTGCTGGTGAGCAGGCCGTTTCCGAGCAGCGGGCGCAGCATGTGGTCGTCCGGCGTGTTCTCCTTCGTGTAGTTGCCGACGTTGTCCTTGAGGATGTGCCGGGCGAGATCCGGACGGTGCGCCATGAAGACGGTCTCGCCGTTCGCGTGATGGGCGGTGACGTCGCCGTGGCGACGGGCCAGGCCGGTCACGAACCCCAGCGGATCGCTGCGCATGTCTCCCATGTCCACCGAGCCGGACGGGCCAGGGGGAAACCGCGTGCCGGTAGTGGTCACCGACACCTCCGTTCAACGTGCCTAAGTATCTCCATTACGTATTCACGGGTGCCGGATATACGTATTGAGTATTATTGATGATTCCATCCGTACTGTGGGATGCTGCCAATGTAACACCGCGTCGAAGAAGGTATCAATACTTACATGAATGGCGAATAAATTAAGTCTTGGTATGCGCCGCCCGGCATGCGAGAGTCCATTTCAGTTGCCGACGCAGAAAGCAGCGGCAAACACCCGAGAGGGAGAATCGCATGGCACTCGAACCGCAGGAGCGCGCGGAATTCATCAACGCCTACACCCGCACGCTCATCACCGCCTGGTCGGACGAGGAGTACGCGGCCCGGCTGACCGCGAACCCGCGTGCCGCGCTGGCCGAGTCCGGGCTGGTCGTCCCGGAGGACGCCGAGATCGTCATCGTCCGGCACATCCCCGAGGGGCACGAGGAGGGCAACCTGGACGTCCAGGTCGGTCTGTGGGAGGTGGGCCTGGCGACCGGGCAGTTCGAGTTCCACATCCCTGAGACGCCGGTGGTCGACGCCGCCGAGCTCAGCGAGGGCGACCTGTCGGACATCTCGGCCGGCGCCGAGGCGGAGGCCTGCTACTACTGCTGCTGCCCCTGCTGCTGCTGCACCTGATCTCCGGCGCCTTTTTCATCATGATTTGAAAATCGCCGTGCCGTTCCCGTTCTCGTCTCCATCGGAGGAATAAGTCGATGGCTTCCGCCGCCGCGGAAAATGATCCGGTCGCCGTCACCGGCCTGAACAAGCGTTACGGAGAGCACGTTGTGCTCACCGATCTGAACCTGCGGGTGCACCCGGGTGAGGTGTTCGCCCTGCTCGGGCCGAACGGCGCGGGAAAGACCACGACCGTCGAAATACTGACGGGAGTACGGCGGCGAAGCGGTGGAGACGTGCAGGTCCTCGGCCAGGATCCGGCCAGGGACCCGCGGGAATGGCGGGCGCGTATCGGGGTGGTCGGCCAGTCCACCGGCGCCTATCCCGATCTCACCGTGGGTGAGGTGGTGAGACAGTTCGCCGCCATGTACCCCAGGCCGCTGCCGCCCACGCAGGTGCTCGACATGGTCGGCCTGGGAACGTACGAGAAGAAGAGGACCACGGAACTGTCCGGCGGCCAGCAGCGCCGCCTGGACGTGGCGGTCGGCGTGATCGGCGACCCCGAACTGATCTTCCTTGACGAGCCCACCACCGGGCTCGACCCGGTCGCCCGCCGCGAGGCGTGGGACCTGGTGCGGTTCTTCTCCGGGCGCGGCCGCACCACGGTGCTGACGACCCACTACCTGGACGAGGCCGAGACACTGGCCACGCGGGTGGGAGTGATCGCGGGCGGGCGGCTGGTGGCCTGCGGGCCGCCGGGCGAGCTGGGCGGGCGGGAGACGACCCCGGCCACCGTGTCGTTCCGGCGCTCCGAGTCGCTGGCCGGCCGGGACCTGCCCGGCCTGCCCCCGGGGGCGGTGCTCGAACCGGGACCGGCGGGCGCCGGCGACCCGGTCACCGTGCTGACCTCGGAGCCGACCCGGCTGGTGAGCCTGCTGGGTGACTGGGCCGGGGCCGAGCTGCCCGAGCTGACCGTGCACCGGCTCACCCTGGAAGAGATCTACCTCAACCTCATCGACCGGCACCGGGAACAGCCGGAGGAGAACACGTGAACGTCACGGAACCCGTTCGCGCGCCCGGCAGCGGGCCGCTGTCCGACCTGTGGCGGGCCAGTGCCGCCCGGTCGTCGGTCGAGCTGAAGTCGTTCTTCCGCAACAGGCAGTCGCTGGTCTTCACCCTGTTCTTCCCGGTGATCCTGCTGGTGGTGTTCGGCGCGATCTTCACCGGCAAGGTGCAGGGCACCGAGATCGATTTCCGGCAGGTCTTCATGGCGGGCATCGTGGCCGCAGGTGTGATGAGCACCGCCTTCTCCGGGCTCGCCATCAACATCGCGATCGAGCGGGACACCGGGCTCATCAGCAGGCTGGCGATGACGCCGATGCCCAAGTCCGCCTACTTCATCGGCAAGCTGGTGAAGGTCGTGGTGACCACCGTGGTGGAGATGGCGCTGCTGCTGGGCATCGCGGTGACCGCGTTCGGGCTGCCCCTGCCCGGCACCGCGCAGCGCTGGTTCACCCTCGCCTGGGTGCTGACGCTGGGCACCGTCACGTGCGCGCTGACCGGGATCGCCTACAGCGCGGCGATCCCGAACAGCCGTTCCGCCGCGGCGATCGTGACACCGGTGTTCATGGTGCTGCAGTTCATCTCCGGAGTCTTCTACCCCTTCCACCAGCTTCCCGCGTGGATGCAGACCACGGCCGCGCTGTTCCCGGTGAAGTGGATGGCGCAGGGGTTCCGCGCGGTCTTCCTGCCGGACGCCTTCACCGTCGTGGAACCGGCGGGCGGCTGGGAGCTCGGCCGTGTCGCGCTGGTCCTCGGGCTGTGGGCGGCCGGCGGCCTGCTGCTGACCGCGCTGACGTTCGGCTGGCGCAACGCGCGCGTGCGGTGACCCGTCCAGGCACCCGGCGTGTGCGGCGATCCGGCCGAGTACCCGGTGTGTGCGGCGATCCAGCCAAGTACCTGACGTGTGCGGCGATCCGGCCGAGTACCCGGCGCGTGCGGCGATCCACCCGGGCCCCTGATCAGGCAAGTGACAGCAAGGGAAACTGACGCGTGACGGCAGGCACTCAGATCCGGCTCCCCGCCCACCTGTCCCACCCCTTCTCCCCCTCGGGACGGGCCGACCCCTATCCGGCCTACGACTGGCTGCGCTCCCACGCCCCCGTCCACCACGACGCGACGTCGCGGCTGTGGCTGGTGACCGGGCACGCCGACTGCGCCGCCGTACTGCGTGACCGGGGGTTCTCGGCGAGCGCCGGGCAGCAGGGGCGGGCGCGCGGCGAGGAGTTGCCGCCGTCGATGCTCACCACGGACCCGCCCGACCACACGCGGCTGCGCGCGCCGGGACTGCTGCTGCTCGGACCGGCGGCGATCGCGTCGGTGGCCGGGGGGATCGCCGCCGACGTGGACGACCTTCTCGAACGGCTGGCGGGCGGGACCGTGGTCGACGCGGTGAGGGAGATCGGGAGCCCGCTGGCCACCTCGGTCTTCCTGCGGCTGTTCGGGCTGGCCGAGAGCGACGGGAAGGTCTTCGCGCAGCTCGCCCAGGCGGCCTCGATCAACCTGGATCCGCTGGCCGGGCCGCAGGTCGCGGCGCTGGGCAGGTCGGCGATGGCGGAGCTGAGCCGGTTCCTGGACGGGCACCTCGCGGTCGCCGCGCCCAGCCCGCTGACCCGGTTCGCCGCCGACGACCGGCTCACCCGGCCCGAGATGCTCGGGGTGCTCGGGCTGGCCGTGGTGGGCGGCTGGCAGCCGCTGGCCGAGGCGATCGGCAACGCGCTGTACTGGCTGCTGCCCCGCCCGGAGGCGCTGGCCGCGCTGCGCGAGGGCGGCGACGAACTGGCGCGCACCGCGATGGACGAGCTGCTGCGGCTGGAGGCGCCGATCCCGTTCACGGCCAGGGTCGCGGTCGAGAACGTGACACTGCCCGGCGGGGAGGTGCCCCGGGGGGCCAGGGTGCTGGCGGTCGTGGCCGCCGCCAACCGGGATCCGGCCGTCTTCGACAGGCCCGGGGAGCTGCTGCTCGGCCGGACGCCCAACCCGCACCTGGCCTTCGGCGGGGGACCGCACTTCTGCCTGGCGGCGCAGCTCGTCCGGCAGACCGGGGCGGTGCTGCTGTCCCGGCTGGCCCGGCGGTTCCCGGCCGCGTCACTGGCCGACGCGGAACCCGCCTGGGCCGCCACCCTGATCCCCCGGCGGCTGCGCGCGCTCCCGGTGAACCTGGACGCCGACCCTGCGGACCCGGGTGCTCTCCTTGCGGAGCCGGGTGCTGTCCATGCGGAGCCGGGTGCTCCCCCTGCGGAGCCGGGTGCTGTCCATGCGGAGCCGGGAGGCGGGGATGCGTGCTGAGGTGCTGGTGATCGGCGCGGGGGTCAGCGGGCTGACCTGCGCCACCCGCCTGGCCGAGGCCGGGGTACGTACCGTGGTGGTCGAGGCCAGGTCACGAGTGGGCGGCCGGATACGGACGTTCCGGCCCGCGGACGGCGGGCCCTCGCTGGAGCTGGGCGCGCAGGTCGTCCACGGCGACCGCAACCCCGTACACGAGATCGTGGAGACCGAGACGGCGCCGAGGCCGGCCGCAGCCCGGGTGGTCAGCGGGCGGGTGGGCCGTCCCATGGGGGCGCTGGCCCGCACGCCGAACCCGCCGTGGGCGCTGGAGGCACGGCTGAACGCCGAGGGCGCCCGGGCCGGTGAGTCGGTGAACGGCTGGCTCGCGGACAGGGGCGGGCCGCACCCGGTGGCGAGCGAGTGGTTCCGGCAGATCTGGGCCGCCGACCCGGACCGGCTCAGCGCCGAGGGCGTGGCCGCGGCCCAGCGGGGGGACACCGCCGGGCGGGGGGAGTTCGTGGTGTCCGGCGGGTTCGACCTGCTGCCGCGACGGCTGGCCGCGGGGCTCGACGTGCGCACCGGCTGTCCCGTCGAGGTGCTCGGCTGGTCTCCGGGACGGGTCGGCGCGCGGACGCCGGCCGGGACCGTGGAGGCCGGGCGGGTGGTGGTGACCGTGCCGCCCTCCGTCGTGGCCCGCGGCACGCTCACCATCAAGGACCTGCCCGGCCACAAGGCCGAGGCCGCCCGGGACCTGGCCGGCGGGGACGGCTGCTGCGTCGTCGCGACCCTGTCCGTCCCCGCCCCGGAGACGGCGTCGGTGTTCGACGCGGACGGGGCGGGCGGTTTCGTGAGCTGCCGGGAGGGCCGTCCCGAGGCGCTGATCGTGGCCAGGGACGCGGCGGCCGCCTGCGTGCGCGCCGCCTCCGGTCCCGGCCTGTCGGCCCTGCTCGCGGTGGCCCTGCCCTGGGCCGCGCGGGCCCGGGTGGTGGACACGGAGGTCGCCGACTGGGGGACCGACCCGTGGAGCGGGGGCGCGTTCACCGCGCCGCTGCTCGGCGCCGAGCGCGCTCCCGCGACCTGGGCCGAGCCGGTCGCGGACACGCTGTTCTTCGCGGGCGAGGCCACGGTCTCGGGGACGCGACTGCCGTGGGTTCAGGGGGCGATCGCCAGCGGGGCGATCGCCGCCGACCGGCTCCTGGAGGCGATGGGCTGATGACGTCTTACCCTTGTCCGGAACGACCGCACTCAGGCTGGTACCTACCGGCCTTCACCTCGGAACTGACGGCCGAGGTGACCCCCCTGGAGATCGGGCCCCGGCGGCTGGTGGCCGTACGGGACGAGACGGGGATCCGCGTCTTCGACGCCGACTGCCCGCATCGGGGCGCGCATCTCGGCTACGGGGGACGGCTCTCCGGCGGCTGCCTGGTCTGCCCGTTCCACGGCCGCCGGATCGCGCTGGGCGACGCCGGCGGGCGGCTGTCGGTGCGCGAGCACCACGTGGTCGTCTCCGGTGAGGCCGTGTTCGTCCGGCTCTCGGACGGGCCTGACGACGACCGGGGGCTCACCAGGGCGCTCAAGGAGCTGGAGGCGACCCACCCGCTCACGGCGGCCGTGGTCAGGCCGGTGGACGCCGATCCGGCGCTGATCGTGGAGAACGCCTTCGACATCGACCACTTCACCGAGGTGCACAAGGTGCCACGGCTGCGCGGGATGGCGCATCGGGACGGGGAGGAGGGCGAGCTCGTCATCGAGGGCGAGTTCGTCATGGGGGCCAAGCCGGGGAGCGCCTCCGGGCAGCGGGTCACCCGGGCGCGGTTCCTGGCCCGTGCCTACAGTCCGGGCGTGGTCGTCACCCGCTTCGGGCCGCCGGGCTGGGAGCAGGTCATCGTCACCGCCGCCGTGCCGTACGAGAGGGGCGGGTGCGTGGCGCGGGTGGCGATCGGGGTCCGCCCGGAGCAGCGGGGGGAGCTGCCGCTGCTCATCCACGGCAGCGAGCGCGCGCTCGCCGAGGACGCGGTGATCTGGGAGCGGCTGAACCCGCGGGCGGTGCCCCGGTTCGACAGCAGGGACGTGGCGGTGGTGGCCTACCGGGAGTTCTGCTCGACCTTCGGGGAGCCGGGCTCCGGGGAACCGGCCCTTGGGGAACCGGGCTCCGGGAAGCCGGCCTCTGCGGGGTCTGCCTCCGGGGAGTCCGCTCTCGGGAGGCCCGCGTGAACGGGTTGCGGGTCGTCGCGTCGGGGACGGGCCCCGCGGTGCTGTGGGTGCACGGCTACACCATGGACCTCACGCTGTGGAGACCGCTGTGGGAGCTGCTGCCGGGCTGGCGGCACGTCGGCGTGGATCTTCCCGGTCACGGCGGCTCCGAACCGCTGCGCCCCGGTACGACTCTGCCGTCGCTTGCATTACGGCTGACTGAAATCGCCGAGGCCGAGCGGGCGGACCGGGTCGTGGGACTCTCCTTCGGTTCCAGCGTCGCGCTGCAGATGGCGCTGGAGGCGCCCGAGGTCGTACAGCACCTGGTGCTCGCGGCGCCGACGCTCGGCGGCGCGCCACCCGACCCCGCGGCCCGGCGGCGCTACATGGAGCTCATGATGGTGCGCAGGGCGGGGGGCGGGCCGGAGCAGATGGCCGAGCTGTGGATGAGCTCCCCGCCGGACATCTTCCGCGGCACCGAGGCGCACCCCGAGCTGCGGGCCCGGCTGCGCGCGGTGATCGGCGGGCACTCCTGGGCCGAGCTGGACACGGGGGCGATGGCCGCCCTCAGCGCGCACCGGCACCCGCCCGAGGACCTGACCCGGATCGAGGCCGCGACCACGGTGGTCGTCGGCGACTCGGACATGCCCACCTTCGTGGCCAACGCCGAGACATTGCGGCGTACGGTCCCCCGATGCCAAATTCGGACAATCCCTAACTCCGGACACCTTCCTCTACTAGAACAGCCGGAAATGTCAGCAAAAGTGGTATTTGCGGGACTGGCGTTATCTGAGAGAGTAGATCGGGTTTGAGGCTGTTGTACGAGCGTTTGCAGTTGGACACCCGTAAGGGGGGTTAGTTGCCCCTGTTGTTGAATTTCTTCGGCATGACCATCATGGTCCTCACCGAGCTCAGCCTCGGCGACATGACGTTCCTGTTCGGCCACCACCTCGTGGAGACCGGCGAGCCACAGCTGGTCGTGAAGCTTCTCACCGACAAGCCCTCGGACGGGGAACTGCTGGTCCACCGTCCCGACGGGATGTTGCTCCAGCGTCGCGTGTTCCGCGGATGGAGCACGATGCCACCCCCTCTCCCCCCGTTCGCCGTGCTCGACCACCTCTTCCTGGTGATGCGCGCCGTCGTCATGGCCAAGGACGACGCGACGGTCGCGCTGGTCGGCAGCTCCTGCTCGCCCAGCGCGGGCGTGGCGGCCGCGCTGGCCGGGCGGTCCTGGCGGCCGGTGTCGGGACAGCTCCTCGTGGTCGACCGGGCCACCGGCCACACGCTCCCCTTCCAGGTCCCGCTGGACCTGCGCGGCAGCGCCCTGGAGTCGGCCAGGACCGGCGGCCTGATCGGCCCGGAGGCGGCCCCCGGCAGCTGGCGGCGAGCCCAGCCGACGCTGGCCGGGGAGTCCGTTCTGGTCCGTCCGGAATTGCTGGGCCCGATCATCCCCATCACCGCCAGGCTCGCCCCGCCCACACTGGTCAGGCTCTGCCAGGGAGACGGCGACCGCTGCAGGCTGGAGCCCTGGGCCTTCCAGCCGCACGTCTGGCCGCCGAACACCTCGGACCTGGCCGACGCGCCCCGCTACCGGCTGCTCATGCCGGAGTTCGGCGGCGCGGAGGAGGCCGCGGCACTCATCGACGACATGATCCAGGAGACGCCATGCCCCGGCGGACCGCGTACGGCCCGGGAACACCTTGCTGGGTCGATCACGTCACCGTCGACCTGACCGGCGCGAAACAGTTCTACGGCGGCCTGTTCGGCTGGGAGTTCACCAGGGAGAACGATCGCGGCTACCACCTGATCACGTTGCGCGGGGAGATCATCGGCGGCCTCGGGCCCGGCCCGCTGGGCATGGGTCCCGGCTCGTCGTGGAACGTCTACCTCGCGTCCAAGGACCTCGACCACACCCGGACGGAGGTCGGACGCCTGGGCGGCCGCGTCGTGATGGGCCCGGTGCCCTCGGGCGAGGACGGCCGCCTCTGCCTGGCCGTCGACCCCTCGGGCGCGGCGGTCGGTTTCTGGGAGGGCGGCCGGGACGAGGGCGTGGTCCTGGTGGACGAGCCCGGCGCCCTGCGCGCCTGCGAGCTGCACACCGCCCGCCCGGCCGTGGCCGAGGAGTTCTATCGGGGTTTGTACGGTGACGTGCCCCTGACGATCCGTGCCTCGTCCAGGACCGGCTGGGTGCCGTTCTTCGGCATCCCCGGTGCCGGGAACGCCGAAGGCGCCGGGGCCCGTCCGCTGGGGTCGGGCCTGTTCGCCGATCCCATGGGCGCGGTCTTCGGCCTCACCAGCGGGAATTAATCCAGAAATGCGTATCACAATGAGCATAAATACGTATTAACAACATTCCCCGCCGTTGCGATGATTCCGGAGTGAGCAATTCTCGCATGGGAGGGGTATTTCATGGCGCCTGATGTGGTCGTCATCGGCGGAGGCCCGGCGGGAGCGATCTCGTCGGCGCTGCTGGCCCGGGCCGGCGCCCGGGTCCGCCTGCTGGAACGGGATTTCTTCCCCCGCTACCACATCGGCGAGTCGATCTCCTCTTCCTGCCGGGCCATCATCGACCTCGTCGGCGCCCGGGAGAAGATCGAGGCCCGCGGCTACCAGGTCAAGGAGGGCCTGCTGCTCCGCTGGGGCGCGGAGCGCGACTGGACGATCAACTGGCCGGACCTCTTCGGCGACCAGGTGCGCTCCTGGCAGGTGGACCGCGCCGACTTCGACGACGTCCTGCTCAGGCACGCCGCCGACCAGGGCGTCGAGGTGGTGCAGGGCGCGCAGGTGAAGAAGGTCCTCTTCGACGACGAGCGTGCCGTGGGCGTGGAGTGGACGCGCGACGGGCGCCTCCGGGAGTCCCCGGCCGACTTCGTGGTGGACGCCTCGGGCCGCGCCGGCGTGCTCTCCTCCCAGCACTTCCGCGACCGGCGGCCGCACGACGTCTTCCGCAACGTCGCCATCTGGGGCTACTACCAGGGCGGCGCCCTGCTCCCCCGCACCCCCCGGGGCGGCATCAACGTCATCTCCGCCCTCAACGGCTGGTACTGGGTCATCCCGCTCAGCGGCGACGTCTACAGCGTCGGCTTCGTCACCCACCAGGACCACTTCCTGGCCCGCAGGCCCGAGTTCCCCTCGCAGCAGGCGATGTTCCACGCCCTGGTCGCGGAGTCGGAGACGGTGGCGGAGCTGGTGGCGGGCGGCCGCTTCGAGGGCGAGGTCCGCGTCGAGCGGGACTTCTCCTACTCGGCCGACAGCTTCTGCGGCCCCGGCTACTTCCTCGCGGGCGACTCCGCCTGCTTCCTCGACCCGCTGCTCTCCACCGGTGTGCACCTGGCCATGTACAGCGGCATGCTGGCGGCGGCGAGCATCCTGTCCACGCACGCCGGGGAGGTCACCGAGCGCGAGGCGCTGGGATTCCACGAGTCCCACTACCGCAACGCCTACGGCCGGATGTTCTCCATGGTCGCCGGGTTCTACGAGCAGTACCGGGGCAAGAACAGCTACTTCTGGCTGGCCCAGCGTCTGGCCAGGGGTCAGTACCCGCAGCTGATGAGAAAGCGCGGCGGCGACGCCCCGGTGCCCTCCGACGGCGCCTTCGCCTCGATCACCTCGGGCCTGACCGACCTGGACGACGCCACCCGCGTCGGCGGCGCGGCCCCGCTGGACGCGATGGTGCTCGCCAACGAGCTGGTCGCCGGGAAGGCCGGCGGCCCGGCCTCGGGCACGAATCCCGGCGGCCCAGGCGGCCCAGGCGACGCGACCGGCCTGTACCTGGTCACCGAGCCGAGACTGGGCATCGGCAGGGCCGTCGACGCCGAACCGGTGGCCCCGCGCTGACCGGGGTCACCACTCCGGCGGACGGCCCGACCGGCGCCCCCTGACCGGGGACCGCCCCGGAGGACAGCCGAACCGGTGACCCCACTCCGGCGGACGGCCGAACCGGTGCCCCTTGACCGGGAACCGCTCCGGCAGGCAGCCGAACCGGTGACCTCACACCGAGCGGGAACCGCTCAGAGTCCGAGGGCGGTGGACAGCTGGTGCCGTCCTCGGATGCCGAGCTTGCGGTAGATGCGGCCCAGGTGGGTGTCGATGGTGCGCTTGCTCAGGCAGAGCCGCTCGGCGACCTCCATGCTGCTCATGCCCTGCCGTACGAGCTCGACGACCCGCTGCTCGGCGGGGGTGAGCACGATCCGGGCGTGCGGCGGCGGCGCGTCCGGCGCGTCGTGGTCGCGGCTCACCGACGGCTCGGCGGCGATCGTACGGGCGGCGGAGTGCTCGCCCAGCGCGGTGTAGGCCCTGGCGGCGTGGGCGCGCCAGGGCAGGCAGGCGGGGTTGGTGATGCCGCGGGCGGAGAGCCGGTGACCGCAGTCGAGGAACAGGCTCAGCGCGGTGACGTGGTCGTCGGCCGCCGCCGCGATCAGCCCCTGGACCTCCAGGACCATGCTCTTGACCAGGGGGTGGGCGTCCGCGGGGGTCGTCGTCTCGCGCATCAGCGCCGCGGCGTCCTCCGCGCGGTCCAGCCGGATCAGGGCCCGCGCGCCGCAGGCGCGGGCCGCCGTGGCGAGCACCCGCGCGCCGATCAGCTCGGCCCCCTCCCGCGCGTCGAGCGCGTCCCGCAGGCTGTCGGCGGACTCGCCCCGCCGGTGGCCGACGTCCGACCGCAGGAGCAGCCCGAGCGCGTGCAGGTCCGGCTGGTCCCAGGTGCGGGCGTCCTGCAGGATCCTGGCGCACACGTCGAGCGCCTCCTCGGGCCGTCCCGTCCAGCCGAACGCCAGCGCGGCGCCCACCAGGCCGGTCCCGACCGGACGATCCCTGCGGGAGCGTTCCCTGGTGGCCCGCATCGCCAGCCGCCTGGCGGTGTCCGGGTAGCGTCCGCCCGCCGCGACCATCGCCGCCAGCGCTCCGGAGAACTCCTTCGCCGCCGCGTCCTGCACGCCCGACACGGCCATCCGCAGCGACCTGCGCAGCCCGGTGCGGTATCCCGACAGCACCCCCTGCGCGCTGAGCCGCAACAGCGGCTCCCTCGGCGGGTCCGCCACGGTCGCCAGCTCGTGGGCCGCGGTGACGAACGGCCTGACACCCACCGTGCTGGCGGCCAGCGCGGGGCTGGCCAGGTTCAGCAGCGACCTGGCCCGCCGGGTGGGGTCGGGGGCGGTGGTGACCAGCGCCTCGGCGTGCCGGACGCAGGCGTCCAGGTCGTGGCGGAGCTCGACCATGCCGAGTTGCAACGTCAGCTCGTGGATGGTGGCCGGGTCGCCGGAGCAGGCGAGCGCGCGGCGCAGGTACCGGGTCGCGTCGTCGTACTCGCGGGCCGCGACCGCCTCGGTGGCCGCCCTGCGCAGCACCGGGACCCCCCAGTCGGAGTCGGTGAGCATCAGGTGCTCGGCGGTCTGCGCGGCCGGCGCGCCCAGCCTGTCCAGCAGCGCGGCCCCGCGCTCGTGCAGGCCGATCCGGGTCTGGTTGTCGATGCGCGACAGCACGGCGGCGCGGATCAGGGGGTTGCGGAACCGCACGGGCGGCCCCTCCGTGACGAGACCCGCCTGGACGAGGGCCCGGCGGGCCTGCCGGATCTGCGGCTCGCCCTGGCTCAGCAGGATCGCCGCCACGGTGATGTCGGTGTCCGGCCCCATGACGGCGAGCTGGGTGAGCAGCTCCGAGGCCACCGGGTCGTGGTCGTGCAGCCATTCGAGCACGGTGTCCGACAGGGCCGCCGTGCCGATCTCCAGCACCTGGTCGGCGTCGGGCTCGCCCGGGCTGATCCTGGCCTGCCGCATCCGGCTGGTCAGCTCGCGCAGCACCAGCGGGTTCCCCTGCGACAGCGTGTGGCAGAGCGCGGCCAGCTCCACGTCGGGCGGCGCGCCCAGCGCCTCCGCGACGAAGTCGGCCGTACAGGTGGCACAGAGCGGTCTGAGCTGGACGAACCGCGCGTACGGCAGCTTGCCCAGATCCGCGGCCGGCCCGGCCGGGGTGCTGCCGGGCAGCGTGGCGACCATCATCACCGGCAGGTCGTCCAGGCGGCGCGCGATGTAGGAGAACCACCGCAGCGACGGCGTGTCGGCGAAGGACAGGTCGTCGATCACGATCACCACCGGATGGTCCGCGACCAGGTCCCGGGTGATGTGGAACAGGTTGAGCAGCAAATCGTGGGTGGCCGCGCCGTCGCCGCCCGAGGCGCGGTCGAACTGCCTGCGGGTCCGCTCCCCGGAGGAGAGCACCGGGTCGAAGAGCTGGCGGACCATGCCGTAGGCGAAATGGCTCTCGCTCGGATGGCAGCGTGCCCGCAGCACCCGGCTGCGCGGGGGAAGCATCTCGGTAATGGCGCCGAGCAGGGAGCTCTTGCCCGTCCCGTTTTCCCCAAGAATTGACGCGACGGTCGGCTTTCCTGACCGGAGCCCGTCAATAGCCTCCCGGAATACAGTCAGTTCTCGGTCCCGGTGAAGAAGTGGAGCCATGCCCCATCGTCCCATTCTTCCGATACGGATCTCAACGGGTTGCGTGCCCGTCTTTCGTGGTGGCCGGGTTGTGAGCCCGACAGCCGCGGCGATACTGAGGTTCCCGGGCCCGCGCCCTAAGTATCGGCCGGGCGATGCGTACAATTTTTTGCGCATTCACCATCCGGTCTCCCCCGTGTTTAAATCCGCAATGAAGAGGGTGTCGAGAGCTTGATATAAAAAAGGCGGATGACGATGGAGAGTCCACGGCTGAAGGCTCATTTCCATGCGGAGGTCGTGGACGGATCGCGGGTCTTCCTGTACGCGGAGGGAAAGGACTTCCTCGTGCCGGGGAAGGCCGCCGCGGCGGTGCTTCCCCACCTCGACGGTCGCAGGACCGTGAGCGAGATCGTCCAGGAGCTGGCCGGCAGCGTCCCGTTCACCACGGTGCTGACCACGCTGCGCCGCTACGAGGCGGCGGGGCACCTCGCGGAGGGCAGGCCCGACCTGCCGGAGCGGGTGCTGGCCTACTGGGACGCCCTGGGCATCGACCCCGCGGCCGTCACCAGGGGCACGCCGGTCACCGTCTCGGCCGCCGAGGGGGTGGACGCCGCGCCGGTCGTGGACGCCCTGACCGAGCTGGGACTGAAGGTGGGCACCGGCGCGATCGGCGAGGCGCCCGCCGAGGGGGTGTCGGTCGTGCTCGTCGACGACTACCTCGACCCGGCCCTGGAGGGCCGCAACGCGCTGCAGCTGGCGTCCGGGCTGCCCTGGCTGCTGGCCAAGCCCGGCGGCGTCAGCCCGTGGCTCGGCCCCTACCTCGACCCCGACCACACGGGCTGCTGGTCGTGCCTGTCGCAACGGCTCAGCGGCAACCGCCAGCTGGAGCGCTACCTCGCCGGCAAGCGGGGCGAGCGGACGCCGCTGCACCCGATGCGCGCGCAGATCGCGGCGGGGCCGCTGGCGCTGGCCGGGATGCTGGCCGCCGAGGTCGCCAGGATCGTGGCGACCGGCGAGCCGGGCGCGCTCTGCGGCCAGATGGTCGCCCTCGACCTCGCGACCCTGGAGACCAGCAGGCACGTGCTCGTCCGCCAGCCGCAGTGCCCCTCGTGCGGCACCCCGCCCGACGACGACCCCAAGATCGTACTCACCCCGCGGCAGGCGAACCACGTCACCGACGGCGGCTACCGGGTCGATCAACCGCAGGAGACGTTCGACCGGCTGGAGCGGCACATCAGCCCGTACCTCGGCGCGATCACCAAGCTGAGGTCGATCGGCGGCGATCCCACCGGCCTCACCTTCAGCTACGCCGCCGGACACAACTTCGCGATGGTCAACGACAGCATGGACCTGCTCCGCCGCAACCTGCGCGGCCAGAGCGGCGGCAAGGGGCGCTCGGAGATCCAGGCGAAGGTCAGCGCGGTCTGCGAGGCGATCGAACGCTACTCGGGGGTCTGGCGCGGGGACGAGCCGGTCATCCGGGCCGCGTACGCCGACCTGGACCCGGCGACGGCCGTGCACCCGGACCGGATGCTGCTCTTCTCCGACGAGCAGCGGGCCGGGCGCAAGGAGTGGAACGCCGACCCGGCGCACCGGCTGCAGCAGGTGCCCGACCCGTTCCCGGAGACGGTGCCGTTCGACTGGTCGCGGGCCTGGTCGCTGACCCGCGACGAGGAGCGGCTGGTCCCGGCCGCCTACGCCTGGTACGGCCACCCCGACCTCTACGGCCACTTCTTCTGCATCGCCGACTCCAACGGCAGCGCCGCGGGCAACACCCTGGAGGAGGCCATCCTCCAGGGCATCTGCGAGCTGGTCGAACGCGACTCGGTGGCGCTGTGGTGGTACAACCGGCTGCCCCGCCCCGGCTTCGACCTCGACTCCCTGGACGACCCCTACGTGGGCGAGCTGCGGGCCTTCTACGACGGCATGGACCGCGACCTGTGGATGCTCGACCTCACCACCGACGTGGGCATCCCGGTGTTCGCCGCGGTCTCCCGGCGCCGCCACGAGGTCGAGGACGTCATGGTCGGCTTCGGCAGCCACCCCGACCCGCGCATCGCGGCGTTCCGCGCGCTCACCGAGCTCAACCAGTTCCTGCCCAGCGTGGAACGGCGTGACGAGGAGGGCAACACGCTCTACCGCGTGGACGACCCGGAGATGCTCGCCTGGTGCAAGGGCGCCGTGATCGACCGGGAGCCCTGGCTGCTGCCGGCCCGGGACCAGCCGCTCACCACCGTCGGCCCGCCCGCCCCCACCGACCTGGCCGAGTGCGTACGCCGGTGCGTGGACTCGATCGAGGCGGCCGGCTCCGAGGTGATCGTCCTCGACCAGACCCGCCCCGACCTGGAGCTGAACGTCGTCAAGGTGATGGCCCCCGGCCTGCGGCACTTCTGGCGCCGCCTGGCCCCCGGCCGCCTGTACGACGCCCCGGTGCGGCTCGGCTGGCTCGACCGCCCGACCCCCCAGGACGAGATCAACTCCTGGAACGTGTTCTTCTGAGACGGACGGTCCCCATGAACCCCATCATCGTCTCCCGGCTCCGCCGGGGCGCGTCGTTCACCGGCGAGCGCGTCCAGCTCGCCACCACGGTCCTCGACCTGAGGAACCTGTCCCAGGGACAGGCCACCGCACTGAAGCTGCTCGCCGAGGGCGACCACGACGACGCCGCCCTCGCCGCCGCGGTGACCACCGCGGACGGCGAGGCGGGGCTGCTGCGCTGGCACCTGCTGTTCCGCGGGCTGAACACCTCCGGGATGGTCGAGCACGCCGTCCAGGTGGACGGCGCCGTCACCGCCAGGCTCCATCCGGTCGGCCGGGGCTCGACGCTGCTCGCGGCGGCCCCGGCGGGTCCGGTGCGGCTGTCGCGTTTCGCCGAGGTGAGGGTGGTGGACGGCACGCTGACCCTGCGGGCGCCCGGCAACCATCTGGCCGTCGAGCTGACGCCGGGGGCCGCCGGGCTGCTCGGCGAGCTGGCGACCTGGAACACCGGGACGCCCGCCCCGCTGCTGCGGCTGCTCGCCACGGCCGGCCTGCTGGCGCCCGGCGGCCCGGACGGGGACTCCGACGGGGACTCTGACGGGGACCTGGAGACGACGGAGCGCGGCCCCGCGCAGTGGCACCCCGGCGACCTGGCCTTCCACTCCCGTACCCGCTTCCCCGCCACGGCCTCCGGGTACGGCGGGACCTATCCCCTCGGCGACCGCTTCCCCCCGGACCCGGTCTCACCGGCGCCCTCGGGCATCCGTACGGTCACGCTGCCGGTGCCCGACCTGGACGAGATCGCGGCCGGGGAGCCGTCGTTCACCGAGGTGCTCGAACGGCGCACCTCGATCCGCGCCCACGACCAGGAGGCGCCGATCACCCTCGCCCAGCTCGGCGAGCTGCTCTACCGGAGCCTGCGCAGGCGGGGCACCATGACGGGCAGCGACGGGCAGCGGCTGGCCAGCAGGCCCTACCCGAGCGGCGGGGCCGTCCACGAGCTGGAGGTCTACCCGCTGGTCTCCGCGTGCGAGGGACTGCCGGCCGGGCTGTGGCACTACGCGACCGACCGGCACGAGCTGGAACTCGTCGCCGAACCGGGCAAGGCCACCGGCGCGCTGGTCGGGGAGGCGCGGAAGGCCGCCATGATGGAGGCCGACCCGCAGGTCGTGCTGCTGGTGACCGCCCGGTTCGGCCGGGTGATGTGGAAGTACGAGACCGTCGCCTACCCGCTGGTGCTCAAGCACGTGGGCGTGCTCTACCAGACCCTCTACCTGGTGGCCACCGCGATGAACCTGGCCGTGTGCGGCCTGGGCGGCGGGGACGCCGCGGCCTTCGCCACCGCCTCGGGACGCGACCCGCTCCTTGAGGGCACCGTCGGGGAACTCGTCCTCGGCTCCCGGCCCCGGACGGAGGGGTAGAGCCCGATGAGATTCCGCTACCAGGCGCTGCAACGGATGCGCGAACCCGACGAGCTGGACTCCCCCACCCTGCTGGCCACCCCCCGGGGCTGGATCGCGGTCTTCGTCGTGATGATCGTGATGGCGGGCGGGCTGGTCTGGGCGTTCGCCTCCGAGCTGCGCATCTCGGTCGCCGCCCCCGGTGTCCTCACCCACCCGGGCGGCACCGCCCGCATCCAGAGCCACTACTCGGGCCTGGCCCGCCGCGTGCTGGTCCGCCCCGGCGACCGGGTGATCGTCGGCCAGTCCGTCGCGGAGCTGCAGGAGGCCGACGGCAAGACCCGGGAGGTGGCCAGCCCGTTCACCGGCCAGGTGGTCGGCACCACGATCAACGACGGCCAGGTCGTCGCCGTCGGCACCACGGTCGCCACGGTCGAGCGGACCGACCTGCCCGACGACCGCCTGGTCGCCATGGTGTTCGTGCCCGCCGACCGGGCCGCGTGGATCGCCCCCGGCCGCCCGGTCGACCTGGAGGTGTCCACCGCGCCCGCCGCGGCCTTCGGGCTGCTGCGCGGCACGGTCACCTCGGTCAGCCGCTATCCCCTGACCGGTGAGGCGCTGGCCGGGCTGGTGGGCGGCGACCTGGCCGCCAGGCGGTACGCCGCCGTCCAGGCCCCCCTGATGATCATCGTGGACCTGATCCCCAAACCGGGCACGCACTCGGGATACACCTGGTCGACCGCGCAGGGCCCGCCCGTGCGGCTCGACTCCCAGGTGACCGTGTCCGCTTCCATCCACCTGGGCGAGCAGACGCCGTTCGACCTGGTGCTCGGGCGCTGAGCGGAGGAGGCACCGATGACGAACACGACAGTCAAGCCCGCCAAGCCCGCCAAGCCCGCGGCCAAGAAGAAACAGCCGCAGGCCCCGCGCCCCCGCAGGAGGAACCGCCACCGGGTACCGACCGTGATCCAGATGGAGGCGGTCGAGTGCGGCGCCGCCGCGCTGGCGATGGTCCTGGGCCACTACGGCAAGCACGTACCGCTTGAGGACCTGCGCGGCCGGTGCGGGGTGTCCAGGGACGGCTCCAAGGCGTCCTCGATGCTCGCGGCGGCCCGCTCCTACGGAATGGTCGCCAAGGGCTTCCAGGTCGAGGCCGAGCTGCTGCGCGACCAGACCGGACCGGTGATCATCTTCTGGGCGTTCCAGCACTTCATCGTGGTCGAGGGGCTGGTGACCCGGTTCGGCCGCACCATGGTCGCGGTCAACGACCCGTCGTCGGGCCCCCGGCTGATGGAGTGGTCGGAGTTCGACTCCGGCTTCACCGGCATCATGCTGACCTTCGAGCCGGGGCCCGACTTCAGGCCGGGCGGCGAGCGCGCCAAGCTCAGCAAGGCGCTGCTGCAGTGGCGGCTGCCGTCCGGGCGCGCCCTGCCGCTGGTGCTGCTGGCCAGCGTGCTGCTGCTCCTGCCCGGCATCGCGGGGCCCGCCTACTACCGGGTGTTCATCGACCGGGTGCTGAGCGGCAACTCCCCCGGCGTCCTGCCACCGCTGCTGATCGTGATGGCGTTCACCGCGGCGGCCGTCTTCGTGCTGACCTCGGTGCAGCAGTACTACCTGTTACGCCTGGAGATCAGGGTCGGGCTGGTCGGCTCAGCCCGCTTCTTCCGGCACCTGCTGCGGCTGCCCATCGAGTTCTTCCTGCAGCGGCGCCCGGCCGAGGTCGCCAAGCGGATCTCCACCAACGACACCGTGGCCGAGATCCTCTCCCGCGACCTCGCGCTGACCGTGATCAACATGGCGCTGGTGGTGTTCTACGCCGCCCTGCTGGTCCGCTACGACGTGCTGCTCGGCGTCATCGGCGTCGGCATGGCGGCGCTGAACATCCTGGTGCTGCGCTGGGTGGCCCGGGCGCGCAAGGACGCGGTCACCGCGCTCCGTACCGACCGCGGCAACCTCACCGGCACCACCTTCGCCACGCTCAGCATGATCGAGACGGTCAAGGCCACCGGCGCGGAGCCCGACGCCTTCACCCGCTGGGCGGGCTTCCTGGCCAAGGTCGTCTCCGCGCAGCAGCGGCTCGGCGTGCCCACCGCGGTGCTGGTCGTCGTCCCGCCCCTGCTGGCCACCGTGAACACCGGCCTGATGCTGCTGATCGGCGGGCTGCGGGTCGTGGAGGGCGCGCTCAGCGTCGGCATCCTCATCTCCTTCCAGACCCTGCTGGCCGCGCTCAGCAGGCCGGTCACCCAGCTCACCAACCTCGGCGGGCGGCTGCAGGACCTCAGCGCCGACGCCAAGCGCATCCACGACGTGGAACGGCACCCGATCGCCCGCTGCTTCGAGCGCACCGGCGACGAGACGGAACTCTCCTCGCGCCTGGAGGGCCACCTCGAACTGCGCGACGTCACCTTCGGGTACGGCCCGCTCACCGACCCCATCATCGAGAACCTCTCGCTGAGCATGACACCGGGCAGCCGGGTCGCGATCGTGGGCGGCTCCGGCAGCGGGAAGTCCACCCTGGGCCGCCTGCTGACCGGCCTGTACGAACCGCGCTCCGGACGGATCCTGCTCGACGGCCACCCGCTGGACGAGATCCCGCGCACCGTGCTCGCCAGCTCGATGGCCTACGTCGACCAGGACATCGTGCTGTTCGCCGGGACCGTGCGCGACAACCTGACCCTGTGGGACGAGGCCGTCCCCGACGAGGTGGTGCTCGCCGCGCTGCGCGACGCCGCCGTCTACGACGCCGTGCTGGCCCGCCCCGGCGGGATCAACTCGTTCGTCCGCGAGGACGGCCGCAACTTCAGCGGCGGCCAGCGGCAGCGGCTCGAACTGGCCCGCGCCCTGGCCGCGGAACCGACCCTGCTCATCCTCGACGAGGCCACCAGCGCCCTGGACCCGGAGACGGAACGCGTCATCATGGACAACCTGCGCCGCCGCGGCTGCGCCTGCCTGCTGATGGCCCACCGGCTGTCCACCATCCGCGACGCCGACGAGATCATCGTCCTGGACGGCGGCCGGGTCGCCGAGCGCGGCGGCCACGAGGAACTGCTCGCCGCCGACGGCATCTACGCGCGCCTGTTCAACACCGGAGGAGGACTGTGAACGGGATCCATGCCCAGACCGTCCGGTTCCGGGCCGAGCCCTCCCACACCGGAGGAGGGCTGTGAACCCCGCCGCGATCGCCGCGCTCGCCGAGGTCGCCACCCCGATGGACCTCGGCCCCGACCGGTTCACGATCCTCGACAACCCCGGGCGGATGCTGCTGGTCGAGTCGGGCACGGTGGACCTGTTCGCGGTCCGGACCGCCGACGGCGAGCTGGACGGGCGCTGGAACTTCCTGGGCCGGGCCGAGGCGGGCACGATACTGGCCTGCGGGGTGCCGCCGGGCCCGCGCCACGTGATCGTGGCCCGCCCGGTGCCCGGTGCCGTGCTGGCCGACGTCCTGGTCGCGATGCTGCACGACCTGCCCTCCGAGACCGTCGCCTGGCTGGTCAAGGGGCTCGACCGCGGCATCGAGCTGCTGGCCGAGGCGCTGCCCGCCACCCTGCCGCCCCGCCAGTTCGTCCCGCTGCCCGTCAACGGGACCGCCGAGCTGGACGCGGGCCGCACCATGCGGTCGGTCGACGGCGTGCGCTGCGTGCGCGTCGAGGAGGGCGAGATAGGGGTCGGCAACAGCGACGACCTGGTGCTGGGCGCGGGCAGCGACATCTGCCTGACCGAGCGGGACTGGCTCGTGGCCCGCACCAGGACCCGGCTGCGGACCCGCTCGCTGCACTCGGTCTTCGACGAGGGCCTGCTCTGCGAGTTCCTCGCCGCCCACGCCGTCCGCCTGCTCGCCACCGTCGACGAACGCCTCGAACGGCAGCGCGAGGAGGAACGCGCCGCGCTGGCCGGCCTGCGCGACCGCGAGAGCACCGTGCTGACGCAGGCCGTACGGAGCTTCGACGCCGTGCTGCGCGACACCGAGGTCCAGGTCAAGCTGGCCGACGTGGCCAACGACCCGCCCGCCCTGGCCGCGGCCCGGCTGGTCGCGGCGCACCTGGGCTTCGAGGTCCGGCCGCCGGTACGGCACGGCGGCCAGGACCGCCCGATGGGCGACCTGCAGGCGATAGCGCTGGCCTCCGGCGTACGGACCCGGATGGTGCGGCTGGACGGACCGTGGTGGAAGCAGGACCTGGGGCCCATGGTGGGCAGCACCTCCTCGGGCCGTCCCGTGGCGCTGCTGACCATGGGGCACGGCTACGTCATGGTGGACGACGGCGTGCTCACCCCGGTCGACGCGGTCGTCGCCCGCGGCCTGGAGAAGCGGGCACACGTGCTGTACCGGCCGCTGCCCGCCTCGGTGAAGACCGTCGGCGCGCTGCTGCGCCTGGGGCTCCTCGACGGCGGCAACCACCGTGACCTGCTGCGCTTCGCCGCCATGGGGGTGCTGGTCGCCCTGCTCGGGCTGCTCGTCCCGATCATGACGGGCAAGGTGCTCGGCGTGTTCACCGTCCGGGCCGAACTCGACCTCATCGTCCAGGGCTCCCTGCTGGTGATCGGCTCCGGGTTCGTGATCGCGGCCCTGTCGGTGGTGCAGAACATCGCGGTGCTGCGGGTCGAGAGCCGTACCACCTCGGCCCTGCAGTCGGGCCTGTGGACCCGGCTGCTCTCCCTGCCCGCGGGCTTCTTCGCCCGCTACTCGACCGGCGAGCTGGGCACCACGGTGCTGGGCATCAGCTCGGCGCAGGAGATGCTCTCCGGGATGCTGACCACGGCCACGCTGGGCCTGCTCACCGGATCGGCCAACCTGGTCCTGGTCTACTTCTACGACGTGCGCCTGGCCCTGGTCGCCACGGCGCTCATGCTGTCCGGGCTCGGGTTCGCCATCGTCGCGGGGCGGATGCAGCTCCGCTGGCAGCGGCAGTCCTACGAGCACGAGCGGACCATGTCGGCCCGGGTCTTCCAGATGCTCACCGCGATGCCGAAGCTGCGGGCCGCCGCCGCCGAGGAGCGGGCGTTCGCCGAGTGGACGCGCGAGGCCACCAGGGGCCGCTCGCTGACCGCCTCGGCCCGCCGCATCCAGAACGCGGTGACCACGTTCAACGCCGGATTCCCGCTGGTCTGCACGGCGGTCGTGTTCGCGGTGGTGGCCGGGCCGATGGCGGGCCAGATCCCGGTCGCCACGTTCCTGCCGTTCTTCACCGCGCTCAGCCTGCTGCTCGCCTCCAGCCTCCAGTTCACCGCCGCCGCCGTCACCGCGATGGGCGTGGTGCCGATGCTGGAGAACCTCCGGCCGATCCTGGAGGCCCGGCCGGAGACCGACGGCACCAAGGCCGACCCCGGCGACCTGTCGGGACGGCTCGCGCTCAGCAAGGTGTCGTTCCGCTACGGCCAGGACGGGCCGCTCACCCTCGACGGCGTCGCACTGTCGATCGAGCCCGGCGAGTTCGTGGCCCTGGTCGGCCCCTCGGGCAGCGGCAAGTCCACGGTGCTGCGGCTGCTGCTCGGCTTCGAGACCCCGCTGTCGGGCACCGTCCTCTACGACGGCCAGGACCTCGCCGAGCTCGACGTCTCCGCGGTACGCCGCCAGTGCGGGGTGGTGCTCCAGAACGGCGCGCTGCAGGCGGGGAGCATCCAGGCCAACATCGTCGGCAGCGGCGTCCACACCGTGGACGACGCCTGGGCGGCGGCCGAGATGGCCGGGCTCGCCGACGACATCAGGGCCATGCCGATGGGCATGCACACGGTGCTCTCGGAGGGCACCAGCACGCTGTCCGGCGGCCAGCGGCAGCGCCTCATGATCGCTCGTGCGCTGGTCGCCCGGCCCCGCATCGTGTTCTTCGACGAGGCCACCAGCGCGCTGGACAACCCCTCCCAGAGCCGCGTCGCCGAGAGCACCCGCCGCCTCAACGCCACCCGGGTGGTGATCGCCCACCGTCTCTCCACGGTGGTGGCCGCCGACCGCATCGTGGTCATGGACGAGGGACGGATCGTCCAGCAGGGCACCTACGGCGACCTCCTGGCCGACCGGGACGGGCTCTTCGCCCGCCTGGCCACCCGCCAGCTCTCCTGACCGGCGGGCGCTCCGAGAGGACGTACGGCCAGGTGCTCCGACCGCCCTCGGCACCTCGCCGGGGGCGGTCAGAGCACCAGCGCGAGCACCGCCCACGCCACGCCCGCCCCGGCCACCGCGCCCGCGACGGCCTGGGCGGGCGTGTGGTGGGTGACGCGCACCCGGGCCCACCCGATCAGGCCGACGAGGGCCGCGCCCGCCGCGAGGGTCACGGCGGCGGGCAGCACGTGCGCCAGCACGACCGCCGCCCCGGCGGCCACCCCCGTGTGAAAGGAGATCTTCCACCTCAGGGTGATCGATCCCATGACCAGGACCCAGCCGAGCATCACCGCCGCCGTCGCCGTCACGACGGCCGGCGCGTCGAGCAGGACCAGCAGCGCCAGACCGACCGCCACGGTGACCAGGCCCACGAGCATCGGCACCGTGCGGGATCTCCGGTCGACCAGGTGCATCGAGTCCAGGCGGCCCCGCCGCACGCCGACCGCGATCACCCCCACGGGCACGCCGACGCACAGGGCCGCCGCGAGCAGACCCCACAGCGCGCCCGCCCACCCGTGGGCGAGCAGTCCGGCCACGGGTGGCAGCGCGATCACGACGTACTGGGGCGCGGCCGCCTCGGTCACCGCCCAGGCGAGGCCGCCGCGTTCGGCTCCGGCCCGGGCTCCCCGCCCGGGTGTCTCCCTCTGATCGGTCATGCCGCTCCTTGGACGGTCAGGCCAGGGCCTGGCGGTAGGGGACGAGGGTCGCGAGCCATTCGTCCAGGGAGCCGGACTCCTGCCACAGCCCGTACAGCTCGTTGTCGTCGGGACGGGCCGCCCGGTCGATGGCGGCCCGGGCGAGGTCGCGGAGTTCGGCGGACGGCTCGAAGGGGTTGCTCTCCAGCCACCGGGCGGCGACGGGGTCGGGCTCGGCGCCGATCACGCGGGCGCCGACCAGGCAGGCCACCGCCACGGCCCCGCTCATCTCCGGCCCCTCCACGTATCCGTCCTCGTCGAGGATCTCCCGCAGCGCCAGGGCGAGCAGTCTCGCCGGCTCCTTGTCGCCGTCGAGTTCGCCCAGACTGTCGAGAGCCCCGTCGTTGTCGAACGGCCCCATGTCCCACGCGCCCATATCGGTCTCCCGCCTGTCCCTCTGATCGGTCGATCGGATCGTAGGGACCGCCTGCGACATTTCACCGTCCCGGCCAATCGATCATGGCGGGATGAGGCAGCATAGCCCGGCCGGAGAGCGACGGAGGCCCGATATACCGACATACCCGGCCGCTCCACCGGCCCGCCCGACCTCGCGGGGGCGCGAACCCGCATGTGTGGCCGGTGCCGGGCCGGTCGCGGCGGGAAGGCGACACGGGCGTGTCCCGGACGATGGCCCCGCCCGGGGGCGGGGCCATCACCGGTTCCCACCGGTTCCCACCGGGGTCCAGCGGAGTCCAGCGGGTTCTAGCGGGGCGGCGTCCCGTTGGGGACCGTGCCCGGCACCGGGGCGTAGCCGGTGGCCCGGGTGGTGAAGGTGCCACGGCCCTGGGTCCGGCTGCGCAGCCGGGTCGCGTAGCCGAACAACTCGGCCAGCGGCACGGTAGCGGTGATCACCACCGTCCCGGCCCGCGCCGTCGAGCCGGAGACCCGTCCGCGCCGGGCCGCCAGATCGCCCAGCACCCCGCCGGCGGCGTCGCCGGGCACGGTGACCGTGACCTCGACGACCGGTTCCAGCAGCACCATCGCGCTGGCCCGCAGCGCCTCACGCAGCGCGAACCGGCCGGCCGTGCGGAACGCCATCTCCGAGGAGTCCTTGGGGTGGGTGGCCCCGTCGGTCAGCGTGACCCGCAGGCCGGTCACCGGATGGCCGCCGAGGGGCCCCTCGGCCAGCGCGTCCCGGCAGCCCGCCTCCACCGCCCGTACGTACTCCTTCGGCACCCGCCCGCCGACGACGGCCGAGCCGAACACGAAGCCCGCCGCGTCCGGGGCGGCATCCGGCGGCTCCAGCGGCTCCAGCGGCTCCACGTCGAGGACGACGTGGGCGAACTGGCCCGCGCCGCCGTCCTGCTTGACGTGCCGGTACAGCAGTCCCGACACCCCGCGCACGACCGTCTCCCGGTAGGCCACCTGCGGCCGCCCGACACCGACGTCCAGCCCGTGGGTACGGCGGACCTTCTCCACCGCGACCTCCAGATGCAGCTCGCCCATCCCCGACAGCACCGTCTGGCCGGTCTCGGGGTCGGTCCGGACCACCAGCGAGGGATCCTCCTCGACCAGCCGCGCCAGCGCCGACGCCAGCCGGCCGGTGTCGGCGCTCCGGCCGGCCTCGACCGCGACGGAGACCACCGGGTCGGCCACCGTCGGCGGTTCGAGGACCAGCGGCGCCGAGGGGTCGCACAGGGTGGCCCCGGTGCGGGCCGCCTTCAGCCCGACGACCGCGACGATGTCCCCGGCCACCGCCAGGTCCGCCTCGGTGTTCCGGTCGGCCTGCACACGAAGGATCCGGCCGATCCGCTCGGTACGCCGCGCGCCCGCGTCCAGCACCGTGTCTCCCTTCCGGATCGTTCCCGAGTAGACGCGCAGGTAGGACAGCCGCCCGGTGGCGGTCGAGCTCACCTTGAACACCAGCGCGGCGAACGGCGCCGCCGGGTCGGCGGCCCGCTCCCCCGCCGTGCCGTCCTCGGTGCCGCCGCGTACCGGCGGCACGTCCAGCGGCGAGGGCAGGTAGGCGACGACCGCGTCCAGCAGCGGCTCGATCCCCCGGTTCCGGTAGGCCGACCCGCACAGCACCACCACGCCCTCTCCCGTACGGGTCAGGTCGCGCAGCGCGGCGGCGAGGGTCGCCGCGGAGATCGCCGACTCCGCGCAGAACTCCTCCAGCGCGGCCGGGTGCAGTTCGGCCACCGCCTCCTCCAGCAGCCGCCTGCGCCGGCGCGCCTCCTCCAGCAGGGCGTCCGGCACCGGTCCCTCCTCGTACGTGTCGCGGCCGGCGGCCCAGACCAGCGACCGCATGCGCACCAGGTCCACCACGCCGGTGAACCCGTCCTCCCGCCCGATGGGCAGCTGGACGACCAGCGGGACCACCCGCAGCCGCTCGCGGATCGACGCGACCGCCGCGTCGAGGTCGGCGCCGGCGCGGTCCAGCTTGTTGACGAAGGCGATCCGCGGCACCCCGTGCCGGTCGGCCTGCCGCCACACCGACTCGCTCTGCGGTTCGACGCCCGCGACGGCGTCGAACACCGCGATCGCGCCGTCGAGCACCCGCAGCGAGCGCTCCACCTCGTCGGAGAAGTCGACGTGGCCCGGGGTGTCGATCAGATGGACGCGGTGGCCGTCCCAGGCACAGCTCACCGCGGCGGCGAAGATGGTTATCCCACGGTCGCGCTCCTGGGGGTCGAAGTCGGTGACGGTCGTCCCGTCGTGCACCTCGCCACGTTTGTGGGTGGCGCCGGTGACGTACAGGATCCGTTCGGTGACGGTGGTCTTGCCCGCGTCGACGTGGGCGAGGATGCCCAGGTTGCGGACGCCGGTCAGCGAGTCGGTGATATGACGGTGCGTGTCGGTGCGCATGGCCCATGGCCCTTCGGAATGTTCCGGACAGGACTGCGCGATTCCCGGACGAGACGACCCGGGGCCGGGTCGTGGAGATCTCCCTGACGCGGTGCGACCGCACGGGGGCGTGCCCTACCGCATGTCCCACCGCGTGCTTCCCGCGTGCTTCGCCGACTTCGTCGACTTCACCGGTTTTGTCAGCTTTATCGGCTTTATCAGCCTTAAAGGCTTTGTCGGCCGATCCGGTACCGGGCAGGCAGGGGTCAGGGGTTCGTCACGGGCATTCGACGCCGGCCGCGCGGCCGGCGTCGGGAACCGACGAAGACACCAGGATCACGTCGTAGCGTGACGGGGGAATGACCACGGTGGTGCGAGAACGCACGGCCTGCTCCCCTCACTGGTCAAGGCACGCGCGCCGCGGTGTCGCGGCGACGCGTGATCAGTGGCGAGTGTACTGAGACCGGTCAGGGACGGGAAAGCGGTTTTCTCCCCCGACCCCCTCGGCCCCCTCGGCGCCCGACCCCCTCGGCCCCCCGCACCCCCGCACCCCCGGCGGCGCTCCTGACCGACCGGCTTCACCGGCGGCTGAGGCGCTCCGAGACCTCGAAAGTTTCACACCCCGCGCGGTGAGCATCGCGCCCGGGGCCGTTCCCCCGGCCGCGAGGTCAGGGTCACACGCGACGATCCACCTCAACCTTGAATCACATCATCAGCGACAAACCCTGACTATTGACACCACTTTCTGATTTATCTAACTTCCATGTGTTGCTTCGAAGGAAGCTTTTCTCACAGGTGAATATCCGGGAGTGTGGCCATGTCGCCCCAGAGTCCACTGTTCGGCCGGCGCCGGATGCTGGCCGGAACCGCGGTCGCGGGCATCGGCCTCGCGCTCGCCCCCGCCACCGTGACCGCGGCCGCCACCCGCCCCCCGTTCGGGCCGTACGGATCGCCGCGACACCGGCGGAACGAGCGCACGCTGTACGTCGACTCCCAGGGCAGGGGCGACCACCAGACCGTCCAGGCGGCCGTCGGCGCGACCCCGGACGCCCCGGAGCGGGGCTGGACGCTGGTGGTCGCGGCCGGGACCTACCGCGAGACGGTGCTGGTGCCCCAGGCCAAGACCGGCCTGACGATCCTCGGCGCCACCCGTGACGCCCGTGACGTCGTCATCGTCTTCGACAACGCCGCCGGGACGGCGAAGCCCGGCGGGGGCACGTACGGGACCGGCGGCAGCGCAACCACCACCGTCCAGGCCGACGGGTTCACCGCGACGCACGTGACCTTCGCCAACGACTGGCTGCGCGCCGACCACCCGGAGATCACCGCCACCCAGGCCGTCGCCGTGAAGGTCATGGGCGACCGTTCCGCCTTCGAGGCGTGCCGCTTCCTCGGCCATCAGGACACGCTGTACGCCGACACCCTCAACCTGGCCACCTTCGCCCGGCAGTACTACCGGCGCTGCCACGTCGAGGGCGACGTCGACTTCGTCTTCGGCCGCGCCACCGCGGTCTTCGACCGGTGCGAGCTGCGCGCCCTGACCCGCGACGTGTCGTTCCTGCCCTACGGTTTCGTGTTCGCGCCGAGCACCGCCGCCGCGAACCCCCACGGCTACCTGGCCACCAGGTGCCGCGTCACCGGCGAGGCCCCCGAAGGCTCCTACGGTCTCGCCCGCCCCTGGCGGCCGAGCAGCGACCCGACCGCCGTCCCGATGCTGACCGTGCGCGAGACCTGGCTCGGTCCCGCGATCGACACCACCGCCCCGTACGTGAACATGAGCTCGGGCTACCCCTGGCAGGAGGCGAGGTTCGGCGAGTACCGCGACTCCGGCCCGGGAGCGGCGATCCCGGTTCCGGAGAACAGGCCGCAGCTGACCCCGGAGCAGGCGGCCGAGCGGACCATCCGTACCCACCTCGGCGACTGGAGACCACCGGTATAGGCCGGTCGGCCCGGTCGGCCCGGTCGGCCCGGTCGGCCCGGTCGGCACGGTCGGCACGGTCGGCCCGGTCGGCACGGTCGGCCCGGTCGGCACGGTCCGCGCGGTCCGCGCGGTCAGATCACTCGTCCGCTCAGGGGGCGATGTGCTTGACGAAGAGGAGTCCGTCGGTCTCGCGCAGGTGACCGGGATCCAGCGGGAAGTAGCCGTGGTTCGCCGACGTGCCGGCGCGCGGGGCCGGTTCGGTCCCCGTGGCGCCGAGAGCCCCGGCCAGGCCCTCCGAGTCGACGACGTAGCGGTTCCCCGGGAGGGTGGACAGGATCCCCTCAAGGGTGTCCGGGCTCGGAGCGTCGAGCCCGTGACGCGGCGCGGCTCCCACGGCCGACGCCACGAAGGCGTACTCGTCGCCCAGCCGCGCGCCGACGACCGCGCCGGCGCTCCACCACCTCAGCGTCCGGCCTTCCAGCGGCCCCCACCCCGGGGGGAGGAGCCAGTGGCTCTCGTCTCGCTGGAGGTGGCGGTTGTGGGCGTAGACCAGCGTCGGCCCGCGCCGCGCCTCGCGCTCCCGCTCCGCGAAGGCCCGCAGGTTGTCGGCCATCATCGCGTCGCGCAGGCCCATGAGCCGCACCACGCGCGCCTCGGACGTGTCGGCCATCACGGCGTGGTAGCGCAGCAGCCCGGTCGCGGTGCGCCCGTGCAGGTGCGCCCGCCACCACTCCTCACGCGACGTCGCGCGGATCAGGCGCGGCGACTCCGCGGTGAGCAACGCCAGAAGGTCGTCCGCGATGAGACGCAGTTCCCCGGCGTCGGCGGACAGTCCCACGGACAGGGAGGGGTTCATCGTCACCGCGGGATCGGTCCAGCGGTCGTCGGGGCCGACCAGGTGATCGATGGTGCCCGTGGTGTAGGGGAGGAGGTCGGTCTCCACCTGGGCCGCGAGGTAGCCGTGCAGCGCGGTGAGCGCTCGCCTCGGGCTGTCCGCGCCGGTCATCTCGAACGGGCCGTCGAACCCGAAGAACCGGACCCTGTCCCGCGCGGGACGGCCCCGGTTGTGCTCCCTCATCCATCGCACGAGCTCGCGGCTCGTCTCCAGTTCGCCCCATCCGTGGCTGAAGCCGTGGCGCATGACGTCGTCGAACGTTCCCACGCCCTCCGTGACGTACTCGTCGACGACCAGGCCCGCGAGGCAGTCGCTCTCCAGCGCGATCGACCGGTAGCCCTCGTGCTCGACGAGATGCCGCAGGACCTCGTTCCGCAGCCGCGGCAGTGCCTCCTCGCCGTGCATCGCCTCCCCCAGACCGAGCAGGCGGGGGCTGGCGGGAAGCGACCGCAGAAGTCTCGTCATCGCGGCGCCGAGATCGGTGGCGCTCTCGCCGCCGAACGCCCACGCGTCGTCTCGGACCGGTGAATCGGCGGCCATGGCGACTCCTGTCTCCTCGGTTGTCCAGGCAACTCCTTCAACCGTATCGTTGAACTTCCTGTTTAAACTTTTGCTCGTTCACGCTGGATTTGTGAGGTGAAAACCTTCAACACCGTCGGCGTACCTTCAAACCCGGCGGAGTCCGGCCGGTCGGCCTGGCGGGCGAGCGTCGGCCGGGCCGGCCCTTCGATCTCCGGCCCTCCGGCGACCGCCGGGCCCTCCCCGCTCTCCCGGCCGTAGCGGTGGCCGCGCGCAGCGGCCCCGGATCCACCCCCGTGGGCGCCCCGGTGACGGGCACCCGGCAGAACCCACCGAGGAACAGAAGAACGTTCTGCGCGATGGGCCACGGAGCGAACATGCCGTTCTCCCTGGACGGGCCGCACTCCCCGCACCCACCGACGTGGCGTCGGATCTTGACGGCACCGAAGGCGACCCCCGCTCGCGGCCGGGCGAGTGCGGGTGTCGCCGTCACACGGACGAGCCCGCGGCAGCGCGCGCACGCAGCCGGCCACCTCAATCGCAGATCGCCTCATGCGGTCATTTAACCCGGATATAGGCACTCGCTTAAAATTATCCGCCGTACAGCTGATTCGCCTCGTTATCTCCATTGGAGATTGACAACCGGGCCGAGAACCCCGTTCACCCGACACCATTGCCGCCATCTCCGGAAAAGGATCCGGACTCACCGCGACGGGCGTACCGGCACCCTTTTCCCGGACGCGACTCCCGTCTCCGGAATCAATCGATCGCCATGAGACGCCGGACACGACACAATGGCCGACCTCCAGCGTGCTTGATCGGAACGCCGAACGATTCGTGCTATCAAGGATTCGTTGTCTTTAGGAACGAACAAGGGGAATCGATGAAACTTGTCCACGCCGTCCAGGCACTGACCATTGCCGGGACTTTGGTCTCCGTGCCGTTTACCGTGATACCGGCCGCGGCCGTCGCGGTCACCGATGCGCCGGAGCGAATCCGGGCCGAGGCCCCGAGGGCCGTGGTGTCCCGGAACAGCGGCAAATGCCTGGACGTGTACAACGTCAGCATGGCCGACGGCGCCAACGTCGTCCAATGGAAGTGCAATTCCCAGCCCAACCAGCGATGGGATCTGGTGACGGCCAACAGCGGCTACTACACGCTACGGGTCGCGCACAGCGGCAAATGCCTGGACGTGTACAACGCCAGCACGGCCGACGGCGCCAACGTCGTCCAATGGACGTGCAATTCCCAGACCAACCAGCAGTGGCGGATCGTTCAGAAGGGCAACAACTACTTCTCGCTGGTGTCCCGGCAGAGCGGGAAGTGCCTGGACGTTTACAACGCCGGCACGGCCGACGGCGCCAACGTCGTCCTATGGACGTGCAATTCTCAGCCCAACCAGCAGTGGCGGTTCGCCTGAGCGGACGATTCTCACCACCCACGCCCCGGATCCAATCGGGAACGGGGCCGGCGGCCGGCTTTCGTGACCGCGAAAGGCGCCGGGAGTCCTCATCTCCCGGCGCCTTTCGCGCCCGCCCTCAAAGTCCCCGTTCCCGGCTCATCAAGGTTTCCGTGCCGGCGTTCAGCGCTCGCACACCGGTGCGGTCGTTCCCCCGCTCACCCTTTGGGGCTCGTCGCCCTGTGCTCAAGCCTTCTGGCGAATTCCGCCCAGGCGGCGGCGTTCTCCTTGACGGCCTGGCAGACCAGCTCCACGCAGTGCTCGGGAACCGCGTCGATCAGCCTTTCCCGATCCGGTGTCAGCGCGGCACTCATGCTGAGCACGCGCAGGAGGAGCCGGCCGCTCTCCCCCGATCGCAGAGCCGGGTCCTTGATCAGAACATGCAGTGGTGATGCCCACCGCCGGTCGCATCCCGGTCCGGGTGAGCGCGACTCGGGCACGGTCTCCGGAAGGGGGACGCCCGAAGCGGCAGGCTGCTTCCGCGGCGTCGCGTCAGGTCGCGCATGGGCGGATCGCGACGAGCTCGGCAGCGGACCTTCCCCACGCTCGAGACGATCGCGGACGTCTCGCACCGTGCCCGGTGAGATCCCCGCCTGTCTCGCGATCCGCCGGAGCGAGGCACGCGGCTCCTTGGCCATCAGCTCGGCGGCGCGGATCCGGCCCGCGGAGCTGTCCAGCGGGCGGACACGGCCGTCATGGCCCAGCCGCGATGTCGGCTGGGCGCTCCCGGTGAACGCGGAACGACGGATGTTGCTCACCGTCCGGGCGGACAGTCCCGTGACCTTGCCGACCATCCTGTCGGACCAGTGCGAGTGCGAGCGGACGATCCGGCCGGTGGCCGCCACACGGTCGGCGACGGACAGCGGCAGGCCGTGCGCGATGTTCTCCCTGACGGCGATCACGAAGGCATCGTGTTCGTCACCGTCGAAGAACCGCACGCGTATGTTCTCGTCCCCGCCCAGCATCGCCGCCCGCAGCCGGTGCATCCCGTCCACGACCCGCATCGTGGACCGGTGCACGATCACCGGGGGCAGCACGGTCTCCAGGCTGGACAGCAGACGTACGTGCTGCGGGTCCTCCCCCATGCTCCGCGGCGTGTCCGCCGAGAGCAGCGAGCGGACGGGGACCGTTTCGACCTCCGAGAGCCTGGAGCGGTAGTCCTCGTCCAATGCTTCCTTCGCGATCCGGCCCGCACTCGGCGAGGCGGTTCTTCCAGCCCGATTGACCAATCTGGTTTCCCCTCCGACGAAGCCTTTCGCTTCCCGTTTCCGCCCCGGGCCGGCCGACGCTCCGCCGGTCGCCCTTCCCCGTTCTCCGGGGATTTCCTGCGTACCATCCCAGATGGCGCTCTCGGACTTGTCCTACCGATTATCTCGATCTTGTTCCGCGTGGCCTTTCAGCACGGAGACGCCGCGGTGAACCGTTACTCCGTGAGGCCGGCATGCGGGGCGGGAGCGTTTTTGTCCATATGGCCGCCGGCGTCGAGCGCCGGGAATCCCGGAACGGCCCGGAACGGCCCGGGACGTCGCACGTCCGGATTCCGTGTCACCGAACGCGCCGAACGAGCCGAGGTCGTGGCCCGGCCTCCTGAGCCGGATTTCCTGGACGAGTGGGACCAAGGTGTGTCCGGCGGTCTTCCGGTTCTGACCTTTTGGACGAGGCGCGGATGGCCCGCACTCGGGCGTCTCAACCAGATCGGGTGCGGAACAGATCAATTACGCTGGTCGTCACCGCGTGGCGACCGGTGTCCACGTTCAGGTGGGGCTCCCGCAGATTCATCGGCTCCAGAGGAGAACGACGTTGCGATTCCGCGTGCTGGGACCGGTGGAGCTGTGGCGCGACGGCCATTCGATCACAGTCGTCGGTGAGAAACAACGGACGCTGCTTGCGGTGTTGGTCATTGACGCCGGCAAGACCGTCTCCCAGGATCAGCTGCTGACCGCGTTGTGGGGGGCCGATCATCCGGCCTCGGCCCGGAAACGTCTGCACAACTACGTGTGGTCACTGCGCCGCCTGCTGGGCGATTCCGACGCCTTGACGCGTACGCCCACCGGATACCGCCTGCGGATCTCCCCGGGTGACTCGGATCTCGAGGTGTTCCTCACCGCGGCCTCGGAGGGCAGGCGGCTTCTGGCGGCGGGCGACGTCCCACGGGCGGCACAGCGGTTCCATCAGGCGCTGGCGCTGTGGCGAGGTCCCGCGCTGACCGGCACCGGCGCCGAACTGCAGGCGACCGAGGGGATCGCGCTGGACGAGCAGCGACTGGCCGTTCTGGTCGAGCGGATCTCGGCCGACCTGGCGTTGGGCCGCCACACCGAGCTGATCGGCGAGTTGCGGCGGCTGGTGGCCGACCATCCGCTGCACGAACCGCTGCACGGACAGCTGATGCTCGCGCTGTACCGCGTCGGCAGGCAGTCCGAGACACTGGCCGTCTTTCGTGATCTGCGCCGGACACTCACCACCGAGCTGGGCACCGAGCCGGGCCCGGACCTTCAGCGGCTGCACCGGCGCGTCCTGGCGGCCGACCCGGAACTTCACCTGACCGTTCCCGCCACCGCTTCGGAAGCCGAGCGAACAGCACCACACACCACCCCCGGCTCGGCGGCGCCTCCCGATGACCCGCCCCCGGCCTTGGAGGCGACCGGGCTGTGCCAGCTGCCACGGGCCATCGGTGACTTCAGCAGCCGAGACGGTGAGATCGAACGGCTGGTGCGGGGGGCGGTCGAGGACACGGACTCGACGGTGGTCATCGAGGCGATCGACGGGATGGCCGGCGTGGGCAAGACCGCCCTGGCCGTACACGTGGCCCACCGGCTGGCCGCCCGTTTCCCCGACGGGCAGCTCTTCCTCGACCTGCACGGTCACACTCCCGGCCGCCGGCCGGTCACTCCCCTCGAGGCACTGCGTACCCTGCTGAGCGCGACGGGCACGGCGCGTGAGAAGGTTCCCGACGACATCGAGGAGGCCGCCGCCCTGTGGCGATCGACGGTGGCCCACCGCCGGGTGCTCGTCGTGCTGGACAACGCCGCCACCGCCGGCCAGGTGCGTCCGCTGCTCCTGGGCCGGCCGGGCAGTCACATCGTGATCACCAGCAGGCGGCGGCTGGCGGACCTGGACAACGTCACGGTGCTCTCCCTGGACGTGCTGTCGCGGGCCGAGGCCGTCGCCCTGTTCACCCGGATCGTCGGCGTCGAGCGCGCCCGCGCGGAACGGCGGGTGGTCGACGAGGTCGCCGACCTCTGTGGACACCTTCCGCTGGCGCTGAGGATCGCCGCGGCCCGGCTGCTCCACCGTCCCGCCTGGACGGTGCGAGACCTGGCCACCCGGTTGGGCGACCAGCGGCGCAGGCTGCGGGAACTGCGTGCCGGTGACCAGGACGTCGCCGCCGCCTTCACGGTGTCCTACGAACAGCTGACCGCGGTCCAGCAGCGGACGTTCCGGCTGCTCGGCCTCGTCCCGGGGGACGACTTCGACGCTCACGCGGCCGCGGCGCTCACCGGCTCGTCCCTCCTGGAGGCCGAGAGCGCGCTGGAGGAACTGCTGGACGCCCACCTGCTCCAGCAGCACGCCGCCGGCCGCTACGGCTTCCACGACCTGTTGCGCGACTACGCCCAGCAGACCTGCCGGGCCACCGACTCCGAAGAGGAGCGCGGCGGCGCCGTCGACCGCCTGCGCGACCACTACCTGGCCGCCGCGATCCTCGCCGTGCAGGCCCTCGGCCACGGCGGCCACCATCAGCCCTTCCCCGAACCCTCACCCTCGGTGGAGCCGCCTGCCATCGCCACCCGTGACGAGGCGGCCGCCTGGCTGGACGCCGAGCGCGGCAACCTCGTGGCGGCGGCCATCACCGCTCACGACACCTGGGCCGTCGACATGTCCATGATCCTGTGGAAGTACCTCTACTACCACGCTCACTACAACGAGGCGTTGACCCTCCATGGTCACGCCTCCGATGTCGCCCAGCGGCTCGGCGACCAGAACGCGTACGTCCAGATGCTCATCAACCTGGGCATCAACTTCTGGAAGAAAGCACGCTACGAGCAAGCCCTCCAGCACCACCGGCAGGCACTCGACCTCGCCCACCAGATCGGCGATCGTGCCACGCAAAGCCGCGCCCTGATCAACCTCGGCGTCACCTGGGCGATGATGGGAGATTACGAGCAGTCGAACGACTGCCTGGAGCGAAGCCTCGTCCTGTCTCGTGAAATGGGAAACCGCCAACGAGAAGGCCGCAATCTCATGAACATCGGCGCCAACTACGAGCGGATGGGACGCTACCGCCTCTCCCTGCGTTATCAGGAACAGGCCCTGGCCTGCGCGCGCGACACCGACGACCAGGCGACCGAGGGCCGGGCGCTGGGCGGTCTCGGCTACACCTACAGCCGGCTGGGACGTTACGAACTCGCGGTGAGCCACTCCCTGATGGCACTCACCATCACCCGCCAGACCGGTGACCGCGACTGGGAGGTCGAGGTGCTGAACAACCTCGGAGCCGCCTACACGGGGCTGCGCCGTTATCAGGAGGCCCTGCCCTGCTACCAGCGGTCCCTCGCGCTCAGCCGTGAGATAGGGAGCCTCTCCAGCCAGGCCGAGACATTGGGCGAATTCGGCAATTTCTATCTGCAGCTGGGCCGTTATCCGGAAGCTCGCGACCATCACCAGCAGGCCCTGGCCATGATCGATGAGATAGGCGACCCCTTTCCCAAGGCTGCCGTCCTCAACGGCCTGGGACAGGCCGCGTGCGCCACGGGCGATCCGGCCAAGGCCCTCGACCACCATCGCCAGGCCCTGGCACTGGCCGAACGCATCGGCCATCTCCACGAGCAGGCCCGTGCTCATCGGGGTATCGGCGATGCCCTGCACCGGACGAAGAGCCCCGAAGCCATCGAGTCCTGGCGGCGGGCACTGGACATCTTCACCGAGATCGGCGTTCCCGAAAGGGAGAGCATGAGGGAAGACCTCGCGGTCAGGAACGGCGTCGACGGCCTTCAAGCACTTCGCGAGCCTTCGATACTCGACAACGCCCAGTAGCGGAACAGCGCTCGACGGGGTTGTCGCCGGGCAGGGGCGACGCGTCCCGGCTCACCCAAGGGCGTCATCGCCGTCCAAGGCGGGATGAGGCGGGGGCCGGAGCGGGCCGGGGCCCGACGAGGCGGAGCACGGGGACGGCGACGGCGGCGGCCACGGCGACGACGGTGGCCACGGCCAGGCCGTAGGTGACCATCACCGTCGTCCGGCCGAACTCGGTCACGGCGCTCACCGGCGCTGGAAGCGGTAGTGGTGGGCGATCAGGGCGGCGACGCACGCGAGGGTGGCCAGCCCGAACCCGATACCGGCGAGGACGTCGGTGCCGACGAACGAGAACACCGTGTTGAGAACCGCGCTGACCATCAGCAGGACCCACAGCACGGGACGCACCATCCCGGCCCGCACGCCGGTGGGCCGTGCCGGACGCGGCGCCTCGGGGGCCTCTGGAATGCGGTGGGGATCGGTCACGGCACGCTCCTCGCTCGATGGGGTCGACAGCTCGTCTGTCATGGGTCGACGCTACGAACGATCACCGCCGGCCGCGATCCCGCCCACCGGACAACCGGGGTACAGCAGGCTGTACTCCTTGCCCCACGATCTGACGACGACCCGGACGGTGCCCTATCGTCTGGGGCCAGGAGGTTCGTCTGGTCCAGGAGGTGCGGATGCCGGCCCCCGAACCCACGGCCGCCCGGAAGCCGGCACGTCGACGGGCCGTGATCTCCCGCGCCCTCGCCACCCTGGACGCGTTCGAACACCTCGCCGGCGGGCTCGGCACCACGATCCTGGCGCTGGTCGCCTCACTCCTGCTGGCCGCCACCGCGCTCGCCTGTCTCGTCGGCGTGGGCCTGCTCCTGGTGCCCACCGCGCTGCGCGGGCTGCGCGCCGTCGCCGACCGGGAACGCGCGCGGCTCTCCCGCTGGGGCCCGGAGATCACCGGCCCGGAGCCGGTGCCGCACGGCCTGCGCGCCGCCCTCACCGCCCCGGCCACCCGCCGGGAGCTGGGCTGGGTGGTCACCCACGCCACCCTCGGCCTGCTCCTCAGCCTGGTCGGTCTCACGCTGCCCATCAGCGCGGTGACCAACACCACCTTCCCGCTGTGGTGGCGGCTGCTGCCCCCGGAGGAGGCGTCCAGCTCGGCCATGGGGCTCTGGACCGTACAGGACCTGCCCGGCGCCCTCGGGGTCAGCCTGCTCGGCCTGGGATGGATCGTCCTCGCCATGCTCCTCACCCCGGGGATGGCGCGGCTGCAGGCGTGGCCCGGCCGGCGGCTCCTGTCGGCCGACCCGGGCACCGACCTCGCGCTGCGGGTCGCGCAGCTCACCGCGACCCGCGCCGCCGCGCTGGACGCGCACGCCGCCGAGCTGCGGCGGATCGAACGGTCGCTGCACGACGGGACGCAGAACCGGATCGTCGCCGTCACCATCATGCTCGGCGCGGCGCGCCGGGCGCTGGCCCGCGACCCGGCCAGCGCCGACGCCGTTCTCGAACGCGCGCAGAGCGCCGCCGAGGAGGCGCTCGCCGAGCTTCGCGCGGTCGTCCGCAGCATCCTGCCCCCGGTGCTCACCGACCGGAGCCTCGCCGACGCCCTCACCGGCCTGGCCACGACCTGCCCGATCCCGTGCCGGATCGACGCCGACATTCCCGTCCGGTGCGCCGCCTCCGTGGAGGCCACGGCATACTTCGTGGCGGCCGAGGCGCTCACCAACATCACCAAGCACAGCCGTGCCCGGCACGCCACCGTCAAGGTTCACCGTGGCGCCGACCGGCTTCACCTCCAGATAACCGACGACGGCCATGGCGGGGCGGACGAGCGCGGCGGGTCGGGACTCGTCGGCATCCGCCGCCGTATCGAAGCACACGACGGGACATTCATGCTGAACAGCCCTGCCGGTGGCCCCACCACCCTCACGGTGAGCCTGCCATGCGGATCGTGATCGCCGAGGACGACCCGCTCCTGCGCGAGGGCCTCGCGCTGCTGCTGCGCGCCGAGTCACTCGACGTCGTGGCCACCGCCGCCGAGCCCGACGGCTTCCTGGAAGCCATCGACGCCCACAGACCGGATGTCGCCATCGTCGACGTCCGGATGCCGCCGACCCACACCGACGAGGGCATCGTCGCGGCCGTCGAGGCCAGGCGGCGCCGGCCGGACCTGGCCGTTCTCGTGCTGTCGGCCTACGTCGAGCAGGCCTTCGCCACCGAGCTGCTCGCCCAGGGCAGCGCCCGCCTCGGCTACCTCCTCAAGGAGAGGGTCGGGCGGGTCGACGAGTTCCTGAACGCGCTGCACCGGGTGGCGGACGGAGGCACGGCCATCGACCCCGACGTCGTCGCGCAACTCCTCACCCGCACCCGGCCCGACACCCGGCTGGAGCGCCTCAGCCCCCGCGAGCGCGACGTGCTGGCCCTGATGGCCGAGGGGCTGGGCAACACCGCCATCGCCGAACGGCTGTTCGTCACCGACGGCGCCGTCCACAAGCACATCCGCAGCATCTTCGCCAAGCTCGACCTGGCCCCCACCGACCGGGCGGACCGGCGCGTCACGGCCGTCCTGCACTATCTGGAGGACGCCCACCGCCGCGCCTGACCCGCCCCGGCCGCCCGGCGACCGGCCGGTGGTGGCCGAACCGGCCGGGACGGTGACGGGCGGCGACCTGGCCCAGCGACGTCCGGCTCAGCCCGCGGAACGCGAACGGCTCGACGATCACGGCCCACTCCCCGTGGCGGGCCACCAGGGCCACGCCGGTGGCGTCGTCGGGCAGGTCCTCCGGGGCGATACCGAGCAGGCCGTCGAGGGTCTCCGGCTCCGACACGAGGGGGTGCCCGCCGAACAGCCGGATCACCTGGTCGAGACCGCCGGTCCTGATCCAGGTGAAGCAGGCGGTCTCGATCTCGATCATGTGAACGCTCCAGGAGACGGCGGGGTGCGGGCGGTGAACGATCCGCCCGCACCCCGGTCATCTATCGAGCCGGGGGAACGGGGCCGGTGATGGTGGCTCCTGTTCCGTCGATCGCACGGGTGCCGTGATCAAGTTCCGGAGGTTCCTCCGGAAGCGGATCGGTGACGACGACGCCGGGCGCGCCACCCGTCGGCGTCGTTTTGTTTTCTCGATGATGTCCATCCACACACGGTTCACGGAGACCTCGGTCGCCGCGCAAGTCATAATGCCCGAGAAATCCGGCACCGCCAGGGAGCACATCCAGGTAAAAGCACACGTTTCCTTTGTCGTTTTGTGCCGGGATTCCTCTTCGTCTTCTCCCTATCTTCGAACACGGCGCCAAAGAGGGCGCCCGTTCGAGATGAAAAGGATTTGACATGCCCACCGACATCGATCCCGGTAAGGGACCTCACACGATGCGAGGGAACAGGACGACGCGCGGAGCACTCCACCTCTCCCTGCTGGCCGGCCTCGCGACCGCCGCGGTCGTCGCCACCCCCTCCACCGGCCACGCCGCCGCCGGAGCCGAGGTGAAGGTCTACCAGAACACCATCAGTCACATCGCCGGAGCGGGAGAGGCCAACCGCGTCCGCTTCTACAGGAGCGGCACCAAGATCATGGTGCACGACGCGGTGCCCATCAGCGCGGGAGACGGCTGCACGCAGGTGAGCACCACCAGGGTGAGCTGCACCTCGGACGGGGTGGGAGCGGTCGTCGCGCTGCTCGGCGACGGGAGCGACTCCATCGTGGTCGACATTCCCATGTCGAGCTACGTCGACGGCGGCACCGGCTCCGACGCCTACTACGGGGGCACGGCCCCGGCCACGAGCCGGGTCTTCTACGTCGGCGGAGAGGGCACCGACTGGGTCAGCTACCAGCTCACCGCACAGCCCGTGAGCGTGACGCTGGACTCCCAGAACAACGACGGCCGCGTCGGGCTCGACCAGGACAACATCCAGCCCAGCGTGGAGAACGTGATCCTGAACCAGACCGTCGCGACCGGGGGAATCCCCGCCGTACCGGCCGAATGAGAAAAAGACCGGCGAGAGGCTGATCGAATCAGCCTCTCGCCGTCATGCTTGCGGCCCCTCGTCCAGGGACACGACACATCTCCGCCCCGCCCGAAACGTCCGGCTGAGTGTCAGGCTCATTGTTCCCACCAATCGCCATGACCGGTGTGCGTTCGACGCGGGACACACCACCGGCTTCCCGCCCGCGCGTCTCCGTTCTCGCGGCGTGCGCGAATTTCATTCATTCGCAAGGCGCCGCCCACGATTCCCGGTCTTCACGCCGGCCGGTTCGCGAGGCGCCTTCTCCCGCCCGGTCGCGGTCACCCCCCTCCAACGCTCCACCGGCGACTTTCTCCCATGTCGTCTCGGAGACCTCCACGGACTCTCCGCCGAACTTGTGGACCACACGGTCGATTGCGGCGCCTTTGATCCAGGTCAGCAGGACGTGCGGGTCAGCAGGGCGTGGGGGAAGCCTCTCCGGCAACACCGTCCGCGAAGGGATCACCAGCGCCCTCGGCCTCCTCGGCCTCCTCGTACGCCTCGTACGCCTCCAGGATCCCGCGTTCCACTTGCAGCGGTTCCCGGTGCCTCGACACCGGCACCGATCCGACCAGGCCCGCTGTGAAGCCGATGTTGACGCCCGACCTCTTCGCTCCTATGGTTCATTACAAGAGTAATGAACCGACTAAGCGAGTACTTATGTTCGATGACCAGAGCCCGATCTATCGGCAGATCGCCGATCGCATCAAGACCGAGGTGTTGAACGGCACGTTGGGCGGCGGCGACCAGGTCATGTCGACCAACCGGTACGCCGCCTTCTACCGGATCAATCCAGCCACGGCGGCCAAGGCGTTCCAGCAGCTGGTCGACGAGGGCGTTCTCTACAAGAAACGAGGCATCGGCATGTTCGTCAGTCCGGACGCCCGGGAGGCGCTCAGGAACCAGCGGCGGGAGAGCTTCTTCGCCGAGGTGGTCGCCCCGATGGTGGCCGAGGCCAAGGTGATCGGCATCCCCCTCACCGACATCGTCAAGAGGATCCACGAGCTCGAGGAGCGCGCATGAACATCGTGGCCGACGGCCTGCGAGTCGACTACGGCACCGTCAGAGCGGTCGACGACGTCACGTTCTCCCTCGACGGCGGCAAGATGTACGGGCTCCTGGGGCGCAACGGATCGGGCAAGACCAGCCTGCTGTCGGTGCTGGCCGCCTTCCGTAGGGAGTCGGGGGGCACGGTGCGGGTCGGGGGCCGTCCCGTGTTCGAGAACGCGGCCGTCACCCGTGACATCTGCCTGATCCGCGACGCGGGCGAGACGGTCGACATCGGCACCGCCGCCGACGCGCTCGACTTCGCCGAGTCGCTCCGCCCGAACTGGGACGCGGAGTACGCCCGCACGCTGATGGACAGGTTCAAGCTGAAGCGGAGCGCGACCGTCAAGGCCATGTCCAAGGGGCAGCGGTCGGCACTGGGAGTGGTGGTGGGGCTGGCCGCGCGGGCGCCGCTGACCATGTTCGACGAGTCCTACATCGGGATGGACGCCCCCTCCCGCTACGCCTTCTACGACGCCCTGCTCGCCGACTACATGGAGCACCCGCGCACGATCATCCTCTCCACCCACCTGATCGAGGAGGTCAGCTCGCTGTTCGAGGAGGTCCTGATCATCAACCAGGGCAGGCTGCTCCTGCACGAGCGGAGCGAGACCCTGCTCGCGCGGGGCACCTCGGTCACCGGGCCGGCGTCCGAGGTCGACGCCTTCAGCGCCGGGCTCACGGTGCTGAACACGAAAACCCTGGGCCCGACCAAGGTCGCCATGGTCTACGGCGACCTCGACGCCGCCTCACGCGCCAACGCCACTCAGGCCGGGCTGGAGCTCGGCCCGATCGCCATGCAGGACCTGTTCGTCCACCTCACCGACCCCAACCCTGCGATCCCCGTCCCCACCGAGCCCGCCGGAGAGGTCCGATGAGATTCCCGAGCCGCCTTCTGGGCGCCCCCCTGGTCTACACCGCCTTCCTGTGGGCGGGGTTCTACGTGCTGATCGTCCTGATCACGGTCGGCGTGGCGATGTTCGGCACCCTCAGGATCAGCGCGTGGGAGGCCGCCACGCAGATCCCCCGCTGGCTCGTCCTGTTCGTCGGTGTCTCCCTGATGAGGGAGTTCCTCCCGCTCTACATCGCGCACGGGCAGACCCGCAGGCAGTTCGGCGCGCAGGCCGCGGTGACCGTCGTGCTGTACGCTCCGGCGTTCTCCGCCCTGATCACCCTGGGCTACCTGCTGGAGGCGCTCCTGTACAACCTGCTCGACCGGCCGCAGGCCCTGATGAGCGCCCACCTGTTCTCCTCGCCGACACAGGTGCCGCTGATCTTCGCCGAGTACCTCGTCCAGGGCCTGGCCTGGATCGTCGCGGGAACCCTCATGGGGGCGGCGTTCTACCGCTGGCAGGCCGGCGGGATGCTCTCCCTGCCGTTCGGCGTCGCGCTGGTCGTGCTCGGCGAGTCGGCCATCGGCGGAAACCTGAGGCTGCCGTTCTTCAGCTCGACCTTGGGCTTCGACCTCACACCAGGCGTCACCACGGCCCTGGGAGCCGGTCTTGCCTGCCTTCTGCTCGGCCTGGCGATGACCTGGCCGCTCATCCGCGACGTTCCACTTCGCAACAGGGTCTCCTGAGCACTGACCGCTTCCCGGCGGGGCCCGGCGCATGTGCCGGCCCCGCCGTCTTCCGGCTCCCTGGTGCCGCCCCGTCCTCAGCAACGGCACGGCGGCTCTTTCCGCGCAGATCAGCTCGTCAAAGCGGTCCTTACACTTCAAACTCCGCGAGGCGGACGAAAAGGGTCACCAACCTGACGGGAATGTCTCGCTCTAAGCGATATCAAGCGTTCATTCCGACCGGTCCACGGAGACGGAAATTCGCGACGTGAATCCGGTGTACAACCCGAAATTCGTTGAATGGACGACCGAAAATATTCAAGCCGTTTTCTGAACGTTGCCGCACTGCCGAGAGCCGAACATCGGGACGGGCCGCTCTGAATGGAGTTCCTGCACCGGAAAGAACTCGATTATCGCGTGAATACGGCGTATGACGCCTGCCGGGCCGGTCAGGGCCCTGAGCGATCTGCTCTGCCAGATGAAAATCATTCATTCTGGAACTAGAGTGAAACAACTAAAAACAGAGCGAGGGGATGGTGGAGTCGATGTCGCCGGGAGCGGGGCCCACGTCGCCGGACTTCACCGGAATCGACCCCGATCTGATGCGAGGCTTCGTCACCGCTCTGGAACGCGGTCGCGACGTGATCGGCGAGCAGTCCGAGCGGATCCGGCAGCTGCTCGCGGCGGCCGAGGTGTCGGCGGCGGGGCTGGGGCCGATCAGGGAGATCGACGGCTGGGTCGGCGACGAGCTGCCGAAACTGCGCGAACGCCTGGAGACGATCGACCAGGACCTCCCCATGCTGGGAGGAGCTCCCCACATCCCGAAGCAGGGCTCGCTGTGGACCGGCGACCCGCTCCAGGACCCGTTCCGGTGGGGGCTGCTGCCCTACGACGAGAAGACGGGGAAGTCCCCGGCGGGCAACGCCAAGAAGGGCACCGACCTCGCCGCCGAGTTCCGCCGCCTTCCCGAGTCCTCCCTCGGCCGGCCCAACGCCGCCTACAACCGGCTCCTCGAAAAGCTCGCCGACGGGCAGAAGGACGCCTACCTCACCGCCGGGTTCTTCCGGTCCATCGGCCCCGAGGGCATGCTCGGCATGATCAGCCGTCTGGAGAGGTACGACAAGAAGGCGGCCGACAAACACCGCAAGGTCATGGGCGACGCCCTCGCCACGGCGGTCAGCGCGCAGCCTGCCCTCCTCGGCTCCGCCTGGCAGGCCGACACCCTCAAGAAGGCGTCGGACCACGAGCTGACGTCCCTGCTCCGGCACGGCATGTTCCCCACCGCGTGGCTCACCGAGATAGCGCGGAGCAGAGTGGGCAAGCCGGTCGGCGACGGCGACGGCTCCCGCCCCCGGCGTTGGGAGACCGACCTCGCCCCGCTGTTGCCGACCCTGGCGAACAACCCCGAGGTGGTCAGGGGCCTGTTCAACGCCATGTCCCGCGAAGACCTCAGGGACCTGTTCACCGAGCTCAACCGCATGAGGAGCCCCGAACAGCCCTGGAAGCGGGTAGGGGGCATGGACTTCGACGTCAGCACCGAGTTCGGCCGAATGCTCGCCGCCGGAGGCGGGGCCTACGAGAAGGGTCCGCACACCCCCGAGGCCGCGAAGTTCGCCTTCAACGTCATGACCATCATGGGAGACCTCAAGGACACCGACGGCACCGCCGACTCTCCGGCCACCCCGATGGAGGTCGCCCCGAAAGCCAGGATCTTCATGTCGACACTGGCCGGCGCCTACGCCGCCGAGATCACCGAGGGCGCGAACATCGGCGACGCCAACATGACCGAGGAGAGCGCACTGAAGCCCTTCACCTCGGCGTTCGGCACGACGGCGGCGTTCACCCTGAGTCCGAAGGACACCTATCGCTTCCTGAAGACCTTCGCCGACTCCACGGCGAGGCTCGCCCCGTTCGACCGGGGAATGGGCGGCTTCTCCCATCAGCTCATCGCCGACGCCTCGGAGAAGGCCCGCCGCACCGGGAGTGTTGGCGACCTGTTGCAAGTGTTCAAAGCCCTGGGCAACGTACGCGGCTTCGAACTGGCCGCCGTCGAGAAGGTCCAGGGCGACCTGGACGCGATCGACAAACAGCAGAAGGACACGTTCAACTTCTTCCGCGACGCCACCATTGGAGTCGCGAGCATGTACATCGGAGCCGGCCCGATCGCGGCCTACGCCTGGTACTCGCTGAGCACCGGCCTCTCGGGCTACAGCGCCTTCATCGAAGATGAGGAGACCCGGATGGACCGGGCCGACAAGGCGGACCGGGTGGCCACCCTCGGCCGCCAGCACATGTACGCGCAAATACTCATGGCCAACGGTTTCGTCCCCAAGGTGACACCCGCCGAGTTCCAAGCCGACAGCGTGTCCATCACCGACGCCAAGGGCAACCTCAAACCATTCTCCGAGTTGATCAAGCCACCCGACGTCCCCCTCACCGACGCCAGGGGCAACCTCAGGCCACCCTCCGAGTTACTCAAGGAGGGGAACGAGGGACTTGAGGCGTTCGAGCGGTGGGCCGTAGCCAACGGGATGGGCAGTGAGGAAGATCTTTCTGTGGGAAAACTGTCCGACGACACGGCGAACCGGTTCGAGGCCGGCAACAAGCGAGGCAGAGCGCGCGGTCTGGCCTTCGATAGCTAACTCATGAGGTCGGCAGACACTCGGTCTCACCTCTCACCGCGTACTGCCCATCACCCGGCGACTCCAAAGTCATCCTTGTCTTGTACTCGTCATTGGCAAGCTTGAGAGGAGCGTCGCCGCGATCTTCAACGATGCGATAGAAAGCCACGCCGGAAAGTGAGCCCAACAGCAGATCGTTGAGACTGTCCGACCCTAGCTTTTCCGTTCCATACCTACCGCTGGCCGCAAAAGTGCGCTTGGCCTTACCTTCTCCGCAGGGAATATCACGCCCGCCGGAATCGGTGATTCGGACGTCCAAAGCGTGGCGCTCCTTCATCAACTCGGTGATGTGTGATTTAAGGGTCTCCCCCGCTTCGGCTGCCGTGGGGCCGCTTTCCCCACATCCGGACACCGTTAAAACCACCGCCGCACAGACCAAAAACCCGCGCCATGCAAAACGTGTCACAGATTCCTCCAAGGCTGGCCGAGGTGCTGTAGATCCAATAATGTCCAATAGTCCGCCCGATGTATCGGCATCCGAAGAGGGATATATGAATCCTGGCCCGGAAGGTCTGGTGCCCAACCCACGGCGTCAGGTGCTGGAACAGACATTGGTGGAGCTCAGGGCGAGAGTCGCCCTCCTTGAGGCGGCGCTCGACCCGGCTCACGGCCAGTTCACCGGCCAGCCGGTGTGGGTCGGACCGAAGGCCCGGACGTTCACCGAAGATCTCACCGCCCGCCGCACCCGACTGCGCCAGGCGGCCAGGGCGCTCGTCGACGCGTTCGAAGAGGAGATCCGGTCCGCCCCGGCGAGGGTTCCGCCTCCCGCCGCGCGGCAGTGACACATCAGGCTGAAATCTGGCCGGGAGCCGATGCTACGGACGCACGTCATGCCCGTGACGGGCGGCCAGGTCGCCGAAGCCATCACCCTTGATCCTGTCAAGGAAGGCGTCCCATTCAGCCGAGGCGAAAGCCAGTACGGACCCCTCGGGGTCCTTAGAGTCGCGCACCAGGACGAGTAGGTCAGCATCCGGGCCGGGCTCGGCCAGGGGGGCATCGGCGAGGGCGACTTCGACACAGCTGCCGCCGTTCTCACCGCCGAGGATGCTCTTACGCCAGATGCCGATCTCGACGCAGTCTGGGCCGTTTCCGCTGAGGGAACTCTTCCGCCACATGATATGTGAAAGGTCCAGTTCAGACATTCCGCATCCCCTCGCAATGATCAGCCAAGTTGGGCAACCGCCTTCGCGATAAAGCGACACGAATCATCGGGGTCCATTGCTTTAGCACGCAGGTGATCGAATGCCACCGTATAACGGTATACATCGGCTTCGCGCTCTACATACAGGTTGCCTGCCAGGTTTTCGACGAAGACCACATCCGGGTCAGCGGGTCTGGGGAACTCCAGGATGTGGAACGCACCGCCTGTGGCTGTATGGGCTCCGGCGGCGAACGGAAGCACTTGGACGGTGATGTTGGGCAGTTCAGCCACTTCAAGGAGCCACTTGAGCTGGGCTTGCATGACGGCAGGATCACCGATGGCGCGACGGATAGCGGCTTCGTCCAAGACGGTCCAAAAGCGCAGGGGGTCCTCGCCATAGAGCAGAGCTTGGCGAGCCATGCGAACCTCGACGCGGCGTTCGATCTCACCGGGAGGTGAGATGACCAGAGCAGCGCGAACAACGGCACGCGCATAGTCTTCGGTCTGGAGGAGTCCAGGGACGATGGTGGCGGCGAAGCCGCGCATCGAAGCGGTCTCGGCTTCCAGGCCGATGTAGGTGGCGTACTCCGTTGGGAGATCGCCATACGCCTGCCACCAGCCCTTTTTCCGGGAGTCTCGCGCCAGGTCGATCAGTTCTTCTCGTTTGGATGCGTCGATCTCGTAGAGGTCCAGGAGGCACCCGACGTCCCTGAGGGTGACGCCTACGCGGCACGTTTCGATCCGCGAGAGCTTGGTGGCGGACCAGGTGAGTTGCTCGGCGACTTCCTCCAGCGTCAGCTGAGCGCGGTCTCGCAAGCGACGCAGTTCGGAGGCCAGGCGGCGCCTACGCACTGTGGGACTTCCTGTTTGCCTCATATGCATCCTCCCTTGGATTGGAGCCAACAGTAGCGGACCAATAACAGAGAGTGTCGACGCTTCTTGGAACGCGATTTGCGTTTTTGGTAGCGCCACCTCTCGCGGCGATGCATGCTCTATGCGTACGAGCCGTGACCCTCCGTAGATAGGGGCGATCACGGTAAGTGCTCAGTAGATACGGAGTTCACGAAGGGCGGAGAAGCAGATGAAGGTGCGTGATCTTCAAGGGTGGGGCGGTGAGTTGCTGGAATTGGCCTGGGAGTTGAACGATCTCGGGTTCGACTCCGTGGTCAGGCTCTCGCCCGGCCGGCGGCCAAGCGTGGAGATCTTCGTGCCGCCAGGGCGATCGAGGGTCGTCACGGCTCAGAGAGGTCGCACGTCGGTGTTCACCTGGGAACGGCGACGAGACCCGCGAGACCACGACCGGCGGGGTCGCGGCAGGATGCGAGAGGCGGCCGAACGGCTGGTGGAGGGGGCCGGGTGAGGGCGCCGGGACTGCTGGGCCAGGTCGATCTGCCCGCGCAGATCGCCGCCGTCCCCCGGGCCCGTCGCTACGTCCGCGACCTGCTGAAAGGGATCGATCACCCGCACACCGACGACGCGCTGCTCCTCCTCACCGAACTCGTCACCAACTCCGTGCGCCACTCAGACTCCGGCCGCTGCCCCAGCGGACGAATCACCATCACCGTCGCTCACCACGATGGAACGCTCCACATCGCCGTGATCGACGCCGGATCGGTGGCCGGACACCGGCCCCTCGTCTGCGCGGACGTGACCCCCGACAGCGGCGGAGGGCGCGGGCTCTGGCTGGTCAGGGAGCTGTCGTCGGCCTGGGGCTGGTACGAGATCCTGGCCGGGCGCGTCGTCTGGTTCCAGCTGAACGGACGGTGACCCCCTGGTCCGCCGGAGAGGCTGACGCCGCATGGATCGCCCTGCTCCACGGACTGGTGCGCCGACTGGATCCCGGCGCCCACTTCGATCCGGCGGGTCTCAGGCGCCCGCGAAGTCGATCACCCAGGGAGCCTTTCGCCGTAGCACGAACCGGACCGCACTTTCATCTCAATCTCATGTCCACGCAAAAAATTATCGTGCACTTAGTTCACATTTCCCTAGAAATGGTCTACGTTCCATGGATGTGACGCGGCGCACACCCGATCGGGTTACCGAGCGGAGTCCTTTCGCTCCGATCCGATGCGAGCCGCGCGTCCCACCGAAGAAAGCCCCCGGCCGGTGATGTCGACGGGCACCGACCTCGGAGGAAACATGGGCACTGCCGACCTCACCGACCTCACCGCCGTGGCGAACGGCGACGGCACCGGTCGCGTCGCCGTCGCAGGCAACCGTCCGGCCGTACCGGTGGGAGGCAACCCCGCGGCCCTCGCGGCCAGTGCCGGGCGCGCCGCGCTGGCGGCCGGTGGTGAGCGTGCCGCCGCGGTCGCGAGCGAACGGGCCGAGGCGATCGCCGAGGAACAGCGGGCAGTCGACCACGCGTACGACTGCGTCGAGCGGAAGCGGCTGAACGCCGACCGGGTCAAGAACACCCACGGCCAGGAGCACCCCGACACCGGCCTTCCCTTCGTGCCGGACGTTCCCCCCGAGTTCGGCGTGGAGGACGACCTCGGCGGGCAGCCTCTCGTCTTCATGCGCGTCGACGTCGCCGACGACCCCGACGGCCGGGAGACCTGGCGCATCGGGCGCCGCCCGGTCCGCGACGCCGAGGGCGACCTCGTGGTGATCAGCTGGACCTCCGACCAGGCCGTACGGTGGATGAAGGCCCGTTCCTCCCGTCCCGGGGAGATCCGGCTCCGCCGGAAGCTGCGCCTGCACGGGCGTACGGTGACCGACTACCTCGACGACATCCGGCCCCGGGTCGCGAACCGCAGGGCCCCGGAACCACTGGACGGCCTGGAAGTCCTCGACGAGCCGCAGGCCGTCGAGACGCCCGGCGAGGACGCGGACGCCTTCCTCCTCGCCGACCTCGACCGGGGTCGCGACGGGCTGATGCGCGACATCGTGGAGACGATTCAGCGCGACCAGCTGGACCTCGTCTCCGACGGCCGGCCCGGGGTACTGGTCGTCCAGGGCGGCCCGGGAACCGGTAAGACGGCGGTCGGCCTGCACCGCGTCGTCTGGCTGCTGGACCCGACGAACCGGGGGCTCACGCCGGACGACGTCCTGGTGGTGGGACCGCACCGGGGGTTCCTGCGCTACGTCAGCCAGGTCCTGCCGAGGCTCGGCAGCCGGGGAGTGGCCACCGTGGAGGTGTCGCGGCTCTGGGACGGCGAGGTCCGCGCCGAGGACACCCCGCAGGCGCACCTGGTCAAGTCCGACGAGCGGATGGCCGAGGTGCTGCGCCGCGTCGTCGAGAGCGGCATCCGCCCCGAGGCACTGGCCTCCCACATCAGCGACGACGTCTTCAGCACCCCGTACCGGGGCGCTGCCCTGACGCTTCCGGCGGCGGAAATCGAGGCGCTCGCCGTCGAGGCGCGCGACTCCAGCGGCCCGTACCTGGTCCGCCGCCGCAAGTTCGTCGACACGTTCGTCGACCGGCTGCTGGCCAGGTACGCCAAGGCACTGCCGGGCCAGCGTCCGGACGGCGCTCTGCGGTCCGGCATCGAGAGGCACGGCCGGGTGGCCTCTGTGATCAACGCCGTGTGGCCCGCGCTCAACGCCGAGACCATCCTGCGCAGGACGCTGAACGACGCGGAGGTGCTCCGGGCGGCGGCCTCCGGCCTGCTCACCGCCGAGGAGCGGGAGGCGGTCACGCGCCCTCGGACGGCTCGCGCCGCCGAGGAGCCCTGGACCCTCGACGACCTCGTCTGCCTTGAGGAGCTGCGCCACCTGCTGTCCGGGGACGAGCCGCGCCGCTACCGCCACATCGTCGTGGACGAGGCCCAGGATCTCACGCCCATGCAGGCGCGCTCCCTCGCCCGCCGCTGCCCCGGCGGCTCCATGACCGTGCTCGGCGACCTCGCCCAGACCACCGGCGCCCGCCAGTACGACGTGTGGGAACGGCTGGCCGGAACCTTGAGCGGGCGCGACGGCTGGCACATGGCCGAGCTCACCGCGGGCTACCGGGTCCCGGACGAGGTCATGCGGTTCGCGGCACCGCTGGCCAGGGCCGTGTCCCTCTCCACCGCGGTTCCCGTGTCGGTACGCGGCACGGATGAGACATCGCTGACGGTCACGCGTACCGAACCGGACCGGCTGGCGGACGAGGCCGTCTCGCGGGCGCTGGATCTCGCCACCGCCGGTCTGGAGCGGTCGCGGTCGGTCGCGCTGATCGTCCCCGACGGCTCCGCGCTGCTGGGGGAGCTGGAGCGGAGGGTCGCCGAGGTCCAGGGGGCCGTTCCCGTGGACGGCGTTCCGCCGGTGAGCGTCCTGCCCGCGACCATGGCCAGGGGCCTGGAGTTCGACCACGTCGTGGTGGTCGAACCGGCCGCCATCGCCGGCCAGGGGCCCGCCGGACCGCGCCGGCTCTACGTGGCGATCACCCGGTGCACCCAGTCGCTCAGCGTCCTGCACGCGGCACCGCTCCCGGCCGTGCTGGGCGGGCCCGCCGACCCGGCGCCCGCCGTCGCGGGTGAGCGGAGCGCCTCGCCCCTTCTCGGGCAGGACCCGACCTCTCCCGTACCGGATGGGCAGGTCACCTCGACGTTCGCCGTAGTGGACGAACCGGTCATTCCTACGCTTACCGTGCCGGACCAGCCGGCCGCTTCGGCACCGACCGTGTCGGACGCACCGGTCCCCTCGACGCCGACCGCGCAGGCTGTTCCGGCTGTTCCGGCTGTATCAAGCGTGCCGGCCACTTCGCTCACCACCGACGCTCCCAGCCGGCCCGCCGAGGAGAACACGACGATGGAGTCCGGCACTTCGGTCAGGGACGGCGGCTTCCAGGACTTCGTCTCCTCGCTGGAGGAGCGCGTCCGCGCCGACAGGCGGTGCCACGTCCACGAGCAGCTGCGCTACATGCTCATCGCCGAGTTGCACGGGGCCAGGCTCGCCCCCGCACCGTCCCCCTTCGCCGACGTCACCTGCGAGGGACCGGAGGGGACGGTTCTGTACGAGGTGCTGGGAGAGGGCGGGCACACCTACGAGCGCATGCGCGAGGCCGTACTCCGGATCATGGAGGTCGAGCACGTCGGCGGAGTCCGGGCGGAGCATCGTTTCCTCGTGCTCCCCCAGGCTCCCGAACCCGCGTGGGCTCCGGCGATGCCCGCCACGGCCTTCGCCGTCACGACGATCTGGAGAGACGGCACCGGGTGGGCCGGGGAGAATCTCGGCGTCGCGCTCGGTCAGGCCTCCTCGGCCGGGTCGGCTTCCGAGTGAACTGAGTCAACGGATAGGCTTCCAGGGGATCTCCCCAGGAAGCCGCGGTGCCTGCCTGGCTGGGCACATGCCGTCATCGTGCCTTCCGGCGGCGGGATCGTCACCGTCCTGTCCTGCTATCCGGAGACAGCATGCCTCCTTCTGCCGACCCGTCCGTCTCCGTCACCCTGGCGGAGATAGCCAGGATCGCCGGTGTCGGGCGCGCGGCCGTCAGCAACTGGCGCCGCCGTCACGACAGCTTCCCCGCGCCGGTCGGCGGTACGGACACCAGCCCGCAGTTCGCGCTGTCACAGGTGGAGGAGTGGCTGAGACGGCAGGGGAAACTCGACGAGGTCGGCAGCAGGGAACGGCTGTGGCCGGAGTTCGAGGCGCTCGGGGACCGCGACACGATGGGGAGCGCGATCGCCGCGGCCGGTGCCCGGCTCGCCCGGGAGGCGGCGGGACACCCGGCGGGACAACCGGCCGGACAACCGGCGGACGCGCGGCATGCCGCGGATCCGCCGGACACCGGCGCGGCCGGACCACTCCCGGACGACACCGGCCTCTCCGAGGCCCAGCGTTCCCTGGTGGAACGCGCGGTCGGCCTGGCGAGGAAACACGGGGCCCGGGAGACGTTCGACTTCCTGCTCGGCCGCTGGCTCGACACGCACGTCCGGCAGATCGGTGTCACGCCACGCCCGCTGGCCGCCCTGATGGCCCAGGTCGCCGAGCTGTCGCGTGACGGCGAGGCCGGTGACGTCGGCACCGTGTTCGACCCCGCGTGCGGCACGGGCGGCCTCCTGCTCGCCGCCGCCCGGCAGTGGGCCGGCACGGCGGACGCGTCCTCGCCGGGCGTCCCGCTGGAACTGCTCGGCCAGGACGCCGACCCGACCCAGGCGGCGCTGGCCGCCGTGCGGATCCTGCTCGCCGGTCACTCGCCGGAAGGTGAGAACGGGTGGGAGGTGGACGTCCGGGCCGGGAACACGCTGCGCGCCGATCCCCACCCCGGCGTACGCGCCGACGTGGTGCTGTGCAACCCGCCGTTCAACGAGCGCGACTGGGGATACGAGGAACTCGCCACCGACGTCCGCTGGGCGTACGGCCTGCCTCCCCGCACCGAGCCCGAGCTCGCCTGGACCCAGCACGCGCTGAGCCGGCTGGCGCCCGGCGGGACGGCGGTGTTGCTGCTGCCGCCCGGTGTCGCCTCCCGCCGGGCGGGCCGCCGCATCCGGGCCGGGCTTCTCCGCAGCGGTGTGTTGCGCGCGGTGATCGCCCTCCCGCCGGGATCCGCGCCCCCGTACAGCGTCGCGCTGCACCTGTGGGTCCTGCGGGCACCGGCGGAAGGCGGGACGGGCGCGGAGACCGGGGTACTCCTGGTAGACGCGGCCGGAGTCCAGCCGGAGCCGTCGGGCGGAACGCAGAGGACGGGCAGGGCGGCGATCGACTGGCCCCTCCTGCACCGGCGTGTGGTGTCGGCCGTCCTGGCGGGAAACGCGGTACCCGCCGTCCGGGCGGAAGACCGGGAACGGGAGAGCGGAGAGGGCGGGGAAGGCGACCGGCCGGCCGACCACGCCGTGGTTCCGGTGATCGACCTGCTTGACGACGAGGTGGACCTCACCCCCGCACGGCACGTTCCCAAGGTGGCGGCCTCGGCTGACCTGGGCCTGCGGCGCTCGTGGAACCGGTTCGGCACCCTGCTCCACGAGTTGCGGGACCTGACCGCGACCCTGTCCGCGCTCGAACTGAGCGGCGAGGAGCCGACGGGCCAGGGCACGGTGGCCGTGGGCGACCTGCTCCGGGCGGGCGCCCTGACGATGCGGGCCGGGCAGCAACCGGCGGACGGAGCGGTACGCACCGGCGAGGCCCCCGACGACGCCGTGCCCGTGCTGACCGTCTCCGACGTGTCGGCCGGGGGCAGGCCGTCCGGCTGGCTTCCCTCGCACGAGGTCTCGGCGGGAGAGGCGGCGGGCACCCTCACCGTGACCGTCCCGGAGGAGGTGGTGGTCGTCGGGGCCTACCGGGCGTTCGGCGCCTGGGTCGACACCGGCGCCCCCACGGTGCTGGGCTCGCAGCTGTTCGCCCTGCGGGTGGATCCGACGCTGCTCGACCCGTGGTTCCTCGCCGGTTGCCTGCGGGCCCCGGCCAACGCGAGGCAGGCCGGGACCCACGCCTCGACGTCCTCCCGCATCGATGTGCGCAGGCTGCAGGTGCCGCGGCTGCCCCTTGAGGAGCAGCGCCGCTACGGCGAGGCCTTCCGGCGGCTCACCGCCTTTGAGCGATCGCTGCGCGAGGCGGGGACGATCGGCGCGGAGCTGGTCGGCGGGCTGACCGACGGCATCGCCGCCGGAAGGCTCCCGGGAAGCCGGGCGTGATCTCCGCCTGTCTCGAAGCCGGGCGAAGAAGGCATGATCGCCAACCGTCCTGAGGCTGGGCGAACGCCCTGGGGCCGGGTGAAGAGCGTGGTCTCTCCACGTCTCGGCTCGGGCGAGAAGATCGCGATCTTCAAACTCGGGGAAAGGTAAAGAATCCGAATGTGACAGGAGTGCATTGACCGTCCTCCCCCGTCGGCGCATGCTTTCCCTTATGGGTCCACAAACGTCCACAAAAATGGTCAAGTAGTGCTGCCCGCTGAGCGGCACTCGCGGATCGGGGAGGCACTCCGGGCCCGCAGGGTCGTCAGCACCGACCAGTTCGCGCGCGAGCTCGGCGTGTCGGCGGAGACGATCCGCCGTGACCTCGTACTGCTCGAACTCCGGGGGACGCTGGCGCGCGTCCACGGGGGCGCGACGATCGCACTCGGGAAGACCGCCGGCGAGGAGGCCCCGTTCGCCGAGCGCGCCGGGACCGCCACGGACGCGAAGCGGCGCATCGGGCGTGCCGCCGCGGGGCTGGCACGTCCCGGCCAGACGGTCGTGATCGACGTGGGGACCACCGCCGTGCAGGTGGCGCGGGCGCTCCCGCTGGACTTCTCCGGAATCGTCGCCACGTGTTCCCTGCTGGTCGCGGCGGAGCTGGCCGAGCGGCCCGGTGTCGAGGTCCTCGTCTGCGGGGGCAGGCTCAGATCGGGAGATCTCGCGGTCTCGAACTCGGTCGCCCAGGCGTTCTTCGCGGACCTGAACCCCGACATCGCCTTCCTCGGCTCCGGGGGCGTCGACGCGTCGGCCGGGCTGACCGACTACTACCTGGACGAGATCGCGACGCGGAGGATCATCCTCGGGAACGCGGCGTGTTCGTACGTGCTGGCTGATTCGAGCAAGTTCGGGCTGGTCGCCCGGCATCGGGTCGTCGATCTGGGGGAGCTCGCCGGGCTGATCACCGAGGCGGAGCCGCCGCCCGCCATCCGGGACGCCGTCACCCGCGAGGGCGGAACGGTCGTTCTGTCATGAACGTCCCCAAGGTCGAACGCGGAGGGGACGCGGCCGGGGCGAGCACCGTACTGGCGATAGACCAGGGCACGTCCGCCACCAAGGCGATCGTCGTCGACGCGGGCGGCGAGGTGCTCGGCCTCGCCGAGCTGCCGGTCCGCCCCGCCTACCTGCCGGGGGGCGGGGTCGAGCAGGACCCCGCGGAGCTCCTCGAATCGGTCCTCGACGCGGGCCGCCGGGCCGTCGCGCGGGCCGGGGTGCCGATCGACGCCGTCGCGCTGGCGAACCAGGGCGAGACGGTGCTGGCCTGGAACCCGGTGACGGGCGCCCCCCTCTCCCCCGCCGTCGTCTGGCAGGATCGCAGGTCGGAGGGCATCTGCAAGGAGCTGGCCGGGCTCGGGGAGCGGATCGCCGACGTCACCGGGCTGGTCCTCGACCCGTACTTCTCCGCGCCGAAGATGGCGTGGCTGCGCCGGAACGTGACCGGGGAAGGGGTGGTCACCACCTCGGACTCCTGGATCGTCCACCACCTGACCGGGGAGTTCGTCACCGACGTCGCCACGGCCGGCCGGTCGCTGGTCACCCGGCTCGACGACGCCGAGTGGGACCCGGAACTGCTGGAGCTGTTCGGGCTCGGCGGGGAGTGCCTGCCGCGCATCGTCTCCTGTGACGAGGTGGTCGGTCACACCTCCGCGTTCGGCGGGCAGGTCCCCGTCGCCGGGCTCGTGGTCGACCAGCAGGCGGCGCTGCTCGCCGAGAACTGCCTGCGCGCCGGCGAGGCGAAGTGCACCTTCGGCACCGGCGCGTTCCTGCTCGCCAACACCGGCACCTCCGCCTCCCGCTCCACCGCCGGGCTGGCCGCCTCGGTCGCCTGGCGGGTCAGGGGGGAGACCTCTTACTGCTTCGACGGCCAGGTCTACACGGCCGCCTCCGCCGTACGGTGGATGCGGGACCTCGGGTTCGTCGACACCGCGGCGGACCTCGACGCGGTCGCGGCGGCCGACTCCGAGGGGGTGCTGTGCGTCCCGGCGCTGGCGGGTCTCGCCGCTCCCTGGTGGCGGCCCGACGCCAGGGCCTCGTTCTCCGGGATGACCCTCTCCACCGGTCCCGGGCACCTCGTGCTCGCCGTCCTTCAGGGGATCGCGGCGCAGGTCGCCGAGCTGTGCGACCTCGTCGCCGCCGACCTCGGGCGGCCGCTGACCCGGCTGCGGGTGGACGGCGGGCTCACCCGCAGCCGGGTGCTCATGCAGGCGGTCGCCGACCTGACGCGGATCCGGATCGACGTCTACCCCTCCCCGCACGCCACCCCGATGGGCGCGGTGGCGCTGGCCCGCGCCTCGCTCGACCCGTCGCTCTCCCTGGAGGACGCGGTGCACGCGTGGGAACCCGGCACGACGTACGAGCCACGATGGTCCGCGGATCGGGCGGCCGGCTTCCGCTCCCGCTGGAGAGACGCCGTCGCCGCCGCCCTGCCCCGGGAGGGAGCGCGGTGAACGCCACGGTGTCCTCCCCCGCCTCCCCCGCCTCCGCCGCCTCCGACGCGCCGGCCGTGTTCGACGTGGCGGTGATCGGCGCCGGGATCGTCGGGGCCGCCATCGCCAGGGAGCTGGCGGCGTACGAGCTGAGCGTCGCGTTGCTGGACGCGCGGGACGACGTCGGTGACGGTACGAGCAAGGCGAACACCGCCATCCTGCACACCGGGTTCGACGCGAAGCCCGGCACGCTCGAAGCCCGGCTGGTTCGTGAGGGTTACCGCCTGCTCTCCGACTACGCGGCGCGGACCGGGATCCCCGTCGAGCGCACCGGGGCCCTGCTGGTGGCCTGGAACGCCGAGGAGCTCGCCGCGCTGCCGGGTCTTCGGGAGAGGGCGGAGCGGAACGGGTACGGCGAGACGGAGATCGTCGGTCCCGGCGAGGTGTACCGGCAACTGCCCTACCTGGGCGCGGGAGCCCTGGGGGGCCTGACCGTTCCGGACGAGTCCATCGTCTGCACCTGGACCACCAACCTCGCCCTGGCCACGGACGCCGTCGGCCGCGGGGCGACGCTGCTGCTGAACCGGGCGGTCCGGGCGGTCGAGAACGTCGGCGACGGCGACGGCGACGTGACCGTGCTGCGCACCTCCGGCGGGGACGTGAAAGCCCGCTGGGTCGTCAACGCGGCCGGGCTCGGCGCCGACGTCATCGACCGGCTGTTCGGCCACGACCGTTTCACCGTCATGCCGCGGCGCGGCGAGCTGCTGGTCTACGACAAGCTCGCCCGCCCACTGGTCAACAAGATCATCTTGCCGGTTCCCGGTGTCCGGGGCAAGGGCGTGCTGATCTGTCCGACCGTCTACGGCAACGTGCTGCTCGGCCCCACCGCCGAGGACCTCACCGACCGTACCGACACCGGGACCTCGGAGGAGGGGCTGGAATTCCTCCTGGGCAAGGGCGAGACGCTGATGCCCGGCCTGGTGCGCGAGGAGATCACCGCGACCTACGCCGGCCTGCGCGCGGCGAGCGACCACCCGGACTACCTCATCGAGGCCGACCCGGAACGGCGCTACGTCCTGGTCGGCGGGATCCGCTCGACCGGCCTGACCGCCGGTATCGCCATCGCCGGGCACGTCGCCGAGCTGGCCCGCGACGCGGGCCTGACGCTCGTGCCCCGGGAGGACCTGCCGGGGCCGCCCCGCATGCCCAACCTCGGTGAGGCGTATCCGCGCCCGTACCAGGACGCCGCCCGGATCGCCGCCGACCCCGCGTACGGCAAGGTGGTCTGTTTCTGCGAGCGGGTGACCGCCGGCGAGATCCGTGACGCCTTCCACTCGCCGATCCCACCGGCCGGCCTGGAGGGGCTCCGCCGCCGCACCCGGGCGCTGAACGGGCGCTGCCAGGGGTTCTTCTGCGGCGCCGAGGTCGGGAAGCTGCTGGCCCGCAGGGGCGACGGCACAGGCGGCCACGAGGGCGGACACTCGCACACACCCCTGGAGACCCGCTGATGACGACCACCGGCCTCACCACCCTCACCCCGGCCGTCGTCATCGTCGGCGGCGGGCCGGCCGGGCTGAGCGCCGCCCGCGAGCTCGCGCCGAGGGTCGACGGTGAGGTGCTCGTCCTGGACAGGGAGGGTACGGCCGGGGGCATCCCCCGGCACAGCGACCATCCCGGCTACGGGATCAGGGACATGAGGCGCTTCCTGAGCGGGCCCGCCTACGCCAGGAGGCTCGTGCGGCAGGCCGAGGCCGCCGGGGCGACGATCCGGACGGACGCCACCGTGACGAACTGGGCCGGCGACCACGCGATCGAGGCCACCACCCCGACGGGCCGCATCCGGGTCGAGGCACGGGCCGTCGTCCTGGCCACCGGCGCCCGCGAGCGCCCGCGCCCGGCCCGCCTCATCCCCGGGGACCGCGCCCACGGCGTCTACACCACCGGCCACCTGCAGAACATCGTCCATCTGCGGAACGGCATGATCGGCAGGAGGGCCGTCATCTCCGGCGCGGAGCTCGTCAGCTGGTCGGCCGCGCTGACCCTGCGCGAGGCCGGTTGCCGGACCGTCCTGATGACCACCGAGTACGGGCGGGCGGACTCCTACGCCCTCTTCAGCGTCCCGGGCAGGGTCCTCTTCCGTACCCGGGTCGCCACCCGCACCCGCGTGACGAGGATCATCGGCCGGCCGGAGCTCGAAGCGGTCGAGATCGAGCACATCGACACCGGCGAGAGGCGGGTCGTCCCGTGCGACACGCTCGTCCTGACCGGTGACTGGATCCCCGACCACGAGCTGGCGCGCGCCGCGGGGATCACCCTCGACCCCGGCACGAACGGCCCCCTGGTCGACGGCGCGCTGCGGACCGACCGGCCCGGCGTGTTCGCCGTGGGCAACCTGCTCCACCCGGTCGACACGGCCGACATCGCGGCGCTCGACGGCGCCCACGTGGCCGACTCCGTCGTCGCCTGGCTGGACGGCGAGGCTCCACCGGCCGAGCAGATGCGGCTCCTCGCCGACACGCCCTTCCGCTGGGTGTCGCCGGAGATCTTCCGCCCCGGGGACCCCGCCCCGGCCCGCCACCGGCTCCTGCTGTGGAGCGACCTCTACATCCCCTTCCCCCGCGTCGTCCTGCGGCAGGCGGGAAAGGTCGTCGCGCGCAGGCGGCTGTGGTGGCCCGCGGCCCCCGGGCGGGTGTTCCGCGTCCCGGCGAGCCTGCTGGCCGGGATCGACCCCGCGGGCGGTCCCGTACGCATCGGTGTGGAGACCTGACACCCGCCCCCTCACGAAAGGCGATTCCCCGCGCGTGTCATGAACCGGACGGCGGCCCTCGGAAAACTGTTCTTCCGGGTCGCGGACGAGCGTGTTCCACCGGCGTCACCGTGTCCGTGACAATTCGTCGTTCTGAACGGGCGTCATCCGGAAGGGGGAAACGGCGCCCACGGGGAACGCGCCAGGCGTCGTCACCGATTCGCTCCCGATCCGCTTCCGGTTCGTTCCTGATCCGCTTCCGATCCGCTCCCGATCCGCTTCCGGTTCGTTCCTGATCCGCTTCCGATCCGCTCCCGGTTCGCTTCCGGTTCGTTCCTGATCCGCTTCCGGTTCGCCTCCGGAGAAACCTCCTGAACTCGATCACGATATCCATACGGTTGATCAATCTCATTCCTCCCGCCTGGTGGACGACTAGGGTGAGGGCGGATTGTTCGCCGCCCTCACCCCCGCCTTTTCCCGGAGCGCTCGCATGATCGAGATCGAGGCCGACACCGCCTGCTTCACCTGGGTCAGGAGCGGCGGTCTCGACCAGGCGGTCCGGCTGTTCGGCGGGCACCCCCTCGTGTCGGAGCCGGAGACCCTCGACGGCCTGCTCGGCATCGCCCCGGAGGACCTGCCCGACGACGCCACCGGCGTGGCCCTGGTGGCCCGCCACGGGGAGTGGGCCGTGATCGTCGAGCCGTTCGCGTTCCGCGGGCTGAACGAGACGTTGCTGGGCCAGGTCGCGGCCGAGGGGGAGGCGTTCCGGGTGGCGTGGACCGTCAACATGGCCACCTTCGTCAGCTACGTCCGTGACGGCGAGGTCGTCGCGTCGTTCGACGCCCTGGATCTCGACGGCGCTCGTGGCCGGGAGTGGCTCGACGGCCTGCCGGTGAGCGAGGCCGACTGGCGCGCCGACTGGAGGGCCACCGCGTTCGCCGTGGCCGGGCACCTGTCGGGAGTCGCCATCGACGACGACTGGGCGGCCCGGTCCCACGCCCTCCACTGGTTGCGCCCGGTGACCGTCGTCGCGCGCCGGACCCTGCGCGTCGACGCGCGCATGCGGGCCATCGCGGCCGCCGACCCCCGCATCGCCCGCATCATCGCCGACCCCACGCCCGACCGGCTGCCGGAGATCATCACCATCGCGGCCGATCTGGCCGTGACCACGGCGGGCATCGACGGCCCCCTGGTCGAGGAGGCGCTGGCCCTGATCGCGACCGGCGAGTGCTCCGCCGAGCTGGCCGGACGGCTGGGCGACTTCCGGAGGGAGTTCGGGCGACGGGCGTCGGAGGCGTTTCTGGCCTCGCCCGACAGCGCCCGGGAGCGGTACCCCTCGCCGGGCCATGACACCGACTACGGCCGATGGACGGTGAGGGGAGCCGCCGCCGAGGCGCTGAGAGTGGCGGTGAACCCGGACATGGATCTGTCCTGGCGGGCCCGGCAGGTCGTCACCTACTCCGGCGGCACCTACCTCAGCGGGAAGAACGGGGACCTCGACCGCCACTACGCGCTCGGGGAGGTCGTCACCTTCCTCGACCCCTGAGTGTCGGAGCTCCGCGAGGGCGCCCCGCATGTGGCCGGTGAAGCCTCGTACATCCGGCGGCATCACTCCGAAACGCGAGTGGACCTGCACGAGCAGGGCCTGCTGTCCCGGATCGGGCAACCGCCCGAGGATGAAAAAGCCCATAAAACGCCGTATTCATGAAATTCTCCTGGTCCGTCGGCGCATCCCAATCGACAGGTCCCGTGGAAGCGGGCGAACGGGTTCCCGCGACACGGGGTGCCACCGGGCGGCGATCTCATGGAAAGACCGCGACACCGGCCCGGCAGGTCGTCACACTGGGGGCGACAAAGTCGGCCGATCGCGGCAACACCCCCGCCCGCTGCACCGATTTACGTCTTATGCACGCTTAATTCGGCACTTAACACCGTTTATGGTGCACAAAGCGCACCCGCTGGAACCGGCGGAGCCTGGCTGACATCCAACCCCGTACGACTGGCGTCCATTTATCGGACATGAGCCGTACATCCCCCAGGTTGATGACATATGAGGTGTCGTGACTATGGCGTCGAACGTGACGCGGTTATATCAGGCGGTGCTGCGCGACCCGGCCGCCCCCATCTCGATCCGGCTGCGCCGTACCTTCTCCGAGTGGGTCGAGCGCAAGGGGTTCCCGTCCCCGGGCGCGGCGCGGGCGATGGTCGAGGCCGAGGCCGGCCGGGCGCGGCTCATGATGGAACGCCGCGGTGACTGCGGTCGCTACACGCTGGACGAGCCGCACGGGGAGGGGCGGCTGCGGACCCGGGTGACCTACGCGGAGTCGGTGCCGGGCATGACCGGGTGGGTCATCGTCACCGTGGACCGGCACGAGGGGCGCGAGCCGGAGCTCCGCGAGAGGCGCGAGAGGCGCGAGCCGTACCGGCGCGGGAGGGGCGAGCCGGAACGGCGGGAGCGGCGCGAGGCGGCGGTGGTGAGCGCGCCCGGCTTCCTCCCGGCGTACCTGCGCACGGCGCGCATCAGCGACGGCGGCGTCCATGTGGAGGACGGCCCGGTGGTCCTCGACGAGGAGGGCATGGACCGGTTCGTCCCCGTGATGGCCGAACCCCGCCGGAGGGTGCCGATCCTCGTCCTCTCCGTGGACCCGCGGAACCCGGACGCCGCGCGCTCCCACGCCGACTACCTGGCCGGCGCGGTCACCGGCGCGAGCCTGGTGGTACGGCTGGCCGACCTGCGCGCCCAGAACCGGTTCAACAAGGCGATGGGCAAGGAACTGGGCGTGTTCGGCGGCGGGATCCGTACCTACCTCGCCCCCTTCGACCCCGCGGGGGAACGCCACCCTCGCAGGCACCCGCCCATGGGCGCCGCCATGATCCGGGATCAGGGCGACGCCGCCCTCGACCTGATCGTCACCGGAGCCGTCGGCGACACCGTCCATCGCGAGCTCCCCGCGGACGTCCAGCGGACGCTCCACGTCGTCTACCGGGTGCTCGCCGGGCGTGCCGACCTGAGCGAGATCGCCGAGGCCGCGGCCCGGCCCGCGAAGACCGACTCCGCCCGCGAGGAGCTACGGCGGCGGATGATGGCCATGACCCGGCGCCCGGTGCCCGCCCCACCCGGCAGGACCGCCGAGGTCCCCGCCGAGGTTCCCGTCGAGGTCCCCGCCGGGGAGCAGGCCGACGCCACCACGCAGAACGGGAAGGCCGGGGACACTGCGGACACTGCGGACACTGCGGACACCAAGGGCACCGAGGGCACCGAGGACACCGAGGAGACCGGGAAGGGCGTCTCCGGGGTGGAGGAGGTCGCCCAGGTGGTGGCGGACATGGTCGTCAAGGAGCTGCGCGGCGACCTGGACACGGCGCTGGGGCTCGCCACGTCGTCGCAGACCTCCGCCGGTGACCTCGCCGGGGTCCTCCGCGAGCTCCGCACGCTCGGCGCGCACCTTTCCGGCCTGCGCGACATCGTCGCGGAACAGCGCGGCGGCCCTTTCACGGGCGCCTCCGCGGACGCCCACCTCGGGGCCGTACCCCTCGCGAACACCCCCCTCGCGGACGCCCCTCTCACGAACGGTCCCCTCCCGAACGGCCCTCTCACGAACGGCTCCCTCACCGGCGAGGGAGGCGACCCCCCGGCCGCCGGGACGGGGAACCTCCGCGAGGAGTACCGGCTGCTCACCGAGGAGTACGCCGAGGCCGTCACGAACGCCAGGAAGCTCACCGAGCGGGTCCGCTGGCTGGAGGGCAGGCTCGCCGAGGCGGGCCGGCCGGTGTTCGGCGTGCCCGAGGAGACCCCCGTCTTCGAGCCCGCCAGCCTGGCCGAGGTCCTGATCGAGGCCCGCGAGAGCCTGCGCCACATCGTCGTCGGCGACACCGACGCCGCGGCCGCCCGGCTCGACCTGTACCACCCCGCCCAGTCGCGTACGTGGGCGGCGAAGGCGTGGGACTCGCTACGCGCCCTGGAGGACTTCGCGAGGGCACGGTCGGCCGGGAAGTTCTCCGGCGGCTTCTACGAGTGGTGCTCCCACGGCTCTTCCGGCCGCCTCACCATCCCCACCGGGATGCTGTCCATGCGCGAGTCGAAAAGCGTGGTCACCCGTTCCAAGTTCAGCGACCGCCGGACCTTCGCCGTACCGCCCGAGGTGAGTCCGAGCGGGCGGGTCCTGATGGAGTCCCACGTCAAGCTCCGGCCCGTCGGCTACCCCGCGCCCCGGATGTACTTCCACGACGACTCCGGCGGCGCCACCGGCAAGATCTGGATCGGCTATCTGGGCGAGCACCTCCCCAACACCCGTACGAACTGACCGGCGCGGTGCCCCCCACGCGCTCCCCTGGCACGTCAGCGATCGCTGAGGTCCTGGAGGATCGCGCGGACCTCTCCCGCGTTGTGGTGGTACGGGCCGTACATGCGTTCGAGGTCGGGCAGCAGCTCGCCGAGCAGCCGTCTGGCCCGCCCCCTGTTGCCCGCGTCGAGCTCCACCATCCCGATCTGGCGCCGGAGTTCGAGGATCCGCTCCTCTCCCGCTCCGAACCGCCTCTCGTCGGCCAGCAGCCGCCGGAGCTGGGCCAGGGCGAGGTTCGTCTCCCCGATCGCCGCGTGGCACCCCGCCTCCATCAACCGGCACCGCAGGGCGAGGTTGTTGTCCGGCCCCTCCACCCTGGCGACGTCGGCCGCGAGCCGCTGGAACTCCGGCGCCGCCCGGCGGTAGTCACCGGCGAGGAAGAGGGCCTCGGCGAGCTCGATCCTCAGGTCGACCACGGCGGAGCTCGTCGAGCCGAAGGAGCCCGCGGCGGGCCCGACCACCTCGGCGAGGAGGTCCGCCGCCTGGCCGAAACGGGCTTCCGCCTTGAGAAGGTCGGCGTCCTTGCGGGCGCGCTCGATGTCGGCCCGCTCGATCTGCGCCAGCCCCGCGGCACGCCTGATCCGCGCCGGCCTCCGTACCTGGTGGGCGGGCCGCCGGTTGTCGGCCCGCAGGGAGGAGATCCGTCCGAGGACGGTGGCGTACATGCGCACCGGGTGGGACGCGTCCAGGTCGACGTAGCCGGGAAAGGGCGGCAGCTCGCGGCAGAAGTCGAGCAGCCGCTCGTAGACGGCGTCCGCGCTCGCCGGCCGATCCTCGGGCGTCTTCGCGAGCAGCCGCAGGACGAGCCGCTCCAGCCCCTCGGGGACGTCCTGCCTCCTGGCGCGCAGCGGCCGGGGGGCGACGTCGGTGTGGTTGCGCATCGAGGCCAGCGGGGTGGGCGCGGCGAACTGGTTGTTCCCGGCGAGCATCTCGTCCAGGATCACGCCGAGGGAGTAGAGGTCGCTCCGCGGCCCCGCGGTCCCGGCCATGGCCTGCTCCGGCGCCATGTAGGCCGGGGTGCCGAGTACCTCGCCCGTCCTGGTGAGGTTCGTCGTGTCGGCGGGGGCGAGCGCGGCGGCGATACCGAAGTCGAGGACCTTGACCGTGCCGTCGGGACAGAGCATCAGGTTGGCCGGTTTGAGGTCGCGGTGGACCAGCGAGCTGGCGTGGGCCACGGCCAGGACCGAGCACACCTGGGCGGCGATCGCCACGGCCCAGGCCACGGGCACCTCCGTCTCCTCGAGCAGCGTCGCGACGGAACACCCCCTGACGAGTTGCATGACCATGTAGAGGTCGTCGCCGTGCGGCCCGCAGTCGTAGATGGTCGGCACCCCGGGGTGCTCCAGCCGGGCGGTGATCCGCGACTCGCGTACGAAGCGCCTGGCCAGTTCCTCGTCCCGGCGACCATCGGGAAACCGGTCGGCTTTGATGAATTTGATGGCGATCTGCCGATCAAGGCGTTTGTCGTAGCCGAACCAGACCTCTCCCATTCCGCCGGAACGACGTGACGTGGGATCCAACTCGTAACGGCCACCGATGATCGTTCCTCTGCCCAAAACGATCCGCCCTCCAGAAACGCCCCGTCTTCCCCAGGAAAATGTAGCGCCCCCGGAGTCCCGTCGTCGCGGACGGAAGTCTCCGCAGGTCACCGCCCCGCGATCGGACCGGTTCGCGCCGGAGTGGGCCGTCGAATGCGTCACGCGTCCGGTGACCCGGCTTTTCACACGCCCGCGTGATATCGGTCAATTCCCGGGTTACTCCGGGACTTCAGGGAAGTGATCTACGAGGTGGGATCGCCCTCGGGCCGGTGATACGCGGCAGGTGGTCTACGACAGAATGTCGTCCATGGAAGCCCGCATCGCGATAGCCCCCTCCGGGGAGGTCGGGACGTCCCACGGCCGTCTCGGCTCCTCCGACATCGACCTCGACCGGCGGCGGCCCGGGATCGAGGAGGCCGTGTCCCGCGGGGGCGGCGCCAACGTCCCGCTCGCCGACGCCGACGGCCTGGTGTGGATGATCCCCGGCGAGCCGGAGCTGCTCGGGGCGACGCTGGACGCCCACCCCCGGATCAAATGGGTGCAGTTCCCCTGGGCCGGGGTGGAGAAGTTCACGGCCTCGGGGGTGTTCGACCGTCCCGTGGTCTTCAGCTGCGCCAAGGGATCGTTCGCCGGGCAGGTCGCCGAGCACGCGCTGATGCTGACGCTGGCCTGCCTGCGCAGCCTCTCCCTGCAGGCGCGGACGCCCGGCTGGTGCCCGGTGGACCCCCGGTCGCTGCACGGTCGAAGGGTCACGATCCTCGGCGGCGGCGGCATAGCCACCGAGCTCGTCCGCCTCCTGGGGCCGTTCGGGTGCCGGGTCCGGGTGATCCGCCGCCGCCCGGAGAAGGTCGAGGGCGCCGACGAGACGCTGCCGCCTTCGGCTCTGCCCTCCGTGCTTCCCGAGACCGACGTCCTGGTCCTGGCCCTCGCCCTGACGCCGGAGACGAGGCACGTCATCGGCGCCGCCCAGCTGGCGCTGCTGCCACCGCAGGCCGTCGTCGTCAACGTCGCGCGCGGCGCGCACATCGAGACCGGCGCGCTCGTCGAGGCCCTCGACGCGGGAACGATCTCCGCCGCCGGTCTGGACGTGACGGACCCCGAGCCGCTGCCCGACGGGCACCCCCTGTGGGCCGATCCCCGGGTGCTCATCACCTCGCACTGCGCCGACTCCGCCGAGTACGTCGCGCGGATGTTCTGCGAGCGGGTCGAGCGCAACGTGGGCAACCTGCGCGCGGGCCGCCCGCTGGAGGGAGTGATCGACCCCGCCACGGGATACTGACCGCCCCCGTCTCCCCGTCCCCGTCTCCGTCCGCCCGCCCCCGTCTCCCCGTCCACCGTCCACCCGCCCCCCGTCTCACCGTCCCCGTCCACCGTCCGCCTGCGTCTCCCCGTCCTTCCTCCGGATACCGCGCCGCCCGTCCGAACGGTAGGTTCGCTCGCATGCCGGAAGATCCCTCGCACGTTCCGGAAGACCCGTCGCGGGTGCTGGCGGGCCGGTACCGGTTGCTGACCCCCCTCGGGGCGGGCGGCATGGGCGTCGTCTGGCGGGCCCGGGACGAGCTGCTCCACCAGACCGTGGCGGTCAAGGAGGTGACGCTGCCCGTCCGGCTGCCCCCCGAGGAGCGCGAGCGGCGGCTGCGCCGGACGCTCCGCGAGGCGCGTACGGCGGCCACGCTGCGAGGCCGTCCCGGCATCGTCACCGTCTACGACGTGGTCGAGGAGGACGACCGCCCGTGGATCGTCATGGAGCTGGTGGAGGGGCCGTCCCTGGCGAAGGTGATCAGGGACGAGGGACGGCTGGCCGAGGCCAGGGTGGCGTGGATCGGGCTGCGGGTGATCTCCGCGCTGGTCTCGGCGGAGGCCGCGGGGATCGTGCACAGGGACGTCAAGCCCGCCAACATCCTGCTCGCGGGCGACCGGATCATGCTGACCGACTTCGGGATCGCGGCGGCCGTCCACGACACCACCGACCTGACCGACACCGGACAGCTGCTGGGCACGATCCCCTACCTCGCGCCCGAGCGGCTCGACGGCGCGCGCGCCTCGGCCGCCTCCGACCTGTGGGCGGTGGGCGTGACGCTGTACGAGGCGGTGGAGGGACGCAGGCCGTTCGACCGGGACAGCCCGGTGGCCACGATCGCGGCGATCGTCAACCAGCCTCCCCTCCCCGCCCGGTACGCGAACCGGCTCCGTCCCGTGATCGAGGGCCTGCTCGGGAAGGACCCCGCCGGGCGGCTGACCGCCGAGCGGGCCGCGGCGCTGCTCACACCGGTGGCCACCGGAGACCCGCGTCCCGCCGTGTCCGGGTACCCGGACACGGCGGGCGCCGGTGGACGGGGGCGGGGTGCCTCCCCCGGCGTGAGCGACCCGATGCCCCCGGTGAACCGGGCCCGGGATGCCTCCCCCGCCGTGAGCGACCCGGCATCCCCGGCGAGCCGAGCCCGGGATGCCTCCTCCGGCGTGAGCGACCCGGCGCCCCCGATGAGCCGGATCCGAGGTGCCTCCTCCGCCGTGAGCGATCCGGTGACCCCGATGGACCAGGTCCGGACCGGCGCCCCAGGGGGACCGTCGTCCCGGGTGCTCGTGGCCGTGGCCGCGAGCTGGGTGCTGGTGGCGGCCGCCGTGGCCGCCGTGGTGATCTGGTCGCCGGACACCTTCGGGCTGGGGAGCACCCCGGTGTCCACTCCGGGCGCGGGCGCGACGGCCTCCGCCGGCCCCGGTGGAGGCTCCGCGACCCCGGGCGGCGACCCTGCGGCCTCTTCGGCCCCGGCCGGAAACCCGACGACCTCCGGCGAACCCTCGCGGAACCCGACGGCCTCACCCGGCCGGAACCCGCTGCCGCCGGGCTTCACCCTTCACACGGATCGGCGCGGATTCTCCATCGCCGTACCCGACGGCTGGACGCAGGGGGAGGACAAGGACGAGGACCAGGTCGACTGGCAGCGTCCCAGAGACTCCATCCTCTCCCCCTCCTCCTGGTACCTGGGTGTCTTCGCGGATCCGAAAAGGAAGGAGACCAGGGGCCCGGAGGACATCCTCGACCAGTTGCGCGACGCGCTCCAGGACGAGATGTTCGCGCCCGGCTCCTATCAGGAGCTCGTCCGGCGCGCGGTCCCCGTCGCCGGGGGCGAGGGCGCCGAGCTGGAGTTCGGCTTCGCGCACAGGAGCGCGTCGAACCTGCCCCACCGCCTCTACGCCCGATGCGTCGTCCGTGACTCCGGCGGCGCCGGGATGTTCTGGTTCTTCACCCCCGCCGGACAGTGGGCCGAGGCCGGCAGGCACGTCGAGACCTTCAAGGACACCTTCCGGCTCGACTGAGTAGCCCTGTGTCAAGCTGCCGCCGATTGATCTTGTTTGAGTAGGGTCTGGAGGGCTCCGTGTTTGGCGG
>NZ_JCADBG010000027.1:0-141101 GCF_059358815.1 Streptosporangium nanhuense
CAGGCCAAGAAGGACGCCCTGGAGAAGGTCGGCGTCCGCGTCGGCCGGACCCCGAGCGAGACCGCCCGCCTGATGCGGTCGGCACTGGCCGAGACGGGCACGCTCGACGGGCCGTCCCCGAAGGTCTCCACGGGCGTGGGGGAGGCGCCGTGAGGTTCGACGTCAACCTCTCCATCCTCTTCACCGAGCTGCCGCTGCCGGAGCGTTTCGAGGCGGCGGCCAGGGCGGGCTTCGACGCGGTCGAGCTCTGGTGGCCCTTCGCCGTCCCCTGCCCGGCCGACCGCGAGATCGACGCCCTGCGGCGGGCGATCGAGGAGGCCGGGGTGCGCCTGGTCGGCCTCAACTTCGACGCCGGCGACATGGCGGCGGGGGAGCGGGGCCTGCTGTCGCGGCCCGACGGCTCGGCCAGGTTCCAGGCCAACGTCGAGGTCGCGGCGGGCCTGGCCGGAGCGCTCGGCTGCCGGGTGCTCAACGCCCTCTACGGAAACAGCGTGGCGGGGCTGTCGCCGGAGGCCCAGCGCGAGCTGGCGCTGTCCAACCTCTCCCTCGCGGCGAAGGCGGCGGCCGGGGTCGGCGCCACGGTCGTGGTCGAGGCGCTCAACTCCCACGAGAGCCCCGACTACCCGATCACCTCCTCCGCGGCGGCCTTCGAGGTGATCGACCAGGTGGGCGCCGACAACGTCGCCTTCCTCGCCGACCTCTACCACCTGCACCGGATGGGCGAGGACGTGCTCGCCCTCATCGGCACGAGCGCCCACCGGTTCGGCCACGTCCAGATCGCCGACGACCCCGGCCGGGGACAGCCGGGCTCCGGCGCCATGCCGTACGACCAGATCTTCGAGCGCCTGGAGGCCTCGGGATACCGGGGCCACGTCGGGCTCGAGTATCGCCCCGCCGGTCCCAGCGCCAGCAGCTTCGGCTGGAGGGACGCTTGACCTCCCGCACGGGCCGTACAGGACACACCACCGGATCGCGCGCGGTGACCGGCCGCGCCCCCCGACCCCGGGCCGGAGCCCGGGGTCCCCACCTCGGAGGTATCGATGAACGCTGAGCGAGGGAGGAGCGGTGAGCCGCTCATGAACATCGGATTCATCGGCCTGGGGATCATGGGCAGCCCGATGGCCGCCAACCTGGTCAGGGCCGGGCACACCGTCGTCGGCTACGACACGAGCGCCGAGCGGACGGACGCCCTCGCCGTGGCCGGCGGCAAGTCCGCGGGCAGCGTCGCGGAGGCCGTCGCGCAGGCGGAGGTCGTGATCACCATGCTGCCCGACTCGCCCCAGGTGGAGGAGGTGGCCTTCGGCGACGACGGGCTGCTCCAGCAGGGCAGGCGGGGGCTGATCCACATCGACATGAGCACCGTGCGGCCCGAGACCTCCCGCCGGGTCGCGCAGGCCGCGGCCGTCAAGGGCATCAGGGCGCTGGACGCCCCGGTGAGCGGCGGGGAGCGCGGCGCGGTCGACGGCACCCTCTCGATCATGGTCGGAGGCGCCTCCGCCGACTTCGCCGCCGTACGCCCGATCCTCGCGGTCGTCGGCACGACGATCGTGCACGTGGGCCCCGCCGGCGCGGGACAGACCGTGAAGGCCGCCAACCAGCTCGTCGTCGGGGGCGTCTACGGCCTCGTCGCCGAGGCGATCGTGCTGCTGGAGGCCTCGGGGGTCGACCCCGCCGGCGGGCTCGACGTCCTGGCCGGCGGGCTGGCGGGCTCCCGCATCCTCGACCTCAAGCGGCACTCCATGATCAGGCGCGAGTTCGCGCCCGGCTTCCGGATCGACCTGCACCACAAGGACATGGGCATCGCCGTCGCCGCGGCGCGGGAGGCGGGCGTCTCGCTCCCGCTCACCGGGCTGGTCGCCCAGCTCATCGCCGCGGCCCGCGCCCAGGGGCACGGCTCCCTCGACCACTCCGCCCTGCTCAAGGTGATCGAAAGGATCAACCAGTGAAGCGGATCCCCTGTATGGAGGCCGTGGTGGCCGTCCTGGAGTCCGAAGGCGTCGACACCGTCTTCGGCATCCCGGGCGCGGCGATCCTCCCGCTCTACGCGGCGCTCCAGCACAGCGACATACGCAACGTCACCGTCCGCCACGAGGAGGGCGGCACCCACGCCGCCGACGGCTGGGCCCGGGTCACGGGCAACGTCGGCGTCTGCATCGGCACCTCGGGACCGGCCGGCACCAACATGATCACCGGCCTCTACACCGCCCTCGCCGACTCCATCCCGATGATCTGCATCACCGGACAGGCGGCGCGCGACAAGCTCCACCAGGAGGCGTTCCAGGCGGTCGACATCGTGGAGATCGCCAAGCCCGTCACCAAGTGGGCGGTCCAGCTCAAGGAGCCGGCCCAGGCCCCGTGGGTGTTCAGGGAGGCCTTCAGGATCGCCAGGTCCGGGCGGCCCGGCCCCGTCCTGATCGACCTGCCGATCGACGTGCAGCGCGGCACCTGCCTGTACGACCCGGAGATCGACGCCCCGCTTCCCGTCGATGTCCCGCAGCCCACGGCCCCGGCGGTCCGGGCGGCGATCGACATGCTCCTGGCCGCCCGGCGGCCCCTCGTCCTGGCCGGCGGCGGGGTGGTCATCGCCGACGCCGCCGCCGAGCTGCGCGCGCTCGCCGAGCACCTGCAGGTTCCGGTCCAGGTGACGCTGATGGGCAAGGGGGCCTTCCCCGAGGACCACCCCCTGTTCGCCGGCATGGCGGGCATCCAGACCCAGACGCGCTGGGGCAACGCGGCGCTGCTGGAGAGCGACCTGGTGCTGGCGGTGGGCGCCAGGTTCGGCGACCGGCACACCGGCGACCTCGACACCTACCGCCGGGGCCGCAAGTTCATCCACGTCGACATCGAGCCCACCCAGATCGGCAAGGTCTTCGAGCCCGACCTGGGCGTGGTCGGCCACGCCCGGCCCACGCTGGCGGCCCTGGCCGCGGAGGCGGCCGGCCGCACCGAGGCCCGCCGTCCCGGGCGGTGGCCCGCACGGGTCGCCGAGCTGCGCGGCACGCTGCTGCGGCGCGACGACTTCGACGACGTGCCGATCAAGCCGCCGAGGGTCTTCCGGGAGCTGAACGACTTCTACGGCCCCGACACGACGTTCGTCACCGCGATCGGCCTCTACCAGATCTGGTCGGGGCAGTTCCAGAAGACCTACCTCCCGCGCCGCTACCTCGTCTGCGGGCAGGCCGGGCCGCTGGGCTGGGAGGTGCCGGCCGCCATGGGCGTCAAGTGCGCCTACCCGGAGCGGCAGGTGGTGGCCGTGGCGGGCGACTACTCCTTCCAGTTCCTGATGGAGGAGATCGCCGTCGCCGCCCAGTACCACATCCCGTTCGTTATCGTGATGATCAACAACGAGTATCTCGGGCTGATCCGCCAGGCCGAGATCCCCTACGACATGAACTACGCCGTCGACCTCCACTACGGCGAGGGCGGTGTCGACCACGTGAAGCTCATGGAGGCGTTCGGCTGCCCGGCCCGGCGCGTCGAGCTGCCCGGCGAGATCAGCGACGCGCTGGCCTGGGCGAGCGCCGAGTCCGACCGGCAGCGGCTCCCGGTGCTGGTCGAGGTCATGGTCGAGAGAGAGGCGAACGCGGCCATGGGCCCCTCACTCGACGCGATCAAGGAGTTCGAGCCGCTGCCCGAGCAGGAGCTCGCCCTGGCCATCGACTGGTCCGACTGAGGAGACCGCTCATGTCACTCATGCTCAAGCCGGGGTCGGCCTGGTCCGACGCCTACGACCGGTGCGTGGCGGCGGCGCCCCAGGCCTTCCACGACGACCGGGTGCTCAACCACTGGGGCGGCTTCTGGCAGCGCGACGGCCGTCCGGAACCGGCCGTCTCGCCGGTGGACGGCACCGCCATCGCCGGCCCGCCCCGCCTCGACAGGGCCACCGCCCTGCGCGCGGTGCGGGCCGGGCTCGACGAGCACCGGCTCTGGCGCCACGTGCCGCTCGCCGAGCGCAAGGCCCGCGTCACGGCGGCGCTGGACGCGATGACCGCCCACCGCGACCTGCTCACCCTGCTGCTGGTCTGGGAGATCGGCAAGCCGTGGAAGCTCGCCGCGGCCGACGTCGACCGGTGCATCGAGGGGGTGCGCTGGTACGTCGGCGAGATCGACCGGATGGTCGCCGGCCGCGTCCCCCTGGCCGGCCCGGTCAGCAACATCGCCAGCTGGAACTACCCGATGAGCGTGCTGATGCACGCCATGCTCGTGCAGGCCCTCGCGGGCAACGCGGTCATCGCCAAGGCGCCCACCGACGGCGGGCTGGCCTGCCTCACCCTCGCGACGGCGCTCGCCGCCCAGGAGGGGCTGCCGTTCACCCTCGTCAGCGGCGGGGGCGCCGAGCTCTCCCCGGCGCTGGTGCGCGGCAAGGAGCTGGGCTGCGTCTCCTTCGTCGGCGGGCGCGACGCGGGCGGGCAGGTGGCCACCTCGCTCGCCGACCTCGGCCACCGGCACGTCCTGGAGCAGGAGGGGCTCAACTGCTGGGGGGTGTGGGAGTACGGCAACTGGGAGCTGCTGACCGGGCAGATCCGCAAGAGCTTCGACTACGCCAAGCAGCGCTGCACCGCCTACCCGCGCTTCGTGGTGCAGCGCTCGCTGTTCCACGAGTTCCTCACCGCCTACCTGCCGGCGGTCCGGTCGGTGCGCTTCGGCCACCCGCTGGCCGTGGAGGGGGCCGACGACCCGCCGCCCGAGCTCGACTTCGGCCCGCTGATCACCGGTGCCAAGGTCAAGGAGCTCGCCGACCAGGTGGACGAGGCGGTGGCCAAGGGCGGGATCCCCCTCTACCGGGGCTCCCTCGACGACGGGCTGTTCCTGCCCGGCCAGGACACCTCGGGCTACCTGGCGCCCGTCGCCGTCCTCGCGCCGCCCCGCTCGTCCCCGCTCTTCCACGCCGAGCCCTTCGGGCCGGTCGACACCGTCGTGCTGGTCGACACCGAGGCCGAGCTGCTGGCCGCGATGAACGCCAGCAACGGCGCGCTGGTCGCCACGATCTCCTGCGACGACGAGGAGACCGTCAGGCGGCTGGCCCCGGAGGTGCGGGCGTTCAAGGTGGGCGTCAACGCGCCCCGCTCGCGCGGTGACCGGGAGGAGCTGTTCGGCGGGCTCGGCGCCTCCTGGCGGGGGGCCTTCGTCGGCGGGGAGCTGCTCGTCCGGGCCGTCACCCAGGGGCCCGACACCGAGCGACTGCCGGGAAACTTCCCCGGCTACACCCTCCTGCCCACGTCCCGCTGACGGCAGGGGAGGGCGCCCGGGAAAGGCCCCGGCGCCAGGGGAAGGCTCTCAGAAGGCGCCGAAGCGGTCGGCGGCGAGCAGGATCAGGAAGGTGAGCAGCGCGACGCGCAGCAGACGCCCCCCGGACCCCAGGGACGGCCACGACATGTAGGCGAGCCAGCAGACGAACCCGATCACCGGAAGCACGGCGACGCCGCCCCAGAAGGACGGCACCGCGAATCCGGCCAGGAGGAGGATGACCAGCGCCACCGGGGCGATCCACCGGGGGAGCTGGAACAGGAAGACGAGCGGGGCCGCGCTGCGCCGCTCGACCTTCCGCCGCAGGCCGGTCGCCCCCGGTGTGAAGAACTGCTCACCCGGGGGCAGCGGGCGCTTGCCCTGCCTGGGGCGGGGCTGTGCCAGCGGGTGCGCGGGGCGTTCTGGACGCTTGTCGGCCACGGGTCGAGCCTAACGCCACCGCGCCCGCCGCGACATGCCCGGGGACCGGCTCTGGCATGCTGGGCGGATGCTTGCTCTCATCCGTTACTCGGTGCCGCCGGGCCAGGCCGAGGAGTTCACCCTCCGGGCCCACGAGATCGTCGACACCCTGGCCGGGCAGCCGGGCTACGTGCGCGGCCGGGTGTCGAGGTCGGTGGACGAGCCGGAGCTGTGGGCGCTGGTCAGCGAGTGGGAGGGCGCCGGGTTCTACCGGAGGGCGCTGGGCGCGGCGCGGATGGCGATGTATCCGCTGATGACACTCATGATCAATGAGCCGAGCGCGTTCGAGGACGTCGAGCGCCCCTGACGGCCCGCCCTCCGCACGGGCGAAGCTTTGCCGGGGCCAGGGGGGCGGCATGGTTTATCCGCACGTCCCGAGGGTCGGTCTCCCCTAAGCTGGAGGCTCAATCAATTCCTCGCCGACCTCCAGCCGGATGGAGATTTTCCCTTATGGCACGCCGTACGGACATCATGGACACCATCGTCAGCCTCGCCAAGCGGCGTGGTCTTGTGTACCCCTCCAGCGAGATCTACGGCGGCCTGCGCGCGTCGTGGGACTACGGTCCGCTGGGCGTGGAGCTCAAGAACAACGTGAAGCGGCAGTGGTGGAAGACCGTGGTGCAGGGACGTGACGACGTGGTCGGTCTCGACTCCTCGGTGATCCTGGCCCGCGAGGTGTGGCAGGCCAGCGGCCACGTGGAGACCTTCACGGACCCGCTGACCGAGTGCCAGTCGTGCCACAAGCGCTACCGGGCCGACCACCTTGAAGAGGCTTACCAGGAAAAGCACGGCAAGCCCGCGGCGGGCGGCCTGGCCGACATCACCTGCCCCAACTGCGGCACCAAGGGCGCCTTCACCACGCCGAAGCAGTTCAGCGGCCTGCTGAAGACCTACCTCGGCGCGGTCGAGGACGAGTCGGGCCTCGCCTACCTGCGTCCCGAGACCGCCCAGGGCATCTTCATCAACTACCTCAACGTGCAGCAGTCGGCGCGCAGGAAGGTCCCGTTCGGCATCGGCCAGATCGGCAAGTCGTTCCGCAACGAGATCACCCCGGGCAACTTCATCTTCCGCACCCGCGAGTTCGAGCAGATGGAGATGGAGTTCTTCGTCAAGCCGGGCAGCGACGAGGAGTGGCACCAGTACTGGATCGACGAGCGCTTCCGCTGGTACACCGACCTGGGCATCAACCAGGACAACCTGCGCATCTACGAGCACCCGCAGGAGAAGCTCTCCCACTACTCCAAGCGGACCGTCGACATCGAGTACCGCTTCAACTTCACCGGCACCGAGTGGGGCGAGCTCGAGGGCATCGCCAACCGCACCGACTTCGACCTGACCGCGCACGGCAAGGCCTCCGGCACCGACCTGAGCTTCTTCGAGCAGGACACCGGCGAGCGCTACGTCCCGTACGTCATCGAGCCGGCCGCCGGTGTCGACCGGGCCACGCTCACCTTCCTGATCGACGCCTACACCGAGGACGAGGCGCCCAACGCCAAGGGCGTCATGGAGAAGCGCACGGTCATGCGCCTCGACCACCGGCTCGCGCCGGTCAAGGTCGCGGTGCTTCCGCTGTCGCGCAACGCCGACCTGTCGCCCAAGGCCAAGGACCTGGCCGCCCAGCTCCGCCGCCGCTGGAACGTGGAGTTCGACGACGCGGGGGCGATCGGCCGCCGCTACCGCCGCCAGGACGAGATCGGCACGCCGTTCTGCATCACCGTCGACTTCGACACGCTCGACGACCAGGCGGTGACCATCCGCGAGCGCGACTCGATGGCCCAGAAGCGCGTGGCTCTCGACCAGGTCGACTCCTACCTCCGCCAGCACCTCAACGACTGAGGTCGGCCCCGCCCGACCGGCCACGGCCGGCGGCCCCCACACCAGGGGGCCGCCGGCCGTCGCCTTTCCCGGCCCCGGCCCTCTCCCCACCGGCCGGACCGGGGCGAAAGACGAGATAAAAAGCAGGCTTACGGCGGTTTTCGGAGGTCTCTGATGACATCAGGGTGATCGTTCGTTCGACGAAGGGGAGAACGATGGCACGCGTATCACCTTGGAAGACCGTTCCGGGGGTGGTGGCCCTCGGCGGGGTCGTCTTCCTGCTCACCGGGAGTGCCGCTCACGCCGACCCGCGACCCGCCCACGGCGCGATCGAGCTGCGGCTGCTCGTCGACGACTGCCCGGCCCCGACCTCCGCGATCGCCCCGTGAGCGAGTACACCGGGCGCGCCGACCACATGAGGGAGGTCGAAGACGACAGAGCGGAGAGCGCCGTGCTCGGGCGGGCGCTGTTCGAGGTCAAGCGGGTGATCGTCGGCCAGGACCGCATGGTCGAGCGCCTGCTCGTCGCGGTCCTCGCCCGGGGGCACTGCCTCCTGGAGGGGGTTCCCGGCATCGCCAAGACGCTGGCGGCCGAGACGCTCGCCGGTGTGGTGGGCGGCTCGTTCGCCCGGATCCAGTTCACGCCCGACCTGGTGCCCGCCGACATCGTCGGCACCCGCATCTACCGGCCGTCCACGGAGAGCTTCGACATCGAGCTGGGCCCGGTGATGGCCAACTTCGTGCTCGCCGACGAGATCAACAGGGCTCCGGCCAAGGTCCAGTCGGCGCTGTTGGAGGTGATGGCCGAGCGCCAGGTGAGCATCGGCGGACGCACCCACCCGGTGCCCGCCCCGTTCCTGGTCCTGGCGACCCAGAACCCGATCGAGTCGGAGGGGGTCTACCACCTGCCCGAGGCCCAGCGGGACCGCTTCCTGATGAAGATCGACGTGGGGTACCCGAGCGAGTCGGAGGAGCTCGCGATCCTCTACAGGATGAGCACCGGCCGGCCGGCCTCCCGGCGGGTGCTCGACGCGCAGCGGCTGCTGGAGCTCCAGGCGGCCGTGGACGAGGTCTTCGTCCACCACGCCGTCGCCGAGTACGCGGTCCGGCTGGTATACGCGACCCGGGAGCCCGCGCGGTTCGGGCTGGCGGACGTCGCCCCGCTGCTCGCCTTCGGCGCGAGCCCCCGCGCGACGCTCGGCCTGGTCGCCGCGGCCCGCGCGCTGGCGCTGCTGCGCGGGCGCGACTACGTGCTGCCCGAGGACGTCGCGGACCTGGCCGGTGACGTCATCGCGCACCGGCTGGTGCCGTCGTTCGACGCGCTGGCCGACGACGTCTCCCCCCGGCACATCGTGGACCGGGTGGCCGCGGCGATCCCGATGCCCAGGATCGCCCCCGGGCAGGGAGAGGCGGCCTGATGCGGCACCTGCTGTCCGAGCGGGTGCTCCGGCGGCTGGAGCTGACGGTCGTCAGGCGCCTGGACGGGCTGCTCCAGGGCGACCACCGGGGGCTCACCCCGGGCCCGGGCGGCGAGCTCGCCGAGGCGAGGCCGTACGCGCCGGGTGACGACGTGCGCCGGATGGACTGGAACGTCACCGCCCGCACGACGGAGCCGCACGTGCGGGACATGATCGCCGATCGGGAGCTGGAGACCTGGGTGCTGCTCGACGCCAGCGCCAGCATGGACTTCGGCACCGCGCTGATGGAGAAGCGGGAACTCGCGCTCGCCGCCGTCGCGGCGGTCGGGTTCCTCACCGAGCGGACGGGCAACCGGGTCGGGGCGCACCTCCTGCACGGCGGCGAGGTCCGGCGCTTCCCCGCCAGGAGCGGGCGCCCGCATCTCATGGCGCTGCTGAACGCCGTGTTCTCGCTGCCGCGCACCGAGCCGGGCGTCCCGGCGCCGCGCGTCGGCCCGGCCGCCGACGACCTGCGCCGGGTCGTGCGCCGCCGCGGGCTCGTGGTCGTCGTCTCGGACTTCCTCGACCCCCCTGAGACCTGGGAGAGGCCGCTGCGCCACCTTGCGCTCCGCCACCAGCTCCTCGCGGTGGAGGTCGTCGACCCCAGGGAGCTGACCCTGCCCGACGTGGGCGTGCTCACCCTCGTCGACCCGGAGACCGGCCGCCGCAGGGAGGTCTCCACGGCCGGCGCCCGCCTTCGCGAGCGCTACGCCGAGGCCGCCGCGGGCCAGCGGGCGGCCATCGCGACCGCCCTGCGCCGGTGCGGGGCCGCGCACCTGCGCCTGGACACCGACCGCGACTGGGTCCGCGACCTGGTCCGTCACGTCATGCTGCGGCGCCGCCTGGCGCGGGCCCGTGGCGCGCAGGGCATGAGAGGAGGTGCGGCATGACGTTCCTGTCTCCCGTCTGGTTGTGGCTGCTGGTCCCCGCCCTGATGATCGCGGCTCTGTACGTCGTCATGTATCTGCGGCGCAGCCGGTACGCCCTGCGGTTCACCAACCTGGACCTGCTGGACAAGCTCGCGCCCAGGGGGCCCGGGTGGCGCAGGCACGTGCCCGCCGCGGCGTTCATGGGGATGCTGGTGCTTCTCGTCGTCGGGTTCGCGCGGCCGACGGCCGAGATGCGGGTCCCGAGGGAGCAGGCGACGATCATCGTGGCGTTCGACGTCTCGGCGTCGATGCAGGCCACGGACGTGGTGCCGAACCGGTTCGCGGCGGCCCGGGAGGCCGCGCGGCGGTTCGTCGGGGACCTGCCCGCCCGGTTCAACCTGGGCCTGGTCACGTTCTCGTCCTCCGCCTCGGTGAGCGTGCCGCCCACCGCCGACAGGGCGGCGGTGCTGTCCGCGATCGACCGGCTCACCACGGACTCCGGTACGGCCATCGGCGAGGCGGTGTTCTCGTCCCTGGACGCGATCGAGGCCCTGGAGGGGCGGGAGGCGGGCCAGGAGCGGCCGCCCGCCCACATCGTGCTGATGTCCGACGGGTCGAGCACCATGGGCCGGACGCCGGAGCTGGCCGCGCGGGAGGCGGCCTCCCGGCGCGTACCGGTCTCGACCATCGCGTACGGCACCTCCGATGGCACGATCCAGATGGGCGGCCGGGAGACGCGGGTGCCGGTGGACGGCCCGGCGCTGCGCGAGCTGGCGGAGAGCACCGGCGGAGGGTTCTACGAGGCGGCCTCCGGCGGCGAGTTGCGGGCGGTCTACGACGACATCGGCAGCTCGGTGGGCTACCGGACCGAGCGGCAGGAGGTCTGGCCGTGGTTCGTGGGGGTGGCCCTGCTCGGCGCGGTCGTGGCGGCCGGGACCTCCCTGTTCTGGTTCTCGAGGATCCTTTGAGGAGTCGGCCATGGTGACGTCACACGATCGGCCCCCCGGGCTCGGGCGGCCCCGCGGGCCGGGTTTCACGCCGGGGGACCCGCCCCCGGCCGCGCCGCCGGAGGAGACCGGCCCACCGGCGGGCCGGGTGACCGTCGCGCGCGGGGCGGGAACGGGACGCGTCCTGGTCGCCGCCGCGCTCGTCGCCCTGGTCACCGGCGGCGCGTCGGGCGTCGCGGCGGCCCGGCTGGCGGGGGAGGAGCGGCCCGCTCCCGTGGCGCTGCCCCGATCCACCGCGGGCCCGTCCGGCCCGTCCGGCCCGTCCGGCCCGTCAAGTCCGGCGGGCGGCCTCAGCGGCACGGCGGCCAAGGTGCTGCCGAGCGTCGTGTCGGTCGAGTCGGGCCGGGGCTCTGGCTCCGGCTTCGTGATCGACGGTGCCGGGCACCTGCTCACCAACGCGCACGTCCTGGCCGGTGGCGCGAGCGTCACCGTCGTGCTCGGCGACGGGCGGCGGCTGCCCGCCACCGTCGTGGGCACCGACGAGGCCTACGACCTCGCGGTGCTCAGGGTGGACGACGCCCGCGGGCTGGTCCCAGCGGAGCTGGGGAGGTCCGCGGACCTCGCGGTGGGGGACCAGGTGCTGGCCGTCGGTTCCCCGCTGGGACTGGCGGGCACGGTCACCGGCGGCATCGTCAGCGCCCTCGACCGCCAGGTGCGGCTGGGCGGGCGCGGGCAGACCGCGCTGCAGACCGACGCCTCCATCAACCCCGGCAACTCGGGGGGCCCGCTGGTCAACGCCAGGGGCGAGGTGATCGGGGTCAACACCGCGATCGCGACGCTCTCGCGGCGGGGCGCCGGGTCCATCGGCATCGGTTTCGCCATCCCCATCGATCGGGCCGCTCCCGTCGCCGAACGAATCATCCGGGAGTGAGCGCGGGTGGACGGTGCGCACAGGAACGCGAACGCGAGCGCGGCATGGCGGTGGCATCCGCGTTTCCGGCCGCGCACGACCTAGGTTCGTACCATGCGACTGCTCGTTGTCGAAGATGAGGAAGACCTGGTCGACGCCCTGCGCGTGGGGCTCGTCCGGGCCGGGTACGCGGTCGACGTCGCCTACGACGTGGCCCAGGCGCGCGAGAAGCTCCAGGTCAACTCCTACGACCTGGTCCTTCTCGACCTCAACCTGCCCGGAGGGGACGGTTTCGAGGTGTGCCGGGCACTGCGCGGGACCGACCAGGGCCAGGCGGTGCGGATCATCATGGTGACCGCGCGGGACCGGCTGGACGACCGGGTCAGGGGGCTGGACGAGGGCGCCGACGACTACCTGGTCAAACCGTTCGCCTTCCCCGAACTCCTGGCCCGCGTCCGCGCGCTGCTGCGCAGGGAGCCGGGCGGCGGCACCGCGATCCTTCAGGTGGGGGCGCTGCGGCTGGACACCTCCCGGGTGGAGGCCCACTCGACCGGGCGCGAGCTGGGCCTGACCCCCAAGGAGTTCGGGGTCCTGCACTACCTGATGACCCGCCCCGGGCACGTCGTCTCCGCCGAGGAGCTGCTGGAGCACGTCTGGGACGAGCACACCGACCCGTTCACCAACACCGTGCGGGTGACGGTCGGGAACCTGCGGCGCAAGCTCGGCGCCGACGCCGTGATCGAGACCGTGGTCAGCAAGGGCTACCGGTTACGGGAGGACACATGAGGCTCTCCTTCGTGCAGACGATCCGCTTCCGGCTGACCGTCCTGTACTCCAGCCTGCTGTTCCTGCTCACCGCGCTGGTCATCGGCCTGCTGTACGTCGCCGTGGCCAGGAGCGCCGAGGAGCGGCCCTACACCGTCCAGCAGGCCAAGCTCTACAGCGTCGACACCGAGCGCTACGTCGGCAAGGCCCCCGTCGTCGAGCTCGCCGAGGTCGAGAACGCGGTCAACCTGCTCACCCTGCGGACCCTGCGCGACTACTCGTTCCTCACCCTGGGCGGGCTCTTCCTGGCGAGCTTCGGCATCGGGTGGGTCCTCTCGGGCCGGGTGCTGCGCCCGGTGCGCTCGATCACCAGGGCCGCCGCCGAGATCCAGGGCACCGACCTGTCGCGGCGGATCCTGCTCACCGGCCCGAAGGACGAGCTCCGCGACCTCGCCGACACCGTCGACACCATGCTCGGCCGCCTGGAGGGAGCCTTCCTGGCGCAGCGGCAGCTGATCGACGACGCCTCCCACGAGCTGCGCAGCCCGCTGGCCATCATCCGGGCCAACGTGGACGCCGTCCTCGCCTCGCCCGACAGCACCGAGGAGGAGCGGATGCGCGCGGTGGCCATCGTGGACCGGGCCACCACCCGGATGACCCGCCTGGTCGAGGACCTGCTGGCGACCGCGCGCCGGTCCGCGCCCGCGCTGGCCGACGCCGAGGTGGACGTGGGGGCGCTGGCCGCCGAGGCGGCCGAGGAGTTCACCACGCTCGCGGCCGGGCGCGGGCTGTCGATCCGCAGGACGCTGCCCGCCGGGCTGCGCGGGGTGGGGGACCACGACGCCCTGCGCCGGGCCGTGGGCAACCTGCTCTCCAACGCGGTACGGCTCGCGCCCGGCGGGAGCGAGGTCGTCGTGGCGGCCGGCCGTGCCGAGGGCTGGATCTGGGTGGCGGTGCGCGACGCCGGGCCCGGGGTGCCCGAGGACGACCACGCGCGGGTGTTCGACCGGTTCTGGCGCGGCCAGACCAGCCGCCGTGACCGGCACAGCGGGCTGGGCCTGGCGATCGTCCGCCAGATCGTGGAGTCGCACGGCGGGTACGTGCGCCTGTTCTCCCGGCTGGGCGAGGGGAGTGTGTTCGTGCTGTGGCTGCCGCCCGGCGAGGGTCCCGCGGAGGGGGAGGTTCCCGACCTGAACCCCCTCGCCGAGGCGGGCCTGGCGGGTCGCTGAACCGGCCGTGAACGGGTTTGAATGCGCGGGGAATTGGTTTATACCAATTGGTGTAAACCAATTTTCTGGACGATCGATATCCTCTCGTATTTGGTCTTGATTTGAATTGGATTAGACCGGTTTACCCGCTCTGAGCTGCGACAATGTCGCTTCGCGAGGTGTGTGCCGTTTCGTCGCCTTGTTCGTCGGTAGAGTCCGGAGGGAGGCGGAACCAGACGGCGTTTGAAGTCGCAGAAGGAGCAACCGTGCCGAAGTACGTTTACGACTTCACCGAGGGCAACAAAGATCTCAGGGACCTGCTCGGCGGCAAGGGGGCGAACCTCGCCGAGATGACCAACCTCGGGCTGCCGGTGCCCCCCGGCTTCACCATCACCACCGAGGCGTGCCGGAGCTTCCTCGCGAACGGCATCTCTCCCGAGGGGATGCAGGAGGAGGTCTCCGAGCACCTGGCCGCCCTGGAGGCCACGATGGGCCGCCGGCTGGGCCAGGCCGACGACCCGCTCCTGGTGAGCGTGCGCTCCGGAGCCGCGTTCTCGATGCCCGGCATGATGGAGACCGTCCTCAACATCGGGCTCAACGACGACTCGGTGCACGGGCTGGCCAAACAGGCCGGCGGCAACGAGCGCTTCGCCTGGGACTCCTACCGGCGCCTCATCCAGATGTTCGGCAAGACCGTCCAGGACATCGACGGCGAGCTCTTCGACAACGCCCTGGAGGAGCTCAAGGGCGGCCGCGACGACCTGGAACTGGAGGCGGCCGACCTCAGGCGCCTGGTCGCGACGTACAAGGAGATCGTGCGGGCCAAGACGGGCGAGGACTTCCCCTCCGACCCGCACCTGCAGATGCGCATGGCGGTGGAGGCGGTGTTCGCGTCGTGGAACGCCCCGCGCGCGGTCCTGTACCGCCGCCAGGAGCGCATCCCGGCCGACCTGGGCACCGCGGTCAGCGTCTGCTCGATGGTCTTCGGCAACTGCGGCATGGACTCCGGCACCGGGGTGGCCTTCACCCGCGACCCCGGCAGCGGCCAGCAGGGCGTGTACGGCGACTACCTGCAGAACGCCCAGGGCGAGGACGTGGTCGCGGGCATCCGCAACACCATGCGGCTGCAGGAGCTGGAGGGCATCGACAAAAGCGTCTACGACGAGCTCATGCGGACGATGAAGACGCTGGAGGACCACTACCGCGACCTGTGCGACATCGAGTTCACGGTCGAGCGCGGCAAGCTCTGGATGCTCCAGACCCGGGTGGGCAAACGAACCCCGGGCGCCGCGTTCCGCATCGCCGTGCAGCTCGTCGACCAGGGCGTGATCGACCTCGACGAGGCCGTGACGCGGGTGACCGGCGACCAGCTCGCCCAGCTCATGTTCCCCAGGTTCGCCGAGGACGCCGGCAGCAAGGTGATCGCCAGGGGGATGAACGCCTCGCCGGGCGCGGCCGTCGGCAAGGCCGTCTTCTCCACGGAACGGGCCGTCGAGCTCGCCGGGGAGGGCGAGGCCGTCATCCTGGTCCGCCGCGAGACCAACCCCGACGACCTGGCCGGGATGATCGCCGCCCAGGGCGTGCTGACGAGCCGCGGGGGCAAGACCTCGCACGCCGCCGTGGTCGCCAGGGGCATGGGCAAGACCTGCGTCTGCGGCGCCGAGGAGCTGGACGTCTCCGCCGCGGACCGCACGTTCACCACCGCCTCCGGCCTCGTGGTCTCCGAGGGCGACGTCATCTCCATCGACGGCACCAGCGGGGCCGTCTACCTCGGCGAGGTGCCGGTGGTCCCCTCCCCGGTCGTGGAGTACTTCGAGGGCTCGGGCGACCGGGACGACGAGCTCGTCCGCGCCGTGCACCGGATCATGTCCCACGCCGACGAGGTACGCCGGATGGACGTGCGCGCCAACGCCGACACCGGCGAGGACTCCGCCAGGGCGCGCAGGTTCGGCGCCCAGGGCATCGGGCTCTGCCGCACCGAGCACATGTTCCTCGGCGAGCGCCGCGCCCTGGTCGAGGACCTGGTGCTGGCCACCTCCGCGGAGGAGCGCGAGCGGGCGCTGGCCGCGCTGGAGCCGCTGCAGCGGGCGGACTTCGCGAAGATCTTCCAGGCGATGGAGGGCCTGCCCGTCACGATCCGCCTGATCGACCCGCCGCTGCACGAGTTCCTGCCCGACTACACCGAGCTGTCGGTGAAGGTCGCCCTCGCCGGCGACGCGGTGGAGGAGAAGGACCGCAAGCTGCTGATCGCGCTCAAGCGGCTCCACGAGGAGAACCCGATGCTGGGCCTGCGCGGCGTCCGGCTCGGCCTGGTCATCCCCGGCGTCTTCGCCATGCAGGTCCGGGCGATCGCGGAGGCGGCCAGGGCCGTGCCCGGCAGCCGCCCGGAGATCATGATTCCGCTGGTGGCCGCCGTACAGGAGCTGGAGCACGTCAAGGACGAGGCGCGGCAGATCCTGGAGGAGACCGGCGTCGACGCGCTGATCGGCACGATGATCGAGGTGCCCCGCGCGGCGCTGACCGCCGGCCAGATCGCCGAGGCCGCCCAGTTCTTCTCCTTCGGCACCAACGACCTGACCCAGATGACCTGGGGTTTCTCCCGGGACGACGTCGAGGCCGCCTTCTTCGCCAAGTATCTGGAGCTGGGCGTCTTCGGTGTCTCCCCGTTCGAGACCCTGGACCGCGACGGAGTCGGCAGGCTCGTCGAGATCGCCGTCGAGCGGGGCCGCGCGACCCGTCCCGACCTGAAGCTGGGCATCTGCGGCGAGCACGGCGGCGACCCGGACTCGATCCACTTCTGCCACCAGGCCGGTCTCGACTACGTGTCCTGCTCGCCGTTCCGCATCCCGGTCGCCCGCCTGGAGGCCGCCCGCGCCACCCTGGTGTGCGGCGGCTCCGACACCCGCTGACCCCCGTCCGCTTCGCGGGGCGGCTTCGCGTCCGCTGATCCCCGTCCGCTTCGCGGGGCGCTCCGGCACCGCCGGAGGTGACGTCCCGCCGAGCCGGTCCCCGCGGCCGTCCCGCCCTCACCGGGGCGGCCGCGGGCCCGGGTGCGCGCCCAACTCGGTCGTACCTCTTCCAACGGGCCGCCCTCGACACGGACGGGCGGGGACGGGTGGGGAGAGGCGGGGAACGGCGGCGCATGCCCGGTAACCAGGTGTTTTCTCGCCGTTCGGCATGGGAGGGCCCTTTCGCGGATAAAATCAGGGCACTTATGCATGGCTACGACGAACACGATCAGGCCAGGTGGGTGCCGGAACCTCCCGGCAACCCCGAACGAAGCTCGTTCGAGCGCGACCGGGCGCGGGTGCTGCACAGCGCCGGGCTCCGCAGGCTCGCCGCCAAGACGCAGGTCGTCGGTCCCGGAGAGACCTTCGGCAGTGGCCAGCACATCCCCCGCACCCGCCTGACCCACTCCCTGGAGTGCGCGCAGATCGGCCGCGAGATGGGGGAGACACTCGGCCGCAACCCCGATCTGGTGGAGACCGCGTGCCTGGCCCACGACCTCGGCCACCCGCCGTTCGGGCACAACGGTGAGACGGCGCTCAACGAGGTGGCCGCCGGGTGCGGGGGCTTCGAGGGCAACGCGCAGAGCCTGCGCCTGCTGACCCGGCTGGAGGCCAAGGTCGTCACCGAGGACGGCCGCAGTGCCGGGCTCAACCTCACCCGCGCCTCCCTGGACGCCGCCGTCAAATACCCGTGGACCCGCGAGACGAGTGCCAAGTACTGCGTCTACGACGACGACATGCCGGTCTTCGAGTGGATCAGGGAGGGTGCGCCCGAGGGACAGGTCAGCTTCGAGGCCCAGATCATGGACTGGGCCGACGACGTCGCCTACTCCGTGCACGACCTGGAGGACGCCCTGCACTCCGGCAGCGTGGTGCTGGAGGCGATGCGCGACCCGGCGGAGCGCCGCGAGGTCTGCGCGACCACCCGCGAGTGGTACGCCCCCGACGCCGAGCCCGGCGAGCTGGAGGACCTCTTCGGACGCCTGATCACCCAGCCGCTCTGGCCGCGCCACTTCGACCGCTCACTCGCCGACCTCGCCGCGATCAAGGGGCTGACCAGCTCGCTCATCGGCCACTTCTGCAAGTCCGCGGAGGTCGCCACCCGCGAGGCGTACGGACCGGCGGCCGGGCGCTACAGCGCCGACCTGATCGTGCCCAGGGCCACCCGGCTGCAGTGCGCGCTGCTCAAGGGGGTCACGGCCCACTACGTGATGGCCAGCGACGCGCACAACGCCAACCAGGCCAGGCAGCGCGAGCTGATCCACGACCTGGCCCACCACATCATGCTGGGCGCCCCCGGCACCCTGGAGCCCGCGTTCAAGCCCGCCTTCACCAGGGCCGGCGGCGACGCCGGACGGCTCCGCGTGGTCATCGACCAGATCGCCTCGCTCACCGACACCTCCGCGGTCGCCTGGCACCGCGCCCTGGCGGGCCGCTGACGGGTCGTGTCACGTTCCGTGCGTCAGGTGCCGGTGCCGACCAGCGGGATCTGCACGGGCTCCTGGGGCTTCGGCTTCCTGGTGGGCTTCTTCGTCGGCTGCGGCTTCGACGCGCACAGGGTGAAGCACCGGGGGGCCACCCCCGTCTGGTTCATCACGGCACGCATCTCATCGCCGGGGGAGAGCGTGGGGTTGCCCTTCAGCCAGGCGTCCAGGTAGTTCCAGGGCTTGACCATGCCCCGGCGCACCCACCACATCGAGGACGGGGTCTTCCAGGAGATGGCGAAGTAGAGGTTGCTGGCGGTCGAGCGGGCGTTGCCCGAGTTGCCGACCTGGCCCAGGACCTGACCGGCGCTGACGCGCAGCCCCGGCCTGATCCCCGTGGCGATCTTGTCCAGGTGGCCGCCGAGGTAGCGCACGCCGTCGTCGCCGACGACCGTGACGAACCGGCCCTCACGGTCGGCGCCGCGGTCGGTGGAGGGCGTCCACCGGTTCTTGGCGTTGACCTCGTCGACCACGCCGTTCACCGGCGAGACGAACGCGCAGCCCTTGCCCGCCCAGATCGTGGTCTTGGGCAACACCAGGAGCCTGCTCTCGTAGGTGACCGAGCAGCCCTTCACCGGGAAGGCGTAGGTGTGCTTGGAAACCTTCGGCGGCGGGACGCGCACCGGGGGGTCGGCCTTGGGGCGGTCGACCGCCGTCTGCCGGGCCGGGCTCGGGGTCGCCGCGGGCATGGTCGCGGTGACCGACGAGGCCGGCGACCCGGCGGCGGACTCCGCTCCGGGGGTCGGGGCCACCGTGCCGATGCCCGCGACCCCGCCCGGCGACGCGCAGGCCCCGGTGACGAGCACCGCGCCGGTCACAGCGGCCAATCGTGCTATGTGCCCCGATCGCATGATCTCCACCCGCGTACATTATCGAGAATCCGCCTTTACCTTTGTAACCGACGTCCTGATTGGTCACGACCACTTCGGGAAAGTCGTCGTTCCTCCTGTCCCTCCCCGTCCCTCCTGTCCCGGTGGTGGTGTCCCGGCCTGCCGGAAGACAGGAGCGGGGTGCGGGGCGGCTCGTCGCCCCGACCTGTCGGAGGGCCGGACTAGACTCGCGGCGTGGCAGGCCGGATCAGTGATGAGGACATCGCGCTCGTACGGGAGCGCTCACCGATCGCCGACATCGTGGGCGAGCACATCCAGCTCCGCAACGCGGGCGGCGGCAACCTGAAAGGGCTCTGCCCCTTCCATGAGGAGAAGAGCCCGTCCTTCAACGTGACCCCCACCCGGGGATACTGGTACTGCTTCGGCTGCGCCGAGGGCGGTGACGTCATCACCTTCGTCCGGCGCCTGGAGCACCTGTCGTTCGGCGAGGCGGTCGAGCGGCTGGCCAACCGGGCGGGCGTCCAGCTCCGCTACGAGCAGGGCGGCTACGTCCCCGGGCGCGAGCAGGGCGAGCGCATCCGTCTGATCGAGGCCCACAAGGCGGCGGCGGAGTTCTACGTCTCGAAGCTGTCCGCCCCCGACGCCGCGATCGGGCGCAGGTTCCTGTCGGAGCGCGGGTTCGAGCGGGTCGACGCCGAGCGCTTCGGCGTCGGGTACGCCCCCGCCGAGTGGGAGGCCCTCTCGCGGCACCTGATGGCCCGGGGCTTCACCACCGCGGAGCTGATCAAGGGCGGGCTGGCCAAGGAGGGGCGGCGCGGCCCGATCGACCGTTTCAGGGGACGACTGGTCTGGCCCATCCGCGACATAACCGGCGATGTCATCGGTTTCGGCGCACGGAAATTGAACGAAGCCGAAGACGGGCCGAAATACCTGAACACCCCGGAAAGCCCGCTCTACAAGAAGAGCGAGGTCCTCTACGGCGTCGACCTGGCCAAGCGTGAGATCTCCAAGCGCTCCCAGGCCGTGATCGTCGAGGGCTACACCGACGTGATGGCCTGTCACCTGTCGGGCGTGCCGACGGCGGTGGCCACCTGCGGCACCGCGTTCGGCGAGGAGCACATCAAGGTGCTCCGGCGGCTGCTGCTCGACCAGTCGGGGTCGCACGGCGAGGTGGTCTTCACCTTCGACGGCGACGCGGCGGGCCAGAAGGCGGCCCTGCGCGCCTTCGCCGACGAGCAGAAGTTCGTCACCCAGACCTTCGTCGCCGTGCAGGCCGACGGCCTCGACCCGTGCGACCTGCGCGTCAGGCACGGCGAGGCGGCCGTGCGCGACCTGATCGCCGGGCGCGAGCCGCTGTTCGCGTTCGCCATCCGCAGCGTGATCTCCCGCTACGACGTGAGCACCAACGAGGGACGCCTCTCCGCCCTCGACGCCGCCGCCCCGATCGTGGCCGGCATCAAGGACAGATCCCTGCGCCAGCTGTACGCCGTCGACCTCGACCGGTGGCTGGGCTTCAACAACGAGCGCTTCGTCCTCGACCGGATCACCGAGGTCTCCTCGGCGGCGGCCCAGCCGCGCGCCCAGCGCCCCGCGGGGCCCCGCAAGGTCGCCGACCTCACCGACCCCGGCGTCCGCACCGAGGCGGAGGTGCTGCGGCTGGCCGTGCAGCGTCCCGCGCTGCTCGGGCCGGGCTTCGAGGCGCTGGGCGCGGAGGCGTTCACGCTCGCCGAGCACGCGGCCCTCTACCGGCTGATCGTCGACTCCGGCGGCACCGCCACGGCGGGGCAGGGCGGGCGCGAGTGGGTCGACCTGCTGCTCGGCGGGGCCGAGGACTCCCTGCGCGGGGTCGTCACCCGCTTCGCCGTGGAGGAGTTGCGGGCCGACCTGGCGAGCGAGGAGCGCTACGCCTCGGCCATGCTGGCGGCCCTGGAGCTCGTCTCGGTGGCGCGGGCCATCGAGCAGCTCAAGTCGAGGATGCAGCGGACGAACCCGGTCGAGGAGCAGCAGGAGTACAACCGGTTGTTCGGAGAGCTGGTCGCGCTGGAACAGCAGCGGCGGGTGCTCAAGGACCGCGCCGCCGGCAGCTGACGGCGCGCCGGAACGGCGGCGGCGGGTGCGCACGGACCACGCCGCCGGGAGCCGACGGCGCACCGGAACGGTGGCGCCGGGTGCGCGTGGATCGCGTCGGCGTACTGGAACGGCGGTGGCGGGTGGGCATGGATCGCGTCCGTGGGAGCTGACGGCGTAAATGGCATTAATATCCGCGGGTTGATTACACCAAACCCGAATAAGGTCTCGATCCGATAATGATCGGGGCCTTACCTCCGGTGACAAAAATAGGTCTGCCATTTAGGGGACCCAATACAGCAGACTGTCTCCCGTGGGTGCATCGGTGCTGCCAAGTGGGCCGCCATCGGTAGACCAGGTGGCCGACCTCGTCACGAAGGGAAGAGAGCGCGGAAGCGTCACGGTCGATGACGTGGCCGCCGCTCTCGACAAGTCCGAGCTGCCGTCCGACGCGCTCGAACGCGTCGTCCGGATGCTCGCCGAGCACGGAGTGGAGGTCCTCGAGCCCCAGGGCGATGAGGAACCCGCCCGGCCCGATGAGGAGGATGTCGGAAAGAGGGCCCCGACCAGCGATCTTGTCCGCATCTACCTGCGGGAGATCGGTCGCGTTCCCTTGCTCACGGCCGAGGAGGAGGTGGAGCTCGCCAAGTCCATCGAGGCGGGCCTGTTCGCCGAGGACAAGCTGACCAGCGTCGTCTCGCGCCTGGTCTTCCCGGAGTTCAAGGAGCTCGCCTGGCAGGGCACGCGGGCCAAGCAGCGGCTGATCGAGGCCAATCTGCGGCTGGTCGTGTCAATCGCCAAAAGATATGTGGGACGCGGGATGCTGTTCCTGGATCTCATCCAGGAGGGCAACCTCGGGCTCATCCGGGCGGTCGAGAAATTCGACTACACCAAGGGCTACAAGTTCTCCACATATGCCACCTGGTGGATTCGCCAGGCGATCACCAGGGCCATCGCGGACCAGGCGCGCACCATTCGGATTCCGGTGCACATGGTCGAGACGATCAACAAGCTGGTACGGGTCCAGCGCCAGCTCCACCAGGATCTCGGCCGCGAGCCCGCGCCCGAGGAGATCGCCATGGAGATGGACCTGCCGATCGACCGGGTGATCGAGATCCAGCGGATCGCCCAGGAGCCGGTGTCGTTGCAGTCGCCGATCGGTGAGGAGGACTCCGACCTCGGAGACTTCATCGAGGACGCGGACGCGGTGGTGCCGATGGAGGCGGCGGCCTTCATCATGCTGCAGGACCAGCTCGACGACATCCTCGCGACCCTCTCCGATCGCGAGCAGCGCATCATCCAGCTGCGCTTCGGGCTCGCGGACGGGCATCCCCGGACCCTGGAGGAGGTCGGCCGGGAGTTCGGCGTGACGCGCGAGCGCATCCGGCAGATCGAGTCGAAGACCCTCGCCAAGCTCAGGCACCCGACGCGGGCGCAGATGCTTCGCGACTACCTCGACTGAGGAGCCACACGGCGCGGGCCCCGGGAACCTCCGTTCCCGGGGCCCGCGCCGTTCGGGGCCGTTGTCGGGGCCCGTCGTCCGAGACCGAGGTTCGGGGCCCGCGTCGTTCGAAGGCCGTTGTCCGAGGCCGTCGTCCGGGAAGCCGCGCCGTCCGGAGGCCGCCTTTCAAGGGGCCGCGCTGTTCGGGGGCGCACCGCCGCGATCATCCAGGGGATCCCGTTTTCCGGGGCCGTGCCGTTTGCGACGGCCGCCCTGGGAGCCCCTGTCTCCGGGCTTCCGGGCGGGTTCCTGGGGCCGTACGTCACCCGTCTTCGGCGCATTCGAGGCGGGCCGGGCTGTTCTCCTGGCCGATACAGGCGCAGACTGGGCGGATGGAGTCGCGAGCGGCGGTTGACGACGCCGCGCTCGGGCGCGAGGCGTGGTCCGTGCTCGACGCGAACTGGACGGGGTCCGCGACCGTTCCCGCGCCCGGCCTCTACCCGCACCAGTGGAACTGGGACTCCACCTTCGTCGCGATCGGCCTGGCCCGCTGGGACACCCGCAGGGCCGGAACCGAGCTGATCAGCCTGCTGGCGGGGCAGTGGGGCACCGGGATGGTGCCGCACATCGTCTTCCACCCCGTCGAGGCGGAGGGCTACTTCCCCGGCCCCTCGGTCTGGCGCTCCCCGGAGCACCCGGCCTCTCCCAACGCCGTGTGCACCTCCGGGCTGACGCAGCCGCCGCTGCACGCGCTGGCCCTGTGGTGGATATGGCGGCACGCGGCCGACCGCGACACGGCCGTGGCCCTCGTACGGCGGATCTACCCGATGCTGGCCGCCCAGCACGACTACCTCGCCACCTCCAGGGACCTCGGCGGGGGAGGGCTGGCCGCGATCGTGCACCCGTGGGAGTCCGGGATGGACGACAGCCCCGCCTGGGACGCGCCGCTGGAGGCGCTGCCCTCGGTGCGCCACGCCTACCACCGGCGCGAGGAGCCCTCCGAACGGCCTCCCGACAGCCGCCACGACCGCTACATGGCCCTCGTCCTGGGCTACCGGAACTCCGGCTACGACCCGGCCTACCTGCGGGACGAGCATCCGTTCGCGGTCGAGGACCCGATGTTCAACGGGATCTGGCTCGCCTCCTGCCAGGCGCTCGCCGAGCTGGCCCCGGTGGCGGGCGCGGACGCGGGCCCGCACCGGGAGGCGGCGGAGCGGATCCGCGCGGCGCTGCTGGAACGTCTGTGGGACGACGGCGTCTTCCGCGCCCGCGACCTGCGCGGCGGGCGGCTCAGCCCCGTCTGCACGGTCGGCTGCTTCGGGCCGATGCTCGACCAGGAGATGCCCGCCGACCGGGTCGCGGAGCTGGTGAGGGTGCTGGAGTCGGCCCGTTTCATGGGGGCCGCCGGATACCCGGTGCCGAGCTGCGAGATCCGCGCCCAGCAGTTCGACCGGTCCTGCTACTGGCGCGGGCCGTCCTGGGTGAACACCAACTGGCTGCTGCGGCGGGCGGCGGGCGCGCACGACCTGTCGGGACTGGCGCGGCTGCTCGGCTCGGGCACCCTGCGCCTCGTACGGCAGGCGGGTTTCCGCGAGTGCTTCGACCCCTTCGACGGCAGCGGGCGGGGCAGCCGGGACTTCTCCTGGTCGGCCGCGCTCACCCTCGACCTGCTGGCGGATACCGTGGAGCGGTGAAGCTCTTCAATCGCATGCCCTCAGAGGTCCGCGCGGCCGTCGTCCCCGGCGACCGGGTGCTCGCCTACGCCGAGGGGCCCGACGGCTACGTGATCGCCGCGGACAAGGCCCTCTATCTGGGCGGCGAACGCCTGCCCTGGTTCCGGGTGGATCGCGGGGTGTGGGACGAGGAGGGGCTGACGGTCGGCACCACCGACGGGCGGTCGCACCGGGCGCTGCTGCCCGAGCCCGGCCGGATCCCCGAGGCCGTGCGGGAGCGGGTGACCGCCTCCATCGTGGTCAACCAGTACGTCCCGCTGGACGCGCGAGGGGGAGTGCGGCTGGTGGCGAGGAGGACCGACGACGACCGGCTGGTCTGGGAGTTCGTCTTCGACTCCGGCCTCGATCCGGAGGACCCCGGCCTGCGCGCCCTCGCGGAGCAGGCGCTTGAGGAGACACGCCGGAGCTTCGGAGTCTGAGAGGCGCCCGGCGTTCGAGGGGTGCCTGAGGATGACATGGCCGGAGCCGTAACGTCCGGGAAGGTGCCCTGAGGTGACACGCCGGAGCCCTGGCGTTCGAGAAGCCCCCGAGGCGACACGCCGGAGCCCTGGCGCCCGAGGAAATCGGCCCCGGACACGCGAAAGGCCCCGCCAGGGGCCTTTCGCATCCGGCGGGCCGTTCCCGGCCCGTGAATGCCGATGGTTCGGCGGCGGCGAGATCAGTAGGGGGCGTTGGTCCTCTGGTTCTCCGGCCAGCCGGTGCCCGTCTCGTCGTGCTCGTCGCCGTGCCAGCCGTTGGCCGAGCGCAGGAACGGCAGCCGGTTCCTCGCCACGTCGCTCACCTTGGTCCTGGCCACGCCCGTCGCCTTGGAGACCTTGGCGCCCATCAGGCCGGCCGTCTCCTGCACGGTGGGGTTGTCGGAGACCCGCTGGGCCAGCTGCTTGATCTGCTCGTAACGCTCCCGTCCGGCGCGGCTTCCCAGGATGTAGCCGACCGCGAACCCCACTCCGAGCATCAATCGATAACGCATGTCCACCTCCACAAGCATGTTCCGCGGACCCTGTCCTGTGATCACTCGCGGATCGCCTCGTCTCGCACCTACCCCGGAGTATCGATGCGACACACACCCATGGAGTGCGCTAATCTATTCCTGCGCCGCAAGGAACGGGGAACACCCGGTCCGACCAGCGCAAAGCGCAATCCCGTGTAGCTCAATCGGCAGAGCAGCCGGCTGTTAACCGGCAGGTTATAGGTTCGAGTCCTATCGCGGGAGCCAGCTGAAAGGCCCCGGAAGCCCCGCTTCCGGGGCCTTCGCCGTATCCCGCTCCGATTCGGCGGGCCCCTCACCTCGCGATTCGCCGGACAAACCACGGTGAATCACAGAAAATGAGGAACGCTGCGCCCGGTGCCGCCCTGATCGCGGTGAGTGATTCGGTGCGTGGCTGCCGCGGACAACAGCGATCGCAGCGGGGAAGGGCCGCCGCGTTCAGGGCACCGCGCCGCCCGGAACGGTCGTCGTGCCCGTGAGCCACAATTGGCGGTCTTTCTGTGCTGACCTGGCGAAGGTCCCGGCGGCGTGCGCCGGATCCGGTCCGCGACGTCCCGGGTGTCCTCGATGTTCCCGGTGTCCCTGGTGTTCCCGGTGCCCCTGGTGTTCCCGGTGTTCCCGGTGTTCCCGGTGTCTCCGGTGTTCTTTGTGCCCCCGGTGGCGCCCCCGAGGTGCCCCCGGTCGACGTGGCGGCGGCCGAGGACTATCTCAGGCTGTTCCACGCCGAGAATCCCGGGGCGGGAGTCCTGCGGGAACGCCTGCGCGAGGTCCGGCAGGAGATCGCCAGGAGCGGGACGTACACCCACACTCCCGGTGAGCTGATCTTCGGCGCCCGGGTGGCCTGGCGCAACAGCGGCAGGTGCATCGGGCGCCTGTACTGGCGCTCGCTGCGGGTGCGCGACCGGCGGCACGTCACCACGGCCGAGGGTGTCGCCGTCGAGTGCGTGAACCACCTGCGGGACGCGGCGCCGAACCGCCGGATCCGCCCGACGATCACCGTCTTCCCCCAGGACCGGCCTGGGGCCCCGGGGCCGCGGATCTGGAACGAGCAGCTGATCCGCTACGCCGGGTACGCGATGGAGGACGGCTCGGTCGTCGGTGACCCTCGTTACACCGGTTTCACCGCGATGCTGCGCGAGCTGGGCTGGCCCGGCGGGCCCGGAAGCCCCTTCGACGTCCTCCCGCTGGCGGTCTCGATGGGGGACGGGCCGCCGCTGCTGTCCACGATCCCCGGCGACGCCGTGCTGGAGGTCGCGCTCTCGCATCCCGCCTACCGGTGGTTCGAGGAGCTGGGACTGCGCTGGCACGCGGTGCCGGTCATCTCGAACATGTGCCTGGAGATCGGCGGGGTCTGCTACCGGGCGGCCCCGTTCAACGGCTGGTACATGGGCACCGAGATCGGCGCCCGCAACCTGGCCGACACCGACCGCTACGACCTGATGCCGGTCATCGCCCGGCGCATGGGACTGGACACCGAAAGTGACCGATCGCTCTGGCGGGACTACGCGCTGGTGGAGCTGAACGTGGCGGTGCTGCACTCCTTCGAGCGGGCGGGAGTGACGATGACGGACCACCACACCGAGTCCAGGCACTTCCTGATGCACGTGGAGCGCGAGAAGAGGGAGGGACGGGTCTGCCCGGCCGACTGGACCTGGATCGTGCCCCCCATGTCGTCCTCGGCCACGCCGGTCTTCCACCGCTACTACGAGGATCGGCTGCTGTCGCCGAACTTCGTCCACCATCCGGACTCCCTGGCACGTGCACTCGGTCACTGGACTGCAACAGGGGGTTAATCCAGAGGAAACGTACCGGCGATGCACTTGCAGTGACCCACCTCATGGTGGGGCGCACCTAGGGTTCCGCCGCCGCCGACGCCGGGCGTTCACGATCGTGAGGTCGTACGGCGTCGGCGCGGGACTGGTCCGAGAGGTGCAGGCGGCCGTGCGGCCGTTCCACGGCGGGACAAAAGCCCGGGAGGCCGGCCGATCCCGGCTGCCCTCCGGCCGGGTTCCGAGCTGATCGGAGCTCCATGCACTGGCACCCGTCCGCTTCCGACCCCGCCCGCCAGGGCCCCTCCGGCGCGGCCCCCTCGGGGCCTGACCGGTACGGCCCCGAGGCCCGCTTCGCCGTCGACCGCGAGGCCGAACTGCCCACCACCAACTGGGAACGCGAGATCGCCTGGGCCCTGGAGGTGGGCCTGCAGGGCGCCGACTCCATCGTCGACCGGCGCATCCCGACCTTCTCCCGGGGCGAGCTGCCGCACTTCGCGGGGATCAACACCTTCCTCAAGGCCCCGTACGTCGAGGACGTGCGGCGCTGCGGTGAGTACGACGTGGCGATCCTGGGCGCGCCGTTCGACGGCGGCACGACCTACCGTTCGGGCACCCGGTTCGGCCCGCAGGGCATCAGGAAGATCTCCGCCCTGTACGGGCCCTACAGCTTCGAGCTGGGGGTGGACCTGCGCGAGTCGATCACGATGGCCGATCTCGGGGACGTGTTCACCATCCCCGGCAACATCGAGAAGACCTTCGACCAGATCTCCAAGGCCGTCTCGCACGTCTACTCCAGCGGGGCGTTCCCGGTCGTCCTGGGCGGTGACCACTCCATCGGGTACCCGACCGTGCGCGGCGTGGCCGAGCACCTGTCGGGCAACCTCGGGATCATCCACTTCGACCGGCACGTGGACACGCAAGAGACCGACCTCGACGAACGTATGCACACCACGCCGTGGTTCCACGCGACCGACATCCCCAACGTGCCGCCGCAGAACCTGGTGCAGATCGGCATCGGCGGCTGGCAGGCGCCCCGGCCGGGGGTGAAGGTCGGCCGCGAGCGCGGCACCACGATCATGACGGTCACCGACTGCGTGGAGATGGGCATCGAGGCGGCGGCCGAGCGCGCGCTGGAGGTCGCCTGGAAGGACGCCGAGGCCGTGTGGCTCTCCTTCGACGTCGACTGCCTGGACGCCGCGTTCGTCCCCGGCACCGGCTGGCCGGAACCCGGCGGTTTCCTGCCGCGCGAGGTCCTGAAGTTCATCCAGATCATCGCCGACGCGGCGCCGCTGGCCGGGATCGAGGTCGTGGAGTGCTCGCCGCCCTACGACAACGCGGAGATCACCTCGTTGATCGCCACCCGCGTCATCTGCGACACCCTCGGCTGCCTGGTCCGTTCCGGGCACCTGCCCGCGAGGAAGGGAGCCTCCTGATGCTCCGCCGCCCGCTCGTCCTGTTCCGCCCACTCCGTTCGCTCCGCCTGACCGGCCCGCTCCGTTCGCTCCGGTCGTCGGTCTCGCTTCGCCTGCTCGTCCCGCTCTGCCTGCTCGCCGCCTGCGCGGCGTGCGCGTCCGCCCCGGGAGGAACCGCCGAGCCCGCGGCCTCCGGCGGGAAGAAGGTCCTCACGCTGGGCTTCTCCGCCTGGCCCGGCTGGTTTCCCTGGCAGGTCGCCCAGGAGAAGGGGTTGTTCGCCAAGAACGGCCTCGAGGTCGAGCTGAAGTACTTCGACAGCTACACCGACAGCCTGACCGCGCTGGCCACCGGCAACGTCGACGCCAACAGCCAGACGCTCAACGACACCATCGCCTCGGTGTCCGGCGGGGCGAAGCAGACGATCGTGCTGGTCAACGACAACTCCACCGGCAACGACCAGATCATCGCCAGGTCCGGCGTCTCCACGGTGGCCGACCTGAAGGGGAAGACCGTCGCGGCCGAGCAGGGGACGGTCGACCACTACCTGCTGCTGCTCGCGCTGCGCAAGGCGGGGCTCACCGAGAAGGACGTCACCTTCAAGCCGCTGCCGACCGACGCCGCCGCCGCGGCCTTCAAAGCGGGCCAGGTGGACGCTGTCGGCGTGTTCGCGCCCTTCACCACCACCGCCCTGGAACTGCCGGGTTCGACGGCGATCGCCACCTCCAAGGACTTCCCCGGGGCCATCCCCGACCATCTGGTGGTGGCCGCCCCGCTCGTCGCCGAGCGGCCGCAGGAGGTGCAGGCGCTGGTGAAGACCTGGTTCGAGACCCTGGAGTGGATCGCCGCCAACAAGGCCGACGCCACCGCGATCATGGCCAAGCGGGCGGGGGTGAGCGAGGCCGACTACGCGAGCTACGACGCGGGGACCACGATCTTCTCCCTGGAGGACAACCTCGCCGCCTTCGAGCCCGGTGACACCGGCGACCACCTCGACAACCAGGCCGCCCTGATCGCGAAGTTCCTCGTCGACTCGGGCCTGGCCGACACCGAGCCCTCGCTGGACGGCCTGTTCGAGCCGAAATTCGTCAGGAGTCTCAAGCCGTGAGGGTCGCAACAGCCGTGAGAACTGCGAGAACAGCGGGAGCGCCGACATGGAGACGACGCCGGGGGACGACCGGTTGTGGCCGGGGCGGGTCCGGCTCGCCCTGCTCGCCGCCCGGAAGGTCGAGGCCCTGATGAGCGCGCGGACCGCGGAACCCGTCGCGTCTCCCGACGCGGGGCGACGGGACTGGGAGCCGCTGCCCCGCCGTTCGGACCGGCCGGGACGCCTCCGGAGACGACGCCCCGCTTCCGGTCCCGACCCGTCCGGCGGGAGAGAACCGGGCGAGGGGAGAGAACCGGGCGAGGGGAAAGAGCCGGGCGAGGGGAAAGAGCCGGCCGAAGGGCCGGGACCGGTTGAAGGCAGCGGGCCGGTCGCGGGACGGGGCCGATCAGGTGGGCGGGGCCCGTCCGTCCGGGCCCGCTGGGGCCTGCGAGTGGCCTCGGTGCTGTTCCCGCTCGCCCTCTGGGCCGCCGTCAGCTCGGCGGAGCTGGTCGATCCCACCTTCCTGCCCTCCCCGCTGGCCGTCCTGGAGGCGTTCGCGGAGATGCTGGGCACCGGGCAGCTGCTCGACGACACCCTCGCCAGCCTCGGCAGGGTCGGCGCCGGGTTCGGGCTGGCGGTGCTGGTCTCGGTGCCGCTGGGCGTCGCGATGGGCACCTCGGCCGTGGCGCTGGCGCTGCTGGAACCGGTCGTCGGCCTGCTCCGCTACATGCCGGCCGCCGCCTTCATCCCCCTGCTGATCATCTGGCTGGGTCTCGGCGAGCCTTCCAAGATCGCGATTCTCGTGCTGGGCGTGGTGTTCTTCAACACGCTGATGGTCGCCGACGCCGTACGGCGGGTGCCCGGCGAGCTGGGCCAGGCCGCGGCCACCCTCGGGGCCCGGCGCGGCGAGATCCTCAGGAAGGTGATCTGGCCGTACGCGCTCCCGGCGGTCGTGGACGCGGCGCGGATCAACGCCGCCGCCGCGTGGAACTTCGTGGTGGTGGCCGAGCTGATCGCGGCCGAGTCGGGGCTCGGCTACCGGATCGTCCGGGCCCAGCGGTTCCTGCAGACCGACAAGATCTTCGCGGTGCTCATCGTGATCGGGGTCGTCGGCCTGCTGATCGACGTGGCGCTGCGCGTCCTGCGCGATCGTCTCGGGAGGTGGGTGGTGTGAGGTCCGCGTCACAGGTCCCGAGCGGCTTCCGGAGGTGGGCGGCATGACCCTCGTGCTGCGCGGCGTGGCCAAGGACTACGGGACCACGCGCGTCCTGGACGGCATCGACCTGTCGATGGAGCCGGGCGAGTTCGTGTGCGTGGTCGGGGCGAGCGGCTCGGGGAAGTCGACGCTGCTGTCGCTGATCGCCGGGCTCACCCCGTCGAGCGCGGGATCCATCTCGCTCGACGGGGCGCCCGTCACGGGCCCGGGGCCCGAGCGCGGGCTGGTCTTCCAGTCGGGCGCGCTGTTCCCCTTCCTCACCGTCGCCGAGAACGTGGCCTTCGGGCTGCGGCTGCTGCCGATCTCCCGGGCGGACCGGGAGCGGCGGGTCCGCTGGTATCTCGGCGAGGTCGGGCTGTCGGCCCTGGCGGGCGCGCTGCCCCGGCAGCTGTCCGGCGGGCAGCGCCAGCGGGTGGCGATCGCGAGGGCGCTGGCGTGCGAGCCGGCCGTGCTGCTGCTGGACGAGCCCTTCGGGGCGCTGGACGTCCAGACCAAGGAGGACATGCAGCTCTTCCTGCGCGAGGTGTGGCGCGACACGGGCACGACCGTGCTGATGGTCACCCACGACGTGGAGGAGGCCGTCCTGCTCGCCCAGCGGGTGCTCGTCTTCGCCTGCGGTCCGGGCAGGGTCGCCGCCGAGGTCCCGATCGGCCTGCCCGCCTACCGGGCCCTCGCGGTCAAGCGGACCTCCTCCTTCCTCGGCCTGCGTGCCACGGTCGAGGATCTGGTCCGCTCGCACATGCTGACGCCGGAGAGGGAAAAGGTGTAGAACGATATTCTGTGTCTCTCCGGGCGGGTGTCCCGGTGGGCTTTCGAGGGGGATGCGGGATGGTCGATCTGGTGCTGTCGTCGATCGAGCGGGGCGTGCTGACGCTGACGTTCAACCGCCCGGACCGGCTCAACGCCTGGACCGACGAGATGGGCCGCCGCTACTTCGACCAGCTGGCCGAGGCCGAGAAGAACCCCGAGGTCCGGGTGATCGTGGTCACCGGCGCGGGGCGGGGCTTCTGCGCCGGGGCGGACTTCCAGACGCTCACCTCCCTTCAGGACGGCTCCTACGCGGGGCAGCCCGACCCGCGCCCCACCACCTTCCCGACCACGGTCCGCAAGCCGATCATCGCCGCCGTCAACGGCGCCTGTGCCGGGCTCGGCATGGTCCACGCCCTGCTCTGCGACCTGGTCTTCACCGCCGCAGAGGCCAAGTGGACCACCGCCTTCGCCCGGCGCGGCCTGATCGCCGAGTACGGCATGTCGTGGGTCCTGCCCCGCCTGGCCGGTCAGGCCAAGGCGATGGACCTGCTGCTGTCGGGCCGTACCTTCACCGGCGCCGAGGCGTACGAGCTGGGCCTGGCCGGCCGGTCGGTGCCCGGGGAGAGGCTGATGGAGGAGACGCTGGCCTACGCCCACGAGCTGGCGACGCACAGCTCCCCGGCCTCGATGGCGGTGATCAAGCGTCAGGTCTGGGGTGACTGGCAGCAGAGCCTGGAGACGTCGGAGAAGGCCGCGACGCGCCTGATGGCCGAGTCCTTCGGCCGGCCGGACTTCGTCGAGGGCGTCGCCAGCTTCGTCGAGCGCCGCGCCCCGGGGTTCCCGCCCCTGTAGGTCCTTTCTTACGCGAGCCGGGAGGGGCGTCCCGAGTTCCCGCCCCGGCAGGTCCTTTTACGCGACCCGGCTTCCCGCCCCTGCAGGTCCCCGGCAGGTCCTTTCAGGCGACCCGGGTTCTCGCTCCCGCAGGTCTCTTCGCGCGCGGGCCGGGCGTGGGGCCGTCCCGGATCAGGTGGGCGGTTCTCCGGTCACGAGCACCGCGAGGCCGTCGAGGATGCGGTCCATGCCGAAGAGGAACTCGTCCTCGGGGCCGCTGGACATGTCGAAGACCCGGGCCTCGAGAAGCTCGTGGATCTCGGGGAAGCGCTCGGCGTCGGTCAGCTTGGAGAGCGCCCGGCCGTAGCCGGACAGCGCCTCCTCGTCGGTGACCTTTGAGGCGTCGAAGGACTCCTGGAGATCGGCCAGGAGCCCGACCTCGGTCCTGACGAAGCCGTTGACCAGCAGCAGCGCCGCCGTCTTCGTGCCCGGGTCGAGCCCGGTGCCGCGCAGGCAGCGCAGTCCGGCCTCCAGCCAGGCGACGTGGTTGGGCATGATCCCCGGGCCCGTGATGGGGATGCGCAGCGACCAGGGGTGCCGCTGCAGGGCGGCGCGCATGGCGGAGGCCCAGCGGTGGACGCCGTGCCGCCAGTCGTCGCCGGGTTCCGGGAGCGGGGGAGGCGGGCCGAGCACCGCGTCCGTGATGAGCATGAGCAGGTCGCCCTTGGAGGAGACGTAGCGGTAGAGCGCCATCGTGGAGACGTCGAGCTCGGTGGCGATCTTGCTCATCGAGACCGCGGCGAGCCCCTCCGCCGAGCCCACCCGCAGGGCGGCCTCCACGATGTGCTCCAGGCTCAGGGTGCGCTTGGGCCCCTTGCCCGGCCGCTCGCGCAGGCCCCAGGCGATCTCCACGCTCTCCGGCACTTCCATCGCGCTCCCGGGCTTGACCGTCCTTTCCTGCGAGTGTATACCTTACGCAATGCCGCGTATGCCATAAACAGTAGAGCGTACGTCATACACAGGAGGGGTAGTGGAGCCAGCCATAGAGGTGAGCGGCCTCACCAAGTCCTACGGCCGGGTCGCCGTCCTGACCGGCGTCGACCTGCGCGTGGCCAAGGGCAGCGTGTACGCGCTGCTCGGTTCCAACGGCGCGGGCAAGACGACGACCGTGCGCACCCTGGCGACGCTGGTCACGCCGGACGCGGGACGGGCCACGGTCGCCGGGTTCGACGTCGTGCGCGACCGCCGCCGCGTCCGCCGCGCCATCAGCCTGACAGGCCAGCACGCGGCGGTCGACGAACTGCTCACCGGCGAGGAGAACCTGCGGATGATGGGCCGCCTGTCCGGCCTGTCACGCGGAGGGGCCCGCCGCAGGGCGGCCGAGCTGCTGGAGCGGTTCGACCTGGCCGAGGCGGGAAGGCGGCGGGTCGGCACGTACTCGGGGGGCATGTGGCGACGCCTGGACCTGGCCGCGGGGTTGGTCGGCGCGCCGTCGGTGATCTTCCTCGACGAGCCGACCACGGGGCTCGACGTGCGGAGCAGGCAGGCGATGTGGGAGGTGATCACCCGCCTCGCCGGCTCGGGCACCACGGTCTTCCTCACCACCCAGTACCTGGAGGAGGCCGACAGCCTGGCCGACAGGATCGCGCTGCTCGACGGCGGGAGGGTGGTGGCGGAGGGCACCGCCGACGAGCTCAAGGCGAGGGTCGCCGCCTGGCGGCTGGACCTCGTCCTGGCCGACGCCCGGTCGTTCGCCGAGGTGACGCGCCTTCTCGGGGCGCGTGCCGTCCACACCGATCCCGGCAGGCTGACCGTCGGGGCGGCCACGGACGGGAGCGCCGCGGGGATCCGTGCCCTGCTGGACGAGGTGGACCCGGGGCGTTCGGCGGTCGAGAGGTTCACCGTGCGGGGCGCCACGCTCGACGACGCGTTCCTCGCGCTGACGAACAGGGAGCTGAAGGACGGGGAGCGGGCCGGTGTCTGACCTTGCCGCCTGGGTCGCCTGGCCGGTCATGACCGGCCGTGCCGTCCGCCTGTCGCTGCGCAACCTCGACGCGCTGCTCACCTCGTTCCTGATGCCCGTCCTGGTCATGCTGCTGTTCGTCTACCTGTTCGGCGGCGCGATCCAGACCGGCGTCGACTACGTCACCTACGCCGTCCCCGGCATCCTCGTCATGTGCGCCTCCTACGGAGCCTCGCTCACCGCGGTCGCCGTCAGCCATGACATGAGCCGGGGGATCGTCGACAGGTTCAGGTCGATGGACGTCGGCGGCGGGGCGTTCCTGGGCGGGCACGTGGCCGCCAGCACCGTGCGCAACCTCACCTCGCTCGCCATCGTGTTCGCCGTCGCGTTCCTGCTCGGCTTCCGGGCGGAGGCGGGCCTGGCCGGCTGGGCCGCGGCGACGGGCGTCCTGGTGGTGTTCGTGCTGGCCGTCTCCGCGGTCTCGGCCGTGGTCGGCCTGCTGTCCAGGACGCCGGAGGCGGCGGGCGGCTTCACCTTCCTGGTGATGTTCCTGCCCTACCCGAGCAGCGCCTTCGTCCCGGTGCACACCATGCCCGCGTGGCTGCACGGGTTCGCGGAGAACCAGCCGGCCACGCCGATCATCGAGTCCGTGCGCGGTCTGCTGCTCGACCGGCCGGTGGGGAGCGACCCGTGGAAGGCGCTGGCCTGGTGCGGCGGCTTCCTGCTGGTCTCGGCGGTCCTCTCCGGCAGGCTGTTCCGCAACCGCACCCGCTGAGACCGCGAGAGGGCGGGGGAGTGCCGGGGGCCGTGCCGGAAGGGCGCCCCCGGCACTGCCGTCCGTACGGGACGCGCCGCGCCGGACCCCGGACGATCGAACGGCCGGGGCTCAGGTGACCAGGGCGAGCCAGCGCGGCGCGGCGCCGAAGGGGGCGGTGCCGGCGCCGACGGCCTCCATCAGCCAGGCGGCCGAGGCGCGGGCGCTCTCCACCACGTCGGACGGGTAGGCGTACTTCACCCGGTGCTCCTCGAACTCGTCCTCATCGTCCAGGAAGACCTTGCTCGGGCGGCCCTTCAGCAGGTTGCGGCGGATCCGGATCACGTCGAGGTCCAGGTCGACCATGGTGACCTCGCCGTCCCTCCACTCCGGCACCGTGGAGATGTCGCAGTAGATCTCGTACTTGTGCGGGGCGGCGTTGAAGGCGGCCGTCCACCAGGCGTCGCGGGGGAAGAGCATCACGAACGGATGCGGCCAGGCGACCGCGTCCCCGTCGCCCTTGTAGCCGCTGGAGTCGGCCACGCAGCCCGTCCACACTCCGTACTCGTCCTCGCCGAGCAGCAGGCCGCGGTGGTGCCAGTGCAGTGATCCGTCGTACTTGCGATAGACCACATTCACGCTCTCATAGGACATTCCCCAACACTAAGGCTTGACAGAGATCTATGTATTTCCTACCTTCTAAATAGGTTAAGAGTGTCAGTGAGAAGCCCCGGCCGGCTGACCGGCAACCCTCGCACCGCGGCGGGGTGCCCCCGGGGGAGACCTGGCGGCACGGTGGGCGTGCCGCAAGCGCGGACCCCCTCACCAGGGTCACCGAGACATGCCCGGGAGTGCCACATGTCGAAGACCAGCACACTGAACCACGCGAGCCCCGTCGACCTCGGCACCCACGGCCACTACCGGCCCGGTGGCAGGCCCGGCCCGCGCTACCCCTTCCAGGGGCGCATCGGCACACCCGCCTTCCCCGCCGAGCCGGGCCGCTACCACCTCTACGTCGCGGCGGTCTGTCCGTACGCGCAGCGCGCGGCCATCGTGCGCTCCCTCAAGGGACTCCAGGACGTGGTCTCGCTCTCCTACGTCGACGACGAGCGCGACGGCCGCGGGTGGGCGTTCCGCGAGCGGCGCGGCGCCGACCCGGTCAACGGGTTCACCATCCTGCGGCAGGCGTACGAGGCGACCGAGCCCGGCTTCGACGGGCACGTCTCGGTGCCGGTCCTGTGGGACAGGACGACCGGCCGCATCGTCAGCAACAACTTCCCCGACATCACGATCGACCTGGCCACCCGGTTCGGCGGCGACCCCGAGGCCGACCTCTACCCCGAGGAGCTCAGGCCGGAGATCGACGAGCTCAACACGAGGATCCACGACATCGTCAACACGGCGGCGGGCCGCGTGGCGGCGGCCACCACCGAGACCGCGTACACCGAGGCGCGCGCGTCCGTGGTCGCCTTCCTCGATGAGCTGGACGACCGCCTGGCCGACCGCAGGTTCCTGTTCGGCTCGGGGATCACCGAGCCGGACGTGCGGCTCTGGCCGACCCTGCTCCGCTTCGACCTGAGCGACAACCCGGCGGCCAGGATCAGCGAGCGCCCGCTGACCGCCTTCCCCAACCTGTGGGACTACGCCAGGGACCTGTACGCCCACCCCGCCTTCCGCGAGAACACCGACTTCACGGCCATCTCCCCCTGGAAGGGCGAGACCGACGCCTGGCGGATCCCGGTCGAGCCACTGCGCGCCGACTGGGACCAGCCGCACCGCAGAGCCGCCGTATGAGCGCCTCGATCGCCGTCGTCGGCGCGGGGCCGACGGGCACCTGCCTGGTGGAGCGCATCTGCGCCAACGCCGCCGACCTGCTCGGCTGGCCGTCGCTGGACGTCCACGTGATCGACCCCCACCCGCCGGGCGGCGGGCGCGTCTGGCGCCACGACCAGCCGGACCTGCTCTGGATGAACTCCGCCGCCGCCGACGTGACGCTCTTCACCGACGAGTCGGTGCGCTGCGAGGGGCCGATCCGGCCAGGACCCACGCTGGCCGAGTGGCTCGGCGGCGACCCGGGCCGGTTCGCCTCCCGCCCGGTGCAGAACGGCTACCTCTCCCACGTCTTCCGGCAGGCGGTGGCGAACGCCCCGCGCGGCGTCCGGGTGCACGTGCACGACGCCCGCGCCGTCGACCTCGCCGACGTCCCCGGCGGCCAGGTGGTGACGCTGGAGGACGGCCGGACGATCGAGGCGGACGCGGTGATCCTGGCCCAGGGGCACGGCGACGTGACCCCGACCAGGGAGGAGGGCGCGCTGGCCGGCCTGGCGGCGCGCGCGGGGCTGCGCTACCTGCCCACCGGCTACGCGGCGGACCTCGACCTGGACGGCATCCCCGCCGGGGAACCGGTGATCATGCGGGGGATGGGGCTGGCCTTCGTCGACCTGATGGTGCTGCTCACCTCGGGCCGGGGCGGCCGGTTCGTCCGCGAGTACGACGGGGAGCTGGTCTACCTGCCCAACGGGCGCGAGCCGCTCCTGCACGTGGGGTCGCGGCGCGGCGTGCCGTACCACTCCAAGACCGGTTACCCCTTCACGGGCACCCGCCCGCCGGTGCCGCGCTTCCTCACCCGCGAGGCGCTGGGCGAGGGGCCGTGGGACTTCCGCAGGGACGTGTGGCCGCTGGTCGCCAAGGAGCTGGCCTTCGCGTACTACCACGAGCTCGTCACCGCCCACCCCGGGCGCGCCAAGCGGGGATGGGCGGAGTTCGAGGAGGTCTACGCGGCCGAGGAGTGGCGCAGTCTCGGGATGCGCAAACTGATCCGCGAGACCGTGCCTCGGCACCTCGACCGGCTCGACTTCGACCGGCTCGACCGGCCGCTGACCGGCATCCGGTTCGGCGACCAGGCGGGCCTGCGGAAGTGGATGCACGGCTATCTCGCCGCCGACCTGCGGCGACGCTCCGACCCCGCGCACAGCGCCGACCACGCGATGATCCTCGGGTTGCTCTCCGTCTACGGCGTCCTCGCCGAGGCGGGCATCTTCGACCCGTGGTTCGGCGGGTTCTTCAGCCACCTCGCCAGCGGCCCGCCGGGACCCCGGCTGGAGGAGCTGCGCGCCCTGGCCAGGGCCGGGGTGGTCACCTTCCTCGGCGCGGACCTCAAGGTCGACCACCACGACGGGCGCTGGCGGGCGCAGAGCCCCACCGTGCCCGGCGGCGTGGCGGCCACCACCCTCGTCGAGGCCAGGCTGCCCGCGCCCAGCGTGAGCCGGGCCGTCGACCCGCTCATCACCGCGCTCCGCGACCGGGGCGAGCTCGACGAGGAGTCGGGCCTGGTGAACGTACGGCCCGCCGACCGGCGCCTGCTCGACAGGTCGGGCACCCCGCACCCCCGCAGGTTCGCCTTCGGCCCCTGGGTCGTCGGCGGCCGGGCCACCGGCGGCTTCGCCAGGCCCCGTCTCAACGCCCCGCTCTTCCGCCACGCCGACGCCCTCGCCCGGATCGTGCTGTCCGAGGCCGCCGGAACCCAGATAAGACGGCACGTCGCATGAAGCGCTCCAACCGGAACGCCGCATCAGAGCCCGTAGTACAGAACCAGGCAGTAGGAAAGCGCGAGGAGAAGAACGTGAAGTTGCGATGGGGCGCCCTGACGCTCGCCGGGGTGCTGGCGCTCGCGGCGTGCGGGGCCGGGAGCGGGGCCCCGAGCACGGCGGCCGGTGGCGAGGGGGGCGGCGACGGCGGGTCGCTCGTGTGGGCGGTGGAGACGCAGCCGATCACCTTCAACCCGCACCAGTGGGGCCAGAACAAGGCCCGCCTGCTGGTCCACAACCAGTTCGACACCCTGATCGCCCGGGGGAGGAACGGCGAGTTCCTGCCCTGGCTGGCCAAGTCCTGGAAGGTGTCCGAGGACGAGCTCACCTACACCTTCGAGCTCCGCGACGACGTCACCTTCCACGACGGCGAGAAGTTCGACGCCGCCTCGGTGAAGGCCAACCTCGACCAGCTCGTCTCGCCCGGCTACAACGCCGCGGTCAGCGCCATCCAGCTGCGCAACTTCGACAGGGCCGAGGCGACCGCGCCGCACACCCTGAAGGTCACCCTGAAGGCCCCCGACGGATTGTTCCTCGACTTCCTCTCCGCCCCGTACGCCGGCCAGGTCTCCCCGAAGTCGCTGAAGAACGCCAAGGACCTCAAGGCGGGCGGCGTCGACGTGGTCGGCACCGGGCCGTTCATCCTCGACCGGTTCACCCCCGGCCAGGAGGTCCACTACAAGCGCAACCCGAACTACAACTGGCCGCCCACCGGCTCCGCCCACCAGGGCCCCGCGCACCTGGCCGAGATCACCTACCGCTTCCTGCCCGAGGCGGCGGTCCGGGTCGGCGCGCTCACCTCCGGGCAGGTGCAGGTGATCGAGGGCGTGCCCGCCACCGAGATCGGCCTCATCAAGAGCGACCCGCAGCTGAAGCTGGAGACCAGCCTCAACTCCGGCAGCGCGTTCTCCTACTACTTCAACACCTCCCGCCCCCCGTTCGACGACAAGCGGGTCCGCGAGGCCTTCCGCGACGCCGTCGACGTGGACGCGGTGCTCAACTCCGTCTACCAGGGCACCGCCAAGCGGGCCTGGAGCGTCATCGGACAGGGCAGCCCGCAGTTCTACGACCCCTCGCTGGAGAAGACCTTCGGCAACGACCCGGCGCGGGCCAACCAGCTGCTCGACGAGGCGGGCTGGAAGGAGCGCGACGCCGAGGGCTTCCGGGTCAAGGACGGCAGGAGGCTGACCGTGCGGACCGTCAACGCCGCCCCGTTCGTCCGCGACCGCCGCGACGTCCTCGCCCAGGCCGTCCAGGCGGCCGTCAAGCAGAGCGCCGGGATCGACTTCCAGGTCAAGATCGTGGACCAGGGCACCGCGCAGAAGGCCATCGACGACAACGAGTACGAGCTCTTCGAGAACTCGCGCGGCGACACCGACGCCGGGGCGGCGCTCAACCTGATCCTGGCGAAGGACGCCGCGATCAACCGCACGAAGTTCGGCAGCGCCGAGCTGGACAAGCTGCTCGCCGACGCGTCGGCCACCGCCGACCTCGCCGAGCGCAAGGAGCTCTACGCGAAGGTGCAGAAGATCGTCGTCACCGACGAGGCGATCCTGCTCCCGGTGTACGTGCCCGCCGACCAGATCGCCTACGGCGCCGGGGTCACCGGGATCACCTTCGAGCCGGTCTCCGGCACTCCCAACAGTGCTTACGACGTCCGGACAGGGACGTGAACACGTGAGCACCCTCACACTCACCCGGCGGCGGGGGCTGGCCGCCGCCGGGTGGCTCGGCCCGGTGGTCCGGCGGCTCGGAGCGGGCGTCGCCGTGCTCTGGGCCGCCGCCACCGCGGCCTACCTCGCGCTGATGCTCGTGCCCGGCGACACGGTCGACGTGCTCATCGGCGACGGCCTCGACACCCCCGAGCGGCGGGCGCAGATCATCGCCGAGTGGGGGCTGGACCGCTCCCCGCTCCAGCAGTACGGCGACTATCTGCTCCGCCTGCTCCAGGGGGACCTGGGCCACTCCTACATCCTGCAGCGCGGCGTCGGCGAGATCCTGTCCTCCCAGATCCTGCCGACGATCCAGCTCGCGCTCACCGCCGCGATCTTCGGGGTCGTCCTGGCCCTGGTGCTCGCCCTGACCACCGCCGGACGCCGCTCCTGGCTCGGCGGCCTGGCCGGGCTGTCGGAGCTGGTCGTCGTCTCGGTCCCGCCGTTCCTCATCGGCATCCTGCTGCTCGCCGTCTTCTCCTTCACGCTCGGCTGGTTCCCCGTCTCCGGGGACAGCGGGCTCATCTCCCTCGTGCTGCCGGGGCTCGCGCTCGGGCTGCAGATCGCCGGGGTGCTCGGCCAGGTGCTCCGCGAGGGTCTGGAACGGGCGCTGGAGGAGCCGTTCGCGGTGACCGCCCGCTCGCGCGGCATCACCGAGTGGCGGCTCGTCGCCCGGCACGCCCTGCGCCACGCCCTGCTCCCGGCCGTCACCCTCACCGGCTGGTTCACGGGCTACCTGCTCGGCGGCGCGATCATCGTGGAGGCCGTCTTCGGCCGTCCGGGGCTCGGCCAGGTCACCGTCGGCGCGGTGAACAGCAAGGACATGCCCATGGTGATGGCGGTCGTGCTGATCTCCGCCTTCGCCTACGTGACGGTCAGCACGATCGTCGACCTCGCCTACCTCGCGATCGACCCCCGCCTGAGGAGGAGCCGATGACGGTCCCGTCGTGCCGGTCGTGCCGGTCGCGCTCGTCGTGCTCGTCGTGGAAGGAGCCGGTGGTGTCACGGCCGCCGTACCGCCTGGGGAGGAGCCGATGACGACGATCACGGAGGTTCCCGGTGTCGCGGCCGTCGCCCCGGCCCAGGCCGGGCGCCGGTACGGCTTCAGGGCGCCGCCGGTCGTGCCGCTGCTGTTCCTGGCGGTCGCCGCGGTCGCCGCCGTGGCGCCCGGCGTCCTGACCGGGGTCGACCCGCTGGCCGCCGACCCGCTGCACGCGCTCGCCGGGCCGAGCGCCCAGCACTGGTTCGGCACCGACCACCTCGGCCGCGACGTGCTGTCGCGCGTCGTGCACGGCGCCGGGCACTCGCTGAGCATCGGCGCCGCCGCCGTCCTGCTCGCCGCCGGGGCCGGCACCCTGCTGGGCATCCTGGCCGGGCTGTCCCCCCGCTACGTCGACGAGCTGCTCAGCCGCCTGTTCGACGTCGTGGCGACCTTCCCCGAACTGCTGCTCGCCCTGCTGGTCATCGCCATCACCGGTCCCGGCACCGGCAACGTCATCCTCGCGATCGGCATCGCGCAGATCCCCAACTACGCCCGGGTGATCCGCGCCCAGACGTTCGTGGTGCGCCGCTCCGGCTACGTCGAGCAGGCGGTCACCTTCGGCCTGGCCAGGCCGGTGCTGGTCGCCCGCCACGTGCTGCCCAACGTGCTCGGGCCCCTGCCGGTGCTCGCCACCATCGGCATGGGCACCGCCATCATCGCCACCTCCGGGCTCAGCTTCCTCGGCATGGGCCCGCAGCCGCCCAGTCCCGAATGGGGCTCGATGCTGTCGGAGGCCCGCAACTACCTGCGCGTCGCCTGGTGGACCGTGTTCTTCCCCGGGCTCTCCGTCACCCTGACCGTCATCAGCCTGACACTCGTCGGGCGCCGCCTGCAGCGCCGTTTCGAGGGGAGAAACCGTTGAGCCTCATCGACGTCGAGGACCTGCGGGCCGGCTTTCCCAGGGCCGGGGTGCGGGCCGTACGGGGAGTGAGCCTGTCGATCGAGGCGGGCGAGTGCGTGGCGATCGTCGGGGAGTCCGGCTCCGGCAAGAGCGTCACGGCCAGGACGCTGGTCGGGCTGGCCGGTCCCGGCGCCGAGGTCACGGCCTCCCGGTTCGCGGTGAACGGCCGGGACGCGCTCAGGTTCGGCGCCCGCGACTGGCGGCGGCTGCGCGGCCGGTTCGCAGGGCTGGTGCTCCAGGACGCGCTGACCTCGCTCGACCCGCTCCGTACCGTCGGCGACGAGATCGCCGAGGTGCTCGCCACCCACGACGTCGTCCCCCGCGCCGCCCGCAGGGAGAGGGTGATCGAGCTGCTGGAGGCGGTCGGGGTGCCGGAACCGGAGGTGCGGGCCCGGCAGTACGCCCACCAGCTGTCCGGCGGGCTGCGCCAGCGCGCCCTGATCGCCTCCGCCATCGCCGCGGCCCCGCCGCTGATCATCGCCGACGAGCCGACGACCGCGCTCGACGTCACCGTGCAGGCCCAGATCCTGCGCCTGCTCGCCGCCCGCAAGGCCGAGGGCACCGCGCTGCTCATGATCAGTCACGACCTCGCCGTGGTCTCCGCCGTCGCCGACCGCGTACTGGTCATGAAGGACGGGGTGGTCGTCGAGGAGGGGCCGACGGGGCGCGTGCTGTCCGAGCCCCGGCACGACTACACCAGGCTGCTGCTCGCCGCCGTCCCCTCCGCGGCCTCGCGTGGCACCCGCCTGTCGGCCATCGCCTCCGGGGGGATCGCGCTGCGCACCCCGCTGCCGGACCGGACCGTCGACCACACCGCGCCGGTCCTGGAGGTCTCGGGGCTGTCGGCCGCGTACGGCGCGCGCACGGTGGTCGACGACGTGTCCTTCGAGCTCTACCCGGGGGAGACGCTCGGCATCGTGGGGGAGTCGGGGTCGGGCAAGACCACGGTCGCCCGGCTCGTCCTCGGGCTGCTCGAACCCGCCTCGGGGGAGGTCCGGCTGGGCGGCGAGCCCTGGTCGGGGGTCCGCGAGCGCGGGCGGCGTTCCCGCAGGTCCCGCATCCAGGTGATCTCCCAGAACCCGCTCGACTCCTTCGACCCCCGCTACACGGTGGGCCGCCTGGTCGCCGAACCCCTCCGCGGCGGCTCCCCGCGTGACGTCTCCTCCGAGAGCGGCTTCTCGCGCGGCCTCCCCTTCAGGCACGGCTCCTCGCGCGGGGCCCTCTCCGGCCGGGTGGCCGAGCTGCTGGAGCGGGTCGGCCTCCCCGCGGACGTCGCCGGCCGGCACCCCCGGCGCCTGTCCGGCGGCCAGCGCCAGCGGGTGGCCATCGCCAGGGCCCTCGCGACCCGTCCCGACGTGCTCGTCTGCGACGAGCCGGTATCCGCGCTGGACGTGTCGATCCAGGCCCAGGTGCTCGACCTGCTCGCGGAGATCCAGGCCGCCTACGGGACCGCGCTGGTCTTCATCTCGCACGACCTCGGGGTGGTCCACCACGTCGCCGACCGGGTGCTGGTCATGCGCGGGGGACAGGTCGTGGAGGAGGGACACGTGGACGAGGTGTTCTTCCTGCCCCGGCACGACTACACCCGCGAGCTGCTCGGCGCGGTGCCCAAGCTGGTGTCGGCAGAGCCCTGACGGCCCTGACGGCCCTGACAGTCCTGACGGCCCTGACGGAGGCCGCGGATGTCGGGAAGGAGCAGCACCCCCAGGCAGGAGACCGCCAGCAGCGCCGCCGCCCCGTACAGGGTGGGCGCCGTGCCCACCGCACCGGCCAGTGGCCCGGCCAGGGCCATGCCGAGGGGATTCAACCCGAGGGAGAGCAGCCAGTCGTACGCGGACACCCGTGAGATCGCCTCGGCCGGGATGTGCTCCTGCACGGCGGTCTCCCACATGGGGGACATGAACGCCAGGCCGCCGGTCATCAGCCCGTAGGCCGCCGCGACGGTCAGCGCTGGTGCCCCGGCGGCGAGCAGGACCAGGGGCAGGGCGCCGAGCGAGAGCGCGAGATTGGCCACGACCAGGGGCTTTCGCGGTCTCACCCGGAGCGCCAGCAGCGCGCCGCACAGGGCGCCGACCGTGCCGCCCTGCACGATCGTGCCCCAGGCGAGCTCGCCGCCGAGGCTCGTGACGGCGATCACGGGCCCGATCGTGACCAGGGCGCAGCGGCTGAGGTTCCACATGGAGTGGCCGACGAGGTTCGTCCAGTACCACCGGTGGCGGCGCAGCTGCGCCCAGCCCTCGGCCAGCTGCCTGGTGAACCGCTCGCGCGGCGCGGGCGGGATCGGCGCGAGCCGGAGCCGGCCCAGCAGCACCGCGCTGGCCGCGAACGTCAGGGCGTCCAGGAGCAGTGCCCAGCCGGGACCGGCGGTCAGGGCGAGGGCGGTGGCGATCCCCGGGCCGAGCAGCATCGACCCGCGCTGGGCGATCGCCATGAGCGCGTTCGCCCTGGGGAGGTGCTCCGCCGCCACGGTGGCGGGCACCAGACCGGTCGTGGCGGGCAGGAAGAACGCGGACCCGGCCCCCGAGACCGCGGCCAGCACCGCCAGGTGGACGATGTCGACCGTGCCGGTGACCAGCTCGAAGCCCATGGCGGCGTGGGCGAGCCCGCGCACCACGTCCGCGCCCATCATCACGCGGCGGCGCGGGAGACGGTCGGCCCAGACACCGCCGGGCAGCATCAGCGCCACCATGGCGATCGACTGGGCGGCCAGGACCACGCCGAGGTCGGTGGCCGAGCCCGTCGCGGTGACGATCGCCAGCGCGAGGGCCACGACGGTGATGGAGTCGCCGACGTGCGAGAGGGTCTGGCCGGTCCACAACAGGCGGAAGCGAGGATCTCGCAGGGGGGCCCAGGGCCCGGATGAAGGGGGCATGAACGAGAAGATACTACGAAATCATAATATATGCATTCGTATTAAAGGGGTGAGGCGGAGAGCGGCGCTACCCTTTGGGCATGCCAGAGCCTGACTCCATCGACCGGCACATCGCGCACTGGTCCCGGGAGCTGTCCGACCTCGACCCGCAGATCGAGGGGATCGTCACGCGCATGCAGGGGCTCGTGCGGCTGCTCAAACGGAACAGGGACGCCTGGCTGACCGCCGGAGGGCTCAAGACCTGGGAGTTCGACGTCCTCCACTTCCTGGTCGCGGCCGGGCCGCCCTACCGGGTGACCCCCTCGCTGCTGGCCGGGTGGCTCGACACCCACCCGGCCACGCTGACCAACCGGCTCGACCGGCTGGAGCAGGCCGGATACGTCGACCGCGTGCACGACCCCGGCGACCGCCGCCGCCTGCTCGTCGCGCTGACCCCCGCCGGGCGCGCCGTCTGGCAGGAGCGCATGGACCAGGGCGACCTCTCGGAGCGGGCGCTGCTCGGCCCGCTCGACCCGGGGGAGCGCGAGGTCCTCGACAACCTCCTGCGCCGGATGGTCGGCGCCGTGGAGCGGGACGGGCCGCCGCTGATGCCGGACTGGCCGTCGGCTTCCGGCTCGGGTACGGATTCGAGGGCGGGGGCGGTTTCCGGCTCGGGTACGGATTCAGGGACGGGTACGGGTTCAGGGACGGGGACGGATTCAGGGACGGGGACGGATTCAGGGACGGGGACGGATTCAGGGACGGGGACGAGAGGGAGAAAATCGCACGCCGAACCCGGCAAGGGGTTGTCGGCATGAGGGCCGCCCCGCCGGGTGATGTTCCTGCCCGCCCACGAGGCGCCTGACGGGGCGTTCGCCCGGACGGGCCGGTCAGAGCAGCCGGCGGGCTCCCGGGGCCGGGGTCGCCGGGTAGATATCCGGTTCGGCCCAGCCGCGCTCGGCGTAGGCCCCGGTCACCGACTCCCGCACGGACTCCACCCGGTCGTCGGCGACCAGCGCGATCGCCGACCCGCCGAACCCGCCGCCGGTCATCCGCGCCCCTCGTGCCCCGCCCCTGACCGCCGACTCCACGGCCACGTCCAGCTCGGCACAGGACACCTCGAACTGGTCGCGCAGCGACAGGTGCGAGGCGTTCAGCAGCGGCCCGATCTCCCGCACCGCCCCGGCCCGCAGCAGCCCGATCACCGCCTCGACCCGGTGGTTCTCCGTCACCACGTGCTGGGTGCGCCTGCGCTCGTCGCCGGTCAGCTTCGCGAGGGCGCCCGCCAGGTCCGTGACGTCGCGCAGCGCGTCGACGCCCAGGCGCTCGGCGGCGTTCTCGCAGTCCTTGCGGCGGCGGGCGTACTGCCCGTCGGCGAGCTCGTGGTGCACCCCGGTGTTGATGATCAGCAGCTGCAGGCCGTGACTCGCCAGGTCGAAGGGGATGTTCCTGGTCCCGAGGCTCCGGCAGTCCATGAACAGAGCCTTGCCCTCCTCGCCGAGGGCGGAGGCGGCCTGGTCCATGATCCCGCACGGCATGCCCACGAAGTCGTTCTCGGCCTTCTGCGCGGCGAGGGCGATCTCCATCTTGGTCAGGCCTAGCTCGTACAGCTCGTTCAGCGCCGTACCGACGGCCACCTCCAGCGCCGCGCTCGACGACAGCCCCGCCCCACGGGGTACGTCCCCGTCGATCACCACGTCCGCGCCGCCGACCCGCTGCCCCTGCCGGCGGAGGACCCAGAACACCCCGGCCACGTACCGGGCCCAGCCCTCTGCCTCGTCGAGCGTCGCCAGCGTCACCGGCTCGCCCGCCTGCAGCGACCGCAGCCTGATCACCCCGTCCTCGCGCGGCGACACCGCCGCGGTCACCCCCCACGGCAGCGCGAACGGTTGACCCGCCCCGGCGCGTGCCACACCCCGGCGGGCTCCATGCCGTACGAGTCCCTGAAAGCTCCAACAACGCGCATGATCCAACACTCCTCAACAAGGTTCACCAGTAGGGTAGCGAGTCCGCCGAGGCCCAGGTCCCGTGCTTGATCACACCGAAGGTCACATCTTGAACCCGGCGCGCCCGGCAGGTGTGCGAACAGCGTCTACGTTTGGTTGAATGCCGCGTACGGCGTGCGCGAGGGGCGGTAGCTCAGCCGGTTAGAGCAGGGGACTCATAATCCCTGGGTCGCGGGTTCGAGTCCCGCCCGCCCTACCCCTTCCGATCATACGAAAAGCGCCTTTGACCTGCGTGTTCGCGGTTGAGGGCGCTTCGTCGTGTCCGGCTGTCACCGACCGTTCGCGGGTGGCTGTGCAGTGCCGGGCCGAAGTGTTCTCGTTTGGCGGGACGGCCGTCCCCTTGGGGCGGATAGGTGGTTGGGGTGCTCTGCCGGCGTACGGGTCAGGGTGCGGTGGCCGAAAGCGGTGTTCGGCGATGGCTCGTGGTGCGTCCGGCGCGGTGCGTCACGATGATCCCGATGGGGCGCCGTTCCGGAAGTGGAACGTCCGCGACGGGCTATAACGTGTCCCCGCGACCAACATCGACGCTCACGTGGGAAGGTGCACCGGTGCGATCTCGGACAGAGGGCATGTGGTGGGGAACCGCTATCGAGGCGCCCGATCCCGGCGCTCTGGCGAGGTTCTACTCCGAGCTGCTCGGATGGCCCATCGGTCATGAGGAGCCGGGCACGACGATTCTCGCGGCTCCTGAGGGATCCGTTTACGTCGTGTTCCAGCAGGCGACCGGTTACCAGGCTCCCGTCTGGCCGCCTGTCGACGGGCGGCAGCGTCCGATGATGCACTTCGACTTCCAGGTCGGAGACCTGGACTCCGCGGTCGCCGAGGCGGTCGCCCTCGGAGCCTCGGTCGCCGCGGAACAGCCGCGAGACAATGTCCGGGTGCTCATCGACCCGGCCGGTCACCCCTTCTGCCTGTGCCGCGACGACGGCTGACCGTGCGGCCGTTCACCGGCGGAAGCGGACACGCCGGCTGCTCTCCCGGGTGCGCACCGGCGGCGCACCCCGCATCATGGCCGACCTCCGCAACCTCGCCGTCGGCCTGGCCCGCCTGATCGGCGCCGTTCCGTGGTCCTTCGATCGATGAGTTCTCGGCCGGACGCCGGTCTATGTTCGCGCCGGCACGTCAGCCGGGACACAAACCGGAACGCGAGGAGAACACCATGGGCATGATCCACGTCGACCTGTTCGCGACGCTCGATCTCGTCGGCCAGTCACCGGGTTATTCCGGGGAGGATCCCGAGGGCTTTCCGTTCGGGGGATGGCAGGCGCCCCTGTTCGACGAGACGGTCGGCCGGCACGTCGGTGCCGGAATGGAGGGCATGGACGCCCTGCTTCTCGGCCGCAGGACCTACGACATCTTCGCCGGGTTCTGGCCGAACCAGGTCGACGGCGTCGACGGCGGGACCGCCACGCTGTTCAACGGCCTCCCGAAGTACGTCGCCTCGCGAGGCAACCCGGACCTGAGCTGGGCGGGCTCGACGCAGTTGGGGCCCGACCTGGTGAGCGCCGTACGCGAGCTGCGTGACAAGCACGAGCACGTCCACGTGATCGGAAGCCTGAACCTGGTGCAGACACTCCTGCGCGAGCGTCTCTTCGACCGGCTCGACCTGTGGCTCTTTCCCGTCGTGCTCGGCGTCGGCAAGAAGGTTTTCGACGGCGGTGCGGTGCCCGCCAACCTGGTGCTCCTGGAACCGCCCGTCACCTCGTCCAAGGGGGCCGTGCTCCTGCGTTACGGCCTCGGTGAGGGAATTCCCGTCGCCGGGGACATGCGGCACGAGGACCGCGGCGTCGGTTCGAGCTGAACGACGGCTATTTCCCTGTCCCGGCAGGAAGGGGCGTGAGCGAGAGCCACGGACGAAGACGCGGTGGTGGCCGGGTGAGCCGGCCGCCACCGCGTCGGGGTGTCGATCAGGCTTGGGTGACGGTGCGTGAGGGTGTCGACCAGGTCTGGGTGACGCCGCGCCAGGGAGGCGGTCAGGCTTGGGCGACCCGCGCCAGGCGGCGCCGTTTCCATGCCAGGGTCGCTGCCTGGATGACGAAGAAGGCGCCACCGGCCGCCGTGTACATGATCAGCGCGGTCAGGCTGGGGGCGTCGCCGACGGCGGCGGGCAGGTAGGTGAGACCGGCGATGACCGAGAGGGCGCCGGCGACGAGCATCGGCCACTGACGGCCGAGCTCGGGGCTCCGGCGGCGGATGGCCACGGTCAGCTGGGCGACGCCGGAGACGACGGCCCAGAGGCCGAACACGAACAGCACCGTGCCGATGCCGCCGATGGCGGCCAGGCCGAGACCGGCGGCGGCCAGGGCGCTGAGCGCCGTGTTGAACACCTGCAGCCTGCGGGCCGGGGTCCCGGGATCCTCGCGGACGTCGAACAGCGAGGCGACGACGTCGATGATCGGGTACGCGATGAGCAGGATCACCGAGACGGCCGTCAACGAGGTGTGGACGGCGGCGAAACCGGCCGACCAGGCGATCGCGATGAGGCCACGGACGAGGTAGATGCGAAGGAGGGACGACATCAGGAGATTTCAGCTTTCTATCCGGGCTTCCCGGCTTACGGGTTCTGTGGAATGCGGAAGACCGCTTTCCGGGGTACGGGAGCCACCCTGACAACCCGTACCGGCCGGCCGCCCCCGGGAGAGGCCCTGGGCAGGACCCTGGCCTACGGCCCTCAGGCTCGCCAGGCACTCCCCAGGGAGAGGACCAGGGACTCGCCCGGGGGCGATCGGGCCCCCGCCGGACCGAGCATTCGGGCATGCGGAGTTTCGACGTGGTGGTGATCGGCGCCGGTCCGGGTGGCGAGGTGGCGGCCGGGAGGCTCGCCGAGGCCGGTCTGGACGTGGCGATCGTGGAGAGCGACAAGGTCGGCGGGGAGTGCTCCTACTACGCGTGCATGCCGTCGAAGGCGCTGCTGCGCCCCGGCGAGCTGCTCGCCGAGGCGCGCCGGGTGCCCGGGGTCGCCGAGGCGGTGACCGGCCCGCTCGACGTACCGGCGGTGCTGCGCCGCAGGGACGAGCTGGTCGGCGGCCTGGACGACAGCGGCCAGGTGCCGTGGCTGGAGGATCGCGGGATCACGCTGGTCCGCGGCTGGGGCCGGCTGGCGGGGGAGAGGCTGGTCGCGGTGGGCGACGAGATCCTCGAGGCGCGCCGCGCGGTGATCCTGGCCGGGGGTACCCGCGCCGCCTTGCCCGACATCGACGGGCTGGCGGACGCGAAGCCGTGGACCAACCGGGAGGTGACGACGTCCCAGGAGATTCCCGGGTCGTTGATCGTGATCGGCGGCGGGGTGGTCGGCGTCGAGATGAGCCAGGCGTACGCGTCGCTCGGGTCACGCGTCACCCTGGTCGAGGGTGACCGGGGACTGCTGCCGCGCGAGGAGGACTTCGTCCGCGCCGAGGTCGGCGAGTCGCTCGCCGAGCAGGGCGTGGACATCCGCACCGGGCAGCGGGCGACGGCCGTACGGCGCGACGGCGACGGCGGAAAGGTGACGGTGACCCTCGGTGACGGGGGCACGGCGATCGGCGACGAGGTGCTGGTCGCCGCGGGCCGGGCGCCGCAGGCCACCGGCCTGGGCCTGGAGACCGTCGGCGCCGGGACCGGCGGTTTCGTCGCGGTCGACGAGCACATGCGGGTGCCCGGGCTGGACTGGCTCTACGTGGTCGGCGACCTCAACGGGCGGGCGCTGTTCACGCACATGGCCAAGTACCAGGCGGCCATCGCGGCCGGGGGGATCCTGGGCCGGGACATGACGGCCGAGCACGTCGCCGACGGCGCCAACTCACCCCGGGTGATCTTCACCGAGCCCCAGGTCGCGGCCGTCGGGCACACCACGGCCAGTGCCGCCGCGGCGGGCCTGAGGGTCCGGGTGATCGACGTGCCCACCGACGGCAACGCCGGCGGCGCCTTCTCCGGCGGCGCACGCGGCACCAGCCGGTTCCTGGTCGACGAGGACAGGGACGTGCTGGTCGGCGTGACGATCACCGGAACCGCCGTCGCCGACTTCCTGCAGGCGGCCACCATCGCGATCGTCGGCGAGGTGCCGGTCCGCCGGCTGCGGCACGCCGTCCCGGCGTTCCCCACCCGCAGCGAGATCTGGCTCCACCTGTTCAACGCCCTCGGCATCTGAGGCGCCGGTACGCCACCCGCCCGGACGGCGGCTCTCGCCGGAGAGTGCCGATCACCGTCTTCCCGGGCACGCCGGTACGAGCCTCCCGGGCACGCCGGTACGAGCTTTCCGGGCACGCCGGTACGAGGTTCCGGCACGTCACGGCGGTCGGCCCGCGTGCCCGCCGGGAGGCGGGAGTGTTGTAACCTCCCCGGCGAGAGGGGTGACGTGCCGATCAACACCAAGATTTCCGCGCTGCAGGGGCGGCGACGCGAGCAGGAGGCGCTCGACCGGCTGCTGCGTGACGTCCGTGCCGGGCAGAGCCGGGTGCTGGTGCTGCGCGGCGAGGCCGGGGTGGGCAAGACCGCGCTGCTCGACTACCTGACCGAGGCCGCGTCGTCCGGCCGGGTGGCCCGCGCGGCCGGGGTGGAGCCGGAGAGCGAGATCGCCTATTCCGCGCTCCAGCAACTCTGCGCGCCGCTGCTGGGCCACCTCGACCGGCTGCCCGAGCCGCAGCGGGACGCGCTCGCCACCGGGTTCGGCCTCAGCGCCGGCGACCCGCCGGATGCGCTGCTCGTCGGGCTCGCCGTGCTCGGGCTGTTCGCCGAGGCCGCCTCGGAGCGGCCGCTGGTCTGCACGGTGGACGACGTGCAGTGGATGGACCGGATGTCGGAGGTGGTGCTGACCTTCGTCGCCCGGCGGCTGGACTCCGAGTCGGTCGCCCTGGTCTTCGCGGCGCGCAGCCCCGGCGACGAACGCATCCTCGAAGGGCTGCCGGACCTGCGCGTCGAGGGGCTGCCGGACGCGGACGCGCGGGCGCTGCTGGACTCCGTGCTGCCCGGGCCGGTGGATGCTCGGGTACGCGACCGGATCGTCGCCGAGACGCGCGGCAACCCGCTGGCCCTGCTCGAACTGCCGCGCGACCTCACCCCGGCGGAGCTGGCGTTCGGGTTCGGCGGGCACAGCGACGCGCCGCTGGTGAGCCGGGTCGAGGAGGGCTTCCAGCGGCGCATCGCCGCCTTGCCGGTGGACACCCGCACGCTGCTGCTCACCGCCGCCGTCGAGCCGGTCGGCGACGTGCCGCTGCTGTGGCGCGCGCTCGAGCGGCTGGGGGTCGGGACGGACGCCGCCGCCCCCGCGGCGGTCGCGGGCCTGATCGAGTTCGGCACCCGGGCCCGGTTCCGCCATCCGCTGGTCCGCTCGGCCAGCCGGCGCTCCGCCGAGCCCACCGAGCTGCGCGCGGTGCACCGGGCGCTCGCCGAGGTGACCGACCCCGAGCGGGAGCCCGACCGCCGCGCCTGGCACCGGGCGCACGCCGCCCTGGGGCCGGACGAGGAGGTCGCCGCCGAGCTGGAGTGCTCGGCCGACCGGGCGATGGCCCGTGGCGGCCGGGCGGCGGCCGCGGCCTTCCTGGAACGCGCGGCGGAGCTCACCCCCGACCCGGCGAGGCGCGCCGGGCGCACCCTGGCCGCCGCGGTGGCCCGATTCGCCTCCGGAGCCCTCGCCGAGGTGCCGGACCTGCTGGCCTCCGCCGAACTCGGCCCGCTCGACCCGGTGCAGCGGGCCGGGGTGGAACGGCTGCGCGCCCAGGTCGCCTTCGCGCTCAACGCCGGACGGGCCGCCGGGCCGCCGCTGCTCACGGCCGCGCGCCGCCTGGAGGCGCTGGATCCCGCCGCGGCCCGGAGGACCTACCTGGCGGCGATCGGCGCGGCCGTGAACGCGGGGTGGTTCGGCGGCGACGACCTGCGCCGGGCGGCCGAGGCCGCCCGCGGCGTTCCCGAGGGCGAGGAGCCGGCCGGTCTGCTCCTGGCGGGTCTGACGACGTGGAGCCTGGAGGGCCACGCGGCGGCGGTCCCGCTGTTCACCCGTGCCCTGGCCGCGGTCACCCCGGACAACGATCTGGACCTGGTCTGGCTGAGCGGGATGGTCATCAACGAGGTCTGGGACGACGTGGCGTTCCTCACCATGACCGGACAGGCCGTCGGCCACGCCCGCGAGACCGGCGCGCTGTCCCTCCTGCCGAGCGCGCTGACCTTCCGCGCCACCGCGCTGATCTACGCCGGCCGCTTCGCCGACGCGTCGGACCTGCTCGACGAGGCCGAGGCCATCGGGAACGCCACCGGCTCGTCCCCGCATCCGGCCACCGCCGTCATCCTGGCCGCGTACCGCGGGGACAGGGAGCAGGCGCTGGAGCTCAACAGGGCTCTGGCCGGGAACGCCGAGGCGGGTGGCCTGGGGTGGTTGCTCGCCGTCGCCGGGTACAGCAGGGCGGTGCTGTTCAACGGGCTGGGCCAGTACCAGTCCGCGCTGGAGGCGGCCCTCGAAGCGGCCGGGCACGAAGATCTCGCCGTCCTGCAGTGGACGCTCGGGGAGCTGGTCGAGGCCGCCGCGCGCAGCGGGGAGGACTCCGTCGCGGCCGAGGCACGTGACCGCCTCGCCGCCCGGACGGGTGTCGTCGACACGAACTGGGCGCGCGGCGCCCAGGCGCTCGCGGACGCGCTCGCGGGCCCGGCAGGGGCTGCCGAGGAGCACTACCGGGAGGCGATCGACCGGCTCGCCGCGACCCGGCTCGGCCTGCAGACCGCCCGGGCCCGCCTGCTCTACGGCGAGTGGCTGCGGCGCGAGAACCGGCGGGCCGACGCCCGGACGCAGCTGCGGATCGCGCACGAGGCGTTCACCACGATCGGCGCGGACGGCTTCGCCGAGCGGGCCGGCCGGGAACTGGCCGCCACCGGAGAGACGGTGCGCAAGCGGACCCTGGGCGTACGGGAGGAGCTCACCCCGCAGGAGGCGCAGATCGTGCGCCTGGCCGTGGCGGGACGCACCAATCCGGAGATCGGCGCCGTGCTGTTCCTCAGCCCGCGTACGGTCGAGTGGCACCTGCGCAAGGTCTTCACCAAGCTCGGCATCGGCTCCCGCCGCGAGCTGGCCTCCGCCCTGCGCGACCGGTGACACCGGGGCGTCCCCCAGGGCCCGCTCCGAGGGGTCGCCAGGGCGTCCTCCAGGGGGTCACCCTGGGGCGACCGGCACGCTCCTCGCGCGATCGTGAACGGCAGATGCCGGACGGCATCGCCGAGATCGTGGAGGAGTGGGAACAATGGTGGACTACCAGCTTGAGGTGATCGTGCTGCCGGTGGCCGACGTCGACCGGGCCAAGGAGTTCTACAAGCGGATCGGTTTCCGCGAGGACCTCGACTACGTCGGCGGTCCGGACTTCCGGGTCGTGCACTTCACCCCGCCGGGCTCCCACTGCTCGATCGTCGTGGGCACGGGCATCGGTACCGCCGCGCCCGGATCGACGGAGAACGTTCACCTGATCGTGCGCGACATCGAGGAGGCCCGGGCCGACCTGGTCGGCCGTGGCGTCGAGGTCAGCGAGATCTTCCACGACGAGGACGGCGTCTTCCACCACGCGGGCAACGAGAAGCGGGTTCCCGGCTTCTACCCCGGCCGCCCCTCGTACGGCTCGTTCGCCTCGTTCAGCGACCCCGACGGCAACGGCTTCCTGCTGCAGGAGGTCACCGAGCGTTTCCCTGGCCGCTGAGACCGGGCCGCTGAGACCGGGCCGGTCGAAGCCGGGCCGTGGGCGCGCCGACCGGGTGACGGCGGCGGCGACAGGCGATACGCCGGGCCCCTGACGGGGCCCGGCGTATCGCTGTCGCCGGAGACGGCCGCCCCGGTGCTCCAAGACGGCGGCCCCGGTGGGAATCCGGGGCCGCCGTGTCGTGCGGACGGGGTCAGGTGTCAGGCCGGACGGGGTCAGGTGTCAGGTGTCAGGCCGGGCAGGGGCAGGCGTCAGGCCGGACGGGGGCCGCGGTGGCCGCGGCCGAGGTCAGGCGGTGACGCAGCGGTAGTTCGCGGCCGAGTTCGTGTCGCCGTGGCCGGTGTAGCGGGCCACCATCGGGTAGCGGCAGACGTCGCGCGTGACGGTCTTGCCGTCGGCGCCGGGGGCCGAGGCGGCGAGGGTGGCCGGGGCCTTGCCCTTCTCCACCCAGTCGATCAGCGCGCCCAGGTCGTCGGTCGGGTACGGGCCGGTGCCGCCCGCGCAGTGGTTCACCCCGGGCAGCAGGAACAGACGGTAGAAGTCGTCGACCCGCTTGTTGCCGCCGAGGACCTGGTTGACCCGCTCGCGGTAGGCGATCGTGCCCTCGGTGGGCACCAGCTCGTCGTTCTGGCCGTGCCAGCTCAGCAGCTTGCCGCCCGCCTTCGCGAACGCGGACAGGTTCGGGTCGTCGGTGCCGATGACGTCGTTGAACCGCAGCTGCGACGCGCGGAAGACCTGCGCGAACGACGTGTAGGTGAGCTTCGTGGTGTCGAACGCCGGGTTCCGCTTCACGAAGTACCTGACCCAGGAGTCGGCGACGAAGAACGGCGTGCCGGGAGTGGCCAGGGCATCGAGGCTCGCGCCCTTGTTCGGCCCGTACCAGAGCCTCCGGCCGGAGGAGGAGACCGGTCCGGCCCAGATCTTGCGCACCGCGTCGGCGGTGGCGCGGGAGATCGTGATCTCGCCGCCCTCACAGACGATCTTCGTGCCGGTCAGCCGCCGGGGGTCCCAGCCGCACTTCCGGGGGTTGTCGACGATGCCGTCCTTGACCCCGTCGAGGGAGTCGCAGGCCTTGACGGCGGCGGTGTTGAAAGCCGCCAGCTCACACGAGGTGGGCGCGACCTTCTCCTCGTTGAAGACGGCCTGCGACCAGAGCGTGGCGACCGCGAACCGGTCCCAGCCGATCGCCGGGGCCTTGGCCAGGATCCCGTCGAAGTCCGTCGGGTGGTCCTGGGCCTCCGCGTACCCCTGGCGGCCGCCGGTCGAGCAGCCGTTCCAGTACGAGTAGCTCACGGGCCGGTCGTAGAACCTCTTCGCCACGTCCTTGCCGATGACGGCCATGTCGTGCAGCGAGCGGGAGGCGAAGTTCCTCAGCAGCGGGGTGTCGACCTCGCCGGCCGGGGTGAGGGCCCAGCCGCTGACGTCGAGCGGGTTCGCGCCGACACCGGCGTCGGTGGCCGCGGCGACGTAGCCGGCCTTCACCGCGCGGGCCAGCGGAGCGCCGCTGAGGTCACCGGCGAGGTAGGCGCTGCCGCCGGTGGCCTGGAACCGTCCGGTCCACCTCTTCCTGTCCTGGGGCAGCGAGATCCTGATGTTGACGTGGTCCCTCGCGCCCGGGTGGCTCACCGTGACGGTGATGTCGCACCAGGCCGGTACGTCGGTGAGCGTCTCCTCCCGGGGGTGCAGCGGGGGAGCGGCGGGGAACGTGACGGTTCCGCCGGGGTTGGCGACCGCCTTCACCGACTCCACCTTGGTGCCGGAGGGCGCCGAGACGGGAACCGCGGCACAGGTCGTGGCGGCCACGGGGCCGCTGTCGCGGGCGACGGCGCCGGCGGCCGTCGGAACCAGCAGCGCCAGCGCCGGTACTGCCGCCGCCATCAGGGCGATCAAGCGTCGTTTCATGCCCGACATGCTCACCCGGGACCCGCGGGTCTCACCCCAGGGCACCACCCTGGGGTGCACCCTGGCCGGGGGCTCGCGGGGGGCGGGACGTGCTCACGGTGTGGCGTCCAGGGCGTCGCGGGCGTCCATGAGGGCGAAGCCGAGCAGGTTCAGGCCCCGCCACGTGGCGGGGGAGGCGGCGCGCTCGTCGTCGCCGGTGAGCCCGATGCCCCAGATCCGGTCGACGGGGCTGGCCTCGACCAGGACGCGGGAGCGGGTGCCGAGCAGGAAATCCCTCAGCTCGGGGTGCTCGCCGAACTTGGCGACGTTGCCGCGCACCACGATCTCGTAGCGGTGCTCGTCCCACACGGCCCCGTCGAAGCCGAGGACCTCGCGGCCGAGCCTCTTGGCCTCGCCGGGGTGCTCGGCGGCGAGGATCCGCCCGGCGGTCTCGTCGTCGCCGAACAGCCACGCCTTGTGCGCCATCATGTAGTGCTCGGCCGACCGGAAGACGTGCCCCTCCGTGGTGAAGGCGACCTCCCACCACTGGCTGAGGCATCCGGCGCCGACCCCGCCGTCACGCGGCGGCCGGTGGCCCCAGAAGAACAGGTAACGCAACCGCTCGCCGTCGCGCTCGGCGGCGACGGCCTCGGCGACCGAACGGGGTGCTCTGATGAGATCGGACACCCGTACACCGTGCCACGGGCGGTCGCCGGACGGCCACCGGGTTACGGCTCGGCTCGGCTCGGTCCGGCCCGGCCCGGCCCGGTTCGGCTCAGTTCGGTTCGGCTCGGTCCGGCCCGGCTCGGTTCGGCCCGGCTCGGTTCGGCCCGGCTCGGTTCGGCCCGGCTCGGCAAGGGAGAGCCGGACGGTCTCGGCGTCGTCCGCCGGACGAGCGGTCCAGGACATCGTGGTCACGGTGGTCTTCCCGTCATGTGCAACCCTTCGGACGCGATCGGCGATCACCCTTCATCACCCGATCCGCCGATGTGCTTTCACGGTCACGGACAACCGTTCGGCCGTGGCCGGCCGTCCGTCATGATCATCGCTCGTGTTGACCATGTCGATAATGGGGCGTGCCCTTCACCCTGAGCCACGCCGTCGCGATCCTGCCGCTGCGGCGATGGCTGCCCCCTTCGGCGCTGACGGTCGGCGCGATGGTGCCCGACCTGCCGTACTACCTGCCGCTGCCCTTCTCCTCAAGGATCACCCACGGCTGGCCGGAGGCGCTGCTGGTGGATCTGCCCTTGGGGGTGGTGGTGCTCGTCGTCTTCCACCTGCTGCTGCGCGCGCCGCTGACGGCGCTCGCCCCCGACGGGTTGCGCGCGCGGCTGCCCGGCCGGGCGCCGTCCGTGGGCGCGGTCCCCGTGCGCGCGGTCGCGGTGGTTGCCGCGCTGCTGGCGGGCGTCGCCACGCACCTGGTGTGGGACGGGTTCACCCAGGTCGGGGGCTTCGCCGTGACGCACTGGCCGGCGATGCGCGTCTCGGTCGTCGGGCCGCACCGGGTGTTCAACGTGGCGATGTACGTCAGCTCGCTGGGCGGGCTCGTGGTCCTGGCCTGCTGGTTCGCCCTGTGGTACCGGCGCGCCGCCGTACGGCCGGGGCGCCTGCCCGGCGTGACGGGACGGTGGCGCGGCCGGGTCCTCGTCGCCGGGGTGTGCGCCGCGGGTGTCGGCGCGGCCGTGCTGGGGACCGGCGACCGTGCCGCGGTGAGCCTGTACGACCTGGTGCGCTGCGTGGTCCTGGGCGCGGTCACCGGGGGCGGCGCCGTCCTGGTCTGCCACGTGGTCGTGTGGCACGTGTGGTCGGTGACGCGCTCCCGGCGGGGCACGCCCCGGCGGGAGGTGGTGTCGCGCGGCGGTGGCGGGGTACCCCGTTGAGGGGGAAACCCCCAGCTCAGAGTGCTTGACCAGCCCGGGAAGGACATGGACGATGCCGCTGAGGCGGCCCGGTCGCACCGGGCGCGGAAGCCGTGATCTGGAGATCAACCCGATCTTCAGCCGGGAGCCCCTCCGGGTCCCGCGCCACGCCATGCCGGCCGGGGAGATGGATCCGGACACGGCGTACCAGCTGGTGCACGACGAGCTGATGCTGGACGGCAACGCGCGGCTGAACCTCGCGACGTTCGTCAGCACCTGGGCGGAGCCGCAGGCGCTGAGGCTGATGGCCGAGTGCGTCGAGAAGAACATGATCGACAAGGACGAGTACCCACAGACCGCGGAGCTGGAGACGCGATGCGTGGACATCCTCGCCCGGCTCTGGCACGCCGAGGACCCCCACCGCGCGACGGGCTGCTCGACGACCGGGTCGAGCGAGGCGGCGATGCTCGGCGGCCTGGCGCTCAAGCGGCGCTGGCGGCGGCGACTCGGCTCGAAGGGCCGCCCCGCCGACCGGCCCAACCTGGTGATGGGCGTCAACGTGCAGATCTGCTGGGAGAAGTTCGCCGACTACTTCGACGTCGAACCCCGGTACGTGCCCATGGAGGGCGACCGCTACCACCTCACCCCCGAGACGGCGGTCGAGGCGTGCGACGAGAACACCATCGGCGTCGTCGCCGTCCTCGGCTCCACGTTCGACGGGAGCTACGAGCCCGTCGCCGGCATCGCCGAGGCCCTGGACGACCTTCAGGCCCGCACCGGTCTCGACGTGCCGATCCACGTGGACGGCGCCTCCGGTGCCATGATCGCCCCTTTCCTCGACCCCGGCCTGCGCTGGGACTTCCGGGTGCCGAGGGTGGCGTCGATCAACACCTCCGGGCACAAGTACGGCCTGGTGATGCCCGGAGTGGGCTGGGTGCTGTGGCGCGACGCCCAGGCGCTCCCCGAGGACCTGGTCTTCCACGTCAACTACCTCGGCGGGGACATGCCGACCTTCGCGCTGAACTTCTCCCGGCCGGGTGCCCAGGTGGTCGCGCAGTACTACAACTTCCTGAGGCTGGGCTTCGACGGCTACCGCCGGGTGCAGCGGACGTGCCGGGAGGTGGCGACCCGCCTGGCCGGGGAGATCGCCGGCCTGGGCCCGTTCGAGCTGATCACCGACGGCGGCCAGACCCCGGTGTTCGCCTTCCGGGTGCGGAAGGACGTCGACGCCTTCACGGTCTTCGACGTCTCCGCCGCGCTGCGCGAGCGCGGCTGGCTGGTGCCCGCCTACACCTTCCCCGCGAACCGTACGGACCTGGCGGTACTGCGCGTCGTCGTCCGCAACGGTTTCAGCCACGACCTGGCCGATCTGCTGCTGGAGGACCTGCGCAGGATCCTGCCCCGGCTGGAGGCCCAGGGCGGGCCGCGCCGCACCGCCGACGACGCCGGAGGCTTCGCGCACGGTACCGAGAGCAAGCGCCCCCGGCGCCACGGTCACGGCTGAGGGCGTACGTACGGCGGAGTTCGAGGACGTCCGCGCGGGTCGGGGGAGCACCGGCGCGGTGAAGGAGAAGGAGACATCGGGATGTGCCGTTTGTTTGGCATGAGCAACGCGCCTCGGCGCACGTGCGCCACCTTCTGGCTCCTGGAGGCGCCGGACAGCCTCAGCGAGCAGAGCCGCCGTTATCCCGACGGGATCGGTCTGGGGTACTTCGACGCCGACGGCACACCGAAGATGCACAAGGCCCCCGTCGCCGCCTTCGAGGACCGGTGCTTCGCGGAGGAGGCCAAGGAGACCGAGTCCACCACCTTCCTGGCCCACGTCCGCTTCGCCTCCACCGGCGGCCTGGACGAACGCAACACCCACCCCTTCCTGCAGGACGGGCGGCTCTTCGCCCACAACGGGGTGATCGAGGGCCTGGACGAGCTCGACGCGGAGCTGGGCGAGTATCGGGGGCTGGTCGAGGGGGAGACCGACTCCGAGCGCTTCTTCGCGCTGATCACCCGTGAGACCAGGGCGCGCGGCGGCGACGTCGCCGCCGGTATCGAGGCCGCCGCCCGCTGGATCGCGGGGAACCTGCCCGTCTACGCCCTCAACATCGTCCTCACCACCTCGCAGGATCTGTGGGCGCTGCGCTACCCCGACACCCACGAGCTGCACATGCTCCAGCGCGCCGCCGGTGGGTGCCACGGCGGACGGCATCTCGACCAGAGCGGTACCGACGGCCGCATGCGTATCCGCTCCCGCGACCTGGCCGAGGTCCCCTCGTTCGTGGTCGCCAGCGAACGCATGGACGACCACCCCGAGTGGTGCCCGATGGAGCCCGGCGAGCTGCTCCACGTCGGGCCGGGCCTCGTCCCCACCCGCCGGATCGTGCTTCCCGACGAGCCCGCGCACCGGCTGGGCCTCGCCGACCTGCGGCCCGAGGCCGCCGCCTCCCAGCAGGTCACCTGACATCGCGTCTCGCGGGTCGGGGACGAAGCCGCGCGGCGTCAGGTCCGGGGCCGCCGCGGATGACCGGAGGGACGCGCGAGAAGGAACCCGCGCCAGGACGACGGGCTCGCCGCACGGGCGGATCGTTCCTCCGGTGCCTGGTGAGGGGCGGGTGTGTCGGCGGTCCCGGTCGCCGGCCGGTGCTCCCGTACGTCTTCCGTCGCGGAGGAGGTCTGGTGTTCCAGGTCCTGTGTGAGAGCGCACATCACGCGGCCTGCGAGGATGTCCGGTGGGTGGCCGTCCCGGTGGGGTCGATCACGATGCCGGTGACGTCCAGATCTTCGATCATGCGTCGGAGCGCGGGCTCGGTGAGCCGGATCCAGCGCTGGCCGGCGCCGAGCACCTTGGTCAGGCGCATCGGCGAGGAGAAGGCGGCTGCCGTCCTCCTGCCCGAGTCGGTCCTGAACAGGCGCAGCGACATGCTGAAGGCGCCTTCACGGACCGGTACGTATAACGGGACTTCCGACATTGCTTCCTCCTGGTGAGAACTCGTACGAAAAAGACGTTATCTCCCTTCTGGTGGTTTTTGGTGTGATCTCTACAGGATCCAGACGGGGAGGGCGGAGGCGTTGACGCCGCGTTGACGCGCGCCGCGCCGCTGCCCGGGGGTGGTTCGGGGGGCCTCGTCTCCGGCCGGGACCCGTACGGAGGCGGCCCGCCGCCCCACCGGCCCTCCTGCCTGCGGTTTTGTCGCCCTGTTCAGGTGGTCGGCCCGGCATGGGACGTGTCGCGTACCGGTTCGTGGCGGGATGGGGAGTCCTCGCGTCCGTCGATGGCGTGCGTCTGCCCGGGAGGTGCGCGCGGGACGGGGATGTGTGAGGCGGTCTGCCGGTTGAACACGAGTAACTACGATTTTTCGTGAACAGTCTGGTGATGCGTATTTTCAGGCTGCCGGCGCTTTCCCGTCGCCGTGCCACGGGCGCTCCGGCTGCCGGAGTCCGATGCGACGCGAACGGAGCAGTGAATGGACATCGCCGCCGAATGTTTTCATCCTTCCCCGCGCATTCCGAGGGTGGGGACGGCCCTGGCCGACCGGCTCGAACGCGAGGACGGCCACATCGGATTCTCGGTGGGGTCGCGCCCAGGCGCTCGACATGTCCTTGCAGTTCGCCGTGGTCGGAGTGCCCGCGTAGCGGGAAAAGGGCAGCGAAAGAAAGGGGGATTTGTTTTAGGCGGCCTTTGCCCAAGGAGGGCTTTGTAGTGAAAGAGCAGGGCGTCGACGATGATATCGGAGGAAACGTCGACCTTGTCTGGCGAGAAACCAATATTCGGGGTCATCGACTGAGGTGGCGCCCGCTGCTAGTGTTTTGCTCGGCTGGCGGATTCGTTCAACCGGCGATTTACCCATATCAGGGTGACTCGCGTTTCTCTGGTCATGTTTGGTTGAAGGGGGTCTCTCATTTCTGGTCCGAATGGTGATGCCCCCGGGGTCCGGATGGACGCGGGAAACGTCAGGACCGGCCCCCCGCCGTCCTCGAAGATCGAGTCGACCTACCACGAGCTCGCGGCACTGATGGGTGAGATCGCGAGACCCGACCGGCACCACGGCCTCCGGGCGGATCCCCATGATCTCGCGCCGCTCCTGGAGGCCACGGAGCGGATGACCGACTTCGTGCTGGCCAGGCTGGGGGCGGGCCAGGGCTCCCGGGTGCTGGACGTGGGCTGCGGCGACGGCCGTCCGGCGGTGCGCCTGGCCCGGACCCTGGGCGCGCGGGTCGTGGCGATCGACATCGACCGGCGGGCACTGCGCGACGGGGCCGAGCACGCCGCGGCGCAGGGCGTGGAGGAGCTGGTGCGGTTCCGGCGCGTCGACGCGACGGACCTGCCGTTCGCCGACGCCTCGTTCGCCGATGCCTCGTTCGACGCGGTGCTGGCCTTCGAGGTCACCCCGCACCTCGACATCGCGCCCCTCTACCGGGGCGTCGCCAGGGTCCTGCGCCCGGGGGGCCGCCTGGTGGTCGAGACGCCTTACCCGCGGGTTCCGATGACCGAGGAGATCCGCGAGCGCGCCGGCTCCCGCCTGGCCATGCCGGACGCCGCGTCGCTCGACACGCCGGAGGACCACCTGTCGGCCGCGCGGCGGGCAGGGATGGCCGTCACGGAACTCGTCGACGTCACCGAGGACGTGCGCGACTCCTTCTCCCCGCTCACGCGCGGGCCACGGGAGCACGGGACGCGGCCGGACACCGGGCGCCCGGCACCCGACATCGCGCGGGCGCCCGGCACCGCCCGGACGCCCGGCACCGCGCAGACGCCCGGCGCCATGCGGACGCCCGGCGTCTTCGCCGCGTGGGCCGGCATCGCCGAGGTCGGCGGGGTGGTCATGACCTTCACCAGGATGGAGCAATGACATGACGGATGTGACGGTCATCGGGACCGGGGTGGTCGGTTCCGCGATCGTGAGGGCCTGCGTCGACTCGGGCCTGGAGGTCTCGGTCTGGAACCGTACGCCGGAACGCTCGGAGAGGCTCGCGGGACGGGACGTCTACCTCCACGCGACGGCCGCCGAGGCGATCGAGGCCTCCCCGATCGTGCTGCTGTGCCTTCTCAACTACGAGATCACCCACGCGGTCCTCGACGAGACCGGGGCCGGTCTCTCCGGCAGGCTCGTCGTCCAGCACGCCAGCGGCATCCCCGACGACGTCGTCCCCCTGCGGATACGGGTGGAGGCCGCCGGAGGCAGATACCTGGAGGCCGCGATCCTCAACTACCCGGACGCCATCGGCACCGAAGACTGCTTCACCGTCTACGGCGGGGCGGCCGAGGACTTCAAGGAGCTGGCGGGCGTGACCGAGGCGCTGTCCGGCAAGCAGGTGCGCCTGGGGCCCGACCCCTGCTACGCCAAGGCCTACCACGTCGTCTCCAGCGCCTTCTACTACGCCTTCGTCAACGGCTTCCTCGAATGCTCGGCCATCGCGGAGAGCATGGGCGTCCCCCTCAACGACTTCGCGGAGTCCGTACCGCTCTACGCCCCCGGTTTCCAGAACACGATCGGCGTCGGGCTCGGCCTCATCGCGCGCCGTGACTACACCTTCGAGCAGGCCCCGCTCACCTCGCACCTGGACGTCCTCAACAACCTGGCGGGCATCGCGGAACGGGCGGGGATCGACCAGTCCTACCTCGGTGTGATGCGCGAGCGCGTGCTGAGGGCGATGGAGCAGGGCTACCGGCGTGAGCACGTGGCGGTGCTCACCGAACAGTTCCGCAGCCGCCGAGCGGCCCTCCACGACCGCTGAGGGAAGCGCGAGAGGCCGGGGCCGGCCGCCGTGAGCGGGGACATCCGCTCGCCGGTGGCCGGTCGTCGGAGGAACGTCGCTGGAAAGGACGACAGAGGTGAACGCGACGCACACGGACGGCCTCGACGGCCCTGATGACACGGACGGTCCTGACGGTCCTGACGGCACTGACGGTCCTGACGGCACTGAGGGACTCTACGGCCTCGGTGCTCTCGATGGTCCCGACAACACGGACGGCACCGACGGGTACGGCGGCACCGGTGGTGTCGCGAGGCCCGGGTTCCCGAGGCCGGGCACACCCGGTCCCGGCCTTCCCGACCCGGCCGTCCCCGGCCCCGGAATCCCCGGTCCCGGCACCCCCGGTCCCGCCGGCCCCGGTCCCGGCACTCCCGGCCCAGGTATCCCGGGCCCCGGCACTCCCGATCCCGGTGCCCCGGACCTCGGTATCCCGGGTGCCGGCGTCCTGGGTGCCGGTGTCCCGGGTGCCGAGGCCACGGGTGCGGGCATCGCGGCCGCTGGCATCGCCCGCCGCTTTCCCGGTGGGCCCGTCCCCGCGGCCCGTACGGGTGGTGACGTGGTGTTCATGTTCCCCGGCGGAGGGACGCGGTATCCCGGGATGGGCCGCGGGCTCTACCGCGACGAGCCGGTCTTCCGCGCGGCCGTGGACGAGTGCCTGGACCTGCTGCCCGACCCCTCCGTGGCCGAGCGACTGCACACCCTGTGGGCGGACGTGGCACCGGCCCTTTCGACCGGACCCGGCGGGCCGGACCAACCCGGCGGGCCCGGTGTGCTCCCGGACCGCGCGGCGGGGGAGGAGACCGGAAAGGTTGCTCCCCCGCCGGCGCCACCGGCCGTGTTCGTGATGGAGATCGCGCTCGCCCGGCTCCTGATGGCGCGGCGGGTGAGCCCTTCCCTGCTGATGGGGAGCGGCCTCGGTGAGTACGCCGCGGCCTGCGTCGCGGGCGTCATGTCGCTGCGCGACGCCCTCGCCGTCGTGACCAGGCGCGGCGAGCTCCTAGCCACCCTGCGCGACGGGGCGATGCTGGCGGTTCCGGCCTCCGAGCGGGAGGTCGAGCCCTTCCTCGGGGAGGGGGTGTGCCTGTCGGCGGTCGACGGCCCGGCGTCCTGCGTGCTCACCGGTCCGGCCGCCCATGTCGCCGAGGTCAGGGAGCTCCTGGACCGGCGCGGGGTCGCCTGCCGCCTCCTGCCGCTCGGCACCGCCGCGCACTCGGCCCTGGTCGACCCCGTGATCGGCGAGTTCCGCGAGTTCCTCGCCGGTGTCCCGCTGCGCCGCCCCTCGGTGCGCCTCGTGTCCGGCGTGACGGGGACCGGCGACGCCGACTTCGCCGACCCCGAGTACTGGGTCACCCAGCTGCGGGCGACGGTCCGCTTCGACGCCGGACTCGGCCGCGTCCTGGCCGGAGGTCCGAAGATCCTCGTCGAGGTGGGGCCGGGCACGACCCTGACCACGCTGGCCCGGGCACGAGCGGGCACGGGCTCCGTCGTCGTCAACGTCACCCGCCGCCCGACGGAGGAGCGAGCCGACGGGGAGGTCCTGCTCGGCGCGCTGGCCCGGCTGCGGGAGGCGGGCGTCGAGGTCGACCTGCCCTCCGCGTGGGGCGAGAGGCGCCTCAAGCCGCCCGCGGTACCCCACCCCTCCGTGCCGGCCCCGCTGACCTCGCCGGCCGCCGTTCACCCGCCGGACCGGCCGCGCGTCACGGGGCCCGCCGCCACCGTGCGGGAACGTCCGGCCGGCGGTCTGTACGGGATCACCTGGAAACGGGCCGTGGAGGTGCCCCCGGCCGATCTCGGCCCCACCGTGCGGGAACACCGCTGGATCCTGCTCTCCGACTCGTCGCCCCTCGCCGAGGCGATCATCGCGAGGCTGGAGGGGTACGGGGCCACGACCGTCGTCGTCACCCCGGGGCGCGCGTTCCACCACACGACCCGTGACCGGATCACGATCGACCCCCGATGCGGGGAGGACTACGAGCGGCTCCTGAAGACGGTGGAGAACGACGCGGACGGGCCGTCGCGGATCGTCTGCCTCTGGGGAGCGTCGCTGCCCGTCCAGGTCTGCCCGCCGCTGGGTCACGTCGTCGGTCTGGCCCGTGCCCTGAGCGGCCGTCCGGAGACCGATCTCTGCCTGGTCACCAGGGGAGCCCTGGAGGTCACCGGAGGCGAGCGGCTCGACCCGAGGGCGGCCCTCACGGTCGGGGCCGCCGGGCCGCTCCGCCGCGAACTGGCCGGTGCGCGCGTCCGGCTCGTGGACCTGGACCCCGGCGACGGCGGAGACCGCGGGATCCGGGCCGCGGAGCTCCTGGCCGAGCTCTGCCGCCCGCCGTACGAGGACCCGGTCGGCCTGAGGGCGGGTCATCGCTGGCTGCGCGGGTTCGAACCGCTGGACGTGGCGCCCGGCACGTACGGGAGCCCCCCGGTGCGCCGGGGCGGGACCTACGTGATCACCGGGGGGACGAGCGGGATCGGGCTGCGGCTGGCCGGGCACCTCGTGGCCGCGCACTCGGCGCGGCTCGTCCTGATCGGGCGCGAGGTGCCCGGGACGCTCCCGCCGTACGGCCCCGGCAGGCAGGGAGGTCCGGCGGGCACGGACGGTTCCGGGGGGTTCGGCGCTCCGGGAGAGGTACGGAACGGTGCCGGGCGGAGCGATGGCTCCGGGAGGTCCGACGGTTTCCGGTTCCAAGGGGTGAAAGCGGTGAGCGGCCCAGGAGGGTTCGGCGGTCACGAGGTCCGGGAGGGCGCGGCGCTGACGGCTCTTCTCGCGGAGCGGGGAGGCGACGTGCTGGTGCGCGGCGCCGACGTCGCCGACGCCCGGCGCCTCAGGGAGGTCCTCGAAGAGGCGCGGTCGCTGTTCGGCGAGATCCACGGGGTGATCCACGCCGCGGGCGTGCCGGGGGGCGGGGCGGCGGAGTTCCTGACCGAGGAAGACATCGCCGCGGCCCTGAGGGCCAAGACCGAGGGGACCGCCACCCTGGTCTCGGTGCTGCGGGAGGTGGGCGCGCTCCCCGATTTCGTGGTGCTGTTCTCCTCGCTGGCGGCGTTCTCCGGAGCCCCCGGGCTCACCTGCCACGGGGCCGCCAACGCCTTCCTCGACACGTTCGCCCTCGGCGCGCGGCGCGACGGCGGAGGCGTACCCGTGCTGTCGATCAACTGGGACCGGTGGAACGGAGTGGGGATGGCCCGCGACATGGAACGCCGTCACCGCGAGCTCACCGGGGAGAGCCTCACCGGAGGGCTGAGCCCCGAGGAGGGGGTGGCCGCCTTCGAGAGGTGCCTGGCGGCCCTTGCGCTGGGTCAGGTCGTCGTCTCCTCCCGCCCGCCGGGGGGCACGGACCCCGCCCGGCGGCGGGTCTCGCACGGTTTGGAGGCGACCGTGCCGGGCTGAGGTCGGGCTGGCGCAGGCCGGGCCAGGCCAGGCCTGGGATCACGGGGCGCGCAGGGCGTACGCGGCGCGCAGGGCTCGCGTGGTTCGCGGGCGCGGGTGGGGCGGATCGGATGCGGCCGGTACGAATCCACGTTCGCCGGTCGCCCCCAAGCACGTCGCCCCGGAAATTGTCGGTACCCGTCGTCACAGTCGACAGGGTCAGCGGCAACGTTCCAACCTCGTCCCCCGGAGGTGCGCGATGGCACGGCGACGGACACCCGCCAGGACGGTGCGACGGCGGGCGTCCGGCGGGCGAAGACCGCGCCGGCGCAAGGGCGACGTTGACCTGCTCCTGTGGGCGGTCGCGGCCGCGGCCTTCGTCGTGGTCGCCACGTGGCTCGTCGACATCGTCGTCGCCAACTGGCCGCTGGTGATCGGCGGCACGATCGCGCTGATCGCGGCCCTGGCCGGAGTGCTCCTGCTCCGCCACCGGGTGATCGAGGCCCGGGAGCGGGAATGGCTGCGCGACAACGCGCGTCTCGAACGCGTCGACCACATGACCGGCGACCGGTTCGAGACCCTCGTCGAGGCCCTGCTGCGGCGCGAGGGCTTCCACGGGGTGCGCAGGATCGGCGGCAGCGGTGACGGCGGCGTCGACGTCGTCGCGACCGCGCCCGGCGGCGACCGCTTCGTCATCCAGTGCAAGCGCTGGGGCACCTCGGTGGGCTCCCCCCAGATCCGCGACCTCCTCGGCGCGCTCCACGCCTACCCCGGCCACCGTGGCGTTCTCGTCACCTCGGCGACCTTCACGGCCCCGGCCAGGGAGTACGCGGCGGGCACCGGCCTGACGCTGGTCGACCGCGCGCTGCTCGCCGCCTGGTTCACCGGGTCCTTCACCCTCGCCCCGCGGGCACGTCGCGGGGCCGCTCGGCGGTTCCTGCCGGGACGCCGTCCCGCGACGCCCTACCCGGATGGAGAGCCGGGTCTGGAGGGAGCGCTCGGCGACGAGCCCGCCTGACGGGCGTGTCGTCCATCGGTGCACACCGGGGTCGAAGAGGGACGGCGGTGACCGGGGAGGCTTCCGCGCGAGCCGGTGCCGGTTTCCGGGCCGCTCAGCAGGGGGCCGGAGGATGCCCGGACGGTGGTGGCCGAGGAGGCTTCCGCGCGAGCCGGTGCCGGTGCCGGTTCACGACGTGGTGGCGTCGAGGGCCTTTTCGAAGGCGGTGTAGGCCTCCGGGGTGAACAGGACGAACCGCAGGTCCGTCACCCGCGTCGGGGTGGCCCGCACGGTGTCGACGGCGGTACGGGCGGCGTCGTCAATCGGCCAGCCGTAGACGCCCGCGGACACGGCGGGAAAGGCGACGCTGGTGGCGCCGAGCTCGTCGGCGACGCGGAGGGATTCGCGGTAGCAGGAGGCCAGGAGGTGCGTGCGGTCCTCGGTGGGAGAGTGGACGGGGCCGACGGTGTGGATGACCCAGCGAGCCGGGAGCTCTCCCGCGGTGGTGGCCACGGCCTGGCCGGTGGGGAGCCCCTTGCCGTAGTGGGAGGCGCGCAGGTCCCGGCATTCGGCGAGGATGGCGGGGCCGCCGCCCCGGTGGATGGCCCCGTCGACCCCGCCGCCGCCCATGAGGGAGGAGTTGGCGGCGTTGACGACGGCGTCGACGTCCTGCGTGGTGATGTCCCCCTGGACCAGCGTGATCCTCATGAGCCGTGGCCTTCCTCGATGGTTCGTCTTCTCGTACGGGGTCCTTCCCCGGTTTTCCGCGTCCTGACGTGTTAACCGCCTTCCGCCCCGGACGTGCCGCGATCCCGTTCCTCGCCGCTTCGGGACGCCACCGCCTCCGTGCCACGTGACAGGCCGTGCCACGTGACAGGCCGTTTCGCCGGACGGGCTGTCACGCCGGACGGGGCCGTCAGCCGGTCCGGCCGATGCCGGGGGCGCATCACCCGAGCCTGAACCGTGATCGCCTCACCGCCCGCCTCCGGGAACCGGTTCTTCCGGTCCTCCGGAGGCGGGCGACGGGGCGCCGGCTCAGGCTCGGGTCAGGACGTGGTGCTCAGGACGTGGCTCTCGCCGGGAGCCCGCCCCGGCCGACGCTCACGTTCCCGCCGGGTGCGGGTCCTCCGCCCTGCGTGCGGTGAGCAGCAACCGTCCGGAACCGATCTCGAAGGGCGAGCCGTCGGGCCCGCCGAACCGTTCGACGCCGGTGAACCCGCCGTCGGTGAGGATCTGCCCCAGATGGGCGCTGGTGTAGACATGGTGGATCGCGGTGACCTCAAGCTCCTCCGCGCCCCGGGCGAAGCGGTACCCGCTGATCAGGCGGCTGCGAGCGACGTCGTACCCCGTCGTCGCCGTGACGGTGATGTCGCCCGTCCGCATCTGACGTGGCTCACCCAGGTAGCCGGGCAGGACGGACTCGGCCGTCGCGTTGAAGTCGACCACCAGCCCTCCGCCCGGCCGGACCGCGTCCGCCAGCGCGGCGACGAACTCGCGGGTCTCCTCGGGTTCGAGGTAGCCGAAGCTGTTGCCCATGCAGACGGCGGCGTCGAACGAGCCGTCACGTGGGATGTCCCGCATGTCGGCGATGCCGAGCTCGACGTCGAGCCCGGCGTCCGCCGCGGCCCGCCGGGCGTGCCCGATGGCCTCGGCCGAGATGTCCACGCCGGTCAGGCGGTGACCACGCGCGGCGAGCGCGAGGGTGTGCCTGCCGCTGCCGCAGGGCGCGTCGAGGACGCGGGCGCCGGGGCGCAGGCCGAGGTGGCGTTCGATGAAGTCGACGTCCGCCTCGGTGGATTCCGGCGTCGCCGCGCGCCGCCAGAACTCGTTGGGAAGTTCGGTGAAGAAGTTCGCGTACCAGGTGGATGAGATGTCGTGTGACAAGGGAAAGCTCCAACGGTGTCGTGCGTAAACATGATCGCGACATCACCGGGGCACCACACGATCGCCCTTTGGGCGTCTGAGACGTCCTGAACGTCTCAGGCATCGACCTCGATCGTCACCGTGCCGGAACGGCCGGTGCGATGCGGTGGCCCGGTGTCAGATCCCGGGCAGCCATGGCTTCCTCCACACTCGTCGCCGGACCTCGCCCGGCGGAACTCCGTCGACGCTAACAGAAGTGGTCCGTCTCGCACCGCTTGTTTTTACGCCGAGGCCGGTCGGCCCACCGCCCCGCGACCGTCGGAGGGGACACCGGGGACACCGGGGACGCCGGGGTGTCCCGCACGTTGTGCGCCGCCGTCGCGGGCACCCGCTCGAACAGGTCCGCGCGGGTCGCCGGTCGACACCGCGCGGGCCGGGAGATCACGGCGCAGGTGGCAGTCCGGGGGTCACGGCTCCAGCAGCTCGACCGTGCCGCGCTCACCGTCCACCCTGATCCGGTCGCCGTCGCGCAGGCGCATGGTCGCGTTGCCGGTACCGACCACGGCCGGGATGCCGAGCTCGCGGGCGACGATCGAGGCGTGTGACAGCGGGGCGCCCATGTCGGTCACCACGGCGGCGGCGCGAGGGAACATCGGGGTCCAGCCGATGTTGGTCAGCGTCGTCACGAGGATCTCGCCGGGGGCGAGCCTGTCGCCGTCCTCGGGTCCGGCGATGACGCGGACCACGCCCTCGACGACGCCCGGCGCTCCGGGGAAGCCGGTCACGGTGTCGCTCACCGGGGCACCGCCGCCCCTGGCGTCGAAGATGTCCCCGCGCCGGTCGGGGTCGGCGGCCCAGCGCTCCGGGTCGAAGCGGCCGACGATCAGCGTGGGGTAGGCGGGCAGGGCCGCGTACCGCTCGTACGTCGCACGCCGGACCGCCACCTGCCCGGTCGGGGCGTCGTCGCCGCGCAGGACGGCGAGGATCTCCTGGATCGACAGGAAGAACAGGTCGTCGCCGTGGCCGGTGAGCTCCCCGGCCCGCAGGACGAAGGCGCGCAACGCCCAGAAGGCGCGGACCACCTCCGAGCGGGCGTCCTCCCGGTCACGGACGATCGCGTTCCACCGCGCCACCCGCAGGCGCGTCTCCGCCACCTTGCGCGGGTGACGCTCCGCGAAGCGCCTCCAGGCCGCCTCGCGCGCCTCCCGCTGGTGGCCGAGCAGCGTACCGGCGTGCCCGCTGCTCCCGGGAACGGCCGCGAGCTGCGCGTCGATCCACCCCGGGTCCTCGCCGGGCCGGGGTAGGGAGACCTCGAACTCGTGCGCACCCCGGTGCCCGTAGAGACGGGCGAACGTCTCCCTGTCGATCTCCTTGGCGGCGAGCCTCTCCAGGCCGACGATCGTCCCGAGACTGGCCAGCTCCCCGTCGGCGTTGGCGCCGGTGAGCATGGCCTCGGCGTCCTGCTCGCCCGCCAGCTCGCGCAGCCTGGCGCGCGTCATGACCAGGATGTTGCCGCCCTGGCGCCCGGCGGCCTCCAGGGTCTGGCAGGCCTCGACGAAGTACGGGAGCAGCTCGGCCTCCCACAGCACGGCCAGCTCGCCCGTGGTCGCGGTGGCGGCGATCCGCTCGCGCAGGTCCTCGCACCGCCGCCGCGCCGTGGCGAGGAAGCCGGGCATCCTCGCGGCGTTGGCCGCGATCCGTTTGCGCAGGGTGAAGGCGAGCGGCAGCACGCTTTTGACGATCTGCCAGCGTGAGGCGGGCAGCAGCGGCACGTCCAGGCCGTGCGGCAGCCTGCCGAAGACCTGCTCGACCGCGCCGAGCCGCTTCCGCATGCCCAGGGCGTGCCCCACCGAGAACACGACGCTCAGGTTCATGTAGAAGCGGCCGCCGATGTTGCCGACCATGGTGAAGCCCGGTAACGCCGACGTCGACATCGCCTCCCCGATGAAGATCTGGACGAGTGACCACGTGCACGGCGTCATCACGTCGGGGATGGCCTCGCCGAGGTTGGCGCCGGTCCACAGGTAGTCGCCGGTCAGGCTGTCGTTCCATTCCTCGACCCGCTGCCTGAGCCGGGTGATCGGGCGGGCCTGCACGACGAGGAACGTCTCCTCGCGCCTGACCCACTCCACGTCCATGGGCGTCCCGTACAGTCCCTCGATCTCCGTCGCGAGCCGCGCGAGCCGGGTGACCTGGGACGGGTCGAGCACGGGCCGGTGGCGCAGGTCCTCGGGCACGGGTTCCTCGCGCGTGCCGCCGGGGACGCGGACCGTCATCACGGTCTTGTCGCCGACGCGCTCCTCGACGATCTCGCCGATCTCGCCGCTCTCTTCGCCGCCGGTCCTGGAGACGACGACGGTGTCGGGCGTCACCTGCCCGCCGACGACGGCCTCGCCCAGGCCCCACGAGGCGTTGATCACGATCTGGTCGCGCGCGCCGGTGACCGGGTTCGCGGTGAACAGCACGCCCGCCGCGTCGGCGGGCACCAGCTCCTGGACCACCACGGCCAGCGCCACGTCCTCCTGCGGTACGCCGTTGGTGGCCCGGTAGGCGATGGCGCGCGCGGTCCACAGTGAGGCCCAGCAGCGCCGGACCGCGTCCAGCAGGCCGTCGCCCCGGATGTTGAGGTAGGTGTCCTGCTGTCCGGCGAACGACATGTCGGGAAGGTCCTCGGCGGTGGCCGAGGAGCGTACGGCGACCGGCACGTCCTCGCCGAGCCTCGCGTGGGCCGCGCGGATCTCGGCGGCGGTCTCCGCCGGGATCTCCCGCTCGGAGAACAGCGCCGCGATCCGCCGCGAAGCCCGCTCGGCGGTCATGCCGGAGACGGCCTCCATGATCTGGTCGTTCAGGCCGTCGCGCGAGACGAAGTCGCGGTAGGCGTCCGTGGTGACGTGGAAGCCGCCGGGCACCGGCAGGCCCGCGCGGGCCATCCGGGCCAGCGAGGACCCCTTGCCGCCCGCCAGCGCGAGGTCGGCCGCTTCGTCGTCCAGGGGGAGGGTCTTCACCGCGTGTTCTCCTCGAACCTCTCGAACCTCTCGGGCTCCTTGAACTTCTCCGGCTCCTCGGACCTCTCGGACCCTTCGGCCCCCGAGGACCCTTCGGCCCCCGAGGACCCTTCGGCCCCCGAGGACTCCTCGATGCCGAGGGAGGCGCGCAGTTTCCGCCGCGCGGCCTCGGTGGCGGCGTCGACGTACTCCAGGGTGGCCGCCGTCACCGCCCGGACGACGTCGGCCGGGGCCGGGCCCGCGGCCTCCGTCGCGCTGCCGCCGGCGTCGGCGATCAGCTCCGCCAGCCGCTCGTCGGCCGGCCGGTACCCGGACGGCATCATCGGCGAGACGAGCAGGAACCCGTACAGGATGGAGACGAGCACGGTCACGTGCTCGTCGGGCGACAGGTCGCTCCGCAGCGCGCCGTGTTCCCGCAGCGTGCCGAGGTAGGTCCGGAAGTCACCGCCCAGCTCGGCGCCGGCCGCGCCGTCGCGCTTCCGGCGCGTGAGCCTGCCCAGCACCTCCGAGTCGCCCAGGACGCTCGCCCGCATCAGGGGCCTGCCGAGCACCTCCGAGGCGAGCGACCCGAGCAGGTCGCGGAGGGTGGCCGGGCCGTCCCCGAGCCGCCGCCGCACCTCGGTGAGCATCTCGACCCGCTCGCGGCGCAGCAGCGCGGCGAACAACTCCTCGCGCGTCTTCCAGTGCAGGTAGATGGTGCCCTTGGCGACCCCGGCCCGCCGGGCGATGTCCTCGACGGTGGTCTTGTCGTATCCCCAGCGCAGGACGAGCTCGGCGGCGGTGTCCAGGATGCGGTGCGCCCGCGCGAGCCGGTGCGAGGCGTCCTGCGGCGGTCGCCCCGCCTTCCTGCTCTCCGGCTTCACAGCCCCACCATTTCCCGTAAATTTGACCAAATGTCCTTATCTGGTCATTAAATTGATACCACATCGCCGGTGGGGGTGGCGGGGCGGGGCGGGAAGGCGTGAGGGGTTACGCCCGGGGGCGGTAGGCGGGCAGGTCGAACCAGACGCCGGTCCCGATCTGCCCGGTGCCGCACAGCCGCGTCCAGCGGGCCCCGCAGCGTCCCGCGGTGAACTCGTGGACGATCCGCAGGCCCCGCCCGCCGAGCTCCAGCTCGTCCACGCGGCCGGGGGTGGCGAACGGGCGGTGCAGCAGGCGTTCGATCAGGGGGACCCCGCCGCCCGCGTCGGCCACCTCGGCCCTGATCGGCAGGTCGTGGTCGTGCAGGACGCGCAGCTCGTACGGGCCCGGGGCGTAGCTGCCGGCGTTGGTGGCCAGCTCGGTGACCACGACTTCCAGCTCGGCCACCTCGTGGGCGGCGAAGGGCGGCCGGGACAACAGGTCGCGGAGCAGCCTGCGGGCCCGGCGGGCGGCGTTGTCCCTGGAAAGACACCAGGCGGTCATCCGGAAGCGGCTCTGGATCCCGCCGTGCACGCCGACGTCCAGAGCCTGAGCGTGCTCGGTGAGCATCGTCGCTCCTCACACGTAGGACACCAGGGGTGCGGCGTCGCCGGGACGGCCGGCCGCTCGCTGGTCTGAATTACCCAGGGTGCGGGACAAGACCGATATACGGAGAGTCGCTGGACCAATACTCCCCGCAGGTCGGTTCGGTGATAGGCGGGACCGATCAGCTTGCATGATCGGTCGTACCGATACGGCCTCGGCGGTGCCGGGTCGCCGGTTACCTTGGCGTCATGGGGACCCGTCAAGGGAACCCGTCAAGGGGACTCGGCCGGGAAGGTCGGCATGAACGTCAGCAGTGGGAACGCGCAGGAGATCGATCCGGCGCTCTGGGAACGCCCGCAGATGCGCCAGGCTCTGGCCGCCCGCGACATGGCCACCGTGTACCGGTTACTCCAGCGGATCGGGGTCTCCCAGCGCCACATCGCCGCCCTCACGGCCCAGTCCCAGTCGGAGATCTCCGAGATCCTCAAGGGCCGCCAGGTGATGGCGTACGAGGTGCTCGGCCGGATCGCCGACGGTCTGGGGATCCCGCGCGGCTACATGGGGCTGGCCTACGACGCCTCCTGCGCGGCGCCGGCCGGGACGGCGGCGGCCGACCACCGCGACGAGCCGGGCGAGGACGAGCAGGTGCGCCGCCTCCTCGCGCACGCCGCGCAGGTGACCATCGGCGCGACGGCCGGGAACGCCGAGGACTGGGCCGAGCCGCTGGCGCCCACGGAGACCCCCGTCCCGTACCGCATCGGCATGGCCGACGTCGAGCAGATCGAGGCGGTGACCCGCACGCTGCGCGCCCTGGACTACCGGCACGGGGGCGGCGTCTGCCGCGACGCGGTGGTGGCGCAGCTGAACTGGTCGCAGCGGCTGCTGCGGGCCACGTGCCCGGAGTCGGTCACCCTGCGGCTGCACCAGGCACTGGCCGACCAGCACAACCTCGCGGGCTGGACCTCCTTCGACGTCGGCCTGTACGGGGCGGCCAGAAGCCACCTGGCCCGCGCGCTGGAGCAGGCCAAGCACGCGAGGAACCCCTCGCTCGCGGCGAACGTCCTGTACCGGATGGGACGCGTCCACCTGCACTGCGACCGCATCCTGGACGCGCTGCGCTTCTTCCAGCTCGGGCAGATCTGCGCGCAGGACGCCAGCTGCGAGCGGACCGTGGCGATGCTCTTCGCCAACGAGGCGTGGGCCTACGCGCTGCTGGGCGACAGCGACCTCGCCCTCAAGTCGATCAACAGGGCGAGCGACGAGCTGGCCCGCGCCCGCGACCACGAGCCACCCGCCTGGGTGAGCTTCTTCGGCACCGCCGACCTCGACGCCACGAGCGGCATGGTCCACGCCGACCTCGCCGCGACCCACCTCGACAGCCACCTCGGCATCGCCGAGCGGTTCCTCACCGACGCGCTCGGGCAGCGCGACCCGAGCATGGCCAGGAGCAGGGCCTTCGAGCTGACGGCCCTCGCGACGGTGCAGCTCAGGGCGGGTGACATGACCTCGGGGCTCGCCAACGGCGACGAGGCCGTCACCCTGGCGACCGAGATCCGCTCGATGAGGATCATCGACCGGCTCGCGCCGCTGCAGGCCGTCGCGATGATGCGGGCGCACAGCGGCGACGCGCAGGACCTCGCCCGGCGGATCTCGGTGGTGCGCGCCGCATGACGATGACCACCGATCACGCCGGCGGGCTCACCCGCGACCGGCTCAGCTCGCTGCTGGCGTCGGTCTGCGCCCGGGCGGGGCTCGTGTCCGACGACGCGGAGCTGATCAAGTTCACCAACAACGCCGTCTTCCGCCTGCGGCGGGAGCCCGTCGTGGTGCGGGTCGCCGGATCCTCGGCCGCCCGCTCCCGCGTGCCGACGGTGGTGCGGGTCGCCCGCTGGCTGGCCGAGCACGACTTCCCCGCCGTACGGCTGCTGCCCGGCTGCGAGCAGCCGCTCCAGGTGGACGGCCACCTGGTCACCCTGTGGGAGGAGACCCCCGAGGTGGGGCCGCGCCCCGGCGGCGGCGACCTGGCCGTCGTGCTCAGGCGGCTCCACACGCTCGCGGACCCGCCGGTGGACCTGCCGGAGTGGACCCCGATGACCGAGGTCCGCCAGCGGCTCGACGAGCCGGAGGACCTGTCCCCGGGCGACCACGCCTTCCTGCTCGACGAGTGCGACGAGATCGAGGAGCGGCTCGCCGCCCTCGACTACGTGCTCCCGGCGGGGGTCATCCACGGGGACGTGTTCATGGGCAACGTCATCGCCGGTCCCGGCGGGCCGGTGCTGTGCGACTTCGACAGCGCCGCGATCGGCCCGCGCGAGTGGGACCTGGCCCCCGTCGCGGTCGGGCGCCTGCGGATGGACTATCCCTGGGACGAGCACACGCCGCTCGCCGAGGGCTACGGCTTCGACGTCACCCGCTGGCCGGGCTTCCCCGTGCTGCGCCGCCTCCGCGAGCTGAAGCTGGTCACCAGCGTGGTGCCCGTCCTGCGCAGCAACCCGGGCATCAGGCCGCAGTGGGAACACCGCATGCGCAGTTTCAGGTCCCGCGACCAGACGGTCAGGTGGCAGCCGTACCGGTGACCGGTTCCCGAGGGGGTCCGGAGGCTCCGGCCGGCTGTCGGAAAGCGACAGCCGGCCGGCGTTCGGGACGGTTCTCACGGGGGACACACGAGGGACACAGGGGCTGAACCTCCGGCTCCCGCCCCAAGGACCTCGAAAGACCTCGAAGGAACCCCGAAGGACATCGAAGGACATCGAAGGACATCGCATGCTCAGCATCGGCAAGCTCAGGTCCGCGGACCGCGCCCACTGGGAAGCCCTGTTCCACGGCTACAACGACTTCTACGAGCGCGAGCTCACCCCCCAGCTGTACGAACGGGCCTGGAGCGAGTTCCGGGAGGACGTACGGATGCACGCCCTCGGCGCGAAACTCGACGGCGAGCTGGTCGGCATCGCGCACTTCCTCATCCACTCCAGCACCACGGCACTGGACGTGTGCTACCTGCAGGACCTGTTCACCGCGCCGCACGCCAGGGGTAAAGGGGTGGGGCGGGCGCTGATCGAGGAGGTGACCAGGTGGGCCCGCGCCCGTGACTGCAGCCGGGTCTACTGGTCCACCCAGGAGACCAACACCGCCGCCCGGCGGCTCTACGACGAGGTGGCCGTGAACCGGGGGTTCATCCTCTACCAGATAGACCTCTCGCCGGCCGGGGCATGACCGGGACCGGTGGTCGCGGGCGATCGGTCGCCGTGTCCACTCATGGTCTTCCCTCCCGCTAAAACGGTTTGCGGCACCCCTCCCCGGTCAGCATGCTGGACGCCATGCTGATCAGGGACGCGACCTCCGACGACTGGCCGATGATCTGGGCCTTCCTCCGCCCGATCGTGGCCGCCGGTGAGACCTTCACCTGGGATCGCGACGTCAGCGAGGAGCGGGCCCGGGCGATGTGGCTGCTGGAGCACCCGGGCCGCACGGTCGTCGCCGTCGACGCCGGCGCGACCGTCCTGGGCACGGCCAAGATGAACCCCAACCACATGGGGCCCGCCTCGCACATCTCCAGTGCGAGCTTCATGGTCCATCCCGATCACGCCGGGCGCGGCGTCGGGCGGGCCCTGGGCGAGCACGTCCTCGACTGGGCGCGTGCCGAGGGCTACCGGGCGATGCAGTTCAACGCCGTGGTGGAGACCAACACCCGGGCGGTGGGCCTGTGGCGCTCGCTCGGCTTCGAGGTGCTGGCGACCCTGCCGGAGGGCTTCGAGCACCCGGTCGAGGGCTACGTCGGGCTGCACATCATGTACAGGCCCCTCTGATCGTTCGGGGCGTCATCCCCCTGCTCTCGACCGAGGTCTCGGGCCTCCATGCACAGGCCCCTCCGATTCGTTCGCGGCGGGTCAGCCGTCCTCCGTGCCCGGGGCGCCCTCGGGCGCGGCGGTCCCACCGCGCCGCCGGCCACCCGGGGCGGCGCCGAGGCGCGGTGCCTGGACGTCCTCGATCGTCTCGGGGCGCCTGCCCGCCCCGGGAGGGAGCGGGCGCTCGGCCGCCAGCTGGGCGAGGGCGAACAGCAGCAGCTCGCCGCTGGACCAGTCGGCGCGGTCGCCGCGGCCCAGTTCCACGAAGCGCCGCATGACCTCGTCGGGGGTGAGGCCCAGCGCGAAGGCGACGCGCCTGGCGGCCTGCAGCAGCTCGTGGTCCCTGGCCCCCATTCAGACACCCCCGAGAGGGCCGCCCGGGGGCGGCGGGGTCGGGAGCGGCAGGGCCGCCGGGGCCCGGTGGTGCGGTGACCCGCGCATCTCGCTGTCTCCTCGGTTTCGTGTTCGGGGCTGACGACGTGTTCTCCGGTGGCACGCCGGGCGGCCCGGTCCCGGCGGCCGGCCTCGCGGTCCTCCTGCCGGCGACGCCGGAGAGACGCGGGCTCGCGATCGTATCTCCCCTCGCAGGTCAGGACACCCGGGACACGGGGGCGGTCCACGTGTCGCAGGCGGCGGGGGAGACCGCCCGGAGGCCGCGCTCGAACCAGCGGAGCCGGTTGGCGCCGGTGCCGTGGCTGCGGCGGCCGCCCTCGTCGCCGCCGGCGCGGAGCGCGCCGGACAGCGCCTCCCAGTCCTGTCCGGTACGGGGCAGCGAGGCCCGTACGCTCCCCAGGAACACGCCCGCCAGGCAGTCGGCCTGGAGCTCGTAGCGGCGGCCGAGTTCGGCCTGACGGGCGCGGTCGGAGCGGGCGCGGGCCTCGTAGCCGGCCCTGACGCCGGTGAGGCTCTGCAGGTGGTGACCGTACTCGTGGGCCGCGACCTTCAGGGGATACAGGTCGGTCCGGCCCTCGATCCAGTAGCCGGTGAGCGGGAAGACCATCGTGGCCCGTTCGGTGCAGTAGAAGGCGTCCGCGCCGGCGGGCCAGCGGACCCCGCACACGCGCCGGTCCGGTTCCTCGTAGAAGCGGACCGCGGGCTTGCGGAACCTCAGCTTCGCGCGGGCGAAGTGGGCGGACCACGACGTGTTCAGGCACCTCACCGCCGCCGTCAGATACTCGCGCGGCAGCGGCACGCCCCTGTCGACGATCGGTGGTTCCTGGCAGGAGGTGACCGCCAGCCTCCCGCTCGTCAGCAGCGGGTTCTTGGGCGCGGCGGCCCGCGCGACCCCGGACGGCAGGACGGCGAGGCACACGGTCACCAGGAGGGCCCACCGGGTGAGGGCGGCGGAGCGCCGGGAGGCGACGCCGGGCGGGAGGAGGCGCATGGTCGGACAGCATAGGACTCCCGGCGCGCCGGGCCGAGGCGGCGCCGGAAAACGGTAAGGCGGACGGGAAGGGCGGATCAGTAGGGTGTCCGGCATGTCCTCATCGCCGCGCCTGGAGAAGGTCACGCCGGACAACGTCGAAGCCGCCTGCCGGCTCCAGGTGCGCCCCGGCCAGGAGGGGCTGGTGGCCCCGGTCGCGTGGTCGCTGGCCGAGGCGTACGCGCAGCCCGAGATCGCCTGGCCGCGGCTGGTCTACGACGGCGAGCGGCTCGTGGGCTTCGTTATGGCCTTCTTCGATGTCCGCTTCGACCCCGGCGACCCGGACGACAGGCTCCGTTCGGGGCTCTGGCGGCTGAACATCGCCGCCGGCGAGCAGGGCCGGGGATACGGCCGCTTCGCCGTGGAGTCCGTGTGCGCGGAGATCGCGAGGCGCGGGCGGTCGCGCGTGACGGTGACCTGGGTCCCGGGAGAGCACGGGCCCGAGCGCTTCTACCTGCGGCTCGGGTTCCGCCTGACCGGGGAGACGAGCGGCGAGGAGGTCGTCGGCGAGCTGGACCTGCCCGGGACCTGAGGGCTCCGGAGCGCACAGCGGGTGAATCCCGCCCGGCACGGTCGTTCCTCCGGATACCGGTGGTGGAACCGCCGGCGACCGCACCTCGAGATCCGGCGGCCGGCGCTCTCCCCGGGACCGCGCACATCGCTTCCGCCGGGGAAGCGGTCCCTGTCACCGGGTGATCTGAGCCGGATGAACTTTCAGGCCGGGAAGCCTCGCGAGAGGGCTCAGGTCGGTGACCGGTGTGTTGGAGAGGTCGAGTCGGCGCAGGCACGGCAGCCTGTTCAACGGGGTCAGGTCGGTGACGGCCGTGTCGGCGAGGCTGATCGCTTCGAGCCGATCCGGGAGGCCGTCGAGTTCGGTCAGTGCCTTCAGGGTGGCCGAGTCGGCTTCGCGCGGCAGGCGCAGGTTCCGGAGGCCGGTGATCAGGCTGAGCGCGGGCAGCGCGGAGACGTGGGGAAGGTCGATCCAGGTGGCGCCGAGGGCCGCGTCACCCAGCACCTCGCGGGCGTAGCTCTCGTACTCGCGGACCCGGCACCAGCCCGCGGCCAGCTCCCGTTGGATCGCGGGGTCGTCGGCGTGACGGAACCGGCTGATGAGAGGGATCGCCTGGTCGGCATCGATCAGTGTCGCGCTGTGGATGACGGCCGGTGCCGTGGCGTTCGTGACGGAGCCCGACCGTACCGCGTCCGCGAGAAGGTCGAGGACGAAGTCGCCGGCCTTGGCGATCTCGTCCGCCTCGCCGAGGTCGCGCGGTGGAAGGAACTCCCGGGTCATGGAACGGATCCGGTCGGCGAGTTCCGGACATTTGTCGGTGGGAAGGTCCGCGATGCACGCGGCCGCCAGCAACCACAGGCGGCGGCGGTGACGATCGCGGCTTCTGCCGGCCCGATCGACCAGCGACGACAACACCAGCCAGGAATCGCGCTCGGCCTCCTGCTCGACCGCCATGATGATCACCTCCTGGTAGGCGGGCAGGTGAGCGTGGCTGACGAGGTGCCGGTGGTGCATCTGGTCCAGGAACTCCTGTGCGGCCAGGTAGTCCTGGAACCCGGGGAAGCGGAATCCGACCCGTTCCCCGTCGACGAGTTCCAGGAGGCCGGTCTGCTCCATCATGAGCTGGAGCGTGTACTCCGCCTGGTGGCGGTCCCCACCTGTCACCCGGTTGATCAGTATGACCGCCGTCTTCCGGGGGAGCGTGTCCTCGCCCGCCATGACCAGCCAGTGGGCGAGCGGCGCGAGAAGGCGGTGCCAGTCGGACCTCTGCCGGATGGACCGCTGTACGTCCCGGCGCTCGATCAGGAAGTCGACGAGAGTGCTCCTGCGAAAGAGCTGCGAACGTGAGCCGTCCAGCCGGCCTCCCCTGAGATGCTGCGCGCTGAGGACCGCGCACATCAGCGGTGACCTGGCCAGCCTCGCGAGATCACGGCGTGCCGCCAGTTCGTTCTTCAGGTCCTGCCCCGCCTCCATCACCCGGTCGGGGTGATAGAGATCCCCTTCGGCCACGGCACGATGCCATCGATCTATGAAGCCGCTCACCTGGGCAGGCGTCATCGGCTCCAATCTCGCGGTCGCGAAGCCATGGGACCGTAATCGCTGCCGCCAGGATTCGGTGATGGCGGCGGGTCTCGAGGTCAGGACATAGGACGCGTCCGGATAGTAGGCGAGGAGTTGTTCCAGCCATGCGAGAACCGCCGGACGGTCCTTGTCCGATATCTCGTCGACACCGTCCAGAAAGACCATCCCCCGGCCGCGCCTGAGGAGATGGGCGACCCAATCCTCAGGTTTGCCGTCGGCGATCGTGCTGGCGACGGCCGCGACGAACTTTTCGACCGGGGGCAGGCGCAGACGTTTCTCCCTGTCGTAACAGCCGCGCATTTTGATGAGGAACGGCACCATCGCCGGGGAGTCGTCCCCCTCCCGGAGCAGTTCTCCGCGGAGGCCACGAATGGCCAGGTGGTGCAGAGCGGTGGTCTTCCCGGAGCCGGCGTGGCCCTCAAGCAGCAGACGGCGTCTGCCGACGACGACATCCTCGACACGCAGACCGCTCCCGTCGAGAGTGGAGTTTTCTCCCGTCGCCTCAAGAGAAAGATTCATGTAGGCGGTGCTCAGCCGGTAATTGCGCAGATGCCAGGGCAACTCGTCCACGCCCCAGAGTTGAATGCGGTCCAGGAGGTGGAGGACGCCACGCCGGAATTGAGCCTCGAACTCCCGGGCCCGAGCCGTCCGAGCCTCGTCGGCATAAAAGATGATGTTGCCGAAAACATCGCGAGCCTGGACGGCGCCACCGTGCACGGGGCCGTCGATCTCGTTGTGCACGCCTTCGGACCCGGGGCCGCTCATGAATCGAGGATACGCTCCGCGCCGTCCGGCTTCCGGAAGTTCCGAATCTGAACAATGATGGTGACATGTCGAAAAGGGCACAGGTCTGGTGCGGCGCGGTCGTGGCATTCGGCGTTTTCGCGGGACTCGGCGTTTACTTCGTGTCCGTCGGCCTGGATCGGGCGGACAAGATCGCGAGTGTGGTCGGCGCCCTCGCCGGTCTGGCCGGGCTCGGACTGGCCGCGCACGGAATGTTTTCCGCCTCCTCGCCGACCCCGGAGCCCTTACAGGCCTCGGGTGACGTTCACAACGAGATTGGCGGGACGGTCCACGGTAATTCCATCCAAGCCCGGGATATCCATGGCGAAATCACCTTCGGTGGTCCGGGCTCGTCCTGACGTGGCCGTATCGGAAAGCGGTTTGATCAGCGTCCTGCCCGCGTTCGACAACGGAGGCACCGAGAATCGTGGCGCGGTTCCTTCAGTGGGCCGATGTTTCCAGGAGCCTGGAGGGCGGCGGGTTCCTTTTCTCTCGGTTCGGGACCGTGCCGGGAAAGTATCGCGGCGGCTCGGACCCGAATGTGGCGGACAGCCGCCGCCGGTGCGGACTCGAACGCCGGCCGCCCGGCATCGGCCCGGCGAAGACACCCTGTGACCTGCCCGTGGAGGCGCGCTTTCGCATGGTCGGCCCCACCGGCAGGTCAGCGGTGGCGGGGCACGCGGACGAGGCCGGGCCAACGCCCCTGACACCGCCTACCGGCGTCACCCGGCGCGGCGGTACCTGCCCGGGGCGATGCCGTACCGGCGTTTGAACGCGCCCGCGAAGGCGAACTCCGAGGTGTAGCCGACCCTGGCCGCGACGGCGTGCAGCGGGGCGTCGGACTCCTGGAGGAGCCGGGCGGCGGTGGTCATCCGCCACCAGGTCAGGTAGGTCAGCGGCGGCTGGCCCAGCAGGGCGGTGAAGCGGCGGGCGAACGGCGCCCGCGACAGCCCCGCCTCGGCGGCGAGCGTCGCGACGGTCCACGGCCGCGCCGGGTCGCGGTGCATGGCCTGCAACGCGGCGGTGGTGGCCGGGTCGTTGAGCGCCGCCGCCCAGCCCCTGGCCCCGGCGACCGGCCGCCGGTCGAGCCAGGCGCGCAGGATGTGCAGCAACAGCGTGTCGAGCAACGCGGGGACGATGGCGTCCGTGCCGAGGCGGGGACGTTCGAGCTCGGCGGCGAGCAGGTCCACGGTGGAGCGCAGCTCGGGGTGCCGCCCGAGGTGCGCGGGAAGGTGGATGAGCTCGGGCAGGTCGTTCAGCAGCGGATGCGCGAGGGCCCGGTCGAGCTCGTACCCGCCGCAGAGCGTCACGGTGGCCGGAGGACCGGCGTCCTCGGGGACGCTGGCGTGGAACCTCGGGGCGGCCGGCAGTTCGTCCGGGGCGCAGGCGGGCGCGACCGCCGGGGGCGACGGGCTGCCGGCCAGCGTGTGCCCCTGCCCGTAGGGCCGGAACACCACGTCCCCGGCGGCCAGCGGCACCGGTGCCTCACCCGGCCGGATGAGCCAGCACGATCCCCGCAGGACTATCTGCAGGCCGGCGGCCCCGGGCACGGCCGCGAACTCCTGCGCCCACGGGCCGTGCCAGGCCACCAGCGCCGAGCGCGGCCGCCCGGTCCGCATGAACGCGATCACGTCGCTGAGTACGTCCATCCGGCCAGGGTATCCGCAGGGAGACGATCGAATATGAATCGAGGCTCCTGAAGCATGGTTCATCTTCCGGCGTCGCCCATAGGTTCGACCCGTGAAAGCCATGCGAATCCATCGGTACGGCGACGCGTCCGTCATCCGCCACGACGACATCCCCCGCCCGGTGCCCGGCCCGGGTGAGGTGTTGATCGACGTCGCCGCGACCTCGTTCAACCCCTCCGACATCGGCCTGCGCCGCGGGCTGCTGCGCTCCGTCTTCCCGTGCGACCTGCCGTACACGCTCGGCGGGGAGGTCGCCGGCACGGTCGTCGAGGTCGGTGGCGGCGTGCGCACCCTCGCCGCCGGTGACCGGGTCGTCGGCCGGCTCGACGGCGGGGGAGCCGCGGCCGAGTACGTCGTCGCCCCGGCCGGCACCCTCGTCGCCGCACCCACCGGCGTCCCCCTCGCCCACGCCGCCGCCATCCCCATCGCCGGCATCACCGCCTGGCAGGCGGTGTTCGAGCACGCGGGCGTCACGTCCGGGCAGCGGGTGCTCGTCAACGGTGCGGGCGGCGGCGTCGGCGGGTTCGCCGTCCAGCTCGCCAAGCACGCCGGGGCGTACGTCATCGCCACGGCCAGTGCGCGCAGTACCGGGACGATCCGCGGGTTCGGCGCCGACCGGATCGTCGACTACACGACCACGCCGGTCGCCGAGGCGCTGGACGAGCCGGTCGACGCGGTTCTCAACATCGTCGCGGTCGGTGTCGACACGCTGGTACCGCTGGTCCGGCCGGGCGGCGTCGTCGTGTCCATCACCGTCCCGGTCAGGGCGCCGGCCGGCTCCTCGGTGACCGCGACGCACTTCGTGGTCCGCAACGACACGAGCCACCTCGCCGCCCTGGTCGAGCTCGTCGACACCGGCGCCGTCCGCCTCGACATCTCCGCGTCCCGCCCGCTCGCCGACCTGGCCTCCGTGCACCGCGACGCCGAGGCCGGCCGTAACCGCGGGAAGATCATCCTCGTTCCGTGAAGGAGTTTCCGATGATCACCTTCCTGCAGGCCGTGATGTGGAGCCCCGCCGCCGAGCCAGGCCACCCGATGCGAGGTCAGCGGGTGAGGCCCCGCCCCACCCGCTTCCGGAGGGCCACGATCACAGTGATCGACGCAGATCCGGTCCCGTGACCGGGCAGCACGTACACTCGGAGACATGACCGCTGCCCATGACTACGAGGACATGCACCACCTTGTCGACCGGCTTCCTCCGGCCGGGGTGCGGCGTCTACGTGTGCTGGTGGAGTCCGATCCGGAGCTCGCCAGGTTCGTCGAGGATTCGGATCCCGAAACCGCGCGGAGGGACCTGTCGTTCATCGGCCTGGGGGCCTCTGGACGAAACGATGTTTCCGAACGGCATGACGAGCTGCTTCGCGAAGGGTTAGATCGTCCTTCGTGACGGTCACCTTGCTGGATGCCGCGATCGACCGATCCGATGCCCATCATGAGGTGTCCGCGCGATTGCTTTCCGCTTTGCCTGATCGGCTTCTTCTCCCGGTGACCGTGCTGACCGAGACATCCTGGCACGTGGAGAAGAACCTCGGTGCCAAGAGTGAGGCCGCGTTCCTGACGTCGGTGGCGCGCGGCGAACTCGAACCGGTGGATCTGACGGTTGAGGACATAGACCGCACTGCGCAACTCGTCGAAACCTACGATGATCTGCGACTGGGGCTGGTCGATGCCTCGGTGATCGCGCTGGCGGAGAGACTGGAGATCTCGAAGGTCGACACCGCTGCCTGTCCCATGGTCACCGCGGCCGAGGTCCGGGTGTGAGGACGAACGGCGTCGCGGGGATGACCGTGTGGCGCCGTTGAGATCGAGCGGGCGGGCGATGACCCCGGTGTCGAGCGTCATGGCCGGTCTCCGTCATCCCCAGCTCGCGCGGCTCGCCTCGACGTCCACGGCCTCGGTGAAGCCCGGGATGGTGCCGATCACACCGTCGAGACGGCCGCGATGTCGCCGGATGACGATCTGGTCGCCTTCTTCGACGATGTCGGCCAGGTCTCCCGGGTGCGGGCCGAGCGTGCGTGGCGCCGCGATCGGCAGGCTCATATGGTTCTCGCCGGAGATGCGCGCCGATTCCGTACACCTGGCACACGGTCTCTCGTCGTGCTCCGCACCCTCTGCTTCAGCTGTCACAGATACAGGTTGACCTGTGTCTTATGGCGCGTGCCGGTGGTTCCGGAGAGTCGCCGTCCCCTCGCCGGCATCGGCCGGTCAAGAAGGCCGGGGTCCTTTGATGCCGAGCGACCCGGGCTCAAGCGCTGCCGACAGGTGGGCGAGGTGTTCTTCCGGTGCGGGGCGGTGTTGACGCCTAGCGGAAAGATTCAATGAACATTTTCGTCGAATAGGTAAATAGACAATAAAGACTCTTTTGGCTGACCATACGTAGCATCATGCTCCTGGGTAGAACTCAATCGATCTAGGAGTAACCTCCTGTGGCACCTCCCCGCGTGCGTCGGCTGATCACGGCCGCGAGTCTGTCGCTGGTGATCGCGGCGACCATGACAGCACTGCCCCCCAGCACCGCGAACGCCCTCTCGTCCGACGTCGTCATCTCCGCCGTGTACGGCGGCGGCGGCAACTCCGGAGCGGTTTTCAAGAACGACTACATCGAGCTGGCCAACCTCACCGGCAGCCCCGTCGACCTCTCGTCCTGGAGCGTCCAGTACGCCTCGGCCGCGGGCACCGTCTTCCAGCTCACCAGCCTGACCGGCACCATCCCCGCGCACGGCAGGTACCTCGTCCAGCAGGCCTTCGGCGCCGGCGGCTCCCTCAACCTGCCCACCCCCGACGACACCGGCACGATCCCCATGTCGGGTACCTCCGGCGTCGTCGCCCTGGTCACCAACAAGATCCCGCTGGTGGGCTGCGGCACCTCGTGTTGGACCGCTCCGAACGTCAAGGACCTGGTCGGTTACGGCGCGACCGCGAACGTCGAGACCCTCGCCGCCCCCGCGCTCACCAACACCACGGCCAACGCCCGCACCGGAGCGCTGACCGACACCGACAACAACTCCGTCGACTTCGTCTCCGGCGTGCCGAAGGTCACCAACTCCGCGGGGACCACGGTCACCGCGGGCGACCCGGGCGGCCCTGTCGACCCGACCCCCGGCAACACCCGCATCCACGACATCCAGGGCTCGGGCCGGATCTCCCCGATCGTCGGGCAGAACGTCACGAACGTCCCGGGCATCGTCACCGCCGTCCGGGTGACGGGCAGCTCGCGCGGCTTCTGGTTCCAGGACCCGTCCGCCGACGCCGACCCCCTGACCAGCGAGGGCCTCTTCGTCTTCACCGGCTCCACGTCGCCGACGGTCGTCATCGGGGACTCCGTCCTGGTCTCCGGCCGCGTCACCGAGTACCGCCCGGCCACCGGCGCGCAGACCCTCACCGAGATCGGCGGCACGGTCAACACCGTCAGGCTCACCGGCGGCAACGCGCTGCCCGCGCCCGTCCCCGTCGCCTTCCCCGACGCCTACACCAAGAGCGGCAGCCTGGAGGCCCAGCCCCTGGAGCCGTCCTCGTACGTGCTGGACTGGCTTGAGGTGCACGAGGGCATGCGGATCACCGTCGCCCAGGACACCCGCCTGGTCAGTCCGGTCAACACGGCGTTCTCCGAGCTCTGGGTGACGCTCAAGCCGGGCCAGAACCCGACCCCGCGCGGCGGTGTCGTCTACAAGGGCTACGACGACCCGAACAGCGGCCGGCTGATGATCCTCTCGTTGAACGGCGCGCCCGCCGCCAACGTCGGCTCCACGCTGGCCGCCGGAACCACCGGCCCGCTCGACTACCAGTCGTTCGGCGGCTACGTCCTGCTGGCCACCCAGCTCGGCACGATCACCGAGGGCGGCCTCAAGCGCCAGAAGGTGCTCCCGCCGAAGAAGCAGGGCGACCTGTCCGTCGCGACGTACAACGTCGAGAACCTCGCCGCCACCAACCCGGCCGCCAAGTTCGCGCGGCTCGCCGAGGCGGTCGTCGACAACCTCGGCAAGCCCGACATCCTCGCCCTGGAGGAGATCCAGGACAACAACGGAGCCGTCAACAACGGCGTCGTCGCGGCCGACGAGACCGTCGCCAAGTTCATCGCGGCGATCCAGGCCGCGGGCGGACCCACGTACGACTGGCGCTCCGTCGACCCGAACGACGGCACCGACGGCGGCGAGCCGGGCGGCAACATCCGCCAGGTGTTCCTGTTCAACCCCGCGCGCGTGACGTTCGTCGACCGTCCCGGCGGCGACGCCGACACGGCCGTCTCCGTCGTCCGCGAGCGGCCGACCAGCAACCAGGTCTCCCTGTCGGTCTCACCCGGCCGGATCGACCCGACGAGTGACGCCTGGGCCTCCAGCCGCAAGCCGCTCGTCGGTGAGTTCCTCTACGACGGCGACAAGCAGCTGTTCGTCGTCGCCAACCACTTCAACTCCAAGGGCGGCGACGCCCCGCTGACCGCGGCCGTGCAGCCCCCCGTCCGGAGCTCCGAGGTCCAGCGCGTCAAGCAGGCCGCCGAGGTCCGCGACTTCGTCAAGGACCTCTCCGTCAAGAGCGCTGGGCGCGCCGCCGTCGTCGTGCTGGGCGACATCAACGACTACCAGTTCAGCCCCACCCTCGACACCCTCACCGAGAACGGCACCCTCCTCAAGACGCTGATCGACACCCTTCCCGTCAACGAGCGCTACAGCTACATCTTCGACGGCAACTCCCAGGTCCTCGACCACATCCTCGTCAGCCCGGCCATCAAGGGCTACTCCTACGGCGTCGTCCACATCAACGCCGAGTTCTCCGACCAGGCCAGCGACCACGACCCCCAGATCGTCCGCATCCTCACCGGCTGCAACGTCGACCCCCTCCCTGCCCGCTGCCGCCCCGGCAGCCCGGTGGTGGACGAGTAGCAACCACCTGAAAAGCGCCCGTCCTTCGGGGCGGGCGCTTTTCTCGTTCCGTTTTACACGGTGGTGATTCTGTCGGTGGCGGACCGTACAGTGACGGCATGATCATCATCTCCGGCTGGCTCAGTGTCGATCCCGCTGCTCGCGACGCCTATCTGCGCGGCTGCGTCGGCGTGGTCGAGCAGGCGCGCGCCTCGTCCGGCTGCCTCGACTTCGCGCTCGGCGCCGACCTCGTCGACGCCGGCCGGATCAACGTCTACGAGCGCTGGGAGTCCGAGGAAAGTCTCGACGCCTTCCGCGCCTCCGGGCCGAGCGACGACCAGACGGCGACGATCCGCGACGCCGAGGTGCTCCGCTACCAGATCTCCGGATCCGGCCCCGCCTGATCCGGCGGGCGAGGGCGGAAGTCAGGGCAGGTGGCGGGTCTCAGCCGGGCCAGCCGGCCGGGTTCGAACACGACTCGCGGGAGATTTTCGATCCGGTGTCCGGGAAGGTTCCGTAGCGCTCGTGGTGCAGGTGGGCGAAGAAGTAACACATCTCCTCGCACTCGGCGTCCGGCACAGCCTTCCTCGGATCCGCGGCCACCGCGGCGTAGAAGTCGCGGCCCAGCGCGACGACGAAGCCACGTGCGTAGAGGAAACCGTCGTCGGAGCCGTCGGTGACCGCCTGGATGTCCGCGCGGTCGATGTCGTAGAGCTTGCGCTCGACCACCCGGTCAAGATCCGTCAGTTCGTCCGCGGACAACCCCTCGGCGAGGGAGCCGAGGTTGCCCAAGAACTCCTCCAGGGCGGCTTCGACCACGGCGAGCGGCGGCCTGTCGTGAAGGTCCTCGTCAAGGTCGGGCGTCCGGTGTGTCAGCGCCTGCCGTGCCTGATCGACGTCCGCCCCGAGCGGTGCCCAGGCCGCCTCCACCAAATCCCAGAAGCCTTCTTCGCCCCTCGTCGGGTTCATGCTCGTCGCCACCTCTCATGACCAACCCTGCGATCTGTACGGCCAACAGAACCAGGAGCCACCGACAGTTGACGGTGAAGGTTCCGTTTCCTCCTCTCTGCCGGCTGCCATGAGACAGGGAAGTACGAGCTCTCTGAAACTGCAGCAGTTTGCGCTATATCCACATATAGGCTCGCAGGGTGGCGCTTTCCGATCTTCGGCGTGAGATGGTGCTCGCCGCCATCGACGAGTTCGACCAGCTGGGCCGTGACGCCTTTCTCGAGCTGTACGGCTACCGCCCCGCCATCGGTTACTTCCTCGTCCACGACGGCAGACGATACGACTCCAAGGCGATCGCCAGGGTCGCCCACCGGGGAGTCGGCGGCGGGCCCCTGCGTCCCGAGGAGTTCTCCAGTGGGAGAACGCCACCGTCGCCCGGATGCTCGGCGCGCTGGGCTTCGAGGTGACGAAACCGGGGCAGACTGCCGAAGTGCCCTCTATCGAAGAGCTCCTGCGGAAGGTCGAGTCGCTCAAGCCCGCCGTGTCTCCCGCGACCGGCGCGCAGAAACGGCACCAGCCGTTGACCCTGCTCTGGGCGATCGGCCGCGCGGCCCGGGGCAAGCCACGTCTGCGGCGGTGGGAGAGCACCTACCGCGAGCTCGGGCGGCTCATCGAGGAGTTCGGTCTCGAAGAGGACCGGCCCAACCCGGAGTTCCCCGTGCTGTGGCTTCACCATCACGGCCTCTGGGACCTGCCCGGCCACGCCGACGTACCGGCCGCCAGCGGTCGGCACGCGCAGAAGTGGATGAAGGAGCACGACCCGGATAGCGGTCTGCACACGTGGGCGTACGAGATCGTCACCGACCGGGAGGACATCCGGGCCCGGATCGTCGTGAGGCTGCTCAGCGCGTACTTCCACGGCGTCGACCACAACAGGCTTCTCGCCAGGGTCGGGCTGGACGCGATCTCCTCCCCGACCAGCCGTCGCGAGGCCGTCGTGGAGCGCGTCATCCGCGACTCCCTGCTCGCCGACCAGATCAAGCGCGCGCACGACTTCCACTGCCAGATCTGCGGCGACCGTCTCGCTCTCCACCGGGGCTTCTACGCGGAGGGAGCCCACATCCGCCCGCTCGGAAAGCCGCACAACGGCCCCGACGAGCCCGGCAACCTGCTCTGTCTCTGCCCCAACCACCACGTCCTGCTCGACCGAGGGATGATCACCATCCAGGCCGACCTCACGATGACGGACACGGCGTCCGGTGTCTCGCTCGGCAGCCTCCGGGTCACCGAGAACCACGAGATCAGTCAGGAGCACCTGGACTACCACCGGAAGGTCATCACCGAGCGGAGCTGAACCGGGATTCTTCCTCCACCGCCAGATCCCGGAGCAGGATCTCCGATCGGTCTTCGGCGGCGGCGTCCAGGAGCGCGGTGCCGAGGGCGAACTTGTAGGTCCGGCTGTTCGCCCCTATCAGTACGGCCATGCGCCACGAGGACCGCGGGCTCCGTCCCCGGTGAGAGAAATCCATACGCCGCCGTCCTTGGTGGGTATTTGCCGAAATGCAGGCTATTTTCACCGCTCGTGTCGGGGAGCGCGTACGGCGGGGGAGCCCGGTAATCTCTGGGATTTCCAAGGGACGCCAAGCGTGCGCGAAGGAGTGGCCTGACGTGGGAAAACTCGTGCGGGACAGGATTCCGGAGATCATTCGCGAGGGTGGCGGGGAGCCGGTGGTGACCGTTCTCGGGGACGCCGACTATCGGGAGGCGTTGCTGGAGAAGCTGTTCGAGGAGTCGGCGGAGTTGCGTGAGGCCTCGGCGGCCGGGGTGGCGGAGGAGATCGCCGACGTGCTCGAAGTGCTGCGGGCCGTCGCGCATGTCCACGGGTACGAGTGGTGGGACATCGAGAAGGTCGCGGAGGACAAACGGGCCGAGCGGGGGGCGTTCCTCGAACGGCTCCACCTCGAAGGGTGACCTGCTGGGGATGACATCGCGGAGCGCACGGCCGGGACTTTCCGTCGGAGCCAGGTCAGCCAGGTCAGCCCGTGGCGATCGCGTCGAAGCGAGGCGCGTCGGTGGTGTGTCCCCAGCGGCGGCACTCCCAGGCCAGGCGCCGGGCGCGGAGCCCTAGCGCGACGGGGGCGCGGTCGGCGGGACGTGGGTGGCCCGCCGATCGGATTCCTCTCCCGAGCGGGGCGTCGGCGCGCAGGACCTCCTCGGCGGACGAGGGGTCACCGGTCAGCACCCGCAGGAGAGCGCGGCGTACGTAGCCGAAGTCGTCGTCGGGACAGCGCGCGATGTGCTCCTCGGTCGCCGTGTGCGCGTCGTCCAGCCGCCCCCGCGCCAGAAGCAGCTCGACGCGCAGGCGGTGCAGCCACGCCCTGTCGAGCCACCAGCCGTTCCGCGGGATCGCGTGTTCCACGACGGTCAGGGCGTCGGCGGTTCTGCCCTCCTCGCGCAGGAGCACGGCCTCCGCGAGCGCGAGGCGCACGGCTTCGTGGTCCCCGTCGGCGCCGACCGCGTGGGCCTGGGCGAGGAGGTCGCGGGCGTCGCCGTCGTGGCGTTCGTAGAGGGCGAGGTGGATCCGGCGGGCCAGCCGCAGGACCTTCACCGCCGGCTGCTCGTCACCGTCGGCGAGCGGCGGCGGGAGGAGGCCGAGCAACCGCCGGTCGACGCTCCAGCCGGTCTCGTCGCGCACGGTGTCCTCGATCCGCTCGCCCAGCACCTCGCGCAGCGACACCTCCAGCCAGTCGTGGTACCACGCGCCGAACGACTCGGCCTGCGGGGCGAGCGCCTCGCCGACGCAGGTCCAGTCGCCCCATACCTGGCCCGAGGCCGGGCCGTTGACGACCAGGTGGGAGCGGTAGCCGCAGCCGTGCTCGGCGACCGGCAGCAGTCCTTCGAAGGCGGCCTCCATGGCCTCGTCGTAGCCCTCGTCGTCCGTGGGAGGCTCCCACTCCTCCGTGAACGGGAACGGGCCGGACCGCGCCCAGGAGCCGTCCGGCCGTACCCCGTGCACCCCGTAGTACGGGCCGGCGCCGCCGTTGCCGAGCCGGGTCAGGAACGTGCGGTAGTCGGCGGGAAGGCGCACCCCGATCCGTGTCTCGACCTCCTCCAGCGTGGCCTCGTCGAGCGGCGGCTCGAACCGGTAGCGGTGCTCGCGGGCGCCGAAGAGGTCGAGGTCCGTGTCGTACTCGCGGAGCGCGTCGATGCCGCGCCGGATGACGTCAAGATCCACGGCGGCACCCTAACCCGGAGGCGGCCTGAACGCGGCGGGGCCCCGGTGACGGCCGTCCTTGGGCGCGGTTCTCGAAGGCGGGTCACGGCGGGCGCCCGTGCGGCGGTCGATGCCGGAGAAGGCCGGAGAAGGGAGGCTCAGGACGTCGGGTCGCCGCAGGACACGTTCTCGCCTCCCACGAACGGCAGCAGGCGCTCCGCCTCCTGTTCCAGGGCCGCCCGGTCGGTCGCGGACAGCGGGCGGAACGGGGTGAGGCGCAGGGTGCCGCCTTCGAGGGACCAGCTTCCGTGCACGTGGCCGTCCACGAGGAAGGTGGGCCGTACCTGTGCGTGGCCGGGCATCACGTGCTTCCGGTCCTCGTCGCTGATGACGCGCGTCCGGTCGGCGTGGCCGAGCAGGGCGTTGTCGAAGGCGGGCAGCAGTCGTACGGGCGCGGGCGTGTCGGGATCGGGCAGTTCCGCGTCGGCCAGGTCGACCAGTTCCCTGCCGTCGGGGTCGCGGTAGTGGCGCAGCTCGGCGCGCATGCCGGAGACGATCTCGCCGAGGCGGGTCAGCCCGGACCAGGCCTGCACGTCCATGGTCGAGGCCGGGCCGAACGCCGCCAGGTAGCGGCGGACCAGGTCCTCGGCGGTCGCCGGGGCCATGGGCCGGCCGAGCCAGGCCTCGGCGGGCGTGACGGAGACGGACGGCCGGGTGCCCCAGGATCCCCACGCGCCGGTGGCCGGGTCGTGGACGAGGGGGGCTCTGAGCTCGACCTCTCCGGCGAGGACGCGCCCGTCGCGGCCCGGGTGGCGTTCGGCCAGCCGCCGGGCCAGTTCCTTTCGCGGTGTCGTCCCGCCCGCCAGCAGCTCAAGCCCGGTGGCGACCAGCGAGGCGGTGTCCAGGCCCGCGCTGTTGCGGGCGAAGTACGCCGAGCGGGCGGCGCGGTCGAGCACGGGCTGCAGCGGCGGCCGCAGCCGGAGGTAGTCGTCGGCCGTGGCGAGGTGCTGGGTGCCGCGGAGCAGGCCGGAGCGGACCACCTTCCGCTCCCGCAGCGGTGTGGTGAGCTGGGAGTGGGTGAAGTCGTGGATCCTGCTCCACAGCCCGACGTAGGGCCAGTTGGGCTCCTGCGCCTGCAGCGCGACCAGGCGCCCGATCACCTCCAGCGGGGTGCGGTCGGTGCGGGCCAGCAGGAACTGGCGGTCCAGCAGGGCCCGGTTCAGGGTCCTGCGCGAGAGGGTCGTCACGACAGCCGCGCCTGCCCGGACCGGTGAGCGGACTCCGCCCGGTGAGCGGACCTCGCCCGGTGAGCCGACCCCGCCCGGCGAGCCGGAGACGAACACCGCGTCGCCCTCACCGACGCCCGCCACGGCGGGCGTCCCGTGGCAGGCGGTCGGCCCCTGACCGAGGTGACGGCCGGCGACCCGCGCGGCCGGCTGGATCTCACGGGTGATCATTTCTTGGTCCTTTCGGTCGGTACGACCTTCGAGATCGACTCTAGGAAGAATTCCGGTCACTTTCCGGCCGGAATTCTGACGGAAGAGGCTCGACCTGTTTCTTCGGGCGCTTCGTCGTTCCTTTCAACCGGGCCGGGGCTCGTCGTTGACAAGGTTGGCTAATTGCTTTAGCTTTTAGCTAATGAAGTTAGCCAAACCTGGAGGATGTCATGACCGAGTACCTCGCCGTCGACGGTGGCACGATCGCTTACGAGGTGACGGGTTCCGGCCCGCTGGTCGTTCTCGCGCACGGCATGGGCGACAGCCGGGCCGCGTACCGTGCCATGGTCCCGTCGCTGGTGGCGGCGGGGTACCGGGTCGCCGCGGTCGACCTGCGCGGTTGCGGGGAGTCCAGCGTCGACTGGCCGGAGTGGAGCCGTACCGCCATCGCCGGTGACCTGCTCGCCGTGATCCGCCACCTGGGCGGCCCGGCCGTGCTCGTCGGCCACTCGATCTCCGGCGGCGCCGCCACCATCGCCGCGGCGCGGGAGCCCTCGCTGGTCAGCGCGGTCGTCGAGCTGGGGCCGTTCACCCGCAAGCAGTCGATCCGCCTCGGCGACCTGCGGGTGAAGCGCTTCCGGCAGGGCATGATGCGGCTGCTCGGCGCGGGCGTGTTCGGCAGCGTGCCGCTCTGGCGCTCCTACCTCGACGTGGCCTATCCGGGCGTGAAGCCGGCCGACTGGACCGAGCGGCTCGGCCGCGTCGACTCCCTGATGCGTGAGCCGGGCCGGATGAAGGCGATGCAGGGCATGGGCCGCAGCGCCCCGACCGACGCCGGCGCGCAGCTCGGCAACGTCCGCTGCCCGGTCCTGGTCGTGATGGGCACGCTCGACCCCGACTGGGCCGATCCGCACGCCGAGGGGTCGGCGATCGTCGACGCCCTGCCGTCCGGCCTCGGCCGCCTCGCGATGATCGAGGGCGCCGGGCACTACCCGCACGACCAGTACCCTGACCAGGTGATCTCGCTCATGCTCGCCTTCCTCCGGCCGGACGCCGCCCGTGCCTAGGGCCGGCCTGGACCCGGCGGCCGTGGTCGCGGCCGGGGCCGCCCTCGCCGACGAGGTCGGCCTCTCCAACCTGACGATGGGGATGCTGGCCGAGCGGCTGGGCGTGCGCACCCCGTCCCTGTACAAGCACGTGCACGGCCAGGAGGACCTCATCCGGCGCATCGCGGCTCTGGCGATGGGCGAGGCCGCCGACGCCATGGGCGGCGCGATCCAGGGATACGCCGGCCGCGACGCCCTGGCCGCCGCGGTGCGAGCCTTCCGCGCCTTCGTCCTGGAACACCCCGGCCGGTACGCCGCGACGATCGGTATCGAACCGTCCGGCCCGGACGATCCGCTGGCCACGGAGAGCCTGCGGGCGATGGACGCGTTCGTGGCGGTCCTGCGTGGCTACGAGATCGCGGAGCCCGACGTGGACCACGCCCTGCGCATGCTCCGCAGCCTCTGCCACGGCTTCGCCACGTTGCAGGCGGACAACGGCTTTCAGTGGAGCGCCGACGTCGACGAGAGCTTCGAGTGGATGATCGCCTTCACCGACCGAGGCCTGCGCGCCCTCTGAGAACGCCGCCGCCGATCGGCCGGACAGGTGGTGGCGGTCGTGGAGCGGGCCGGAAAACCGGTCGCCGCGCGGGGTGGCCTGCTTCTACGCTCGGTGGCCATGAGCGTCGAGTGGGTTCCGCTGACCAAGGACGACGTCGGGGCGTGGGCGGAGTTGCTGGCGGCGATCGACGAGGTGGACCAGGTCGGGGGGAGACAGACCGCCGACGACCTCGCCGAGGATCTCGCCAACCCGCTGCTCGACCCCGTCGGGGGCACGCTGGGGGCGTGGGAGTCCGGCCGGCTGGTCGCGTACGGGATGACGATGAGCCGGGCCGCGGCCGAGCCGGTCCACCGGATGAGCCTGTGGGGCGGGGTGCGTCCTGACCACCGGCGCAGGGGGCTGGGGGGCCACCTGCTGGAGTGGGCGATCGCCAACACCCCGGCGCTGCACGAGCGCCGCTTCCCCGGGCATCCGCTCGAACTCCACGTCGAGGTGGACAGCCGCAACGAGGGGTTGCTGGCGCTGGTCGCCAGGGCCGGCATGCGCCCGGCCAGGTGGTTCTACGGGATGACCCTCGACCTGGGCGCCGAGCCGCCGAAGGTCTCGCCGCCGGAGGGGGTGGAGATCATCACCTACCGGGACGACCTGGAGGACGCCGTCCGGGAGGTGCGCAACCGCTCCTTCGCCGACCACTGGGGGAGCGTCCAGCACACCCCGGAGTCCTGGCGGAGCAACATCGTCGGGGTGCGGGTGTTCCGGCCGGAGGGGTCCTTCGTCGCGCTGGACGCGTCGGGGGAGAGCGTGGGCATCCTGCTCACCCACTACTTCGAGGCCGACACCGAGGCGACCGGGGTCCGCGAGGCGTGGATCCAGATCATCGGCACCTCGCGCGAGTGGCGCGGGCGCGGGGTGGCGAGCGCGCTGCTCGCGCACGCGCTGGGCGAGTTCCGCGCGCAGGGGTACGACACGGCGGGGCTGGGGGTGGACGCGGACAACCCGACCGGGGCCCTCGGCATCTACACCCGCGCCGGATTCGAGATCGCCCGCCGTGCGGCCGACCACGGGCTCACGCTGGTGCCCGCGGTGGCGTGAGCCCGTGGTCGGCCGCCGTTGCCGAGGGGCGGGCCGCGGATTTTCGTGACGGCCGTCGTTCAGGGACGGCCGGGGGATTGTCGTGACGGCGGGACGCCTCCCTGGGAGGCGTCCCGCCGCCGCGTGTGTCAGTGGTGGTGCTGGTCCCGGCCCTTCTCGGGGACGTCGCTGGAGACCACGGCCTCGTAGGGCTCGACCCGGGTCCTGGAGCGCGGGTCGTCGACGAGGCCGGCGCACCGGCCGCTGCCGGTGAGCTGGTTGGGCACGCCGGCGTCGGACGGGGCGGGCGTGTTGCCGCCGCAGGAGAGCGCGCCGCGGATCCTGCTGCCCGTCACCACGAGGGCGTCGGCGGTGGTGTTGCCGGTCAGCACCGCCGCGCCCCTGAACTCCGAGCCCGCGACGATCAGCTGACGGGTGGTGCCGGAGACGACGACCGCGCCGTTGACCTGGGTCTTCAGCAGGTGGATCTCGGCGGCGGCGGAGGAGGTGATCGCCCCGTTGACGCTGCCGCCGTTCACCACCAGGGACGCGCCGGAGCCGACGGTCACCCCGCCGTTGATCCTGGCGTCGTTCAGGCAGGTGACGCCGGAGCGGACCGCGAGCGTCCCGTTCCTCGTGCCGGTGACCGTGGTGGTGCAGGCGGGAGGCGGCGCGAGGGTGGTCACCGTGAAGCGCTTGGCCGCGCCGTGGTTGCCGCTGGGGTCGATCGAGCGGTACTCGACGGTGTGCCTGCCACGGGGCAGCCTGCCGAAGGTGAGGCTGTCGATGACGGTGCCGCTCTCGCTGAACGTCCACGGCAGGTCGGCGGAGGTCGGCCAGCCGAAGTAGTTGAACCAGCCGTCGCCGTCCACCCGGGACTCGTGCACGACGTACCCGTCCTGGTCGTCGCCGCCGGTGAGCCTCATGGTGAAGGGGCCGTTGTAGACGTGGGTGTCGCCGGAGGCGACCAGCGGCGCGGAGAGCTGGTAGCCGGTCGTGGGCGACGTGTTGTCGACGGTCCAGGACCGGGTGTCGCCGCCGGAGGTGGCGGTGAGGGTGTGGTTGCCGGGGGAGAGGGTGAGCTCTCCGAGGTCCAGGTCACCGTCGTCGCCGCCGAGTCGCGTACCGTCCAGCGTCCAGGTGACGGCGGGGACGTCGTCGTCGGGGTGGGTGGTCTCGACGTGGACGACCTCGTCGCGGCCGACGGCCTGGTTCGTGGGCGTGGAGGAGAGCAGGCCCGCCTCGACCGGGGCGGGGACGGTGGTCACGGTCGTGTCCACCGTCCAGGTACGGGTCGCGGTGAGGGCGCCGGAACGGATGGCGGGGTCGCGCACGAAGTCGCTCGGGTCGACGACGGTCGCCTTCACCGTGTGCGTGCCGGGCGGCAGGTCCAGCGTGCGGAGGTCGAGCGCGGTGCGGTCGCCCGGGAGGTCGGTGCCGTCGACGCTCCAGGTGGTGGTCAGCGAGTGGCTGTTGGGGTGCAGCGGCTCCACCCAGAGCACCCGGTCGGCGCCGACGGGCGAGGTGGCGGGCGTGCCGTCCTGGATGAGACCGACCTTGGCGGAGATCTTCTGGGTCATCACCTCACGGCTGACCTGGTCGTAGTAGTAGCCCAGCGTCCTCATGATGGAGTGCTCGCTGGGCCGCCAGACTCCCTTGCCGAAGTACAGGCCGCCCTCGTGACGGCCGATGACGCCGCCCGCCTCGCTCGGCTCGCCCAGCCAGCGCCACCACTTCTTGCGCTGGTCCTTCATCTGCTGCTCGGTCAGCAGGGTGTGGTGCACGGAGCCCGGCTCGCCCCCGGCGTAGGTGCCGCCTTCCACGCCGCGCGTGTAGTAGGTGTACTCGTCCTGCAGCCCGCCCAGCGAGTGGCCGATCTCGTGCGGCGCGATGAGGGCCGACATCGAGTTGTGGCCCGAGGAGGTGGCGTAGGCGCCGCCCGCCCCGCCGTAGGTCCCGCTGTTGGCCAGGGCGAGGATCTGCCGGTTCGCGCCGCTGGTCCCGGTCACCAGGTTGGCGTACGAGTTGGCCGCCGAGTTGCTCATGGTGATGAGCCGCTGGACGCTGGCGGGGTTGCAGCCGCCCCAGAAACCCATGCTCAGCGGGGTGTTCTTCCTCCCGGAGGTCAGGTCGGGGTCACAGCTGATGCCGGACTCGCCGGAGACGATGTCCACCCGGTAGACGTTGAAGTAGTTGCGGTAGGACTTGTAGGGCTCGATGGACCACATCACGTTGAGCTGCTGGTCGGTGTCGGCGGCGAACGCGGCCTGCTCGTCCTCGGTGTAGCCGTCGCCCATGATGATCAGGTTGAACCGCTTGTCCGGGGCTCCGGTGACCTGGAGCGGCACCACGGTGGCGCTGCCGACGTCGGCAGCGGCGGACGCCGTGGGAACGGTGGTCGTCAAAACGATTGTCGAGACGGCTGTCGAGATGGCCGCCAAGGCGGTGAGCGGCCTGGTGATACGCATAGCGGGGGGAACCTCCGTGGGCCAGTCGAGACTCCCTGCACTATCGTGCGTCGGCACTCCGGACGTCCATCTCAAACAGCAACAAATGCGGCACGAGTCGGGTCTTTCCTCTTTTATCCCTGTATTCTATGGTTCTTTGGAATATTGGATCCTAAGGACGGAGAGCGCGATGTCGTACCCCAAGGCTCGTTACCTGGGCGAGGCGGGCGAGAGCAGCGGGACCTTCCGGCCGGCGAGCGCGGGACCGGATCTGATGGTCGGCGGGACGGCGGTGCACTACCTGGGCACCGGCGCCTCGACGGACGGGCAGTTCGGGCTGTACCGCTGGGAGATGGGACCGAAGCCGTCCGGCCCGGAGCCCCACTTCCACCGGACGATCTCCGAGTCCTTCTTCGTCCTGTCCGGGGCGGTGCGGCTGTTCGACGGGAAGGGCTGGATCGACGCGACGGAGGGAGACTTCCTGCACGTGCCGGCGGGCGGGATACACAGCTTCCGCAACGAGTCCGGCGAACCGGCGTCGATGCTCCTGCTCTTCACCCCCGGGGCGCCGCGCGAGGCGTACTTCGAGGAGCTCGGCGCGATCGTGGCCGAGGGGCGGCAGCTCGGCGACGCGGAGTGGACCGACCTGTACCTTCGCCACGACCAGTACATGGTCTGACGGCCATGGCGGAGTTTCGCGAGGAACCGATCTACCGGCAGCTGGCACGGATCGGGAAGACACTGGCCAGCCCCGTGCGGCTCAGGCTGCTCGACGTGCTCGACCAGCGGGAACGCACCGTCGAGGAGCTGTCCGAGGCGGCCGGCGTCCCGCTGAAGAACACCTCGGCCCAGCTGCAGCAGCTCCGCGCCGCCCACCTGGTGACGAGCCGCAGGGACGGTACGCGGGTCTACTACCGGCTGGCCGACGAGCGGGTCTCCCGGTTCCTGGGCGAGCTGCAGGACTTCGCCGGGGAAAGGCTCGCCGACCTGCGGGAGGCGGTGTCCGAGCACCTCGGCGACCCCGCGGTGCTGGAGCCGGTGACCGCCGGCGAGCTCGCCGCGCGCCTCGCCGACCCCGGCGCCGGCGTCGTGATCGTCGACGTCCGCTCCGCGGCCGACCACGCCCGCGGCCACGTGCCGGGGGCGCTGTCGGTGCCCCTGGCCGAGCTGAGCGATCGTCTCGGCGAGCTCCCCCGGGACGCCGAGATCGTGGCCTACTGCGGCGGACCCTACTGCGCGGTCTCCCCGGAGGCCGTGCGGCTGCTGCGCGAGCGGGGTTTCCACGCGCGCCCGCTGGACGGCGGGCTCGCCCGCTGGCGGCGTACGGGCAACCGGCTGCAGGCCGGTTCCACTTCCGTGGCCTCCTGACGGTTCGTCCCGCCGGGCGACAGGAAAACGGGCCCTGATCCCGGTCCGCCGGGACCGGGGCCCTTTTTCGCGGCAGGCGGCGCGTCCCTGGAGAGCGGACGCGGCCACCCTTTCTGACCTGCGACGAGGTGGCCGTACGGCCGTCCGGAAAGCAGAAAAATACTTCTATCTATCTTATGTGCGGAAATGGTCATGCAATAAAATATCCCGCATGTCGTATAAGGAATGCGACTTCGCCGATTAGTAGGATCGGATAAAATGGCGCATCATCGGCAATGCGTCTGAACGGAGTAATACCAAAAGAAAAGGTCAGTATTATGACAGGTATTGGTCATTCGCGAATTGTCGAGCGAAGTGTCAGGCGAGGTGTCGTACGCCGGTGGCTCATCGGAGCCCTGGTGCCCGTCCTCGCGCTGGGATGCGTCACCGCGACCCCGCACACGGCGAGAGCGGCGACGCCGGTGCCGCTCGGCACGGCCGGGAGTTTCGCGGTCCTGGGCGGCTCCGCCGTCACCAACACCGGCCCCAGCATCCTCACCGGAGACCTCGGCGTGAGCCCGGGGTCGGCGATCACCGGTTTCCCGCCCGGCCTCGTGATCGGTGCCGTCCACGCGGCCGACGCCGTCGCCGCCCAGGCCCAGGCCGACCTGACCACCGCCTACAACAACGCGGCCGGCCAGGTCGTCGACGCCACCATCGCCACCGAGCTCGGCGGGGCGACCCTGACACCGGGCACCTACAACTCCGCCCTGGGCACCTTCCAGATCACCGGAGAGCTGACCCTGGACGGGCAGGGAGACCCCAACGCCGTCTTCGTCTTCCAGGCCTCCTCCACCCTCATCACCGCGTCCGCCAGCACGGTCAACCTCATCAACGGCGCCCAGGCCTGCAACGTCTTCTGGCAGGTCGGCAGCTCGGCCACGCTGGGAACCGGCTCCAGCTTCGTCGGCAACATCCTGGCGCTGACCTCGATCACCGCGACCACCGGCGCGGTGATAGACGGCCGCCTCCTGGCCCGCAACGGCGCCGTCACCCTGGACACCAACACCGTCACGCGCTCGCTCTGCGCCGCGCCGGTGTCACGGGAGACCGCGACCGCGCTGGCCGTGGCGCCCACGCCCGGGGTGGCGGGCGGGTACACCCTCACCGCGACCGTCACCTCTCCCGGGCCGAACGCGCCGACGGGGCCGGTCGAGTTCTTCGACGACGGGGTGAGCCTGGGGACCGCCGTGCTCGACGCGAACGGCCGCGCCGTCCTGGCGGTGGTCCTCGCACCGGGAACCCACGAGCTCGTGGCGGCCTTCCCCGGCACCGCCCTGCTGGACGCCAGCGTCTCACCGGTGGTGCCCCTGGTGGTCCCGCCGGTGTCACGGCAGAGCGCGACCGCGCTGGCCGTGGCGCCCACGCCCGGGGTGGCGGGCGGGTACACCCTCACCGCGACCGTCACCTCTCCCGGGCCGAACGCGCCGACGGGGCCGGTCGAGTTCTTCGACGACGGGGTGAGCCTGGGGACCGCCGTGCTCGACGCGAACGGCCGCGCCGTCCTGGCGGTGGTCCTCGCACCGGGAAGCCATGTGCTCACGGCCGCCTTCCCCGGCACCGCCCTGCTGGACGCCAGCGTCTCGGCGGCGGTTGCCCTGGTCGTCGCGCCCGATGACCTCCCGGTGTCACCCGCCGGCACGTTATCCACCGGCCGTCAACCCGGCACGAGCATCAGGAACCACCAGCACGACGACAACGTGATCAGGATCAAGGACCGTACGCGCCGCCACCACCACCGCCACCACTGCTGCCGCTCGGGGGCCAGGTGCTGCCGCGCGCACGCCAGGGCGGACGAGAAGCCCGTTCTCCGTCGCTGACCATGCGTTCGAGGGGTGAGCGGAAGGACGTGGTCGCCGGTCGCGCGTCCGTCGGATCCGTCGCGGGGCCGTGGCCTCGTGACGGATCCGCGGCCGAACTGTCGGAGTGGATCACTACTGTTCGCGGCATGTCCACCCCCCACCAGCACGTCGCCCCGCCGGCCGGGACGATGGTCCCGGCCTCCGGTGAACCCCCCAGGACCTCCCGCCGCGAGGAGGTCGTCGCATGAGCGCCTGGGAGGAGATCCGCGGGCTCATCGACCGCCAGGACGCCCATGCCGTCGCGATCCGGGTCACCGGGCTCGACGAGGAGGCGCGCAAGGAGGTCGCCGGCAGCCTTCCCGGATACCTGAGGACGCTGCGCGGCGGGCGGGAGCCCTGGGAGGGGCTCGACGACCACGCCGAGGTGCTCCGCGCCGCCGGGGCCGGGGTCCTTCCCGGGGCGGCCGCCGTGGCGACCTGGCTGAACCGCCGGGATCTCACCTCCCGCTGGAGCCCGCCGTACAGGGACACCAGGCGGATCATGACGATTGTCGCGACCCGTCCGGCGGAGTGGCGGGCCGACCTGGCGAGGCGGCTCGTGCTGAGGCTCCGGACGGCGGAGGACCGCGGCATGGAGCTGGCGCTCGCCCTGCTCCGCGAGACCGGGATCGAGCTTCCGGACCACGATCCGGTGGTCGCCGGATGGGCGAGCGCGGTCGCCGGTCTGCCCGCTCCGCACAGGGACCCGCTCTTCGACGTCATGCTTTCCCGCCTCTTCGAGGCCCAGGGGGTCGGGCGGGCCCTGCAGGGGGAGGGCGATCCGAACCGGTCGTTGCTGGGTGCTCTGCGCACGCTGGCCGCGGCGGACGGGGTGAGACGGTCGGAGCTGCTCCAGGGATGCGTCAGGCGGTTCCTGCTGGGTGGCTCGGTGACGGAGCTGCGGTTCTTCGTCCGCCTGCACGAGGCGCTGGATCCCGCGCCGCACGAGATCGAGCCGCTGGCCCGTGACTACCTGCGGCTGCTGCCCGCGGCCCCCGGGCCGGTCGCCGAGCTGGCGCTGCGGCACCTGCGTGAGCTCGACGGGCTCGCCGGCCGCGACGGGTTCGACGGTCGCGGCGGGCTCGATCCGCTCGACCTGGTGGAGGCGTGGGAGTCGGTGCTCTTCCGGCCCGAGCGCAAGCTCGTCCGCGCCGGGCTCACCTGGCTGGACCAGCGGGTACGGCGCTCGCCCGGCCTGGCGGCCTCGATCGCGGGACCGCTGGCGTCGGCGTTCGCCGCCGACTCCGTCGAACTGCGGGAGAGGGCGCTGACACTCGCGATCAAGTACGCGAGCCTGATGGACGACGAGGGCCGCGCCGTCGTCCGCAGCGCCCTCGCCGCCCTCGCCGCCCTCGACGTGCTCCCGCCCGCCCTCGGACGACGTGCCTTCGCGGTGTTCGGCGGCGAGGAACCGGCCGGGACCGGCCCCCGGGACGGGTTCGCGCCGCCCGCGCTCCCGCGGCCCGAGGCCCCGCGGCGGATGCCCGGACCGATCGGGTCCGTGGCGGAGATGGTGCCCCTGCTGAACGACTCCGACGACTGGCAGGCGTGGGAGCGGCTGCTGGCCGGTTTCGTCGTCCTCGCGCACCGGGACCGGGAGGGCACGGCCACCGCGTTCAAGCCCTACCTGCTCGGCAGGTACAGGCACCTGTACGGGGTCCACCACTGGGACAGGGTCGACTTCTGGCTGATCGGCGCCGCGTCTTCCCTCGCCGGCCTGGCGGCGGAGCGCGGCGCCTGGAGGAGCAGGCTCCCCGACATCGGTTACCTCTCCCCGCCGCACCTGCTCCTGCTGCACCGGGCCGCCGAGATCCAGATGGCCGCGGAGGAGGACGTCCTCCCGCCCCTGCTGCTGGCCACCCCCTCCCTCACGACCGGGCACGTGGAGGCGGCCGAGCTGGTGACGAGGCTGGAGGTCATCGAGGCCGCCGGGGCGAAGCCGCTCGCCGCGGACCTGCAGCAGGCACTTCTCCGGCTGCCGAGGGAGCGGGACGGGGAGGCGGCCGAACGCGCGGGCCGGCTCTCCTCGGCGGCCGGTCGCCTGGTCGCCCGATGGCTGGCCGGGCCCCGGCTCGCGGATCCGGTGGTGAAGATGGACTGGTCCCGCCCGGGGGACGGGCGCGGCGTCAGGGGCCGGGGCTACTTCGAGGAGGTCAGCCCCGTCCCGTCGCTGCGCGCGCCGGCCACCGGACTGCCCCTCGTCGACCAGGTGTTCGCCGCCTCCCCGCGGTACGGCGACGGAGCCCAGCCGTCCTGGTGGCCGTCGATGTTCCCCTCCCACCGCGAGGTGGCCGCCGCCTACCTGTCACGCCGGCTCTCGTACGACCAGTGGCACCGCCTGGCGGTACGGCCGGGCCACCTGCGCGAGCTCGCCCTGCTCGACGGGCCGCCGGGAGCCGCCGTGGCCCTCGTCCTCGCCCGCCTGCTGGGAACCCCGGAGACGCCGGAGGCCGTCGGCGTCCTGCTGACGATGGCGGGGCGCGGCGACCTGCCGGCCGCCGAACTCGGCAGGCGGGCGGCGGCGCTGGTCGCGTACGAGCAGATCAAGCTCGTCCACCTGACGGCGGCCCTGGAGTCGGCGGCCGGCCAGGGCGCCCACGAGGAGGTGTGGACGGCGGCCGCCGCGGCGTTGCCGTCGCTCCTGCCCCGGGCCGGTGACCGGCCGCGCCACGGGCTGGCCGGATTCGTGGAGCTGGCCGCCACCACGGCGGCATGGTGCCGCGCCCACGGGGCGATCCCCGAGATCGAGGCCCTGGCGGCGCGTAAGGGATCGAGCGGCCTGCTCCGTGAGGCGCGCCGCCTGCACGGGCTGTTGACGGCGAAGGAAGGATGACCATGCGCTCGAAGTACGACGAGGAGCGCCGCCTGCGGCTGGCGATCGGCGACCTGGTCCGTGCCGCCGCGCCTCCCGGCTGGAGCGAGGCCACGGTCCGTTGCGGCCAGGTCGGAGGGTTCACCCGCGTCGTCGTGGACCGCGACGGGGTGGAGGCCGATGTCCAGGGGCTGGAGGAGCGGATCCGGCGGCTCCGCGAGCTGTCCTACCGCGACGGCGAGGGCACGTGGTTCTCCTGCGAGCTGCGCTTCACGCCGGAGAGCAGGTCGTACCGGGGACATGTGGACGCCGGCGGGTTTCCCTTTCCCGAGGGCACGTACATCCCCGGCATCGCGTCGCTGGAGGAGCTGACGGTGTTCCCCCGCGACGCCGTCCCCGGCTGGCTGCTGGACGCACTCCCTACGGCGGTCCCGGTGGGGATCCGCGAGCCCGAGAGCCCCTGGCGCCGCGTCCGGGAGTCGCCCGGTCCCGAGCCGGTCATCTCCGGAGAGGTGGCCTACACGCCGGTCGAGCACATGGTCGTCCGCGATTCCGGATTCGTCGAGGAGCGCGAGGGACCCGTCGTCTCGCTGTACGAGAAGGCCGGTGGCGGCGGCGACCACCTCCTCTTCATGGGCAGGGGAGATGGGGGAGAGCAGCCCTACTGGGTCTCCCGCGAGGGCATGCGGGGCACCGGGGGCGGCGTCACCGCCTGCGTGCTCGACGAACGGCGGCTGGTCCTGCACCTCACTCCCAAGGCGGCGGACGACATGGAGACCGGGACCGTCCTCACCGTCGACCTGGACCTGAGCCCCGTCGAGACGGAGCGGCTGCGGACCGTTCTCGGCAGGGTGTTCCACGGCGGGGCGTCCGATCGGATGCCCTCGCTCACCGGGTTCTGACGCCCCGGCCGGTCACGGTCGGCGGGACGAGCGGGGCGAGCGAGGTGGCAGGACGAGCGGCGTGAGCGGGACGACCGGGGTGCCCTCGAACGTGCCCGCCGGACGCCGGCCCTCCTACCCCCGGTGCCTGCGCACCATCCCCGCCGCGAGGGGGGCGTTCGCGAAGTCGCCGGCCGCCACGCGGGCCGCGACGGTGCGGCGTACGAGGCGGTCGGCCAGGGAGGGGGCGTGCCTGCCGACCATCATCTCGACGCGCCCCCGGAGGGTGGTCGCCACGTCGCGCGGGGCGCGGCGGGCGGTGACGGCACGGACGATCGCGTCGACCACGCCCTCGACGGGTTCGGGCCTGGACACCGCGTCCAGGGACAGCCCCGCCTGCCGCGTGCTGTCGTGGATCGGGCTGCGGACCATGCTCGGGTAGACCGTCGTCACGCCGACGTGCGTGCCGACCTCCAGCCGGAGCGCGTCGGCGTAGGCCGCGAGCGCGCGTTTGGAGACGCCGTACGCCGCCGCCAGCGGCAGGGGCAGGAGCGCCATCCGCGAGGCGATGAAGACCACCCGCCCGCGCGAGCGCACCAGATGGGGCATGACCGTCGCCGTCACGCGCCAGGCGCCGAGGAGGTTCAGCCGCAGCTGCGCCTCGACCTCCTCACCGGGGGCGAGCTCGGCCGGGGCGGGCCCGCCGCGCCCCGCGTTGTTGACCAGCAGGTCGATGCCGCCGAGCAGGGCCGCGGCCTCGGCCACCGCGGCGTCGACGGACTCCTGGGAGGTGATGTCGCACGCGATGATCGGGATGCCGGAGTCGCCGGGGCGGGCTGTGTCCACTGTGTCCACGATGTCCAGGCCGACCACGTGCGCGCCCTGGGCGGTGAACCGCGCGCTCATCGCCCTGCCGAAGGTGCCCGCGGCGCCGGTGACCAGGATCCTGCGTCCGGCCAGCGCTCGCGAGGGGGAGGCGCGCAGCTCGCGGTCCATGACGCGGAGGTACTGGTCGACGTCGATTCGCATGTGGGGCCTGCGCCGCCCCCAGCGGTCGCGGGCGGCGTCGAGCTCGGCGGAGGCGATCCTCCGCGCGGCCTCGGGGTCGGGCAGCCGGTGGGTCCCCGCGCGTACGGCGGCCACGAGGCGGCCCTGCGCCTCGACGACGGGCAGCGCCGAGCCGGTCGACTGCATCAGCCCGACGTAGCTGATCGAGTCGTCGCCGACGGGGAAGACGTGGCGGTAGAGCAGCGTGCTCGCCGGGTCGGGCATCGTGGCGGCGTCCAGGAAGGGGGTCACGGCCCGGTAGCCGGTGCACCAGACGATGTGGTCGACCTCGTCCACCTGACCGTCGGCGAAGTGGACCCTCGGGCCGTCCAGGCGCGCGATGCCCCGGCGGGCGAGCACCTTTCCCTCCGCGATCAGCCGGGGGACGGAGTCGCTCAGGGTGGGGTGGTCCTGGAGCACGCCCTCGCGGGGAGCGGGCAGGCGCGGCCCGGCGGGCTTGCGGTCGGCGACCTTGAGCACCGCCTGGGAGACCACCTGCCGCACCCGCCAGGGCAGCAGGGCCGCGAGGGCGCCGTTGAGCTGGTCGGAGGGGCGGCCCAGCAGCCGCTTGGGCAGCACCCAGACCCCGCGCCTGGCCGACAGCAGCACGGCGGACGCGTGGCCCGCCAGCTCGGCGGCGATGTCCATCGCCGAGTTGCCGGTGCCCACGACGAGCACGCGCCTCCCGGCCAGCTCGGCGGGGGTGACGTAGTCGTGCGCGTGCGACTCGGTGCCGGTGAACGTCCCCGGGTACGGGGGTTCGGGCAGGCGGGGCTCGTGGTTGTGGCCGTTGGCCACCACCAGGTGCTCCACCGTCTCGCGGTACGGCCCCTCGGGACCGGTCAGCTCCAGCTCCCAGCCGTCCTCGGTCCGCCGGGCCGACTCGAGCGTCGTGCCGAACCTGAAGTGCTCGCCGACCCCGAAGCGGTCGGCGTACGAGCGCAGGTAGTCGAGCAGCTGGGCGCGGGTCGGGTAGTCGGGCCACTCGGCGGGCATCGGGAAGTCGGAGAACTCCGTGCGCGGCTTGCTCGTGTTGAGGCGGAGACCCTCGTAGGAGGCGGTGTCGGCGTCCAGCCGCCACAGGCCGCCGAGGGAGGCGGCGCGCTCGACGCCGAGGACGGGCAGGCCGGCCTCGATGAGGGCCTTGGCGGCGGCTATGCCCGCCGCACCGCCGCCGACGACGGCGGTCACGCCACGACCCGGTTCTCTCGCGTCCATCCGTCGCCTCCCATATTCCATCGCTTGATGGAATATTAGCCGTCGGCGGCGCCCGCGCCAGGGGGTGCGTAGAGCCGGTCGACGAAGCGGTGGGCGTAGGCGCGGAACTCGCGCCTCTCGCGGTCGGCGGCCACCGCGTCCCCGCCGCGGGCCCTCAGGGCGCTCAGCGCGGTCACGTGGCCGTGGGCCGCCCAGACCAGGCCGCGCACGGTGACGTGCGGCGTCGGCTCGACGACGAGACCGCGGGTGGCGGCCTCCAGCAGGGCGCGCTCGATCTCGCCGTAGATCGGCAGCGAGTACGCCTCGTCCAGGGACAGGTGGAGGGTGGGGTCCAGCCACCGCCGCAGCCACAGGAACGTGGTCTGGGGGTGCTCGTCGAGGAAGTCGACGAACGCGTCCACCAGGGCGTGCATGGCTCCCACGACGTCGCCCGGGGTCTCCGAGCGCACGGCGGCGAGGAGGGCGCGCACCGGCGGGGTGAGCGTGGCCCGCTCCAGCTCGAAGACGCGGGCGAAGCAGGCGTCGTACAGGGACGCCTTCGACGGGAAGTGGTGGTGCACGCTGGAGACGTCGATCCCGACCCGGGCGGCGATGTCGCGCATGGAGACGCCGTCGGCCCCGTGCCGGGCGAACAGGCCGGTCGCCTCGGCGAGGATGCGGTCGGGCGTCGACGGCGCCGGCGGCGCCGAGCGGTCCCTGGGCGGTCGTCCCCTGCGGCGCGCCCGGGGTGTGGAGACGTCTTCCCCGCTCTCCTCGCTCTCCTCGCTCTTCCTCATGCCGGACAGTCTGCCAGGATCGCCGGACCTGGTAATCCATCACGGAATTGATTTTTCCGTCCTGGCGGAGACGCTCCGGGCGCCCGCCGGCCCCGCCCGGCCCCGCCTGTGCGGGGCGGCGTGCCCCGGGGCCGACGGCCGCCGGCTTGCCGCGTCCGCTCGGCCCGGTGGGGACGCGTGCTCAGCCCGGTGCGGGCACGGAGGTGTCCGGCAGGACGGCCAGGGACCTGATCTGCCCGGGTGTGAGCGCGGCGCCGCGTCCGTGTTCGGCGGCGAAGCGCTCCTCGCCGAGCGCGTCCCGGATCCGCGCGGTGATCCGGTCGACGTCGCCGCGCTCCATCGGGGCGAGGGGCACGGAGTTCGACGCGCGGGCCGCGGTGCTCGCGCCCAGGAGCCGGGCGGCGCGGTCGTGGTGCCCGGCGGCGGAGAGGGCCCCGGCCAGGCCGTACACGACGACCGGCATGTCCCTGATCCCGTCGAACCTGGCCATCAGGTCGAGGGCCGACAGATGCAGGGTGAGGGCCGCCGCCGCGTCGCCGCGCTGCTCGGCGACGAAGCCGAGCTCGGTCACGATCATCGGGAGGTACGGCGGCGGCTGCTCGGCGCCGGGCGGGGTACGGTCCAGCACGTCGCGCAGGTGGGCCTCCGCGACGTCGAGGCGGCCGTCCCTGCGCGCGGCGAAGGCCAGTCCCATCCGGGCGAAGGTCTGCCCCGCCTGGTGCCCCTGCTCCACGGTGAGCCGCAGCGACCTCTCGCTCGACTCCACCGCCCGCGGGTAGTCGCCGCGCTGCAGCGCGATCCAGCCCAGCCAGCCCAGCCGCCCGGCGAACTCCGTCCACAGCCCGAGCTCCTCGGCCAGGCGCATGCCGTCGCGCTGCAGCCGTTCGGCCCGGTCGAGGTCACCGGTCATCTCGGCCAGCGCGCCGAGCCAGCCGCTCGCCTCCAGCTGTCCCCAGCGCTCCCCGAGCTCGCCGAAGATCCGCGCGCTGCGCTCGCCGTCGCGTTCGAGCCCGTCGACGTCGCCGCGTACGTGCGCGAGCTTGGCCCGGAGCGCGAGGGCCGCGGCCGTCCCCCACCGGTCGCCGAGCGCCTCGAAGGAGGGGAGCGCCCGGTCCAGCAGGTCTCCGGCGGCGGACAGGTCGCCGAGGTCGACCCCCGTGTAGGCGAGGATCCACCACGCCCTGGCCCGCCCGCCGGGATCGCCCGCGTCCTCGTACGCCTCCAGGGCCGTCCGGCGGAGCTTCTCCCGGTCGTCGGCGGCCACCTCACCCCGAAGGAACCCGACCGCGGCCTTCCAGGTGAGGGCCCTGGCCCGGAGGACGGCGAACGGGACGTCCCCGGAGCCGCCGTCTGTGTCCGATTCGCCATCCCGGGGGACGGCGGCGGCCGGAGGTTCGCCGGGAACGGCCAGTGCCGCCGCCAGGGATCGGTGTGCCTCGGTCAGCCGGCCGCGCAGGAACCAGTACCAGGCCATCGCGCCGACGAGGCGCAGCGCGCCGTCCGCGTCGCCGTTCCTGACGGCGGCGTTCAGCGCGGCGCGGAGGTTGGCGGCGTCGGCGTCGAGACGCCGCAGCCAGAGCCGCTGGTCCGCCTCGTAGAGGCGCGGCGCGGCCCGCTCGGCGAGGCCGGTGTAGTGGCGCAGGTGCCGCCGCCGCACCGGCTCGTACTCCCCGGCCCGCTGGAGGCGCTCGACACAGTACGCCGCCACCGATTCCAGCAACCGGTATCTCGGCCCGTCGGCACCGTCCACCATGACCACCAGCGAGCGGTTCACCAGCCGCGCCACCAGATCGAACACGTCCTCGGCCGGGATGTCGTCCCCCGCGCAGACGGCCTCGGCGGCCTCCATGGCGCAGCCGTCGGCGTGTACGGCGAGACGGCGCAGGACGGCGCGCTCGGCGTCGGTCAGCAGCTCCCAGCTCCAGTCGATCATCGCCGTCAGGGTCTGCTGGCGCGGCGGGACACCCCGGTGCCCGGTGGCCAGCAGCCGGAACCGGTCGTCCAGGCGGGCGACGAGACCGTGCACCCCGAGTGCGGGCACCCTCGTCGCGGCCAGTTCCAACGCCAGCGGGATGCCGTCCAGCCTGCGGCACAGCGCCGCGACCGCCGGAGCGGTGTCCGCGTCAAGGACGAATCCCCCCGCCCTCCGGGCTCCCCGGGTCGCCGCGGACGCGCGTGCCACGAACAGCCGCACGGAACCCGTCCGCTCCAGCGCGGGGAGGTCGTCGGCGTCCCGGCCGGGGACCTCCAGCGGCGGGACGCTCCAGACCACCTCGCCGGGCAGGGCGAGCGGCTCCTGGCTGGTCGCGAGGATCCGCAGCCCCGGGGCGGCGCGCAGCAGCAGCCCGGCCAGCTCGGCGACCGGCTCGACGACGTGCTCGCAGTTGTCCAGCACCAGCAGCAGCCGCCGGGGGCGCAGCGCCTCGGTGAGCCGGTCGGCGGCGGTCACCGGCCCGGCGCCGCCCGCGGCGTCCTGGACGTCCAGCACCGTCATGATCGTCTCAGCCAGCCGGTGGACCGCGTCCTCGTCGCCGGGGCGGTCGAGCGCGGCCAGCTCGACCAGCCAGACGCCGTCACGCACGCCTTCGGAGGAGACGCCGGTGGGGGAGCCGCTTTCGGAGGAGCCGCCGGTGGGAGGGAGGGGCGCGGCGCCGGAGGGGGCCGAGGCGGGCGTCTCCGGGCCGGTCAGGTGCCTGGCGACCTCGATCGCGAGGCGGGTCTTGCCCACGCCGCCGGGCCCGGTGAGCGTCACCAGCCGCTCGGCCTCCAGCAGGGCGCGGATGCCGGTGATGGCCTCCTCCCTGCCGATCAGGCCGGTGAGGGGCGCCGGAAGGTTCCCGCCGGGCCCGCCGGACCTGCCGGTTCCGGCAGGCCTGTCCGGGAGAACGCCGGGCGCGGCCAGCGCCGGATCCTGGGTGAGGACGGCCCGGTGCAGGGCGACCAGGTCGGTGCCCGGATCCAGGCCCAGCTCGTCGGCGAGCAGGACGCGCAGTTCCTCGTAGCTGTCCAGCGCCTCGCTCTGCCGCCCGGACCGGTACAGGGCACGCATGTGCGCGGCGCGCAGCCGTTCCCTGAGGGGGTGCGCCGCGAGCAGGTCGCCGAGTTCCCCCGCGAGCCGGACGTGCTCGCCCAGCTCCAGCCGTACCTCCGCGCGGTCCTCCTGCGCGGTCAGCCGCCGCTCCTCCAGCCGCGCGATCGCGGGGCGCGCGAACGGCTCGTCGCCGAAGTCGGCGAACGCGGGACCGCGCCACGACGCCAGCGCGTCCGCCAGCAGCGCCGCCCTGGCCGGCGGGTCCCCGGCGAGGGTCGCCTCGCCGAGCAGGCGCAGGAAACCGGCCGCGTCGGTGTCGGCCCTCAGCACGTAACCCGCGGGATGGCGGACGACCAGGTCCCGGCAGCCGGGCTCGGCGTCCTCCAGCACCCTGCGCAGCTGCGAGACCTTGGCCGACAGGGCGGCGGCCGGGTTGCCCGGCGGGTCGTCGCCCCACAGGTCGTCGATGAGCCGGTCGGCGGGCACCGGGCGCCCCTCGTGCGCCAGGAGGTCGGCCAGCAGGGTGCGGACCTTCAGCCCGGGGATCGCCACCGGCTCGCCGGAGGTCGTCCACACGGCCAGTGGCCCAAGCACCCCGAAACGCATGAAGGCCACGATAACGCCGCGCGCTCCCCGCTTTACGACGGATTCCCGCGCTCCCCGGCCCGGCCGTAAAACGACGGGAGCTTTTCCGTAAAGGGGGTGCGGCATGGTGGGACACGTCGGACCGGGACGGACGCGAGGGAGGTACGGAGATGCGGCAGGACGAGCGGCTGCGGCTGGCGGTCATCATCGGGAGCACCCGCGACGGCCGGTTCGGGCCCACCGTGGCGGGCTGGTTCGCCGCCAGGGCCCGCAGGCGCGGCGACCTGGACGTCGACCTGATCGACCTGGCCGAGACCGGCCTGCCGCAGACCCTCGGCGACCAGGACGAGCCCGCCCCCGCCGAGGTGGCCGCACTGGCGCCGAGGCTGGCGGCCGCCGACGCCTTCGTCGTGGTCACCCCCGAGTACAACCGGAGCTTTCCCGCCCCGCTGAAGACCGCCATCGACTGGTACTACGAGGAGTGGCAGGCCAAGCCCGTCGCCTTCGTCGCCTACGGCAGGGACTCCGGAGGCCTGCACGCGGTCGACCAGCTCCGCCAGGTCTTCACCGAACTGCACGCCGTGGCCATCCGCGACGCCGTCACCCTTCCCCGCTACTGGGAGCTCTTCGCCCCCGACGGGAGCTGGCCCAAGGCCACCGCGGAGTGCAACACCGCGGTGCGGACCACGCTCGACCGGCTGGCCTGGTGGGCTCGCGCCCTGCGCGACGCCCGTGCCAGGAGCCCGTACGTCACCTGAGTGCTCTTACTTGCCCAATCATGAACGACACGGAGGAAACCATGCGCAAGATCATCGCTATGACCCACACCACGCTCGACGGCTTCATCGACAACCCCCACCTGTGGTCCATGCCGTACTCGAACGAGCAGTCGATGGCGTACGCCATGGACCTCACGCTCGGCTGCGACGCCCTGCTGCTGGGACGGGTCACCTACGAGGGCATGGCCCAGGCCTGGCCCGGCATGAGCAACCCCTACGCCGACCACGTGAACCGCATCGAGAAGTACGTGGTCTCCTCGACCCTGGAGAAGGCCGAGTGGGAGAACTCGACCATCGTCCCCGGTGACGACCTGGTCACCACGGTGACCGAGCTGAAGGGGCGGCCCGGCGGGAACATCATGATCTGGGGTTGCGGCCGGCTGACGGACACGCTCATGGAGCACGGCCTGCTCGACGAGTACCGGCTCATGGTCTCCCCGGTCATCCTCGGCGAGGGGCAGCGGCTGTTCCGCGGGGAGAACGTCAAGGCGACCCTGGAGCTCGTGGACAACACGACGTTCGACACCGGCCTCGTCGCCCTCGGCTACCGCCCGGTGAACGCGGCCGGAGACCGGGCGAACGCCGGCTGAGCACCACGCCCGGGGTCCCGGAGGCGCGCGCCGCCTCCGGGACTTCCGGGTTTCCCGGCGCCGTCCAGGTCACCGGAGGGCGGAGCGGGGGGACCGGGTCCGGGGAGTCATCCGTGGTGCGGCTCCTCGTACTCCTCGTAGGGGATGCGGCTCAGGTGCAGGACGTCGCCCAGCGTTCCCCACTCGTCGCCGCCGAGCTTGGTCAGCGGGCGCAACCGCCTGGCGTCGGGCCGGCCGTCGACGAGGTAGTCCTCGTGCACCGCCGCGAGGAAGACCCTGCCGAAGACCAGGGTGGAGTTGCCCATGCGCAGGGTGGTGTGTGAACGGCACTCCAGGACGACGGGGGAGGCGGCCACCCTGGGCGGCCGCACGTGGCGGCTGGCCTCGCGCTCGATTCCCGCGAAGCCGAACTCGCTGACGCTCCGGGGGAAGTCGATGGCGGTGTCGCGGATCAGGTGCAGCAGCGGTTCGGAGGCGAAGTTGACGACGAACTCCCCGGTGTCCTCGACGTTGCGCAGGGAGTCCTTGCGGCCGATCGAGGTGAACTGCACGATCGGCGGATCGGTGCTGGCGATGCTGAAGAAGGAGTGCGGGGCGAGGTTCTCCACCGCTCCGTCGGGGGTGACGGTGGAGACCCACGCGATCGGACGCGGAACGACGACCGAGGTCATGAACCGGAAGAAAGCGGCTCCCCCCATGGTCTCCGGATCGAAGTCGACACGCATGACCGTCAGTATTCATCGCGCTCACGATCCGTACCGGCCGCCACGCGGCAGGTGGGTCAAGCCGTTGCCGCGTTCCTCTAACCCTGAGTCCGTTCGGCCGGCCGTCGGTGACCCGGGCGGGCCGATCACGTCGTTCGCCGACGCGCCGCCGATCGCGTTCCCGCGGGGCGGAGAGTCCCCTCCTATAGTTGGGTGCCAATTGTCGGGCTCGGAATCGTTGGCGGGGGATCGTGGGGGATCGGGAGGGGGCGGCGACCGTGCTCGCCGGTCGGTACCGGCTGGACGAGCCGATCGGCCGTGGCGGTACGGGCGAGGTCTGGCGCGGTTACGACCTGCGGCCGGGCTGGGCGGTGGCGGTCAAGATCCTGTCGCCGGCGGTGGCCGACGCCGCGACGCGTGAGAGGTTCGCCCGGGAGGCCAGGACCGTCGCGCGTGTCGTCCATCCCAACGTGGTGACGGTGCTCGACATGGGCGAGCACGAGGGCCGGCCGTACCTGGTGATGGAGCTGCTGACCGGCCGGGACCTCGCCGCCGAGCTGGCCGGGCGGGGGCCGCTGGGCGTGTCCGAGACGTGCCACCTGATCGGGCAGGCGGCGTTCGGGCTGGACGCCGCGCACCGGGCCGGGATCGTGCACCGCGACGTCAAGCCCGCCAACCTGCACCTGGGCGCGGGCGGCGCGCTCAAGGTCCTCGACTTCGGTACGGCCAGGGTCGCGACCGAGGCCGCGATGCGGCTGACCTCGGCGGGAAGCGTCATCGGCACGGCCGCCTACCTGTCTCCCGAGCAGATCCTCGGCGAGCCGGGGGACGCGGCCTCCGACCTGTACGCGCTCGGCTGCGTCTGCTACGAGCTGCTGTGCGGGCGGCCCCCGTTCGTCGGACCGGCCACGGAGGTGATCTCCCAGCACGTCCACGACCGGCCGGCCCCGCTCAGGCGGTACCGGCCCGACGTTCCGGTGGAGCTGGAGCGGCTCGTCCTGGCCCTGCTGGAGAAGGATCCCGCCGCGCGGCCGGCCGGGGGAGAGGTGGTCCGCCAGGTCACCGCGACGGCCCGCCACACGTCGCCCGTCCGCGACACCGGCTCACCGGTCACCCCACCGTCGCCCGTCCGCGACACCGGATCGCCGGTCACCCCGCGGTCGCCCATCAACTCGCCGTCGCCCGTGCGCGACACCGCGCCGCCGGCACCTCCATCCCGCCCCCCGTTCCCGTACGACAACACCGTGTCGCCGACGGCCACGCTGGGACCGGTGCCCACGCCGGCGCCGGCGTCGGCGTCGGGGCCCCTGTCCGTGTCCGGTGTCCTCTCCGCGCTCACGCGCGGGCGGTCACCCGGACGGTCCGCCGCGATCGCGCTGGGTGCGGTCGCCGTACTGGTGGCGACCGCCGTCTGGGCGCTGGTGCCGTCGGATCCGGCGGGGCGGGTCACCACGGCGGCGCCGTCCGCGATCACGGCGGCGGCACCGTCCGGGACGCGGTCCCCGGTACGGCCGGTGTCGCCGTCACCCACTCCGGCCGCCTCGCGGAGCGCGTCCGCGGCGCCGTCCCCGGCACCGGTGCGGTCGTCGGCGGCACGGGGGTGGCAGGAGCTCCTGCCGGCCTTCCACCGGGCGGTCACCGACCAGGAGCGCCAAGGGAAGATCGACCAAAGGGTGGCCCGCAAGATCCGCGAGAGGATCGTCAAGGTGGCCCGGGACCTTCAGAGGGGCAGGGGCGAGAAGGCGAACGACGAGCTGCGCAAGCTCGGCCGGGACCTGTCGGAGGCGCGGCGGAGGGGCGGGCTCGCCTCCGACGGGCCGCTCATCGCCTTCCTGCGCGAGTCCGGCTTCGTCTTCCAGCCGGACGGCCGGGATCCGGGGTCCCGCCGTCAGCACCACAGGGACGGCGACGACGACGATGACGGTGACGACTGATCGGTGGCCCGTCCCGGGACGTCGACCGGGCGATCGTTGCCGGTGGGTGGGGGCGTGTCATCGCACGGACCAGCGTTGTGCCCCGGTGCCGTTGCACTCCCACAGCCGGACCAGCGTCCCGTTCGCGGTCCCGCTCGCCGCCACGTCGAGGCACTTGCCCGACCCGGCGCCCACGACGGTGCCGTTCGCGGTGAACGTGAACCTCTGCGCCGTCCCGCCGTTGCACGTCCAGATCTGCACCTTCGTGCCGTCGGCCGTGCCGTTGCCGTTCACGTCCAGGCAGCGGTTGCCGTAGACGCGCAGTTCGTCGCTCGCGGTGCGGGTCCAGCGCTGGTTGGTCCCGCCGTGACAGTCCCAGATGTGTATCTGCGCGCCGGGAGCGGTGCTGACCCCGGAGACGTCCATGCAGCGGTTCGACTGCGGGTTGGACAGCGAGACGGCGGTCCCGACCGGCGGGGCCGCCTGGGTGAGACTGCCGGGCACGGCCTGCAGCGCGGAGAACCAGCGCTCCGCCATCTTGGCGTAGCCGGTCGCGTTCGGGTGGAGGCCGTCGGCGAGGTCGGCGGTGGTGAAGCCGGAGTGCATGTCGACGAGGTGGGTCATCGGCCCCTTCTGCGAGACGACGCCGGGCAGGGCGGCGTTGAAGGCCTGGATCCGCGCCTCGATCGTGGGGTCGGCGGACGGCGTGATCCGCGCGACGAAGAGCTCGACCGCCGGCGCGTTGGCGCGGATCCTGTCGATGAGCGCGGACAGCCGGGCCGGTGCGCCCGCGACGTCGTAGTTCTGCGTCATGTCGTTGGTGCCGATGTGCAGCAGGACGGTGCGGGGGGCGAAGGCCTGCAGCCAGCCGACGATGTTCGTGTCGATCTGGTCGATCCGCCACCCCGAGTGGCCCTCGTGGTCGTGGTCACCGAGGGTGGACGGCCCGTTGAACCCGGACCCGACGAAGTCGACCGTGTACTGCCCGGTGACCAGCCGCTGCCACAGGTTGACGCGGTAGCCGCCGGGCACGTTGAACCCGTCGGTGATGGAGTCGCCGAGCGGCATGACCCGCACGCCGCCGTTCGACTCGGCCTGTGCCGGGGTGGTCGTCGCCGTCGTCAGGCCGGCGGCGAGGGCGAACCCGAGCACGGCGGCCCAGAAGCGCCTGGAGTTCCATCGCATGGCTGATCCTTTCGTCCGCACCGTCCCGGGGCGCGACCTCGGCAGGCCGCGTGGCCGGGAGAGGGCACCGTGGGGGTGGGTGCGTGGTTCAGGGGGGTGGAAAGGTCCGCTGCCTGCCGGCGCCGTCCGTGCAGGTTCGCGATCAGGGGCGGGTGCCGTGACTCATGAGGTGTCCCGGATCGCCGGGGCACCTCCCGGGGGCCGGATCGACGGTGTCGTTCGACGGTGCCCGCCGACGGCCGGTGCGGCCGGTGGGGGAAGACGCCATCGTGCCATTACTGCGACTCCAGGATGGGAACTGGTTACCGGACCAGACCAAACAAAGTGCGGCACAGTCATCAAAGATGAACGGATCTTCCGTGTCAACGTTGTCAGGGAGGCCGGTAAAGGCCTCCGGGCGGGGCGACGGACGCCGGGCTCACCGGCCGGGGAGATGTTCGCCGTTCTCCGGGTACGGCTGAGGCATGACCGACGAATCGAAGGATCTGCCGGCGGGCCTCGACCCGTTCGACCTGTTCGACGCCGAGGCGGAACGTCTCGACCGCTTCTTCCGGGGACTCGACGCGCAGGGCTGGGACCGTCCCTCACGGGCGGACGGCTGGTCGGTCCGGGACGTGCTCGGGCACCTGGCGGGGGAGGAGCTGTACAACCACGCCTGCCTGGACGACGACATCGACGGTTTCACCGCGATGCTCCGGCGCGAGGGGGTGGGCGGTGGCTTCGACGGTTTCAACGAGTGGTGCGTGCAGAGGCGCCGGGGCGTTCCGGTCGAGACGGTGCTCCAGGAGTGGCGGCGTGAGAACGGGGACACGCGCGAGCGGATGCGCGCCCTCGGTCGCGAGGCGTCGCTGCCGACCTTCGCCGGGCCGTACCCGGTGGGACTGCAGGCCTTCCACTACGCCTCCGAGTACGCCACCCACGCCGACGACGTCGGCGTGCCGGTCGCCGAGGACGAGGCGGAGGAGCGGGCCAGGTGGCGGGCCCGGGTGGGCGCGTTCGTGCTCGCCGAGCAGGACTCGAAGGTCCGGGCCGAGCTGACCGCCGACGGGGTACGGGTGCACGTGGACGGGACGAGCGAGCTGCTGCCGGTCCCGGTGTTCGTGGAGGCGACGGTCGGCCGCCTGCCCGACGACCATCCCCTCGACCGCGGGCTCAAGGCCGCCCTGCGATGCCTGGCCTGAGTTCGTTACGTTCGGGCTGAGCGGGCGACCCGCCCGCTCAGTCGTCGGTGGATCCCCGCCCGTCGGAACGGCCCTCCTGGCCGTGTCCCTGACCCTGTCCCCGGCCCCGCTTCCCGTCCTTGCGGCGCATCCGGTGCAGGGTGCCCGCGTGGGCGCGCTCCTCCGGGTGGCTGCGCACCCGCCGCAGGCTGGTGATGACCGTGACCAGCAGGACCAGGAAGATCACTCCGAGGGAGACCGGGGTCGGGACCTCGGGGAAGGACTTCGAGACGTCCTCGTGCAGGAACGACAGGATGAGCTTGAGGCCGATGAAGCCGAGGATGACCGCCAGGCCGATCGACAGGTAGACCAGGCGTTCGAGCAGGCCCTCGATCAGGAAGTACAGGGCGCGCAGTCCCAGCAGCGCGAAGGCGTTGGCGGCGAAGACGATGAGCGGGTGCTTGGTGACGCCGAAGACGGCGGGGATGGAGTCGAGGGCGAACAGCAGGTCGGTGCTCCCGATGGCGAGGAAGACCACGAACAGCGGGGTGACCACCCGCTTGCCGTCCTCGCGGGCGATGAGCTTGCCGCCGTGCATGTCGTCGCTGACCGGCAGCACCTTGCCCGCGCGCCGGATCAGCGGGTTGTTCTCGACGTCGGGGTCCTGGTTCCGGTGCCGGACGAGCTGGATCGCCGTCCAGATCAGCAGCAGGCCGAAGATCAGGAACGTGAAGGAGAAGAGGGCGATCGCCGCCGCGCCGACCCCGATGAGGATGGCGCGCAGCACCAGGGCGGTGGCGATGCCGAAGAGCAGCACCTTCTGCTGGTGCTCCTCGGGCACCGAGAACCGCGCCATGATGATGACGAAGACGAAGAGGTTGTCGACGGAGAGGCTCTTCTCCACCATCCACCCGGCGAAGTACTCCGTCGCCAGGCCCGACCCGGCCAGCCACCACAGGACCAGGCCGAAGGCGATGGCCACGCCGATGTAGAAGACCGTCCAGGCGGTGGCCTCGCGCATGCCCACCTTGTGCGGCCGGCGCGCCGCCACCACGAAGTCGAGGGTGAGCAGCACCACCACCAGTGCGATGACCGCGATCCACATGCCCACCGAGTCGATCGCCATCCGTGTCCCCTCTTACCTGCCGAGATCACTCGCTTACCCCGGCCGGGGACCTCCACACCCCGTGACCACCGAAGGGGCCCGGTGGCCACAGACGGGTCCGCCCCCTGGCCGCCGGGGTGTCCGGCGGGCAGGGGGCGGATGGGACGAAGCGAATGGAACGGGTCAGCGTGTCGCGCCCGAGCGGCGCTTGGTCCACACGTCGAGGGCCACCGCGGCGAGCAGGACCAGGCCCTTGAAGAGCAGGACCTGCTCGCTGGGCGCGCCGATCAGGGACATGCCGTTGTTGATCACGGCCATGATGAGGCCACCGGTGAGCGCGCCGACCACCTTGCCCACGCCACCCTGGACGGCGGCGCCGCCGATGAACGCGGCCGCGATGGCGTCCAGCTCGAAGCTGTTTCCCGCCGTCGGCCCCGCCTGGTTCAGCCGCCCGGCGAAGATGATCCCGGCGACCGCGGCGAGCACGCCCATGTTGACGAAGAGCCAGAACGTGACGGACTTGACCTTGATGCCCGACAGGCTCGCCGCGTGCAGGTTGCCGCCGATGGCGTAGATGTGGCGGCCGAAGACGGCGCGGTTGGTCATGAGCGTGTAGCCCAGGACGAGGATCGCGAGGAGCACCAGCACCCAGGGCAGGTTCTTGAACCTGGCCAGCTGCACGATGATGACCATCACCACCGCGGCGGCGGCGCCGATCTTCAGGAAGAACAGGGGCAGCGCGTCGACCTTCTGCCGGTAGCCCAGCCGCGCCTGGCGGGCCCGCCACTGGGTGCCGGCGATCCCGGCCACCGCGGCCAGGCCGATGAGCAGCGTCAGCACGTCGGCGCCGCCGAGCGGGCCGAGACCGATGTTGCCGAAGAAGCCGGGCACGAAGCCGTTGGCGATGGTCCGTACCTCGTCGGGGAAGGGGCCGATGCCCTGGTTGCCGAGCACGGTCAGGGTGAGCGCCCTGAAGATCAGCATTCCGGCGAGCGTCACGATGAACGCCGGGATGCCGAAGTAGGCGATCCAGTAGCCCTGCCAGGCCCCGATCAGCGCGCCGACGACCAGCGTGATGAGGAGGGCCAGTGGCCAGGCCACATCCATGTCGACCATCAGCACGGCCGCGATCGCTCCCGTGACCGCGACCACCGAGCCCACCGACAGGTCGATGTGCCCGGCGATGATGATCAGGATCATCCCGATCGCCAGGATCAGGATGTAGGAGTTCTGCACCATGATGTTGGAGATGTTCTGCGGGCTGAGCAGCCGGCCGTCCGTCAGGACGGAGAACAGCACGATGACCAGCGCGAAGGCGATGTAGATGCCGCTCTGCCGCAGGTTGAAGGAGAAACGGCCTCCCGGTGCCTTCGCGGGCACCGCCAGGAGGTCGCCGCCGCCCGGTGGCGGTGCTCCGGTCTTTCCTGCGGGTTCGGCGACTCCGTGCGCCGGGACCTGGCCGCTGCTCATCGTGCTCCCTGCTCCTTTTCCTTGGTCATGAACTGCATGAGCCGCTCCGGGGTGGCCTCCGACCGGGAGACCTCACCGGTGATGCGACCGGCCGACATGGCGTAGATGCGGTCGCAGACGCCGAGCAGCTCGGGAAGCTCCGAGGAGATGACCAAGATGGCCTTGCCCTGGTCGGCGAGCTGATTGATGATCGAGTAGATCTCGTACTTGGCACCCACGTCGATGCCCCGGGTGGGCTCGTCGAGGATCAGCACGTCCGCGTCGGTGAAGATCCACTTCGACAGCACCACCTTCTGCTGGTTGCCGCCGCTGAGCTTCCCGGTGACCGACAGCACGCTGGGAGCCTTGATGTTCATGCTCTCGCGGAAGCCGTCGGCGACCTGGTACTCCTTGTTGTCGTCGACCCAGCCGCGCTTCGCCAGCTTCCTCAGCGCCGCGGCCGAGACGTTCCGCTTGATGTCCTCGATCAGGTTGAGCCCGTAGCGCTTGCGGTCCTCGGTGGCGTACGCGAGCCCGTGGCCGATCGCCTCGCCGACCGTGCGGAGCTGGATCTCCCGCCCGTCCTTGTAGACGCGGCCGGAGATGCCGACCCCGTAGCTGCGGCCGAACACGCTCATCGCCAGCTCGGTGCGCCCGGCGCCCATCAGGCCGGCCAAGCCGACGATCTCGCCGCGGCGCAGCGTCAGGCTGGCACCGGAGACGACGACGCGGCCGTGCTGGCTGGGGCTGTGCACGGTCCAGTCCTCGATCCGCAGCGCCTCCTCGCCGATCTTCGGCTCGTGCGGCGGGAACCGGTTCTCGAGGTCGCGGCCGACCATGCCCGAGATGATGCGGTCCTCGGAGACCTGGTCGTTCCTCATGTCCAGGGTCTCGATCGTCCGGCCGTCGCGCAGGATCGTGGTCGAGTCGGCGATGGCCCGGATCTCGTTCAGCTTGTGGGAGATGATCACCGAGGTGATGCCCTCGTCGCGCAGCCCGCGCAGCAGGTCGAGCAGGTGCGCGGAGTCCTCGTCGTTGAGCGACGCGGTCGGCTCGTCGAGGATGAGCAGCTTGACCTTCTTGGAGAGGGCCTTGGCGATCTCCACCAGCTGCTGCTTGCCGACCCCGATGTCCATCGAGGCCGTCACCGGGTTCTCCCGCAGCCCGACCCGCTCCAGCAGCTCGGCGGCCTCGGCGTTCGTCCGGTTCCAGTCGATCAGGCCGCGGGTGGTCCGCTCGTTGCCGAGGAAGATGTTCTCGGCGATCGACAGGTACGGGCTGAGCGCCAGCTCCTGGTGAATGATCACGATGCCGCGCTTCTCGCTGTCCCTGATGTCGGAGAAGCGGCACGGCTCGCCGTCGAAGACGATCTCGCCCTCGTACGAGCCGTGGGGGTACACGCCGGACAGGACCTTCATCAGCGTCGACTTGCCGGCGCCGTTCTCCCCGCAGATCGCGTGTATCTCGCCTCGCCGTACCACCAGGTTGACGTCCTGCAGGGCTTTGACGCCCGGGAACGTCTTGGTGATGCCGCGCATCTGAAGTATGTCGTCGGTCATGCCGTCCGCCTCCGCACTGCCTTCCCGCTCCGTGGCACCCGGCCGGCGGCGGTGGGGAGCGCCGCCGGCCGGGTGTCGTCCGTCATGACACCGATACAGCTACTTGAGCTGGTCCTCGGTGTAGTAGCCGGAGTCGACGAGGACCTTCTTGTAGTTGTCCTTGTACACGATCACGGGGTCGAGAAGGTTCGACGGGACGACCTTGTTGCCGTTGTCGTAGTCCTCGGTGTTGTTCACCTCGGGCTTGCCGCCCTTGAGCACGGCGTCGGCCATCTCGACGGTGACGGCGGCCAGCTGGCGGGTGTCCTTGTAGATCGTCGCGTACTGCTCGCCCGCGATGATCGACTTAACCGAGGCGACCTCGCCGTCCTGGCCGGTGACGACCGGGTAGGGCTGGTCGGAGGTGCCGTAGCCGCTGCTCTTCAGCGCCGACAGGATGCCGATGGACAGGCCGTCGTACGGGGAGAGCACGCCCTGGACCTTGGTGTCACCGGAGTAGGCCTTGGTGATCAGGTCCTCCATGCGCTTCTGCGCGGTGGCGGGGTCCCAGCGCAGGATCGCGACGGTCTTGAAGTCGGTCTCGCCGCTCTTGACGACCAGGGTCTTGTTGTCGATGTACGGCTTCAGGGTCTCCATCGCGCCGTTGTAGAAGAAGGTGGCGTTGTTGTCGTCCGGGGAGCCGGCGAAGATCTCGACGTTGAACGGGCCCTTGGCGTCGCCGTCGGAGCCGTCCTCCTTCTTCAGCCCCAGGCCGACCAGCAGCGAGGTCGCCTGCTGCACGCCCACCTTGAAGTTGTCGAAGGTGGCGTAGTAGTCGACGTTCGGCGAGTTGCGGATGAGCCGGTCGTAGGCGATGACCGGGATCTTCTTGTCGGCCGCCTCCTGCAGCTGCGTGGTGATGGCGGTGCCGTCGATCGAGGCGATGATCAGCAGCTTGGCGCCACTGGTGATCTGGTTCTCGATCTGGTTGACCTGGGTGGGGATGTCGTTCTCCGCGTACTGCAGGTCGACCTTGTAGCCCAGCTTCTCCAGGGCGCCCTTGACGTTGTTGCCGTCGTGGATCCACCGCTCGGAGGACTTGGTGGGCATGGTGACGCCGACGAGGGTGTCGGCGGGCGCCGCGGAGGCCGCCCCCGACGACGCGCCCTGGTCGACGGTCTTGACGCTGGAGCCACAGGCCGTCACTCCCATGGCGAGAGCCAGGCCCACCGCGGCGGTGGCCAGCTTCGCGAACTTCATCGAATACCTCCTGTGTGGGAGCCCGTCCCGGCCCAGGGGTGGGCCGGGACAGCGGTGGGACGCGGTGCGTCCCGGGAGTAGCGGGTGCCGTGGCGGCGCGTCCGGGACTGTGGCGTGCCACTGCCGGGGCGCGCCCTGTCCGGTCCGCGCCCACGGCGACGCCGGAGAGGGCCGGGACGCGGCCCGCTCCGGAGTCCGTGAGCGTTGTGGTGAACGGGTCCGTGAGCGTCTTCGCGGACCTCGTCGCGAGCATCGTCCTGATCGCCGTTGCGAGCGCTCACATCAGCGGCGTCAGACCACGTGGTGGTTCGTCCGGCTGTGTGACGAGCTATCAAATGCCCGGGTCGGCCGACTGTCAACCCCCGGGCGGCCAGGACTTCTGGCACCATGGAGACCTTCTCGCAGGAGATGTGAGCGCTAACAAGAGAGTACGCGCCAGTTAAGGGCGTGATGACGGCAACGTCAAGTAGGCGTTAACAGATGATCTCTGAGTAATCAGAACGTAATCTCGGGGGTGCTTGACGCGAGGCATTGTTAGCGCTCACAGTCTGTCCCAAGCCGTCCTGAAGGAGTCGCCCGTGAGCCCGAGCCTCGAACGACGTCCGCCGGTCATGGCGGATGTCGCCACGAAGGCCGGTGTGTCGCACCAGACGGTCTCGCGCGTGCTCAACGATCACCCCAACGTCCGCGCCGAGACCCGCGCCCGGGTGCTGGAGGCGATCAACGAGCTGGGCTACCGGCGCAACATGGTCGCCCGCGCCCTGGTCACGAGACACACGCGCACCCTCGGGGTGGTCAGCTTCGACACGACCCTGTACGGGCCCGCGAGCACGGTCTACGGGATCGAGCAGGCGGCCAGGGCGGCAGGATACTTCGTCAGCATGGTCAGCCTCAAGACCATCGACACCGCCGGCGTGCGCGACGCGCTCGGCTATCTGGCCGAGCAGGCAGTCGACGGCATAGTGGTGGTCGCGCCGCAGCGCTCCGCCGCCCCCGCGCTGGCCGACGTGCCCACCGACATCCCCGTGGTGGCCGTCGAGGGCAGCCACTCCGGAGACGTGTCGGTGGTCAGCGTCGACCAGATCGAGGGCGCCCGCCTGGCCACCCGCCACCTGCTCGACCTCGGCCACGAGACCGTCTGGCACGTCGCCGGCCCCTCGGACTGGCTGGAGGCCGACGGGCGGATCGAGGGCTGGCGCGAGGTGCTGACCGCCGCGGGCCGCCCGGTCCCCGAGCTGCTGTCGGGCGACTGGAGCCCGCGCTCCGGCTACGAGGCCGGGCTGCGCCTGGCGGCGACGCCGGGGGTCACCGCGGTGTTCGTCGCCAACGACCAGATGGCGCTCGGGGCGCTGCGGGCCTTCGCCGAGCTGGGCGTGCGGGTGCCCGAGCAGCTCAGCATCGTGGGGTTCGACGACATCCCCGAGTCCGAGTTCTTCACCCCGCCGCTCACCACGATCAGGCAGGACTTCGGGGCGGTCGGGAAATACAGCATCGAGGTCCTGCTCAGGCAGATGGAGGCGGGAGCGGAATGGTCCCACGAGCGACACGTCGTCCCGCCGCGGTTCGTGGCCAGGGCCAGCACCGCGCCGTTCCGCGCCTAGGTCCGCGTATCTTGGTCCCGCGTGCCGCGGCTTCGCGTTCGAGGCCGTTCACCGTGGCCCCGCGTGCCGCGGCTTCGCGTTCGAGGCCGCTCGCCGTGGTCCCGCGTGCCATGGTCCCGTGTGGCGTTGCTTCGCGCCCGGGTCCGCGTACCGTGGTGTCGTGCCCGAGGTCGCGCCCGGGTCCGGACGCCGTCCCCGGTCCGGGTCCGCGACGTCCCGGCGCGCCGTACCGCGCCTGAACCCCGCGGATCCCGCGCGGTCGCCCGTGCCGGACTCCCCCGCCGAGGTCCCAACGTCCCGATGTCCCGATGTCCTGGAGATGATGTGAACGCTAACAACGATCGTTACGTGGTCGGTGTCGACTTCGGTACGCTGTCGGGCCGCGCCGTGGTGGTCCGGGTGAGCGACGGTGCCGAGGTGGGCGCCGCCGTGCACGAGTACGCCCACCGGGTGATCGAGGACCGGCTGCCGGGCATCGCCGTGCGACTGGGCCCCGACTGGGCGCTGCAGTCGCCGGAGGACTGGCGCGAGGTGCTGCGCCAGGCGGTGCCCAAGGCGGTGGCGGCGGCCGGGATCTCCCCGTCGAAGGTCATCGGACTGGGAACCGACTTCACCGCCTGCACCGTGCTGCCCGCCACCGCCGGCGGCGTCCCGCTGTGCGAGGTCGACGGGCTCGCCGACCGCCCGCACGCGTGGCCGAAGCTGTGGAAGCACCACTCGGCGCAGCCGCACGCCGACCGGATCAACGCCGTCGCCGCCCGCAGGGGAGAGGCGTGGCTGCCCCGCTACGGCGGGAAGATCTCCTCGGAGTGGGCGTTCGCCAAGGGCCTGCAGGTGCTGGAGGAGGACCGGGAGGTCTACGACCGCGCGGAGCGCTGGATCGAGGCCGCCGACTGGATCGTCTGGCAGCTCACCGGCGTGGAGACGCGCAACGTGTGCACGGCCGGGTACAAGGCCATCCGCCAGGACGGCCACTACCCCTCCGAGGAGTTCCTCACCGAGCTCAACCCCGCCTTCGGCGGCTTCACCGCCAAGCTCGGCGGGGAGCCGTCCCCCCTGGGCGGCCTCGCCGGACGGCTGGACGCCCGCGCCGCCGAGTGGACGAAGCTGCCGGAGGGCATCGCGATCTCGATCGGCAACGTCGACGCCCACGTCACGGCCGCCGCCGCCGACGCCGTTCGGCCCGGCCAGATGGTCGCCATCATGGGCACCTCCACCTGCCACGTCATGTCCTCCGACGCCCTGGCCGAGGTGCCCGGCATGTGCGGCGTGGTGCGCGACGGCATCGTGCCCGGCCTGTGGGGGTACGAGGCGGGCCAGTCGGGCGTCGGCGACATCTTCGGGTGGTTCGTCGAGACCTCGGTGCCCGGCTCCTACGAGCGCGAGGCGCAGGAGCGCGGGCTCACGGTGCACGAGCTCCTCACCGAGCGCGCCGCCGCGCAGCGGGTCGGGCAGCACGGCCTGGTGGCGCTCGACTGGCACAACGGCAACCGCTCGGTGCTGGTCGACCACAACCTCTCCGCCGTGGTCGTCGGCCAGACGCTCGCGACGCGCCCCGAGGACACCTACCGGGCGCTGATCGAGGCCACCGCGTTCGGCGCCCGCACGATCGTGGAGACCTTCGAGGGCTCCGGGGTGCCCGTGACCGAGTTCGTCGCCGCCGGGGGCCTGATCAAGAACCGTTTCCTGATGCAGGTCTACGCGGACGTGCTGCGCCGCCCGATCTCGGTGATCGGCTCCGAGCAGGGGTGCGCCCTGGGATCGGCCATCCACGCCGCGGTCGCCGCCGGGGCCTACCCCGACATCACCTCCGCCTCGGCCGCGATGGGCGGGCGCGGCGAGGCCGCCTACATCCCCGACGGCGGGCGCGCGGACGCCTACGACCGGCTGTACGCCGAGTACCGCCGCCTGCACGACCACTTCGCCGGCGGGGAGATGCTGCACGGCCTGCGCGCCCTGCGCAACGAGGCCGGCGAGAACGACAAGAGCACGTCGACGAACGAGGAGGACGCGTGACCGGGCGCGAGGAACACCTGATCGGGCGAGGGCTGCCCCCGACCCCGCGTGCGGCCGGGCATCCGGGCTCGTACGGGACGGGGGCGGCCCGATGAGCGCCGTCGTCAGGAAGCTGCGGGAGACGGTCTCCGCGCTCCACCAGGAACTGGTCCGCTACAACCTCGTCGCCTGGACGGCGGGGAACGTCTCCGGCCGGGTCCCCGGCGAGGACCTCTTCGTCATCAAGCCGTCCGGGGTGATGTACGAGGACCTGACCCCGGAGTCGATCGTGGTGTGCGACCTGGACGGCGAGCTGGTCGAGGGCGAGCTGGCCCCCTCCAGCGACACCGCTGCGCACGCGTACGTCTACCGGATGATGCCGCAGGTGGGCGGCGTGGTGCACACCCACTCCACGTACGCCTCCGCCTGGGCGGCGCGCGGCGAGGCCATCCCGTGCGTGCTGACGGCGATGGCCGACGAGTTCGGCGGCGAGATCCCGGTGGGGCCGTTCGCGCTGATCGGCGGGGACGACATCGGCAAGGGGATCGTCGCCACCCTGGAGGGCCACCGCTCCCCGGCGGTCCTGATGCGCAACCACGGCGTCTTCACCATCGGCGCGGACGCCCGCGCGGCGGTCAAGGCGGCGGTGATGTGCGAGGACGTCGCGCGCACCGTGCACGCCGCCTGCCTGCTGGGCGATCCGGTGCCCATCGAGCAGTCCGACATCGACAGTTTGTACAACCGCTACCAGAACGTCTACGGGCAAAGGAGTCCGCGGTGACCCTCCACGAGCGTGAGATCTGGTTTCTCACCGGAAGTCAGGGCCTGTACGGCGAGGACACGCTCGCCCAGGTGGCGGAGCAGTCCCGGAGGATCGCCGAGCAGCTCGACGAGGCGCTGGCGTTCCGGGTGGTGTGGAAGCCCGTGCTCACCGACGCCGGCGCGATCCGCCGGCTCTGCCTGGAGGCCAACGCCTCGGACGCCTGCGTCGGGGTGATCGCCTGGATGCACACCTTCTCCCCGGCCAAGATGTGGATCGCCGGGCTGGACGCGCTGCGCACGCCGCTGCTGCACCTGCACACCCAGGCCAACGTGGAGCTGCCGTGGAGCTCCATCGACATGGACTTCATGAACCTCAACCAGGCCGCGCACGGCGACCGCGAGTTCGGCTACATCCAGTCCCGGCTGGGCGTCGCGCGCAAGACCGTCGCCGGGCACGTGAGCGACCCCGCGGTGGCGGCGCGCGTCGGCGCGTGGGCGCGGGCCGCGGCCGGGCGCGCGGAGGTGGGCTCGCTGCGGCTGGCCCGCTTCGGTGACAACATGCGCGACGTGGCGGTCACCGAGGGCGACAAGGTGGAGGCGCAGCTGCGCTTCGGCGTCTCGGTCAACACCTACGGCGTCAACGACCTGGTCGCCGCCGTCGACGCCGCGACGGACGCCGACGTGGACGTCCTGACCACCGAGTACGAGGACACCTACAAGCTCGCCCCCGAGCTGCGCGCCGGAGGCGAGCGCCACGACTCGCTGCGCTACGCCGCCCGCATCGAGCTGGGGCTGCGTCACTTCCTCACCGAGGGGGACTTCGGCGCGTTCACCACCAACTTCGAGGACCTGGGCGGGCTGCGGCAGCTGCCGGGGCTGGCGGTGCAGCGTCTGATGGCCGACGGCTACGGCTTCGGCGGCGAGGGCGACTGGAAGACCTCGGTGATGGTCCGCACCCTGAAGGTGATGGCGGCCGGTCTTCCCGGAGGCACCTCCTTCATGGAGGACTACACCTACCACCTGGCCCCCGGCCAGGAGGTCATCCTGGGCGCGCACATGCTGGAGGTCTGCCCGACGATCGCCGCCGGGGTGCCCTCGTGCGAGATCCACCCGCTGAGCATCGGCGGGCGCGAGGACCCGGTCCGGCTGGTCTTCGACGCGGAGCCGGGACCGGCCGTGGTGGTCGGCCTGTCCGACATGGGGGACCGGTTCAGGCTGGTGGCCAACGAGATCGACGTGGTCACCCCCGCCGAGCCGCTGCCCAGCCTGCCCGTCGCCCGCGCGGTCTGGAGGCCCCGCCCGAACCTGAGCACCTCCGCCGAGGCGTGGCTCACCGCCGGAGGCCCGCACCACACCGTCCTGTCGTCGGCCCTCGGCACCGAGGAGCTCACCGACCTCTCCGAGATGCTCGGGGTCGAGCTCCTGGTCATCGACGCGGACACCACTCCCCGCCAGTTCGCCAAGGAGATCCGCTGGAACCAGGCCTACTACCACCTGGCGCGCGGCTTCTGATCCGGGCGTTCCCGGCTGTTCCCACCGGCTTCCGGTGCCCCGCCGCTCGGAGGGGTGCCGGAAGCCGTTTCGTACGCCGGGGGTGCCGGAAGCCGTTTCGCACGCCGGGGGTGCCGGGGGCCGGGTGAACATCGGGGCACTACGGACGGAGCCGGTGGCCGTCGTCCAGCAGGCGGGAGAGCACGCTGAGGGTGGCCGCGCCCGCCGCGACGCCGCTGAGCAGGGAGAGCGGCCAGGCGGTCCCGGCCATCAGGGCGAGCGCGCAGGCCAGCGTCGCGATCACGGCCGCGGCGGTCACGACGAGCAGGACAGGTACGGAGAACATCGGCTCACTCCCGCAGGGAATGCCACCGGGGTCCCGGCGGCACCGTGGTCGAGAACCGGCTCCGGTCGAACCCGTACTCGCCCTGATATGTCCTGCCCATCCTGAGGGCGATAATCATGAACCGGGCGTGCCGTGGCGGTCAATGGGAGAGCGGGCCCGGCCGGTTCCCGACCGGCGCCGGGAAAACGGGGTCGGCCGGCCCGTGACCGGTGGCGGAGGAGTGCGATCGGCCGGTTCGCGGCGGGTGGTGGGGGAGCGGGTCCGGCCGGTCGGTGGAGAGGCGGCGGACGCAGGCTGGACGCGGTCCTTCCCATGAGCCGCCGGGAGCGCGCGGTCCCGGCCCGCGCGGTCGCGACGGATCATGAAAGCCCCTGTCGACCGTTCCCCCACCGCTCGCCGGCGCTCGCGCGCCGTCCCCCGGCCCCACCTGGGCCCGCCCCGGTTCGTCCCGAGGTCGGCACCGGACCCGCCCCTCACCGCCGCTCCGGCTCCCCAGCCCGCGGCCCCTGGCCCCCGCCGTGGACACCCGGCCCTTTTCCCACCCATGGCCATGAGCGAGAAAAGGGCCCGCGCCGCAGCACGTGGTGCCCTGTCGAAACTATGGCAACGGGCGCGCGACGCGGTTGCCCGCCGGCGCACGGTCCTTGCCCGTCCGCGCACGATCGGCCCGGCACCCGTTTGGCCCGATACCCGTTCGGCACGGCACCCGTTCGGCCCGCCGCTCGCGAGGCCCGGCACCCGTTCGGCCCGGCACCCGTTCGGCACGGCACCCGTTCGGCCCGCCGCTCGCGAGGTCCGCCCTCCGGGGGCGGGGACCCGGTGTGCCAGGCTCTGCCGGGAGGGTAGGAAGCGCTGGTCACAGCTGGGCGTCGTTCGTGTGAAATTCAGTGAACATGGTCCCTCTGTGCGATCTTTCGCGCCTGCCATTTCCTTCCTGAGCATGGGTTTTATGCGTGAACAAGCGTTGGTCTCTTGTTCACCAAACTCAGGTCTGATAGAACAAACGGCACATGTAGGTCGGGTGGGCGTCAGTACGGCGATCCGCCCGCCTCGCGGCCTATCCCTCATGGCCCCTGGAGGACTGCGATGCCCGGTTTCCCTCACCCCCACGGTCCGGTGTCCCCCGCGCTGTCCCGTCGCTCGATCCTGCAACTCGGGGGTGGGGTCGCCCTCCTCTTCGCGACCGGGTGTGCCGCGGGCACCAAGGCGGGCGACCCCGGCACCCCGGCGGCGAGCGCGGCCCCCGGCGGGAGCGGCGCCCCGGCCGCCTCGGCGCTGCGGATCGCGGTGGGCAGCTACCTGAGCAGCTGGGACCAGGACTTCGTCGGGTTCGACCTGACCGCGCTGATGCTCTACAAGAACGTCTTCCCCTACATGGTCGACTACGGGGTCACCTCGGTCGGCGACGGCCAGATCCTCGACACCGAGGCCATCGCCCCCACCTTCGCCGAGTCCTTCGAGCCCGACGCCGACAACAAGGTCTGGACCCTCAAGCTGCGCAAGGGCGTGAAGTTCGCCAGCGGCAACGAGATGACCGCCAAGGACGTCAAGTGGTCCAAGGACCGGGCCTTCGCCGCGAAGGCCAACGTCGCCGGGATCTACCGGCTGATCGGGCTCACCGAGGCCGACCAGGTCAAGGTGGTCGACGACCACACCGTGACGTTCACCCAGGCGTTCCCCAGCGCCCTCACCCGGCAGATCCAGGCCATCTCGCTGTACGTCTTCGACTCCGAGGAGGCCAAGAAGCACGCCACCGCCGACGACCCCTGGGCCAAGGAGTGGTTCGCCAAGAACCCCCCGAGCGGCGGCTACTTCAACGTGGGCAAGGCGGTCCAGGGCCAGGAGATCGTGCTCACCGCCAACACCGGCTATCCCGGCCCCGACGGCGCCAAAAGCCCCGAGATCAGGCTCACCGTGGTGCCCGCCGCCGCCAACCAGCGCCTCCAGCTGCAGAACGGCGACATCGACATCGCCTTCGGGATCGGCCAGCGCGACATCAAGGACCTCAAGACCACCCAGGGCATCAAGGTCATCTCCGCGCCGAGCAACAACCAGGTCGCCATCCAGATGTCGGTGACCACCGCGCCCTTCGACGACCCCGCCGTTCGCAAGGCGCTCGCCCAGGCCGTCCCGTACGAGCAGATCATCGCCAACGTCTACGGCGGCGACGCGCGGCCCGCCAAGAGTGTCGTCCCGCTGGACATGCCGGGCTACTCCGAGACCGGCTACCCCTACACCTACGACGTCGCCAAGGCGAAGGAGACGCTGGCCGGGGCGGGCAAGACCTCGATCACCTCGGAGCTGGTCTTCCAGACCGACAGCGAGGAGCAGCAGCAGATCGCCGTCATCGTGCAGAGCGAGGCCAGGAAGGCGGGCATCGAGCTGAAGCTCACCCCGCTCGACCCCGCCACGCTCGCCGAGCGCAGGGAGAAGAAGAACATCCCGCTGCAGATCACCGTGGGCCAGCTCTGGGTCAACGACGTGGAGTACATGCTGGGGACCAGCTTCACCAAGGGCGCCAGCCTCAACTACTCCAACTACGTCAACGACGAGATCGAGAAGATCTTCGAGGACTCCCACACCGTCGTCGACGAGGCCGAGCGCGCCAAGCTCTGGCTGCGCGTGCAGGAGATCCTGGCCGGGGACGTGCCGTGGGTCGTCGTCTGCCAGCCCAACTTCAACCTCCCGGTCAGGGAGGAGGTGGCGGGCTGGGTCCAGCCGATGGACGGTCTGGCCCGGCTGCGCTACCTGAGCGTCGCCAAGTAATCCATGCGCATCCTCCGGTTCCTCCTCAGACGGCTGCTCCAGCTCGTCCCGGTGCTCCTCGGGGTGGTCGTCCTGACCTTCCTCCTCGTCAGGGTCCTGCCGGGCGACCCGATCCGCACCATCCTCGGCCCCAACGCCACGGAGGCCGACGCCGCCGCGGCGCGGGCCAGGTTCGGGCTGGACCAGCCGCTGTGGCGGCAGTTCCTCGACTACGTCGGGGGACTGTTCACCGGTGACTTCGGCACCTCCATCCAGAGCGGTGCCTCCGTGGGCTCGGAGATGGCCGTGCGCGTCGGGCCGACCATGGAGCTCGTGGTGATCGCGCTGACCGTGGCGCTGGTGCTGGCCACGGTGCTCGGCATCTGGTCGGCCCGGAACGCGGGCCGGTTCGGCGACCACACCGTCCGCGTCGCGGCACTCGTCGGCAACTCGGTGCCGGAGTTCTGGCTCGGCCTGGTGCTGGTCCTGGTCGGCTACAGCGTGCTGGGCTGGTTCCCCGCGCCCAGCGGCCGGGTGGACCCCGACACCGATCTCAGCCTGATCACCGGCGCCGACCTGCTCGACGCGGCGCTGACGGCCAACGGCCCCGCGTTCGTCTCCGCGCTGGAGCACCTCGTGCTGCCGGTGGCCACGCTCGTCATCGTCATCGTCGCGCCGCTGCTGCGCAGCGTCCGGGCCTCCGCGCTGGAGGTGCTCGCCTCCGAGGCGTACACGGCCGCCGCCGCGCACGGGCTCGGGAACCGGCTGCTGCTCCACGGCTATCTGGTACGGGCCGCGCTGGTGCGCCTTCCCGCGCTGGCGGCCCTGGTGTTCGGCTTCTCCATCGGCTCGACCGTCCTCGTGGAGTACGTCTTCTCCTGGCAGGGCTTCGGGCAGTGGGCGCTGCGCGGCCTGCTCTACCGGGACTACCCGGTGGTGCAGGCGTCGGTGCTCGTGATCGCGCTGTTCTACGTGGTGGTGTTCCTCGTCGCCGACGTCGTCCACGCGGTCCTCGACCCGAGAGTGAGGATCTGATGCCGGACGCCGACCACGCCCCCGAGGCCGGACGCGTTCCCGAAACCGGGACCGGGACCGGACGCGCTCCCAAGACGAAACGCGTCAAAGAGGCCGGTGGGGACCGGCGCTTCGCGTCGTCCCTGATCACGGCCGGTTCCGTGATCCTGGCGCTGGTCGCCGTGGCGGTCGTGTTCGCGCCGCTGCTGACCGCGTGGGGCCCCGAGGAGATCGACCCCCTCGCGTCCCTCGCCCCGCCGGGCGGCGCCCACCTCCTGGGCACCGACCTCAACGGCATGGACGTGTGGAGCCGGGTCCTGCACGCCGCCAGGCTCGACGTCGGCATCGCGGTCGTCGCGGTCGCCCTGGCCGTGGTCGCGGGGAGTCTCGTCGGCCTGGTCGCCGGATACCGGGGCGGCTGGCCGGACGACGTGCTGATGCGGGTGCTCGACGTCTTCCAGGCGTTCCCCACCTTCATCCTGGCCCTGGCGGTGGCCGCGCTGCTCGGCGGCGGGACCGCCAACCTGGTCGCGGTGATCGCGCTGGTGAACGCGCCCGCGTACGCCCGGCTGGTGCGGGCCGAGGTGCGCTCCATCAGGGAACTGCCCTTCGTGGAGGCCTCCCGCACCTCCGGCGCCTCCTTCTGGGGGGTGCTCTGGCGGCACGTACTGCCCAACAGCCTGACCCCGGTGCGTGTCATCGCCCCGCTGAACTGCGGCTGGGCGATGCTCACGCTGGCCGGGCTGTCCTTCCTCGGGCTCGGCGTGCCGGTGCCCACCGCCGAGTGGGGCGCGATGATCAGCCTCGGCACCGGGGACGTCGTCGCCGGCCGGTGGTGGACCTCGGTGCCTCCCGGCCTCTTGCTGCTGATCTGTGTCCTGGGCTTCAGCCTCCTCGGCGAGGGCCTGCAGGAACGCGCCGACTCCACGAGGAGGTGACGGACGATGACCCTCCTGTCGATCGAGGACCTCTCCGTCGTGATCGACCGTCCCGGACGCCGGGTGGCCGCGCTGAGCGGGGTGAACCTGAGCGTCGAGCCCGGCGAGGTGGTCGGCCTGGTCGGTGAGAGCGGCGGCGGCAAGAGCATGGTGGCCCGCTCGATCGTGGGCCTGCTGCCCGGCGGCTCCCGTACGAGCGGGCGGGTCCTGTTCGACGGCGCCGACGTGCTCACGATGGGCGCCGCCGAGCTGGAGTCCTTCCGGGGGCACGGCGCCGCGATCTGCTTCCAGAACCCGCGCGGCGCGCTCAGCCCCACCAGGACCGTCGGCCGCCAGCTCGTCGACCGGCTGGTCACCCACCGGGGCCTGGCCGCCGCCCCCGCCAGGGAGGTCGCCGCCGAGCTGTTCGAGTCGGTCGGCATCCGCAGCCCGAGGCGACGGCTGGACGCCTACCCGCACGAGCTCTCCGGCGGCATGGCGCAGCGCGTCATGATCTCGCTGGCCACCGGGTGCGCCCCGGGCCTGCTGATCGCCGACGAGCCCACCACCGGGCTGGACGTGACCCTCACCAGGGAGATCCTCAACCGCTTCCGGCTCGCCGCGAACGCCGAGCGGCGCGGTGTCCTGCTGATCTCCCACGACCTCGCCTCCATCGCGGAGGTCTGCGACCGCGTCGTGGTGCTCTACGCGGGGACGGTGGTGGAGAGCGGTCCCGGGCCGCAGGTCCTCGACGAGCCCGCCCACCCCTACACGCGGGCACTGCTGCGCTCGGTGCCCGACATCGACGGGCGCCCGGTGGTCGCCACCCCCGGCGCGATGCCGCTGCCGGTGGAGGCGCCGTCCTCCTGCCCGTTCGCGCCGCGCTGCGCGCACGCGACGGAGCTGTGCACGACGGAGCTGCCGCTCGCCGTGGACCTGGCCTCCGACTGGAGCGCCGCCTGCTTCCACCCCCGCTCCGGGCCCCTCACCGATCCCGTCGCCTTCACCGAGACCGAGGCCAAGACCGACGCCGAGACCGACGCCGAGACCCGGACCTCGCCCGCCCGTACGGAGGCGTCGCCCGCGCGTACGACGGCCCCGTCCGGCGCGTGGACGCTCCCGGAGGTGAAGCCGGTCTCCGGAAGAGGCACGGTCTCCGGGAAGGGGACGGTCTCGGGGAGAGGCACGGTCTCCGGGAAGGGGAGCGGCGGGGAGGTGCTGCGCGTCGAGGACGCGCACGTCCTCTACCGGGCACGCTTCGGCGGCGGGGGCCACCACGCCCTGCGCGGGGTGAGCCTCGGCGTCGCCGCGGGCGAGACCCTGGGCATCGTCGGGGAGAGCGGCTGCGGCAAGAGCACGCTGGCCAGGCTGATGCTCGGGCTGGTGGCGCCCTCCTCCGGGAGGGTCGAGGTGGCCGGGCGGGTCCTGTCCGAGCTGCGCGGCCGGGAGCTGCGCCGTCTGCGTACCCGTGCCCAGCTGGTCTTCCAGGACCCCGTGGGGTCGCTCAGCCCCCGGCGGACCGTGGCGGACGCGATCGGCGAGCCGCTGCGCGCCGCCGGGGTGCCCGCCGCAGGGCGGGCCTCGCGCGTCGCCCGCGTCCTGGAGCGCATGGAGCTGGACCCGTCGATCCTGGGGCGGCGCCCGCACGAGCTGTCCGGCGGGCAGGCGCAGCGCGTCGGCATCGCCCGCGCGCTCGTCGGCGACCCCGACCTGATCGTCTTCGACGAGCCGACCTCGGCGCTCGACGTCACCGTGCAGGCGCAGATCCTGAAGGTGATCGCCGAGGTGAGCGGCGACCGCTCGCGCGGCACGGTCTTCATCTCCCACGACCTGGCCACCGTCCGGGGGTTCTGCGACCGCGTCGCGGTCCTCTACCTGGGGCGGATCGTCGAGGAGGGGCCGGTGGAGCAGGTCTTCGGCAACCCCCTGCACCCCTACACCCGGGCGCTGCTGGCCGGGGCCCCCAGCCTCGGCGCCGGGTACGGCGGCCCGCGGGTCGAGCTGACCAGGGACCTGGAGGAGGCGGACGCCGCCGAGGGGTGCGCCCTCGCGCCGCGCTGCCCCTTCGCGACCGGCGAGTGCCGGGAGCGGGAGCAGGAACTCCGCCCGTACGACGCGAGCCTGGTCGCCTGCCACCGCGCCGCCGAGATCCCCGCGCTGATCGAAAGGTGACACCCGCAATGCCCGACCCCAAGCACCTCCGGCTGGCCGTCGACATCGGCGGCACCTTCGTCGACGCGATGGAGCTGGACACGCGCACCCACCGGGTGCGCTTCAGGAAGGCCTCGACCACCCCGGCCCGTCCCTGGGAGGGCGTGCTCGACGCGGTCGCCGCGCTCGGCACCGACCTGTCGGAGGTGGAGCTGTTCATCCACGGCACCACCCTCGGCCTCAACGCCGTCCTGGAGCGGCGCGGCGAGCCCACCGGGATCGTCACCAACGACGGCTTCCGCGACATCTTCCTGATCGGCAGGGGCAACGTGCCCGCCGACCACATGTACGACTTCCAGTACGAGCGGCCCGAGAGTCTCGTGCGGCGCCGCCACACCGCCGGGGTACGGGGGCGGCTCGACCACCGGGGCCGGGTGGTCGAGGAGCTCGACGCCGCCGGTGTCAGGGAGGCCGCCCGCGTCCTGGTCGAGGAGCGGGGCGTGGTGTCGATCGCCGTCTGCTTCCTGCACTCCTTCCTCGACCCCTCCCACGAGCGGGAGGCCGCCCGGATCATCCGCGAGGCGTACCCGGAGGTGACGGTCTCGGTCTCCACCGACATCGTCAGGGAGTACCGCGAGTACGAGCGGACCAGCACCACCGTCCTCGACGCCTACATCCGGCCGATCTTCGAGAGGTACGTGGACCGGCTGGAGAGCGGGCTGGCCGAGCGCGGCTTCGACGGACGATTCCTGATCATGCGGTCCGGCGGCGGTTCCATGACGTCGGCCGTTGCCAAGACCTCCCCGACGCACACCGTGCTGTCGGGCCCGGCGGGCGGCATCGTGGGCGCGGCGCACATCGCCGCCGCCCTCGGTCGCCGGGACCTTCTGACCTTCGACATCGGCGGTACCTCCCTGGACGCGTGCGTGATCGAGCACGGGTCCCCGGTGGCCGCCTACGAGGCGCAGCTGGAGCACTTCCCGCTGCTGATCCCCACGTACGACATCCGCACGATCGGTGCCGGAGGGGGCTCGATCGCGTGGCTGGAGCGGGGATTGCTGAAGGTGGGGCCGCAGAGCGCGGGTGCCGACCCCGGCCCGGTGTGTTACGGCCGGGGCGGCACCCGCCCCACTGTCACGGACGCGGCGGTCGTCCTCGGCTACGTGGACCCGGAACGCTTCCTGGCCGGGACCATGGAGCTGCGGGCCGACGCCGCCCGCGCCGCGCTCGACGAGCAGGTGGCCGGGCCCCTCGGGCTCAGCCCGGAGGCCGCGGCGGCGGGCGTCTTCGACGTGCTGCTCGCCAAAACCGTCGGGGCCGTCCGGCAGATCACGGTCGAGCGGGGACACGACCCCCGGGGCTTCTCGCTGCTCGCGTTCGGCGGGGCCGGGCCGCTGCTCGCCCCGCTGCTCGCGGCGGAGATGGGCATCGGCGAGGTCATCGTGCCGTTCGCGCCGTCGGGCTTCTCCGCCTGGGGCATGCTCAGCGCCGACATCGTCGACGACTTCTCCCGCACGGTGATGGCCACCCTGGACGACGCCGACCTCGACGGGCTGGAGACGGTGTTCAAGGGGGTCGAGGCCGAGGCGGTCGCCTCCCTGGAGGCGCAGCGGGTCCCGGCCGGCCGGATGGTCCTTGAGCGCCAGTTCGAGCTGCGCTACCTGGGCCAGGAGCACTCGCTCATCGTCACCGCGGGCCGCGACCTCGACCGGGACGCGATCAGGCGGGCGTTCGAGGAGACCCACGAGGCGCGGTACGGGCACGCGATGGACAACCGGGTGCAGATCCTCAACCTGCGGGTGCGCGGCATCGGCCGTACCGACAGGCCCGAGCTGGTGACGCGCCCGCCGGGCGACGGCGACGCGGGCCGGGCACTGCTCTCTCGCAGGGACGCGTACGACTTCGGCACCCGAGCCACGGCCTCGTTCGCCGTCTACGACCGCGCGCTGCTGGAGCCGGGCGACACGTTCGACGGGCCCGCCCTGGTCGACGAGGGCACCTCGACCACCGTGGTCCCCTCGGGCCGGCGCGTCGAGGTCGAGGAGCACGGCTATCTGCTGGTACGGCTTGTGGAGGCGGCGTCATGACGGAGCGGCAGGACGGCACACGGCAGGACGCGGCGGGGCAGGACGCGGCGGGGCAGGACGGCGCCCGGTTGGACGGCGCCCGGTTGGACGGCGCGACCGCCGAGGTGGTGCGCAGCTACCTGCTCGCGGCGGCGGAGGAGATGCGGGCCACGCTGATCCGCACATCGTTCAACCCGGTCATCTACGAGGTCCACGACTTCGGCATGTCGATGTACGACGCGGACCTGCGGCTGATCGCCGAGGCCACCGGGCTCACCTTCTTCCTCGGCGCAAACGACTTCTCGCTGCGCAAGGGTGTGGAGTATGTGGGGCGGGAGAATCTGCGTCCGGGTGATGTGGTGTTGCTGAATTATCCGTATTGGAACGCGGCGCATTCGTATGA
>NZ_JCADBG010000028.1:0-117224 GCF_059358815.1 Streptosporangium nanhuense
GATTGTGCTTCATGCACTGGCTTTTAACACACTGTTGAGTTCTCAAGAAACGGACGCGTACACCATCACCCAAACCCAACCAACCGGTCGGACCCGAACTCCGGGGCGTTCCATTTCGTATTTAAACCGTACAGGCCTGTCAAGATTGTGTCAAATTGCTAGCTATCAGCCGTTTGTCACAAAACCTGCAAACTTGCTAGGATTCCCACCGCCTCGCTTCCGAGGCGACCCCCTGAAGCTACCGTGACATCCAGGACACAGCGAATCAACCGATTTTCCGGTGACCTACGCGGAGTCCGAACGCTCAGGTTCGTTCAGGTGGAGTGGCCCTGGGCCCGTCCGCCGATCGGCGTCCGGCTCGCTCCGGGGCATTGGAAAGATTATGCGCCCCTCGGAACATCGTCAAATCAGCCACGCTCAGCAAAACCGCAGGTCAGCGCAGTTCCTTAAGGAAACCAGGAGCGTTTGCTACCGGAATGTTACGCGGTGAAACGGCTGACGCCCCGGCCTGGGCCGGGGCGTCAGCTGCTCACAATCACCCCGCTGACCTGGCGGAACGCCAGGACGACACGGAAACCCCGCACAACACGGCACGGGGGCCACGCGGAGCAGAGCGGTGGGCGAAGGAGGGATCAGGGTGCGACGATCTCGACACCGCCGACGGAACGCTTGCCGCGGCGCAGCACCAGGAAGCGTCCGTGGAGCAGGTCATCGGCGGACGGCACGTACGCCTCGTCGGTGACCTTGACGTTGTTGAGGTAGGCGCCGCCCTCCTTCACCGCGCGGCGCGCCTCCGACTTCGACTTCACCAGGCCGCTCTCGGCGAGCAGGTCGACGAAGGACGCCCCCAGAGCGGGCACCTCCGCACGCGGCACCTCGGCGAGGGCCTCCCCCAGCGTGCGCGCGGGCAGCTCCTCCAGGGACCCCTGACCGAACAGGGCCGCCGAGGCGGCGATCACCGCGGCGCACTCGTCGGCGCCGTGCAGCAGCGTGGTGAACTCCTCGGCGAGCGCCCGCTGCGCCTCGCGCCCGGCGGGCCGCTCGGCGGCCGCCTTCTCCAGCCCCTCGATCTCCTCGCGGGACCGGAAGCTGTAGATCTTGAGGAACTTCACCACGTCACGGTCGTCCGCGTTCAGCCAGAACTGGTAGAACGCGTACGGGGAGGTCATCTCCGGGTTGAGCCAGACCGCGCCGCCGGCCGTCTTGCCGAACTTGGTGCCGTCGGCCTTGGTGATCAGCGGCACGGTGAGGGCGTGCACGTGGCCGCCCGTCACCCGGCGGATGAGGTCGGTTCCCGCGGTGATGTTGCCCCATTGATCGCTGCCGCCGATCTGCAGCGTGCAGCCATGACGCCTGTTCAGCTCCAGGTAGTCGTTGGCCTGCAGGATCTGGTAGCTGAACTCGGTGTAGCTCAGCCCTTCACCGCCCAGCCGGGCCGAGACCGACTCGCGGGCGAGCATGCGGTTGACCGGGAAGTGCTTGCCGACGTCGCGCAGGAAGTCGATCGCGGACATGCCCTCCGTCCAGTCGAGGTTGCTGACGAGGATCCCGGCCTTCTCGTCCGAGAAGTCGAGGAACTTCTCCACCTGGACGCGGATCCGTGCCACCCATTCGGCCACGACGTCGGAGGAGTTGAGCGAGCGCTCGGTGCTCCGGCCGCTGGGGTCGCCGATCAGACCCGTCGCACCGCCCACCAGGCCGATGGCCCGGTGGCCCGCCCGCTGGAGGCGGGTGAGGGTCAGCAGCGGGACCAGGTTGCCGACGTGCAGGGAGGGGGCGGTCGGGTCGAAGCCGCAATAGACCGTGATCGGACCCTCGGCCATCGCCGCGCGCAGGGCGTCGATGTCGGTGGACTGCGCGATCAAACCGCGCCAGGCGAGGTCATCCAGAATGTCGGTCACGATCCTTGCTTTCCAATGCTCGAAGGGACATGTAGCGCTCTTGTACACCCTGCCCGATCACGGCACCGTCGCGCCACTCGAAACCCTTCTCGCGCACGAGGCGGCAGCGAGAGAGGGGCGAACGGGAGGGAGAAGGCACGGCGGGGAGGGAGCACACGCGACCCCACCGGAGATAAGCGATCTACAGAAGTTCTACCGACGGTCTACCGACGGCGCGGGACGTGCGGGCGGTGCGGAGAGACCGTGGGCTCGCCGTCGATCCAGAAGCGCCACGGCGTCTCCTTGCCCGTCGAGACCCCGGTGCGCGGTCCCGACAGGATGGACGACGCCTTGGCCGGCTCGCCCTCGACCACGGAGAGTGATCCGGGGCCGCAGGCGTCGAGCCCGTTGTGCTCGCGGGTGAAGCCGAGCGCCACCGCCAGCCGTGCCGGTCCCCTGGCGAGGTCGGCCTCCCTGACGGGACGGGCGCCTCCCGCGTTCCGGCGGGCCAGGGCGGTCTCGACACCGGAGATCACCTCTCCGGCCCGCAGCAGCACCCCGGAGCCGACCCCCTCGGGCAGGCAGGTGAGGTTGGCGCAGAAATGCATGCCGTACGTGAAGTAGACGTACAGATGGCCCGGCGGGCCGAACATCACCGCGTTGCGCGGCGTCCGGCCCCGGTAGGTGTGCGACGCGGGATCCTCGCCCGGCACCCCGTACGCCTCGACCTCGGTGAGGCGCAAGGCGACCGGCCCGTGTACGAGCACCCGTCCCAGCAGGTCGGGGGCGACCTCGTGGGCGGGCCGGTCGAAGAAGTCGCGTGCCAGCGGCGCGGACGCGGCGGGCGGTCGCCCGCCGTGCTCGTCAGCTGCCATCGCCGAGGCCCCCCGTGAGCAGCCGGAAGCCGCTCGGTCTCCGTACGGCGAGGGAGTCGCCCGCCCCCCGGACGGCCCCGCGAGCGTGACCCGGCACCCCGGCGGCCTCGGGAGGGCCGTCGCCGGGCATCAGCTTCCGCTCGCCCAGGAGGCCTGGGCGTCGACGATCTCACGCAGCGCGATGAGCTGGTCACGGACCCGGTCGGGTGCCGTGCCGCCGTGCGCCTTGCGGGCGGCCAGCGCGCCGGGCACCGAGAGGACCTCGCGGGAGTCGGGCGTGAAGTGCGGGGAGACCTTGGCCAGCTCCTCGTCGGTGAGCTCGCCGAAGTCCTTGTCGTTGACCTGGCACCAGACGACCAGGTGCCCGACCGCCTCGTGGGCCTCGCGGAAGGCGACGCCCCTGCGGACCAGCAGCTCGGCCAGGTCGGTGGCGAGCGCGAACCCGTCGGGGGCCGAGGCCTCCAGTTTCGCGGTGTTGACCCGCATGGTCGCGACCAGCCCGGCCATGGCGGGAAGGACGAGCAGCAGGCTGTCGACGGAGTCGAACACCGGCTCCTTGTCCTCCTGCAGGTCGCGGTTGTAGGTCAGCGGCAGGCCCTTGAGCGTCGTCAGCAGCGTCATGAGGTTGCCGATGAGACGGCCGCTCTTGCCCCGGGCGAGCTCCGCCACGTCGGGGTTCTTCTTCTGCGGCATGATCGACGAGCCGGTGGAGTAGGCGTCGTCCATCTCGATCCAGCGGAACTCCTGCGAGGCCCACAGGACGATCTCCTCGCCCAGCCGCGACAGGTGCACGCCGATCATCGCCGCGTCGAACAGGAACTCGGCGGCGAAGTCGCGGTCGGCGACGGCGTCCATCGAGTTGGACGCGGCGGAGTCGAAGCCCAGCTCCCTGGCCACGGCCTGCGGGTCGAGCGGCAGGGAGGATCCGGCCAGCGCCCCCGAGCCCAGCGGGGAGACGGCCGCGCGCCGGTCCCAGTCGCGCAGGCGGTCGATGTCGCGGGCGAAGGCGTGCACGTGCGCCAGCAGCTGGTGTCCGAAGGAGACCGGCTGGGCGTGCTGCAGGTGGGTCATGCCGGGGGCGGCCGTCTCGGCGTGCTCCTCGGCCTGGCTCATCAGCGCGGTCTCCAGCTCCACCAGCCGGGACACGATGTGCCTGACGTGGTCGCGGAGGTAGAGCCGCAGGTCGGTGGCGACCTGGTCGTTGCGGCTGCGACCGGCCCGGAGCTTGCCGCCGAGCGTGCCGAGGCGTTCCAGCAGGCCGCGCTCCAGCGCGGTGTGGACGTCCTCGTCGGCGACGGTCGGCCGGAACTCGCCCTCCTTGCAGGCGCGCTCCAGGTCGTCCAGGGCGCCGATCATGCGCGCCAGCTCGTCGTCGCTCAGCAGGTTCGCGCGGTGCAGCACCCTGGCGTGCGCGCGCGAGGCCAGCAGGTCGTACGGCACCAGCCGCCAGTCGAAGTGGACGCTCACCGAGAGCCTGGTCAGCGCGTCGGCCGGACCTCCCTCGAACCGGCCGCCCCACAGCCGCATGGGCTTGCCACCATCAGTCACCGTTGTTCTCCCTCCCCATTCAATCCGCGACCTTAGCCCACTCAGACCAGCCGGGCGTCCCGGGCCGAGGCAATCTTGGAGGGCAGGCTCCACAGCTCGACGAAGCCTTTGGCCAGGGACTGGTCGAAGGTGTCGCCGGTGTCGTAGGTCGCGAGGTTGAAGTCGTACAGCGAGGCCTCGGAGCGGCGCCCGGTGACGGTGGCCCGGCCGCCGTGCAGGGTCATCCGGATCTCGCCGGTGACGTGCTCCTGGGCCTCGGCGACGAAGGTGTCGAGGGCCTTCTTGAGCGGGGAGAACCAGAGGCCGTCGTAGACGAGCTCGCCCCAGCGCTGGTCCACCGACCGCTTGAAGCGGGCGAGGTCGCGCTCGACGGTGACGTTCTCCAGCTCCATGTGCGCGGTGATCAGGGCGATGGCGCCGGGCGCCTCGTAGACCTCGCGGGACTTGATGCCGACGAGCCGGTCCTCGACCATGTCGAGGCGGCCGACGCCCTGGGCGCCGGCGCGGCGGTTGAGCTCCTCGATGATCTGGAACGGGGTGAGGTGCCGCCCGTCCAGCGCCACCGGGACGCCCTTGACGAAGCTGACGATGACCTCGTCCGCGTCGCGCGGCTGCGCCGGGTCGGCGGTGTAGGCGTAGACGTCCTCGATCGGGCCGTTCCAGATGTCCTCCAGGAAGCCGGTCTCGACGGCCCTGCCCCAGATGTTCTGGTCGATGGAGTACGGGTTCTTCTTGCTGGTCTCGATCGGCAGGTTCTTCTCCTCGGCGTAGGCGATCGCCTTGTCCCGGGTCCACGCGTAGTCGCGGGCCGGGGCGATGACCTTGAGCTCGGGGTGGAGGGCGGCCAGGCCGGCCTCGAAGCGGACCTGGTCGTTGCCCTTGCCGGTGCAGCCGTGCGAGACGTGGGTGCCGCCGAACTCCTTGGCCGCCGCGGCCAGGTGCTTGACGATCAGCGGCCGCGACAGGGCGGAGACCAGCGGGTAGCGGTCCATGTAGAGGGCGTTGGCCTGCAGGGCGGGCACGCAGAAGTCGGTGGCGAACTCCTCGCGGGCGTCCACGACGACGGACTCCACCGCGCCGCAGTCGATGGCGCGCTTGCGGACGACCTCCATGTCCTCACCGCCCTGGCCGACGTCGACGGCCACCGCGACGACCTCGGCCCCGGTCTTCTCGGCGAGGAAGGGAATGGCGACGGAGGTGTCGAGTCCTCCGGAGAAGGCGAGTACGACCCGATCGGTCATGATGGGTATCTCCAAGATCTTTGTTGGTCACGGGTGCCGGACGATGCCGTCACGGCTGTCGGATGCCGCCGAGGATGGCCCGCCGGAGCGGGCTAGATACGTCGGTCGGCGTGCCGGAGCAGCCCTTCCGCGACCGCCGCCCCGCCCAGCGGGTCGCGGCTGATGACGAGGATCGTGTCGTCTCCCGCGACCGTGCCGAGGATGGACTCCCAGTCGGCGTGGTCGATGGCGGAGGCGAGGAACTGCGCGGCCCCCGGTGGCGTACGGACGATGACCAGGTTGGCGGAGGCCTCGGCGGAGACCAGGAGCTCCTCCGCGAGCCTGCCGAGCCTGGCGGCCGGGGACTCGCCGGTACCGAGCCTGGCGAGCCTTATCCGGCCGCCGCCCTCTCCCGGCAGGGCGTAGACCAGGGAGCCGTCCTCGGCGCGCAGCTTGAGCGCGCCGAGTTCGTCCAGGTCGCGGGAGAGGGTGGCCTGGGTGACCTCGACACCGCTCTCCAGCAGGAGTTTGGCCAGCTCGGGCTGGGACCTGACCGGCTGCCGCTGCAGGAGGTCGGTGATCCGTGCCTGGCGGGCGACCTTGGTCATCGGGATCGTCATGCGGGTCACCCGCCTCCGGGCGCGTCGCCGCGCGGGGAGTCGTACCCGGTGTCCGGGGACGCGTCCCGGCCCACCACCGCGACCAGCCAGTGCAGCAGGGCCTTCTGGGCGTGCAGCCGGTTCTCCGCCTGGTCCCACACCAGGCTGCGCGGGCCGTCGAGGACCTCGGCGGAGATCTCCAGGTCGCGGTAGGCGGGCAGGCAGTGCAGGACGACGGCGCCGGGGGCCGCCCGGCTCACCAGCGCGGCGTTGACCTGGTACGGCATGAGGTCGGCGATCCGCTGCTCCTTGCCCTCCTGGCCCATGGAGACCCAGGTGTCGGTGGCGAGCACGTCCGCGCCCTCGGCGGCCTCGGCCGGGTCGGCGAGGACGGCGACCGAGCCGCCCGTCTGCGCGGCGACCTCGGCGGCCCGCCGCAGGATCTCCGGGTCGGGCAGGTATCCGGCGGGGGCGGCGACCCGCACGTGCATGCCCGCGACGGCCCCGCCGAGCAGGTAGGAGTGGGCCATGTTGTTGGCCCCGTCGCCGAAGTAGGCCAGCGTGAGCCCCGCCGTCTTGCCGAAGTGCTCCCTGATGGTCTGCAGGTCGGCGAGGATCTGGCAGGGGTGGAACTCGTCGGTGAGGGCGTTGACCACCGGCACCGAGGACGCCGAGGCCATGGCCTCGATCCGCTCCTGGCCCGAGGTGCGCCACACGATGGCGCCCACCTGGCGCTCCAGGACCCGGGCGGTGTCCTCGATCGACTCGCCCCGGCCCATCTGGGAGGAACCGGCGTCGAGGATCAGTGGGAGGCCGCCGAGCTCGCCGATGCCGACCGCGAAGGAGATGCGGGTGCGGGTGGAGTGCTTGTCGAAGAGGACGGCGACGGTCTGCGGCCCCTCGAAGGGCCGGTAGGCGTAGCGGTCCTTCTTCACGGCCTCGGCCAGGTCGAGCACCTGGGCCTGCTCCGCGGGCGAGAGGTCGTCGTCCCTCAGGAAGTGCCTGACGTGCGCCTGTCCGGCGAGGTTACTGGGCATCTGCGGCCTCGTCGAGGATGGCGGGGAGCGCGGCCACGAAGGCCGCGACCTGGGCGGAGGTGATCACCAGCGGGGGCGCGAGCCGTACCGCGTCGGGCTGGAGGGCGTTGACCAGGAAGCCCGCGCGCTGGGCGGCGGCCTGGACCTGGGCGGAGCGGGCGCCGGTCAGCACGACGGCCCGCCACAGGCCCCGGCCGCGGACGCCGGCGAGCAGCGGGTGGCCGATCGCGGCGATGCCCTCGGCGAGTTCGGCGCCGACGGTGCGGGCGCGCTCCAGCAGGCCGTCCGCGTCGATGGTGTCGAGCACGGCGAGCGCGGCGGCGGCCGAGACCGGGTTGCCGCCGAAGGTGGAGCCGTGGTCGCCCTGGGCGAAGACGGTGCCCGCCGCGCCGAAGCCGACGCAGGCGCCGATCGGCATGCCGCCGCCGAGGCCCTTGGCCAGGGTGAGCACGTCGGGCAGGACGCCCTCGTGCTGGTGGGCGAACCAGTGCCCGGTGCGGCCGATCGCCGACTGGATCTCGTCGGCGACCAGCAGCGCGCCGGTGGCGTCGCAGATCTGCCTGGCGGCCGTGAAGTAGCCCTCGGGCGGGGGCACGACCCCCGCCTCGCCCTGGGTGGGTTCGAGGAAGACCGCGGCGCACTCGCCGGTGACCGCGTTCTTGAGCGCGTCGGCGTCACCGTACGGGACGAAGCGGACATCGATCGAGAACGGCCCGAACTGGTCGCGGATGGAGGGCTTGCCGGTCAGGGCGAGCGCGCCGAGGCTACGGCCGTGGAAGCCGTTCTCCGCGGCCACGAAGTAGGTGCGGCCGTTCGACTTCCCGTACTTGAGGGAGAGCTTCAGGGCGGCCTCGTTGGCCTCGGTCCCGGAGTTGGTGAGGAACACCCTGGCCGGGGCGCCGAGCAGGCCGAGCAGGCGCTCGGCGAGCAGCACCTCGGGCTCGTGCAGGAAGAGGTTGCTGGTGTGGGCGAGCGTGGCGACCTGCCGGGAGACGGCCTCCACCAGGGCGGGGTGGGCGTGGCCGAGCGAGCTGACCGCGATGCCACCGATCAGGTCGAGGTACTCGCGGCCGTCGACGTCCCAGACCCTCGCGCCCTCGCCGCGGGCCAGCGCCACCGGGGGCACGCCGTAGTTGGGCATGAAGGCGGCCTCGAAGCGCCTGGCGAGCGCCTCTCCTGCGGAACTGTCCTGCGGGCTCACTGGTCGTTCCCCTTCAGCTGGGCGGGGGCCTCGGGCCGCCGCCTGACCGGATCGGGCGCGGCCGCCGCCTCGGGGGCGTCGGGCAGCACCATGGTTCCTATGCCCTCGTCGGTGAAGATCTCCAGCAGCACCGAGTGGGGCACCCTGCCGTCGAGCACGTGGGCCCGTGGCACACCGCCCTGGATGGCGGTCAGGCACGCCTCCATCTTGGGGATCATGCCGCTGGACAGGCCCGGCAGAAGCTTCTCCAGCTCGGTGGCCGACAGCCGCTCGATGATCTCGTTCTCGTCGGCGTCGGGCCGCCAGTCGCGGTACAGGCCCTCGACGTCGGTCAGGATGATCAGCTTGGACGCCTGGAGCGCCACGGCGAGCGCGGCGGCGGCGGTGTCGGCGTTGACGTTGTAGACGGTGCCGTCGTCGCTGCGCGCGATGGAGGAGATCACCGGGATCCGCCCGTCGTCCAGCAGCGCCCGCACGGCCCCGGCCTCGACCCTGACGATGTCGCCGACCTGGCCGATGTCGACGCCGACGCCGTCGACGACGGCGTGCTTGCGTACGGCGGTGAACAGGTGGGCGTCCTCGCCGGACATGCCGATCGCGAACGGCCCGTGCCGGTTGATCAGGCCGACCACGTCGCGGTTGACCTGGCCGACGAGGACCATCCTGACGACCTGCATGGCCTCGGGGGTGGTGACCCGCAGCCCGGCGGTGAAGGTGGACTCGATGCCCAGCAGGTCGAGCTGGGCGTTGATCTGCGGCCCTCCCCCGTGCACGATCACCGGCCGCAGCCCGGCGTAGCGCAGGAAGACGACGTCGGCGGCGAACTTCTCGCGCAGGTGCTCCTCGGTCATCGCGTTGCCGCCGTACTTGATGACGACGGTCGCGCCGTGGAAGCTCGCGAGCCAGGGCAGCGCCTCGATCAGCGTGGTGGCCTTCGCCAGGGCCTCGGCGCGTCTCATCATGAGGAGTACGCCGAGTTCTCGTGGACGTAGGCCGTGGTGAGGTCGGTGGTGTGGATCGTCGCCGCGTGCGGCCCCGCCGACAGGTCGATGATGACCGTCACCTCGCGCGGGGTGAGGTCGACCTTGGAGCGGTCGTCGCCCGCGGCTCCGCCCCGGCAGATCCAGATGCCGTTGATGGCCACGTTGAGCCGGTCGGGCTCGAAGACGGCGTCGGTGGTGCCGACGGCCGACAGCACCCGGCCCCAGTTGGGGTCCTCGCCGAAGATGGCGCACTTGAAGAGGTTGGAGCGCGAGACGGCGCGGCCTACGGTGACCGCGTCGTCCTCGGAGGCGGCGCCGACGACCTCGATGGCGATCGCCTTGGAGGCGCCCTCGGCGTCCATCAGCAGCTGGCGGGCGAGGTCGGCGCAGACCGCCAGCAGGACCTGCTCGAACTCGGCGAGGTCGGGGACGACCTCCGAGGCGCCGCTGGCCAGCAGCAGCACGGTGTCGTTGGTGGACATGCAGCCGTCGGCGTCGAGCCGGTCGAAGGTGACCCGCGTCACCTTGCGCAGCACCGCGTCGAGCTGCTCGGCGGACAGGTCGGCGTCGGTGGTGATCACCGACAGCATGGTGGCGAGGCCGGGGGCGAGCATGCCCGCCCCCTTGGCCATGCCGCCGACCATGTAGCCGCCCGCGCCCTTCCTGAAGGAGATCTTCGAGATGGTGTCGGTGGTGCGGATGGCGTCGGCGGCGGCCAGGCCGCCGTCCCTGGCGAGCTGGGAGACCGCGAGGTCGACCCCGGCCAGCAGCGGGTCCATCGGCAGCCGCTCGCCGATCAGGCCGGTGGAGCAGACCGCGACCTCCCCCGCCGAGTCGCCCAGGGCGGCGGCGACCTTCTCCGCGGTGGCGTGGGTGTCCTGGAAGCCGAGCGGCCCGGTGCAGGCGTTGGCGCCGCCGGAGTTGAGGACGACGGCGTGGACGCGGCCCCCGGCCAGCACCTGGGCGGACCACAGGACCGGCGCGGCCTTCACCCGGTTCCTGGTGAAGACCCCGGCGGCGGCGCGCGAGGGGCCGTCGTTGACGACCAGCGCCAGGTCACGGTCGGCGCTGGACTTGATCCCGGCGGCGACACCCGCCGCGCGGAAGCCGAGAGGGGCGGTCACGCTCATGGGGCGACTCCGTTGAGAGGAAGGCCGAGCTCTTCCGGCAGGCCGAGGGCGAGGTTGGCGCTCTGGATCGCGCCTCCGGCCGTGCCCTTGGTGAGGTTGTCGATGGCGACGACGGCGACGACGCGGCCCGCGCGCTCGTCCAGGACGACCTGGAGGGCGGCGGTGTTGGCGCCGAGGGTCATCGAGGTGGCGGGCCACTGGCCCTCGGGCAGCAGCCGCAGGAACGGCTCGTCCTTGGTGGCGACCTCGTAGGCCTCGCGCAGGGCCTCGGGGGTGAGGCCGGGCCTGGCGGGGGCGGTGCAGGTGGCGAGGATGCCCCGGCTCATCGGCGCCAGCACGGGGGTGAAGGAGACGGTGACCGGCCCGCCCGCCAGCGAGGAGAGGTTCTGCTCCATCTCCGGGGTGTGCCGGTGGACGCCGCCGACGCCGTACGCGCTGGCGGAGCCCATCACCTCGCTGCCCAGGAGGTTCGGCTTGGCAGCGCGGCCGGCCCCGCTGGTGCCGCTGGCGGCGACCACCACCACGTCGGGCTCGACGAGACCGGCGGCGAAGGCGGGGAACATGGCCAGGGTGACGGCCGTCGGGTAACACCCCGGCACCGCGATCCTGCGGGTGGCGCGCAGCTCCTCGCGCCGTCCCGGCAGCTCGGGCAGCCCGTACGGCCAGGTGCCCGCGTGGACGCCGCCGTAGAAGTGCTCCCAGGCGGCGGGGTCGGAGAGACGGAAGTCCGCGCCGCAGTCGACCACGAGGGTGCCCTCGCCGAGCTGCTCGGCGACGGCGGCCGACTGGCCGTGCGGCAGGGCGAGGAAGACCAGGTCGTGGCCGCCGAGCGTCTCGACACCGGTCTCCAGCAGGATCCTGTCGGCCAGCGGGGCCAGGTGTGGCTGGTGGGCGCCGAGGGCGGTGCCCGCGCTCGACGCCGCGGTCAGCGCGCCGATCTCGATGCCGGGGTGGGACAGCAGCAGGCGCAGGAGCTCACCTCCGGCGTAGCCGCTGGCACCCGCGATCGCCGCTCTCATCCGTCCCCCCACCGTCTGCATGTTCATGCATTGCTACTCATGGACTTACTGGAAAGATTATGCATCGTGAGGGATTGTCATGCAAGCCGGTTATGACGCGGGCCGCCCACCCAGAGGTAACCCGCCGGAGCGGAAAAACCAAGGGGGCACCGCTTTATCGGCTCGCGAACACGGGCACGAAGCCATCGGTCATGTTTCGGCACTGTTGCACGTACCTACCGGTCGGTATCGTGACGTTTCCGGCCCCTCCACCTCCAGGAGCGCGAACGAATGACTGTCACCCACGCCCAGGTCCAGGCCCGGCTCACCGGTCCGGGGCAGCTTTTCGAGACGGAAGAGATCCCCAGTCACGGCGGGACCGTCAGAACCTGGAAGCACGCGCCCCGCGACTTCCGGGCCCTCCTGGAGACGAGCAGGTTCCACGGCGACAAGGTCTTCCTGACGTACGAGGACGAGCACATCACCTACGAGGAGCACTACCGGCGGGCCGCCACGCTCGCGCGGCGCCTCGTGGACGAGTACGGCGTGGTCAAGGGCGACCGGGTGGCCATCGCCATGCGCAACTACCCCGAGTGGGTGATCTCCTTCTCGGCCGCGCTGGCCGCCGGGGCGATAGCCGTGCCGCTCAACGCGTGGTGGACGCCCCAGGAGCTGGAGTACGGGCTGTCGGACTCGGGGGCCAAGGTGCTCATCGCCGACGGCGAGCGGGCGGCCGGGCTCGCCGGCCTGGCCCCGGAGCTGATCGTGACCCGCGGCGAGGCGCCCGAGGGCGCCCGCTCCTTCGACGACGTGATGGGCGAGGTGAGGGCCGACGTCACACTGCCGCCGGTCGAGCTCTCCCCCGAGGATCCCGCGACGATCTTCTACACCTCCGGCACCACGGGCCGCCCCAAGGGCGCGCTCGGCAGCCACCGCAACCTCGGCCAGTCGCCGATGACCGTCGCCTACGGCCTGTACCGCGCCGTGATCAAGGCGGGCAAGGACCCGGGCGAGGCGGCCGGGCAGCGGCGGGTCACCCTGCTCACCGTGCCGCTCTTCCACGTCACCGGCTGCTTCGCGGTGATGACCACCACCATGTTCACCGGGGGCGGCCTGGTGCTGATGTACAAGTGGGACCCGGGCCGCGCGCTGGAACTGATCGAGCGTGAGAAGATCACCGGCCTCACCGGGGTGCCCACCAACGTGTGGCAGCTCCTGTCCCACCCCGACCTGGACAAGTACGACATCTCCAGCCTCAGCGGCCTCGGGTACGGCGGCGCCCCCGCCCCGCCGAAGCTGCTGGAGCGCATCACCGAGCAGCTGCCCAACCGCGCCCCCTCCAACGGGTACGGCATGACCGAGACCACCGCGCTCGCCATCAGCAACGCCGGGGCCGACTACCTGGCCAAGCCCGACAGCATCGGCCTGCCGATGGCCGTGGTCGAGGTCAAGATCGCCGACCCGCTCGGCGGCGAGCTGCCGGTCGGCACGGTCGGCGAGCTCTGCCTGCGCGGCCCGAACGTCATCCTGGGCTACTGGAACCGGCCCGAGGCCACCGCGGAGACCTTCGTGGGCGGCTGGCTGCACACCGGCGACCTGGCCAGGGTGGACGAGGACGGGTTCGTGTTCATCGTGGACCGGGCCAAGGACATGGTCATCCGCGGCGGCGAGAACGTCTACTGTGCCGAGGTCGAGGCCGCCCTGTTCGAACACCCGGCGGTCGAGGACGCCGCGGTGATCGGGATCCCCCACGACGAGCTGGGCGAGGAGGTCGGCGCGGTGCTCCGGCTGTCGGCCCCCGTCACCGACGAGGAGCTGCGGGCCTTCCTGCGCGAGCGGATCGCCCCCTTCAAGGTCCCGGTCAGGTTCTGGGCGCGTGAGACGGAACTCCCCCGCAACCCGGGCGGCAAGATCCTCAAGACCCGGCTGCGCCAGGAGGTGCTGGGCCCCTGACGCCCGCCGGACGACACCCCGCCGCCGCCCCCGCGCCGCCGCCCGGCGCCGGGGGGCGGCTCTCCCCGGCCGCGACCTCCGCGGTGACCTCCGCGGTGACCTGCCGAAAATGATTTGCCTCCGCGTAGGTCACCACCGAAACTAGCTGTTCGTGCCGGAAAACGCCGATCGATCGATCACAAACCTGCTGCGCCGTCTGGCGATGGATCTCAGCCCCCTTCGCGACTCGCGCGACTTCCGGCTGCTCTTCGCCTCCGGCGTCATCACGATGTTCGGCACCTTCCTGACGCTGGTCGCGGTGCCGCTGCAGATGAAGGAGCTCACCGGCTCCTACCTGGCGGTCGGCCTGGTCAGCGTCGCCGAGTTCGTCCCGATGGTGGTGTGCGGGCTCTGGGGCGGGGCGATCGCCGACGCCCTCGACCGGCGCAAGATCATTCTTCTCACCGAGGTGGGCCTCTGCGTCACGGTCACGATCCTGACCGTCAACGCGCTGCTCCCGAAACCGCAGGTCTGGGTGCTGTACGTCGTCGGCGCGCTCTCGGCCGGGCTGGGCAGCCTGCAGCGGCCCAGCCTGGAGTCGCTGATGCCGCGCGTGGTCAGGCACGACCAGCTGACCGCGGCCGCCGCCCTCGGCGCCTTCCGGTGGAACCTGGGCGCCATCGTCGCCCCGGGCCTCAGCGGCCTGATCGCGGCCTGGTACGGCGTCGCCGTCGCGTACGGCGTCAACGTCGTGACCTTCCTGGCGTCCCTGGTCCTGCTCTGGATGGTCCGGGCCCAGCCCCGCCCCGAGGACACCCCCTCCGCCTCGATCAGGTCCCTGGTCGAAGGGGTTCGCTACGCCGTGGGCCGCTCCGACCTGATGGGCACCTACCTGGTCGACATCGCCGCGATGGTCTTCGCGTTCTCCACCGCCCTCTACCCCTTCCTCGCCGACGAGCTGGGCGCGCACGAGGCCCTGGGGCTCTTCTTCTCGGCCTCGGCCATCGGCTCGCTGATCGCCTCGGTCACCTCCGGCTGGACCGCGCGCGTGCACCGGCACGGCCTCGGCGTGATCATCGCGGCGGCCGTGTGGGGGGTGGCGGTGGCGCTGGCGGCCCTGATGCCCAACGTCTGGGGCATCTTCGCCTTCCTCGCCGTGGCCGGGGCCGCCGACATGATCAGCGGTGTCTTCCGCTCGACCATCTGGAACCAGACCATCCCCGACGAGTTCCGCGGCCGCCTGGCGGGCATCGAGCTGCTCTCCTACACCAGCGGCCCGATGCTCGGCAACGCCAGGGCCGGCTTCATGGCCGGCATCGGCGGCACCCGCTTCTCCCTGGGCGTCGGGGGTCTGCTGTGCGTCGGCGCGGTGGCCGCGATGGCCGCGCTGCTGCCGAGGTTCCGCACCTACGACGCCCGCATCGACGAGCACGCGATCAGGGAGCGCGCCCGCCGCGAGGAGGCCGCCCGCACCTGACACGAGCACCGGCAAGTATCCTCACGGAACGGAATCCCGTTGCTACTGTAAGCCTATGACGGTCGACGTACGGAGCCCCGAGATGACGGAGTCCTCGCTGCCCGACTGGGTGTTCCCCCCGCCGGAGGGATTCCTCGCGGAGGATCTCGATCACATTCCGCAATTGCCCGCACACACAGAGTTAATCGATGGAAGCCTGGTCTTCGTGAGCCCTCGGGCTTCTTTTCACACGCGCACCATGTTTCTCCTGGAGGCGGGTCTCCGCCGGACCATTCCGGAAGATCTTCGAGCGCGCCGGGAGATGAGCGTCGTGCTGGGCGAGCGGCAGCGGCCCGAGCCCGACATCAGCGTCATCCACGCCTCCGCCGAGCACAGCCCGGAGCAGACCTTCTACCGGGCGGAAGACGTCGTGCTGGTGGTGGAGGTCGTCTCCCCCGAATCCACGAGCCGCGACCGCGACCGCAAGCCCTTGCTGTACGCCGAGGCGGGCATCGCGCACTTCTGGCTGGTCGAGAACCAGTCGGGAAGGCCCACGATCTACGTCTACGAGCTCGCCCCGGTCACCCACTCCTACGCGCTCACCGGCATCCACCGCGACCGGCTCAAGGTCTCGGTCCCCTTCGACATCGACATCGACCTGACGGGGATCGACCGGCTCTAGGGTCCGTCCCCGGGCGGCGCTCACCACCGCCCGCCACAGGCTCCGGCACGCCATCCGCTCACCGCTCCACCCGGACGTCCCGCCACCCGTCGCGGGCTTTCCCGCTCCACCCGGACTCCCCGCCGAACGTCCCGCACCTCGCCTCTCCGCGCGGGAGCCCGCCGGACGAGGCCGCGTCTCACCCGCGTCTCACCCGCTCTCGCGCCAGCCCTCGTACTCCTCGGCCAGCGCCTCCAGGCGGGCCACGCCCTCCGGCGGCAGTGCCCCGGAGGGGTCCTCGACCACCACCAGCCACTGGGCGTCCTCGGCGTCGTCCTCGCCCGCGAGGGTCTCCCTGACCACCGCGGGCATGCCGATCACCGGGAACTCCCCGGCCACGGTCTCGGCGACCTCCTCGGCGTCGTCGCGCTCGGCGAACACCAGCAGGTGCCTCATCGCCCCCTCCCGGGGAAAGGCCCTTCTCCGCTCCGGGCGGGCGATCCGCCCTGAGCGACCGGCGGGTACGTCATCGTCGCCTCCTGAAGGAGAATCCACCCGAACCGCGAACGTCCCGGTTCATCCGGAACGCGAAATCCCGGCCCGGTACGGCGAAAGGGGCCCGGGACACGCCCCGGGCCCCTCGTGAACCGGTCAGACGCCGCGCAGCCGCGCCCCGGCGCGCTCCCCGGCGAGGGCCACGGCCGCGTCTCGGGCCGCGGTGGTCTCCTCCACGGTGAGCGTCCGGTCCGGCGCCCGGAAGCGCATCGAGTAGGCGAGGGACTTCTTGCCCTCGCCCGCCTGGGCGCCGGTGTAGACGTCGAACAGCCGGATCGACTCCAGCAGCGGGCCCGCGCCCTCGCGCAGCGCCGCCTCCACGGTGGCCACCGGGGTCGCCGCGTCGACGATGAGCGCGACGTCCTGACCCGCGACGGGGTACGCGGAGATCGCCGGGGCCTGCGGCGGACCCGCGGTGAGCGGCTCCAGCCGGGTCAGCTCCAGCTCCATCGCGCAGGTGCGCGGGGGCAGGCCGTACGCCTCGACGACGCGCGGGTGCAGCTCACCGGCGTGACCGACGAGCACGTCACCGGCGTACAGCGCGGCGCAGCGGCCCGGGTGCCAGGGCTCGTGCCGGTCGGCGCGGACGTCGAGGGTGACCCCGGCCTCGGCGGCCACCACCCTGGCCGCCTCGACGGCGTCCGCCCAACCGGCCGCGCGGCCCCTGCCCCACCAGCCGGACGGCTCGAACTCCCCGGCCAGCACCGCCCCGACCCGGAGCGGCTGGGCGGGCAGCGCGGACTCGATCGAGGCGAGCTCCTCCGGGGTCGGCCTGCGGTCGACGCCCAGCACGGGGGCGACGGCGGGCGCGTCGGACGAGGGCCGGTAGACCAGGCCCGCCTCGAACAGCGCCACGTCGCCGAAGCCCCGGCCCACGTTGCGGACCAGCGTCTTGAGCAGGCCGGGCAGCAGGGTCGTCCGCATCAGCGGCTCGTCCTCGCTGAGCGGGTTGGCCAGCCGCACGGCCAGGCGGCGCGCGTCGTCGGCGGGCAGCTGCAGGTTGTCGAAGTCGCGCTCCCCGTTGAACGGGTAGGCGAGGATCTCGACGTAGCCGGCGGCGGCGAGGGCGCGGCCGACCCGGCGGCGCAGGCGCTGGCTCTCGCTGAGGCCGGCGCCCGCGGGGGCGGCGGGCAGGATCGAGGGCAGGTTCTCGTAGCCCTCCAGCCTGATGACCTCCTCGGCGAGGTCGTTCGGGTCGGTCAGGTCGGGCCGCCACGAGGGCGGGGTGACCGCCAGCATGTCGTCACCGGTGACCGCGAGCCTCGCGGCGATCCCCGCGGAGGCGGGGTCGCCGGTGGCGGCGGTGCCGGCCACGGTGCCGCCCGTCGCCGGGACGGTCGCGGTGGTGCTCTCCACCGCGCAGCCGACCTGCTCCAGGCGGCGGATCACCGTCTCGCGGTCGTAGGCGGTGCCCGCGACCCGGCCGGGGTAGTCGCTCGGGATGGCGATGTGAACCGGCTCGACCTCCACCTCGGCGTGGGTGACGCCCGGCTGGATCGTGCCGCCGCCGAGCTCGGCCAGCAGTTGGGCCGCGCGCCAGGAGGCGTACAGCGGAAGCTCCCTGTCGACGCCCCGCTCGAAGCGCTTGGAGGCCTCGCTCACCAGGTTGTGCCGGCGCGACATGCGCGCGGTGCCGCTGGCGGAGAAGTGGGCCGCCTCGATCACGATGTCGGCGGAGGCGTCGGAGATCTCGGTGTGCAGGCCGCCCATGGTGCCGGCCATCGAGATCGCGCCCGACCCGTCGGTGATCAGGATGTCGTCCGGGTGGAGCTTGCGGACCACGTGGTCGAGCGTCTCCAGCGTCTCGCCCGGCTCGGCCCTGCGCACCACGATCTCGCCGGTCAGCTTGGCCGCGTCGAAGGCGTGCAGCGGCTGGCCCAGCTCCAGCATGACGTAGTTGGTGACGTCGACGGCGAGCGAGACCGGGCGCATGCCGGCGCGGGAGAGCCGCGCGCGCATCCACAGCGGGCTCGGCGCCGACGGGTCGAACCCGCGGATCTCGCGGAGCACGAAGCGGTCGCAGGCCGACGGGTCGGCGATCGAGGCCGGGTAGGACGGGCCCGCCGGGGCGGGCGGGGAGACGTCCGAGGGGTCGATGAACGCCGAGTCGAAGGCGGTGGCCGCCTCGCGGGCCACGCCCCGGATGGAGAGGGCGTAGCCGATGTCGGGGGTGATCTCCAGCTCGATCACGTCGTCGCGCAGGCCGAGCAGCTCGACCACGTCCGCGCCGATCGGGGTGCCGGCCGGCAGCACGAGGATGCCGGGCGAGGAGTCGGCCACGCCGAGCTCCGCCTCCGAGCAGATCATGCCGTCGGACAGACGCCCGTAGGTCTTGCGCGAGGCGATCTCGAACCCGCCGGGCAGCACGGCGCCGGGCAGCGCGACCGGGACGCGGTCGCCGGCCTCGAAGTTGGTCGCGCCGCAGACGATCTCGCGGGGCGCGGCCTCCCCCACCTCGACCTGGCAGTGGCGGATGGGCTTCTTGAACCCCTCCAGCGTCTCGATGGAGATCACCTCGCCCACGACGACGTTCTTGATGTCGTGGCCGTAGGAGATGACGGACTCGAGCTTGAGCCCGGCGGCGGTGAGCTTCTCGGCGATCTCGTGCGCCGTGACGGCGGGGAGATCGACGTACTCCCGCAGCCATGAAAGCGGGACCTTCATCAGACCTCCATTCCGAAGGGAAGGGTGAAGCGGACGTCTCCCTCGACCATGTCGCGCATGTCCTCGGCGTTGTGGCGGAACATCAGGGTGCGCTCGACGCCCATGCCGAAGGCGAAGCCGCTGTAGCGGGCGGGGTCGACGCCGCAGGCGATGAGCACCCGCGGGTTGACCATGCCGCAGCCGCCCCACTCGATCCAGCCCTCCGACTTGCAGGTGCGGCAGGGCGGGTTGCCGGGCACCGCGGAGGCGCCTCGGCAGACGAAGCACTTCAGGTCCATCTCGGCGGAGGGCTCGGTGAAGGGGAAGTAGTTGGGCCGGAACCGGGTGGTGATGCCCTCGCCGAACATGACCTCGGCGAACCGGTCGAGGGTGCCCTTGAGGTGGGCCATGGTCAGGCCCTCGTCGATCGCCAGGCCCTCGACCTGGTGGAAGACGGGGGTGTGGGTGGCGTCGAGCTCGTCGGTTCGGAACACCTTGCCCGGCGAGATCACGTAGACCGGGAGCTCCCTGCCGAGCAGTGCCCGGATCTGGACGGGAGAGGTCTGGGTGCGCAGCACCTTGCCGGAGTCGACGGACTCCACGAAGAAGGTGTCGTGCTCCGAGCGCGCCGGGTGGTCGGCGGAGATGTTCAGCGCGTCGAAGTTGAACCACTCCCCCTCCAGCTCGGGGCCCTCGGCCACCTCGTAGCCCATCGCGACGAAGGCGTCGGCGATGCGCTCCTGGAGGGTGGTCAGGGGGTGCCTGGCCCCGCGGGGGGCACGGGCGGAGGGCAGCGTGACGTCGACGGTCTCCTCGACGAGGACCCTCTCGTCACGCTCGGCCTCCAGCTGCGCCTGCCGCTCGGCGAGGGCGTCGGCGACCGCCTTGCGGGCGCCGCCGATGCGCTTGCCCGCCTCGGAGCGGGCCGCCGGGGGCAGGGCGCCGATCTCGCGGTTGGCCAGGGCGATCGGTGAGCGGTCACCGGCGTGCGCGAGGCGCACCTGCTTGAGTTCTTCGAGGTCGCGCGCCGCCTTGACGGCGTCGAGCGCGTCGGCCTGCATGCGCGCCATCTCGTCGGCGTGCAGCGGGGTCACCTCGACCGGGTCGTAGTTTGACAAGAGAGAGCTCCGAATCCAGGGCTTGAGCGGCCATGAGTCTAGTCGGATGAGCCCACCGGGCCGACATTCGCGATCAGGCGAAATCGGGGGTGCCGGTGGGCACCATAAATCGAAACTCGGCGCCGCCCTCGGGCCCGCGCTGCACGGAGATGGTGCCGCCGTGCGCCTCGATCAGCCCCTTGACGATGAACAGGCCGAGCCCGGTGCCGCCACGGCGGCGGGCGTTGCCCCGCCAGAACTGCCGGAAGACGCGCGTGACCAGCTCGGGCGGGATGCCCTCCCCCTGGTCGCGGACGGACACGGTCACTCCCCATTCGCTCGGCTCGACGACTATTGTCACCGTACCGCGCCCGTGACGCACCGCGTTTTCCATCAGGTTGGCGAGCACCTGGTCGATCTTGTCCTGGTCGAGCCAGGTCTCGGGCAGCTCGCCGCGCACCTGGAGCACGAAGCGGTCCTCCGGCTCGCCCGCCGCCACCCGTCCCGCGACGATCCTCGCGATCCTGGCCGGGATGTCGACCACCTGGCGGTGGATCTCCAGCCGCCCCGACTCGATGCGCGAGACGTCGAGCAGCTCGGTGATCAGCCGGGTCACCCGGTCGGCGTCGGCGTTGACGGTCTCCAGCATGACGAGCTTCTGGTCGTCGGTGAAGCGGGTCCACTTGGCCAGCAGGGTCGCGGTGAACCCCTTGACGCTGGTGAGCGGGGAGCGGAGCTCGTGGGCGACCGTGGAGACCAGGTCGGCGCGGCTGCGTTCCAGGCGGGCGCGGGCCCCGGCGTCGCGCAACGTGATGACCACCCGGACGACCTCCCCGCCCCGCCGGGGCTCGCGCACCAGCCGGGCGGCCACCAGCAACTCCTGGCCGCCGGGGGTGCGCAGCGGCAGCTCGGGCTGGCGGGCGCGGCTGGAGAGCCCGCCGTAGGTGTCGAGCCACTTCCACCAGTCGCGCCCGTCGTGGTCGCGGAAGGAGAACACGTCGCGCAGGTGCCGCCCCGCGGCCCGCTCGCGGGTGACTCCGGTCAGCAGGGCGGCGGCCCGGTTGACGGTGAGCACGTGGCCGTCGCCGTCGGTCACCACGAGACCGTCGGGAAGCTCGTCGACGTCGATCACGGAAACGGAATCGGTGCTCCGCTCGCCGGTGTGTTCGCCGTGCACGACCCCGCCTCCTCGACGCTACATGGCCGACAATAGCGGGTTTCCCGCACCGTACGGCAGCCTCGCCGGGCGGGGAGCCTCACGCGGAGCCGGCACCGGTGCGCTGAGACCGGGCAGATGCGTACAGACAGACCGCGGCGGCGGTCGCGAGGTTCAGGCTCTCGGCCCGCCCGTGGATGGGAACCCGGACGACCTCGTCGGCCAGCTTCAGGATCTCCTCGGGAAGCCCCCACGCCTCGTTGCCGAAGATCCAGGCGGTCGGTCCGGACAAATCCACGTCGTCCAGGGTCTGCTTCCCCGCGCCGTCGGCGGCGAGCACCCGCAGCCCCGCCCCCTTGAGGTGCTCCACGGCCCGCGCCACCGGGACGCCCGTGGTGACCGGGAGATGGAACAGGCTGCCGGCGCTGGCCCGCACGCACTTGCCGTTGTAGGGATCGACCGAGGCGTCGGTGAAGACGACGGAGTCGGCGCCCGCGGCGTCGGCCGTGCGCAGCACGGTGCCCGCGTTGCCGGGGTCGCGGACGTGGGCCAGCACCGCCACCAGCTTGGAGCCGGGGACGACGGAGGCGTCCAGCGGCACGTGCACGAAGCGGCACACGGCCAGCAGCCCCTGGGGGGTGACGGTCTGGGCCAGCTCGGCCATGACCTCGCCGCTGGCCCGGAAGAGCGGCACCCCGGCGGCGGTGGCGGCGGTGACGACGTCGGCGTGGCGCAGCTCGGCCTCGGCCGTGGCGAACAGCTCCACCACCACGCCGTCCAGCGCCAGCGCCTCGCGGACCGCCTGCGGCCCCTCCGCCAGGAAGGAACGGTCGCGGTCCCTGAAGGCCCGCTTCGTCAGCCTGCGCGCGGCCTTGACCCGCGGCGACTTGATGTTGGTCAGCTCAGACCCGGCCATGCCCGTCCCCCAAGAACCCCAAGAATGCGAATGCGGCCCGCAGCGTGATCGCTGCGGGCCGCATGGTCGTCAGTGCCTCGCTCAGCCGGCGACCGGCGCGTTCACGTCGGCCGGGAGCGCCTTCTTGGCGGCCTCGACCAGCGTCGCGAACGTGGCGGCGTCGTTGACCGCGAGGTCGGCGAGGATCTTGCGGTCGACCTCGATGGAGGCGAGCCGCAGGCCCTGGATGAGCCTGTTGTAGGTGATGCCGTTCTGGCGGGCAGCGGCGTTGATGCGCTGGATCCAGAGACGGCGGAAGGTGCCCTTGCGGTCCTTGCGGTCGCGGTAGGCGTACGTCATCGAGTGGAGCATCTGCTCCTTGGCCTTGCGGTACAGCCTGGATCGCTGACCCCGGTAGCCCTTCGCCCGCTCGAGAACGACCTTGCGCTTCTTCTTGGCGTTGATCGCCCGCTTCACGCGTGCCATGTGTATCTATCTCCCCGGGGGCGGTTACTTAGCGAGCAGCTTCTTGATCTTCTTGGAGTCGGCGTCGGAGAGCACGACCTCGGGCTTGAGACGACGCGTCAAGGTGGACGGCTTGTGCTCGTTGTAGTGCGCACGGTTGGCGCGACGGCGCACAAGCTTGCCGGAACCCGTGAGCCTGAACCGCTTCTTCGCACCGCTGTGCGTCTTCATCTTCGGCATCTCAGCCGTCTCTCCCTCGATCGTGCCGATGTCCCGGGCCGGTAACCCAAGTCAAGGGCGTGCCTGACTACGAGACCGGACCCGGTCTCGGACTGATCTCGCGACTACCTGACGATCCAGGCTATGCGAGTTACTCCTGCGGAGCCGCCACCGCTCCGCTGACGGACACCTCGTCGTCGACGCGCGTCTCGTCCGCGGCCGGTGACCCGTCACCAGGAGCGTTCTCGTCATGCCGCGCCTTGGCCGCCGCCTTCTCGGCCTTGGCCTCGGCCTTCTTCTTGTGCGGGCCGATCACCATGATCATGTTTCGACCGTCCTGCTTGGGCTGGGACTCGACGAAGCCGAGCTCCGTCACGTCCTCCGCCAGCCGCTGCAGGAGCCGGAAGCCCAGCTCGGGCCGGGACTGCTCCCGGCCGCGGAACATGATGGTGACCTTGACCTTGTCGCCGGCCTTGAGGAACCGCACCACGTGACCCTTCTTGGTCTCGTAGTCGTGCGGGTCGATCTTCGGCCGAAGCTTGATCTCCTTGATGATGGTGTACGCCTGGTTACGGCGCGCCTCGCGTGCCTTCATCGCGGACTCGTACTTGAACTTGCCGTAGTCCATGAGCTTGCACACCGGCGGGCGGGCCGTTGCCGCGACCTCGACCAGGTCGAGGTCGGATTCTTGAGCCAGCTTCAAGGCATCGCCGATGGAGACGATGCCCACCTGCTCGCCGTTCGGGCCGACGAGGCGGACCTCGGGCACGCGAATGCGGTCATTGATGCGGGGCTCGGCGCTGATGGGGCCTCCTAGGTTGCGATCCGCGGCCATCCTGGAGGAGGCCGCAACATGCTCGATCGTGCCGGGAGGTCGTAGAACGCGCACCCTGTTGAGGGCGCTCGAACGCAAGATGCCCCGCACGTCACGCATGCGGGGCCACAAGAACTCGAAGGCTTGACGCCGTAAGCTCCCCGGGGACCTAACCCCGGTTGTGATCCTGACCTGTCAGCCTTGCGGCCGACGAGGTGGGAGGACGACCTCCGCTTGCGCGTCCAGCAGGCACGCCGGACCGATCGAGTCGTTACTCTACCACAACAGCGCGTTCACACAGAATCATCCCGGCGCCGGACCAGGATCACTCCGCCGGGGCCGCGCGCCTGACGATCTCGGCCTTCCCCGCCTCGCGCATCGCCTCCACCGGCACGTCCGCGCGGCCGGTCATCATCTCGACCTGCCGGACCGCCTGGTGCAGGAGCATCGGGAAGCCGCCGACGACGATCCCGCCCCGCTCGGCCACGGCCGCGGCCGGCCGGGTGGGCCAGGGCGCGTAGATCACGTCGAAGAGGGCCGGCACGCCCGCCAGCGTCCCGGCGAAGTCGTCGGCCGCCCCGGAGGGCAGGGTCGAGACGACCAGGTCGACCTCCAGCGCGGTGTCGAGCTTGTCGAGGGTCCGCACCGACAGGTCCATGCCCAGCCGCTCGGCGACCTCCACGGTCTCCCCCGCCCTGGCGGGGTCGCGGACCACGAGGATCGCCTCGCCGAGGCCGAGTTCGCGCAGGGCGGCCAGCGCGGAGGCCGCCGTGGCCCCGCCGCCGAGGACGGTCGCCGCCCGCGGCGGGGCCACGCCCGCCTCGGCGAGCGCCCGGACGATGCCGTACACGTCGGTGTTGTCGCCGTGCCGGGCGCCGTCGCGCAGGATCACCGTGTTGACCCCGCCCACCTGGACCGCGAGCTCGGAGACGGTGTCGAGCAGCGGCATCACCGCCCGTTTGAGCGGCATCGTGAGCGACAGGCCGGCCCAGTCACCGTCCAGCCCGGCGAGGAGGCCGGCGAGACCGGCCTCGTCGCACTCGATCGCCTCGTAGTGCCAGTCGTACAGCCCCATGCCCCGGTGGGCGGCGCGGTGCAGGTGCGGGGAGAGCGAGTGGACGATCGGAGATCCCAGGACCGCCGCCCTCAGCACCCGTTCACCTTGTTCCTCTCGTACTCCTGCTTGAGCACGAGGAAGTCGGACTCCACCGAGGCGAACTTGGTGATGCGCTTGCCCGGGCAGGTGGTCACGAACCAGATCCAGTCGCCCCTGGTGGGGTTGAGCGCCGCCTGGATGGCGTCGTCGCCCGGGTTGGCGATCGGGCCGGGGGGCAGCCCCATGTGCTCGTAGGTGTTGTACGGCGATTTGCTCTCGAGGTCCTTGTGAGTGGCCTCGATGCCGTACTTGTTCAGCGCGTACATCACCGTGCTGTCCATCGCCAGCTCGCGGGGCGGGTTGCCGTCGAGCCGGTTGTAGATGACGCGGGCCACCTTGCCCATGTCCTCCTCGGTGCCCGACTCCGCCTGGACGATGCTGGCGATCGTCATGATCTCGTGCGGGGTGTGCCCGAGGGCCTTGGCCTTGCTCTGGAGATCGTCCTTGTCGGCGGTCTCGTTGAAGCGGTCGACCATCTTGGTCAGGATCTCCGAGGCCGTCATCTTGGGCGTGATCTCGTAGGTGGCCGGGAAGGCGTAGCCCTCCAGCTTGCCCCTGGCGTAGGGGGGCAGGCCGAGCTCCCGGACGTTCCTGGCGGCCTGCTGGAACTCCCGCAGCGGCTTGCCCGTCTGCTTGGAGAGCTGCTTGAGGGTGTCGGCCAGGCGCAGCCCCTCCTTGAGGGTGACCTTCTCGTGCAGCCGCTTGTCCGGGTCGAGGAGCTTGACGGCCTCGGCGGCCGACATCTGCTTGCGCATGGTGTACTCGCCCGGCTGCAGGGAGGCGCTCTTGCCCGCCGCGCCGACGGCGTTGACGAAGGCCTTGACGCTCTTCACCACGTCCTGCTCCTGCAGGGTCTGCGCGATTTCGGAGGCGCTCTGGCCGTCCTTGATCTCCACGACGATCTCGCCGGACCCCTGGCCGGTGTAGTCGTCGGGGGTCATCACGTCCTGGACCCAGGTGTAGCCGTAGAAGCCGGCGGCGCCGACGCCGCCGATCAGGACGATGATCGCGAGCATGGGGGCGAGGAAGCCGCCCCGGTTGCGGCGGCGCTTCCTGCGGCGGCCGCGCCGGCCGCCGGAGTCTCGGCCCGGGGACGTGTTTGCTCCTCGGCGCGACCGACCTTCGTCGTCGGAACCGACCAGGAAGTCCATATCGAGATCGTTCATAGCGTCGCTGGCCAATCTCCCGCTAGAGACGGCCTGGCGTCAAGCGGGTGTGCCGAACCGAAGAAGGACACCCGGCCGGACGTCCCGGTGCTCCGGGAGCCGTCGTCCGAACCACGGGTGCGGGTCGCCGCCTGCGGCGGAACGGGAGGTATTCCGCCGGGCATCAACGCTTCCCGAGGTATCTGTTCAGCTCTTCCCGGTATCTCACAAACTCACTCTCTTTGTCAGTGAATTTCGTGATTCTATGCTCCGGACTGGTAGTGACAAACCAGAACCAATCACCTTGGTCTGGCTGGAGTGCCGCGATCAGCGCCTTCTCCCCGGGGTTCGCGATGGGTCCGGGCGGCAGGCCACGTTTGAGGTAGGTGTTGTACGGAGACCTCACCTCGGTGTCCCTTTCGGAGACCTCCAGGGTCCTGCGCCCCTGGGCGTACAGCACCGTGGTGTCCAGCTGGAGCGGCGTCCGTGCCCTGATCCGGTTGTAGATCACTCTAGCGATCTTCGGGTAGTCACGGTCCCGCCCGCCCTCCGCCTGGACGATGCTCGCCACCGTGACGGCCTCCCGGGGCGACAGTCCTTTCTTCGCGGCCCGTTCCTCGAGGTTTAGCTGGGCCGCCATCTGCTTGTAACGTTCCACCATCGCGGCGAGCAGGGCAAGGGCGGTCGTGCCCGGCTCGATCTCGTAGGTGGCGGGGAACAGGAAGCCCTCGGCGCCCCTGGCGTACCGGGGCAGGCCCAGCGCCCGCCCGTCGGCCGCGGCCCCGGCCAGGTCGGCCCGGCGCATGCCGGTCTCCCCGGCGAGGCGGTCGAGCAGTTCGGACAGGCGGAGCCCCTCGGGAACGGTGACCGTGCGGATCACCCGCGACTCGGGCGCCACCAGCATGCCCAGCGCCGACAGGGCGTCCATGCCCTTTTTGAGCCTGAAGCGGCCGGGGGGCAGGCTGCCCGTCCTGGCCTGCTCCTTCGCCACCGCGACGAACGCCCTGGCGCTGGCCACCACCCCCGCGTCGGCCAGCACCAGCCCGATCTGGGCGGCGCTCGCCCCCTTGGGGATCTCCACGACGACCGATCCCGACCCCGGTCCCTCGAAGTCGGCGGGCGTGAGGTAGGAGCGGACGACGACGAGCCCGGCCGTCCCCGTGGCGACGGCGAGCACGGACGTCCCGGTCACCAGCAGCCACAGCGGCCGCAGACGGCTCACCGGACGGTCCCGCCACCCGGCCTCTCCGCGTTCCCCCCGCCCGGGGAAGGCCCGGCGAGGACGCCGGGAGGCCTGCCGGTGGCGCGCTCGGCGTCCAGCGCGGCCTGGAGCAGCACGATGGCCGCGGCCTGGTCCACCACGCCGCGCTGGTTCTTCGCCTTCACCCCGCTGGCCCTCAGGCCCTGCTGGGCGGTGACGGTGGTCAGCCGCTCGTCGAACAGCCGCACCGGGACGGGTGCCAGCCGCAGCGAGATCCGGTTCGCGAAGTCGCGGGCGGCCTCCGCCGCCTGCCCCTCGCGCCCGGAGAGCGAGGTCGGCAGGCCGACCACCACCTCGACGACCTCGTACTCGGCCGCGATCTCCGCGAGCCGGTCGAGGTCGCCCTTGCCGCGCCGGACGGTCTCCACCGGTGTGGCCAGCAACCCCGAGGGGTCGCTGCGGGCCACACCGATGCGGACCGAGCCGACGTCGACGCCCAGCCGAATGCCGTTTCTCATCGTTCCCGTCTCCGCCGGCGCGCCGGACGCGGCGCGCGGGCGTCGTTCCTCGTCAGGTGAGCGTCTGCGCGATCGCCTGCTCGACGGCGGCGAGAGCCTCGCCGATCGCCTCGGGACGCACACCGCCTCCCTGAGCGACGTCATCCTTGCCGCCACCGCCACCTCCGAGAGCCTTCGCGGCGACGCCGACCAGGCGGCCCGCCTTCAGGCCACGGCCGCGTCCCGCCTCGTTGACCGCGGCCACCACGACCGGCCGGTCGCCGGGGACACCGGCGACGACGACCACCGCGGCGCGATCACCCGGGAACCGGCCGCGCACGTCAAGCGCGAGCTTACGCAGGTCGTCGGGGGAGGTGCCATCAGGCGCGCGGTGTGTCACGACGGACACTCCGTGCAGGTCGGCGGCGCTTTCCGCCATCTGCCCGGCGCCGGCGAGCACCTGGGCCGAGCGCAGCGCGCCCAGCTCCTTCTCCGCGGTGCGCAGCCGGGTGACGATGCCCTCGATGCGCTCGGGCAGCTCCTCCCTGCGGGCCTTGAGCTGCTCCGACAGCTGGGCGACGAGCACGCTCTCCCTGGCCAGGAAGCGGAAGGCGTCGAGGCCGACGAGGGCCTCCACCCGGCGCACGCCGGCGCCGATCGAGGCCTCGCCGAGCACCTTGACCAGGCCCAGCTGCCCGGAGCTGGCGACGTGGGTGCCGCCGCAGAGCTCGCGGGAGTATTCGCCGACCTCGACGATGCGGACGGTGTCGCCGTACTTCTCGCCGAACAGGGCCAGCGCGCCCATCGCGCGGGCCTCCGCCTGGGAGGTGTGGAAGGCGTTGACCCGCAGGTCGTTGATGAGGACGGCGTTGACCTCGTCCTCGACGTCGCGCAGCACGCTGGGCGGCACGGCGCCGGCGGCGGTGAAGTCGAAGCGGAAGCGGCCCGGCGAGTTCTCCGAACCGGCCTGCGCCGCGGTCTCGCCCAGCGCGTTGCGGAAGCCGCGGTGCACCAGGTGGGTGGCGGTGTGGCTGCGGGAGATGGCCCGGCGCCGCTCGACGTCGATCTCGGCCTGAGCCTGGTCGCCCACCCTGATCTCCCCGGAGCGGACCTTGCCCCGGTGCACGACGACCCCGGGGACCGGGGACTGCACGTCCACGATCTCCACCTCGGCCCCGCCGGTGCGGATGACGCCCTGGTCGGAGAGCTGGCCGCCGCCCTCGGCGTAGAAGGGGGTGCGGCCCAGCACGACCTCGACCGACGTGCCCGCGCCCGCGGCGGGCACGGAGGCGCCATCGACGAGGAGGCCGACGACCTCGGCCTCGGCCGTCACGTGGTCGTAGCCGAGGAACTCGACCTTGCCGGTCTTCTCCAGGAGCGTGCCGAAGATCGAGATGTCGGCGTTGCCGGTCTTCTTGGAGGCGGCGTCGGCCTTGGCGAGGTCCTTCTGCTCCTTCATCAGCCGGCGGAAGCCCTCCTCGTCGACCTGCAGCCCCTGCTCGGAGGCCATCTCCAGGGTGAGGTCGATCGGGAAGCCGTAGGTGTCGTGGAGCTGGAAGGCCTGGGCCGCGGCGAGCGTGGCCTGCCCCTTGCGCTTGGTCTCCTCGGCCGCCACGTCGAAGATCGCGCTGCCGGTGCGGAGGGTGCGCAGGAAGGACTCCTCCTCGGCGTCGATGACGCCGTGGATCTGCGGGGCGTCGGCCCGAAGCTCCTCGTACTGCTCGCCCATCACGTCGACGGTCACGCCGGTGAGCTCGTGCATGTAGCGCTCCTCGCCCGCGCCCAGCAGGCGCAGGTTGCGGATGGCGCGGCGCAGGATGCGGCGCAGCACGTAGCCCCTGCCCTCGTTGGAGGGCAGCACCCCGTCGGCGACGAGCATGACGCCGGTCCTGACGTGGTCGGCGACCACCCGCAGCGACACGTCGGCGCGCTCGTCGCGGCCGTAGCGCGTCTTGGTGAGGTCGGCGGCCCGGTCGAGGATCTTGTACGTGGTGTCGATCTCGTAGATGTTGTCGACGCCCTGCAGGATCGCCGCCATGCGCTCCAGGCCCATGCCCGTGTCGACGCTCTTGGCGGGCAGCTCACCGGCGATGTCGAAGTCGATCTTGCTGCGTACCGCGCTGAGCTGGTACTGCATGAAGACGTTGTTCCACACCTCGAGGTAGCGGTTCTCGTCGACGACCGGGCCGCCGTCGCGCCCGTACTCGGGGCCGCGGTCGTAGTAGATCTCGCTGCAGGGGCCGCCGGGGCCCGGCACGCCCATGTGCCAGTAGTTGTCGGCCAGGTCGCGGCGCTGGATGCGCTCCTGCGGCACCCCGGCCTTGCGCCAGATGTCGGCGGCCTCGTCGTCGTCGAGGTAGACGGTGGCCCAGAGGCGCTCCTCGGGGAAGCCGAACCCTCCCTCGGACTCGGGCCTGGTCAGCAGCTCCCAGGCGAACGGGATCGCCTGCTCCTTGAAGTAGTCGCCGAAGGAGAAGTTGCCGAGCATCTGGAAGAAGCTGGCGTGCCTGGTCGTCTTGCCGACCTCGTCGATGTCGAGGGTCCGCACGACCTTCTGCGCGCTGGCGGCCCGCTTGTAGGGCGGCTTCTGCTGGCCCAGGAAGTAGGGCTTGAAGGGGACCATGCCCGCGTTGACTAAAAGCAGCGTCGGGTCCTCGGCGATGAGGCTGGCCGAGGGCACAACGGTGTGCCCACGCTCCTCGAAGAAGCGCAGGAAGCGGCGGGCGATCTCTGCCGACTCCATGTCAGCGGCCATCCTTTACGTTGGAGTGATAGGGGTTTTCCACGGTGTCGAGCCCGAACCTGGACCGCAACTCGATTTCCCGCTCGGCCGCGCCCCGCAGGGCGTCGGCGGCGAGGTCGCGCGCCTGTCCCAGGGCGCCGGCGGCGTTGTGCGCGGCCCTTCTGGCCAGGTGGTTCGGGTGCAGTGCCTGAAGCTTACGCATGACCCACACCGCGCCGAACGCGCCCAGGCCCATGTAGAAAAGCCTGCGGATCATCGCGGGCGCCTCTCCAGCTCCGGCGCGGCGGCCCTGGGCCGCCTGCGGGTGCCCAGGGCCCTGCGGACGCCGTGGGTGAGGGCCGCGACTTTGATCATCGGCCCGGTGACCAGGTTCTGGGTGACGTCGCTGACCCTGGCCACGTGCCCGCTGACCTGCTTGACGTCCTTGGTGATGGCCTCGATGGCGACCAGTTGCCGGTTGGTCTCGCCGACGGCGGCCGAGACGTCCTCGAGCAGCGGCACGACGCGGTCGCCCAGCTGGGAGACCATCTTGGTGGTCTCGGTGAGCAGCCGGGCCAGCCTGACCATGACGACGGCCGTGAAGGAGACCAGGATCGCCCAGGCCATCGCGGCGATCAGCCACGCGACCTCTCCTGCGGTAAGCATCTGCGGACCCGCTCCCCTCATAGGTTCATAGGTGACCCCGGCCATGGTCGGGCGGATTGGCAAAACCCTATCGTGCCCGATACCACTCATCCCCGCTTACCGCGCTCCCCGGGGCGCGGGCCCCCGGGATCGTCGCGGGCCTCCGGGCGTGTCCGGCTGTCCGGGCCCGGAGACCGCGAACTCGCGCGCCGCGGCCACGCCGAGCAGCAGCGGCACGGCGAGCGCCTGGACGAGGAAGCCGAGCACCCAGCCCGGCTGCCGCCGGACCCCGGTCAGCGCGACGGGCAGGACCACTCCCAGGCCCCCGCGAGGACGACCTGCATCAGGGAGCGGGCGAACAGCCCGTGGTCGCGCACCGTCCGGCGGACCCGCCCGGCGGGACGGGAGGCCCCGACGGTGGACGCCCCGCGAAGGCCGTACGGGCTCGGTCCTCGGCGGTCATGCCCGGGAGCGCGTCACTCCCCGCGCAGGAAGGCGCGGATCCTGGACCAGCGGTCGGCGAAGCCCGCCTCGGCGCCGTGGCGGGTGGGCTGGTAGTAGCGCCGGTCCCTGAGCTCCTCGGGGGCGTACTCCTGGCGCACCAGGCCGTGCTCGAACTCGTGGGGGTACTTGTAGCCCCTGCCGTGGCCGAGCTGCTTGGCCCCGGCGTAGTGGGAGTCGCGCAGATGGTTGGGGACGTGGCCGATGTTGCCGCGCCGCACGTCCTCGGAGGCCGCGCCGATGGCGTTGATCACCGCGTTCGACTTGGGGGCCAGCGCGCAGTGGATCACGGCCTGGGCCAGGTTGAGCCGCCCCTCGGGCAGGCCGATGAACTCCACCGCCTGGGCGGCGGCCACCGCGATCTGCAGGCAGGTGGGGTCGGCCATGCCGACGTCCTCGGAGGCGAAGATGACGATCCTGCGGGCGATGAACCGGGGGTCCTCCCCCGCCTCGATCATCCGGGCGAGGTAGTGCAGCGCGGCGTCGGCGTCGGAGCCCCGCATGCTCTTGATGAAGCCGCTGATCACGTCGTAGTGCTGGTCGCCCTGGCGGTCGTAGCGCACGGCCGCCTTGTCGACCGCCCGTTCCACCACCTCGACGGTGACCTCGCCGTCGGCGATCAGCGCGGCGGCCTCCAGATAGGTGAGCGACCTGCGGGCGTCCCCACCGGCCAGCCGCACCAGGTGCTCGGCGGCCTCCGGCGCCAGGCTCACCCTCCCGTCCAGGCCGCGCGGATCGGCTACGGCGCGCTCCAGCACCACCCGGATGTCGTCCTCGGTCAGCGACTCCAACGTCAGCAGCAGCGAGCGCGACAGCAGGGGCGAGATGACGGAGAAGAAGGGGTTCTCGGTGGTGGCGCCGATGAAGGTGACCCAGCGGTTCTCCACGGCGGGCAGCAGGGCGTCCTGCTGCGCCTTGTTGAAGCGGTGCACCTCGTCGACGAACAGGACGGTCTGGCGGCCGGACATGCCCAGCTCGCGCCGGGCCTGCTCGATGGCCGCCCGGACCTCCTTGACGCCCGCCGACACCGCGGAGACCTCCACGAACCGGCGCTTGGTCACACCCGCCACCACGTAGGCGAGGGTGGTCTTGCCGGTGCCCGGAGGCCCCCACAGGAACAGCGACATCGGCGCCTCTGCCTCGACGAGGCGGCGCAGCGGCGTGCCGGAGCCCAGCAGGTGCCGCTGGCCGATCACCTCGTCCAGGCTCCGGGGGCGCATCCGCACCGCCAGGGGCTCCTGGCCGCGATGGGCCTCCTCCGCCGCCGAATCGAACAGGCTGTCCACGCCTGAGACAGTACCGCCGCCCGGCGGGGCCCCGGCCCTCCCGGACCCCGTGGGGCCCGGGGGCCGTACGGGCTCAGCTTCCCCAGACCGCGACGGCCCCGCTGTGCCCGGTCCGCACCACGTAGTAGAGCGCCACGACGGCCAGGACCACGGTCAGCGCCGAGACCACCAGCCCGGCCAGGCGGCCGAACCTGTCGCCGCGGGTGACGTAGACGAGGGCCGCGGAGACCACCCCGAGGGCGAAGGTGACGAGCATCAGGGGGGTGCCGAAGCTCGCGTGCTCGGTGATGCGCTCGCCGAGCTCCCCGCTCGCCGAGGCGAAGCGGCCCTCCTCCAGCGCCTCCCCGCTCTGCCGCGCCGCGAAGACGCTCACCGGAACGACCGGGGCGAGACCGACCACCGCCCAGGTGAGCACCGGCCGCGTGCGGGGCGCCAGGGCGTACACGGCGGCGAGCACCGCGAGGAGCGGCGTGAGGACCACGGCCGCGTGAACGATCAGGGGGTGAAGGGGCAGACCGAGGATCTCGTCGAACATGGGGGCACTCCGGTGGCGCGTGGTTCATCATCAGCAAGTACGGATCCCACCATGAGTGGGTTATGGGGAGCGTGAAGAGATACCGTCCTCCCCTCTGTCCCCATCTGATGAATTCCTCCACTTACGTACAGCACATGTCAGGGCCGGTACTCTTTTCGCCATCCCGTAACCATGGAACATCAATCTTGGAGGACATCGCGGTGAGCGCCGAGGACCGCCAGAGCCAGCTGGCTCGGGAACACAAGGAGCGGCAGGCGAAGCGTGCCGAGCAGACGACCGCGTCCAAGCGCAACGTCGTCATCGGAGCCGTCGCCGCACTGGTCGTCGTCGCGGGAGGACTGTTCGCCGGGGTCACCCTCCTCGGAAACGACGGCGACAACGTGAAGACACCGGCCGCCGCCAGTTCACCGGTTCCCTCGGAGACCGCCGCCGCGACGCCGGAGCCGACCTTCACCGCCAATCCGACCGACACGAAGTGCTCCTACCGCAAGGACACCAGCGGCAGCCCGGCGAAGACCGTGGGCATGCCGCCGACCAAGCCCAACCTGAAGCTGAAGACCATGACGATCACCACCAACCACGGCGACGTCGTGATCGACCTGGCGACCGCGCAGGCTCCCTGCACGGTCAACTCCTTCGCCTTCCTGGCCAGGAAGAACTTCTTCGACAACACCAAGTGCCACCGCCTGGCCACCCCCGAGAACTCCGGTCTGAGCCTGCTGCAGTGCGGCGACCCGCAGGCCAAGGCCGACGGGAAGAACCCCACCGACGGCCAGGGCAGCTCGGGCTACGTCTACGACAGCGAGAACCTCGGCGGGATCCCGTACACCAAGGGCACGATCGCGGTGGCCCAGGCGGTCGACGCCGTCAACCAGAACGGCAGCCAATTCTGGATCTCGCTGGGGGACGAGACCCAGCAGGTGGAGAAGGCCTACACGCCCTTCGGTGTCGTCTCCCAGGGCATGGAGATCCTGGAGAAGATCGCCAAGGGCGGGTGGATCACCAACCCCGACGACATCACCGGCGACGGCGGCTCCAACGCCCCCAAGATCCCGGTGGTCATCAAGAACGTGCGGCTCTCCTAGCCGGACCCGCGGCGGCCCGCCGCCACAGGACGCCCCGCCGGTCGTACGACCGGCGGGGCGTTTCCATGTCCGCACCCCGCGCGTGTCCGCATCCCGCACACGTCCGCACCTCGCGCATGTCCGCACCCGCACACGTCCGCCCCGCGCATGTCCACACCCCGCGCATGTCCACACCCCGCGCGTGTCCACACCCGTATACGTCCGCACCCGCACGTGCCCGCACTCAGAGCACACCCGTCTCGCGCGCCCCGGGCTCCGCGCGGCCGGTACCGGTCGTCACGGATCCCAGCGTGGCCGTACGCGGGCCTCGGGCCCTTCCCGCCCCCCGAGTCCCGGTGACCCCCGCCGGCTGCCCAGGAGGCCTGTGAGGCGCGCGGAGAGCGCTGTCACGGGCCGACCTCCCGCGATCTCCGGTCCCGGAACGCGGCGAGGGCCCCCGGAACACCGTCCGGGGGCCCTCGTCACACCTGGCTCACATGTCTCACGTCCGGGGCAGGCCCCGGGTCAGGCGTCGGCCTTGGGCTTGGCGTCGACGCCGGCCTCCTTGCGCTGCTCCCCCGTGATCGGGGTGGGCGCGCCGGTCAGCGGGTCGAACCCGGAGGCCGTCTTCGGGAAGGCGATGACGTCGCGGATGGAGTCGGTGCCCGCCAGGAGCATGCAGATCCGGTCCCAGCCGTAGGCGATGCCGCCGTGCGGCGGCGGGCCGTACTTGAACGCCTCCAGCAGGAAGCCGAACTTGCCCTCCGCGTCCTCCTTGGAGATGCCCAGCACGTCGAAGACGCGCTGCTGCATCTCGGCCCGGTGGATACGGATCGAGCCGCCGCCGATCTCCATGCCGTTGCAGACCATGTCGTAGGCGTAGGCCAGTGCCTCGCCGGGGTGGTCCTGGAAGGTGTCGGCCCACTCGGGCTTGGGACCGGTGAAGGGGTGGTGGACCGCGGTCCAGCCGCCCTCGCCGTCCTCCTCGAACATGGGGGCGTCGACGACCCACAGGAAGTTCCAGGCCGACTCGTCGATCAGGCCGCAGCGACGGCCGATCTCCAGGCGGGCCGCGCCGAGCAGGTCGCGGGAGGCGGAGGCCGCACCGGCCGCGAAGAAGATCGCGTCACCGGGCGCCGCGCCGACCTTGGCGGCCAGGCCGGCCGACTCGGTCTCCGACAGGTTCTTGGCGACCGGCCCGCCGAGCGTGCCGTCCTCGCCCACCAGCACGTAGGCCAGGCCCCTGGCACCGCGCGACTTGGCCCACTCCTGCCAGGCGTCCAGCTCCTTGCGGGTCTGCGAGGCGCCGCCCGGCATGACCACGGCGCCCACGTACGGCGCCTGGAACACGCGGAAGGTGGTGTCGGCGAAGAACTCCGTCATCTCGACGAGCTCCTGGCCGAAGCGCAGGTCGGGCTTGTCGGAGCCGTAGCGCGCCATGGCGTCCCGGTAGGTCATCCGGGGCAGGGGCGTCGGCAGGTCGTAGCCGACCGTCTCCTTCCAGATGCGGCCGACGAGCCTCTCGCCCAGCGCGATGACGTCGTCCTGGTCCACGAAGGACATCTCGACGTCGATCTGGGTGAACTCCGGCTGCCGGTCGGCGCGCAGGTCCTCGTCGCGGTAGCACTTGGCGAGCTGGTAGTAGCGCTCGAGCCCGGCGACCTGGAGGAGCTGCTTGAACAGCTGGGGCGACTGGGGCAGGGCGTACCAGCTGCCGGGCTGGAGGCGGACCGGGACCAGGAAGTCGCGGGCGCCCTCCGGGGTCGAGCGGGTCAGCGTCGGGGTCTCGACGTAGGTGAACCCCTGCTCGTTCATCACCTCGTGGGCGAGGTAGGTGGCCCGGGAGCGGATGCGCATGGCGTGCGCGACCTGCTGGCGGCGGATGTCGAGGTAGCGGTACTTCAGCCGCGCCTCCTCCGAGATGCCCGCGGTGCCCTCGATGGGGAACGGCAGCGGCGCGGACTCGCTGAGCACCTCGACCTCGGAGGCGACGACCTCGATCGCGCCGGTCGGCAGCTCGGGGTTCTCGTTGCCCTCGGGGCGGACCCGCACCTCTCCGACGACCTTGACGCAGTATTCGGCGCGCAGGCCGTGGGCGTCGTCCTCCTCGCGGAAGACCACCTGGGCCGAGCCCGAGGCGTCACGCAGGTCGATGAAGACCACGCCGCCGTGGTCGCGGCGCCGCGCCACCCACCCGGCGAGCGTCACCCGCTGCCCGGCGTGCTCCTCGCGCAGTGATCCCGCTTCGTGCGTGCGGATCATTTGTCCAGTCTCTCCTTCAACATCGTGACGATCTCGGCGAGCGGTACGGCGGTCTGGTCCCCGCTGCCCAGGTCCTTGACCTGCGCGACCCCGGCGGCGATGTCCCGCTCGCCGAGGATCACCGCGTAGCCGGCACCCGAGCGGTCGGCGCCCTTCATGGCGCCCTTGACACCCTTGCCGCCGAACGCCATGTCGGCGGCCAGGCCGGCCCGGCGCAGCTCGGTGACGAGCAGGAACATCCGGCGGCGTGCCTCCTCGCCCAGCGGCACACCGTACACCCGCACGCGCGACTCGGCGCTCTCGTCCCCGAACAGGCCCTCGGCCTCCATGGCCAGGACCGTGCGGTCGACGCCCAGCGCCCAGCCGACGCTGGGCAGGGCGGGCCCGCCGAGCATCTCGCTCAGCCCGTCGTAGCGGCCGCCGCCGCCCACCGCGGACTGCGAGCCGAGCCCGTCGTGGACGAACTCGAACGTGGTGCGCGTGTAGTAGTCGAGGCCGCGTACCAGCCGGGGGTCGTCGGTGTAGGCCACGCCTGAGGCGGTCAGCAGCGAGCGGACCTCCTCGTGGTAGGCCTTGCACGCCTCGCACAGGTGGTCGACGACCAGCGGCGCTCCGGCCAGCTGCGCCTGCACCTCGGGGCGCTTGTCGTCGAGCACGCGCAACGGATTGATCTCGATTCGCTGCCGGGTGGTCTCGTCGAGGTCGAGGCCGCGCAGGAAGTCCTGGAGCGCGGCCCGGTAGACGGGACGGCACTCCTTGTCACCCAGCGTGTTGATCAGCAGCCGGACCCCGGTGAGCCCCAGGGAGGCGTAGCCGTCGACGGCGAGCAGGATCAGCTCGGCGTCGAGCGCCGGGTCCTCGGAGCCCAGGGCCTCGGCGCCGACCTGCCAGAAGTGGCGGTAGCGGCCCTTCTGGGACTTCTCGTAGCGGAACTGGCTGCCCGAGTACCAGAGCTTCACCGGCAGCTGCCCGTTGTGCAGGCCGTGCTGCAGGACCGCCCGCACCACCGACGCGGTGCCCTCGGGGCGCAGTGTGAGGGAGCGCCCGCCCTTGTCCTCGAAGGTGTACATCTCCTTGGAGACGATGTCGGTCGACTCGCCGACACCGCGGACGAACAGCGCGGTGTCCTCGAAGACCGGGGTCTCGATGTAGCCGTAGCCCGCGCGGCGGGCGGGCTCGGTGAGCGCCTCGCGCACGGCGAGCGCCCGCTCGGAGCGCGGCGGAAGCCAGTCGAAGGTGCCCTTGGGCGCCTGCAAAGTCATTGTCTAAAGTCCCCTGCCGGGGCCGCGGTCGTGCCCGGCACCCGCGGGGCCCGCGGGATCCGCGGCCGCCCTCGCCTCCGCGAGATACGGGTTGGTGGCACGCTCGTGACCGATCGTGGTCTGTGGTCCGTGGCCGGGCAGGACCACCGTGTCCTCCGGCAGCGGCAGGCACTTGGCCGCCAGGCTGCGCAGGATGGTCGGGTAGTCGCCGCCCGGAAGGTCTGTGCGGCCGATGGAGCCGGCGAACAGCAGGTCGCCCGAGAACAGCACGTCCGGGATCTCCCGGGTGCTGGGCAGCCTGAACGTCACCGACCCCCTGGTATGGCCGGGGGCGTGGTCGACGGTGAGCTCCAGGCCCGCCAGCCGCAGCACCTCGCCGTCGGCGAGCTCGCGCACGTCGTCGGGCTCGGTGAAGGTGAGCCCCCCGAACATCTGCTGCTTCGTCGACAGCGACAGCCCCTTGCCGGGATCGGACAGAAGATCGCGGTCCTCCGGGTGGATCCACGCGGGAACGTCACGCGCGCCGCAGACCGGGGCGACCGACCACATGTGATCGATGTGACCGTGGGTGACCAGCACCGCGACCGGCTTGAGCCGGTGCTCGCGCAGCAGGTCGTCGAGGTCGCCGACGGCGTTCTGACCGGGATCGACGACCACGCACTCCTCGCCCGCGGCGGGAGCGACGACGTAACAGTTGGTCTGGAAGGACCCTGCGGGAAAGCCGGCGATGAGCATCTGCCTCAGCTGATCTCGTCAAGAATGCGGATGGGAATGTAACCGAAGGGTACCGGTGCGGGTCGGCGGGCTGCGAACCATTACCCATTGGCCGATACGATTCGCCCACCTCATTAAGTACTACTCGGCACTCGGGAGGGCGAAGCGGTGAGCGGCAAGGAGCGTCAGAAGCAGTTGGCGCGCGAGCACTACGAGCGGCAGACGCAGCGACGCGTCGAACGTGAGTCCAAGGCCAAGCGCAACGCGATCATCGGCAGCACCGCGGCCGGTGTGATCGTGGTGGCGGGTGTGATCGCCGCGACGACCATGTTCGGGGGCTCCGACACGACGGCGACCGCGACCACCGACCCGGCGCCGTCCGACAACGCCTCGCCGGCCGCGTCGGCGGCGGCCGGAGCGCAGCCGAAGGCCTTCGACCCGGCGAGCGGCACCTGTGGCTACGCCCCGGAGGCCGGTGGCGGCCCGGCCAAGAACGTGGGCCTGCCCCCGGAGAAGGTCGACCTGACGCCCAAGAAGATGACCCTGAAGACCAACCAGGGCGACATCGTCATCAAGGTGTCGGCCGACAAGACACCGTGCACGGTCAACTCCTTCGCCTTCCTGGCGCAGAAGAAGTACTTCGACGGTTCCAAGTGCCACCGGCTGGGTTCCGACCAGTTCCCGATGCTGCAGTGCGGCGACCCGCTGGCCAAGGCCGACGGCAAGGGCCAGACCGACGGCCAGGGCGGCCCCGGCTACCGTTTCGTGAACGAGAACCTGGAGGGCGCCAAGTACACGCGCGGTGTCGTGGCCATGGCCAACAGCGGTCCCGACACCAACGGCAGCCAGTTCTTCATCGTCTTCGGCGACGCCCCGCTGAGCCCGGACTACACACCGTTCGGTACGGTCACCAAGGGTCTGGAGATCCTCGACAAGGTGAACAAGGCCGGCGTCATCACCCCGGGCCCCGACGGCACGGGGGCACCGAAGGAAACCGTCGAAATCAAAGACGTGACAATGTCCAGTTAGAGCTGACGTAATACATACAAGGGGCGGTAAGTCCCGAAAGGCTGATGAAAGTGCGGGAGGACACGGTGAGCACCGACCCGTGGGGCCGGGTAGACGACGACGGCACCGTCTACGTACGTACGGCTGAGGGAGAGCGGGCCGTCGGGTCCTGGAAGGCCGGCGAACCGGAGGAGGCGCTTGCCTACTTCCATCGCAAGTTCGACGAGCTGGCCGGGCAGGTCACCCTGCTGGAACAGCGGGTTCGTGGCACCGACCTGCCACCCGCCCAGGCCGAGGCGACGATCGTCAAGCTCCGTGAGGCGATCACCGACGCGCACGCGGTCGGCGATCTCGACGCGCTGCTGGGCCGCCTCAACGCCCTCACGGAGCTGGTCGCCCAGCGCCGGGAGGAGGTCAAGGCCGCCCGCGACGTGGCCAGGGCCGAGGCCAAGGGTGTCAAGGAGCGGATCGTCGCCGAGGCCGAGCGCATCGCCGACGACACGACCCACTGGAAGACCGGTGGCGAGCGGCTGCGCCAGCTGATCGAGGAGTGGAAGGCCGCCGAGCGCATCGACCGGGTGACCGAGGCGGCGCTGTGGAAGCGTCTCTCGGCGGCCCGTACGGCCTTCGCCAAGCGGCGCAAGGCCTACTTCGCGGGTCTGGACGAGCAGCGAGAGGGCGTGCGTTCCACCAAGGAGCGCATCGTGGCCGAGGCCGAGACGCTGGCCTCATCCACCGACTGGGGCGCCACCGCGTCGGCCTACCGCGAGCTGATGCAGGAGTGGAAGACGGCGGGCAGGGCCTCACGCGAGGTCGAGGACGAGCTCTGGGGCCGTTTCAAGGGCGCCCAGGACCAGTTCTTCCAGGCGCGTTCTGCCGTCTTCGCCGAGCGCGACGCCTCGCTGGCGGCCAACGCCGAGATCAAGGAGCAGCTCCTAGTCGAGGCGGAGAAGATCCTTCCGGTCACCGACGCCCGCGCCGCCAGGGGTGCCCTGCGCAACCTCCTGGAGCGCTGGGAGGCCGCGGGCCCGGTCCCGCGCGAGCAGCGCGACCGCCTTGAGGGCGGCCTGCGCAAGATCGACGACGCGGTCCGCAAGGCCGAGGAGACGGAGTGGAAGCGCTCCAACCCCGAGGCCCGCGCCCGCGCCCAGAACACGGTCGACCAGCTGCGCAAGTCGATCGCGCAGCTGGAGGGCCGCCTGGCCAAGGCCAGGGACGCCGGCAAGGACAAGGACGTCAAGGACTCCGAGGAGGCCCTGGCCGCCCGCCGTTCCTGGCTGGAGGAGGCGGAGCGCACGCTCGCCGAGTTCTCCTGACCCCCGGCTGACACGCGCCACCAGGGCCGCGGGGAGCACTCCTGCCACGGAGTGCCCCCGCGGCCCTGCCGTTTGCTACGGGGTCGTCAGAGGGTCGTACGGGACGGTGGGAGGAACCGGGTTCACCACGGCCACCGCCGAACACACCGGCCGCCGAGGAGGCGTACGGGAGGACCCGGCCGCCGCCGAACACACCGACCGCCGAGGGGGCGTGCGGGACGGCGGAAAGGGACGCCTCAGGAGCCGGCGCCGCTGACCCGGTAGACGTCGTAGACGCCCTGGATGTTGCGGACGGCCTTCAGGACGTGGCCCAGGTGCTTGGGGTCGCCCATCTCGAAGGTGAACTTGCTGATCGCCACCCTGTCCCTGGACGTCGTCACCGACGCCGACAGGATGTTGACGTGCTGGTCGGAGAGGGTCCGGGTCACGTCGGAGAGCAGCCGGGGCCGGTCGAGCGCCTCGACCTGCAGCGCGACCAGGAACACCGAGTCGTCGGCGGCGGACCAGGCGACCTCGACCAGGCGGTCGGGCTCCGACTGGAGCTGGTCCATGTTGGGGCAGTTGGTGCGGTGCACCGACACGCCGTGCCCGCGGGTGACGAAGCCGACGATCTCGTCGCCGGGCACCGGGGTGCAACATCGCGACAGGCGCACCCACACGTCGGAGTCGCCCGCGACGACCACTCCCGCGCCGCCGCTGCCGCGGGGACGCCCGCGCAGCTTGGTCGGCACGGAGGTCTCGGCGATGTCGTCCTCGGCGCCCTCGACCCCCCCGATGGACGTCACGAGCTTCTGCACGACCGTCTGCGCGGCCACGTGGCCCTCACCGACGGCCGCGTAGAGCGCGGAGACGTCCGGATAGCGCAGGTCCCTGGCGAGGGCCAGGAGGGACTCTCCGGACATCAGGCGCTGCAGCGGCAGGCCCTGCTTGCGCATGGCGCGGCCGATCGCCTCCTTGCCCGCCTCGATCGCGGTCTCGCGGCGTTCCTTGGAGAACCACTGCCGGATCTTGTTGCGGGCCCGGCCGGACTTGACGAACTTCAGCCAGTCGCGCGAGGGGCCCGCGTCGGGCGACTTGGAGGTGAAGATCTCCACGGTGTCGCCGTTGCCCAGGCGCGACTCCAAGGGCACCAGGCGGCCGTTGACCCTGGCCCCGATGCAGCGGTGGCCGACCTCGGTGTGCACGGCGTAGGCGAAGTCGACGGGCGTCGCGTTCTCCGGCAGGGCGATGACCTGGCCCCTGGGGGTGAAGACGTAGACCTCCGAGACCGACAGGTCGAACCTGAGCGACTCCAGGAACTCGCCCGGGTCGGCGGTCTCCTTCTGCCAGTCGAGGAGCTGGCGCAGCCAGGCCATGTCGCTGGCGGGCTTCAGCTTCGCCCCGGGAGGACCCGCGGTGGTCATGTCCTCCTTGTACTTCCAGTGCGCCGCCACGCCGTACTCGGCCCTGTGGTGCATGCCGTGGGTGCGGATCTGCAGCTCCACCGGCTTGCCCTCGGGGCCGATGACCGTGGTGTGCAGCGACTGGTACATGTTGAACTTGGGCATCGCGATGTAGTCCTTGAACCGGCCGGGGACCGGGTTCCATCGCGCGTGGATCGTGCCGAGCGCCGCGTAGCAGTCGCGGACCGAGTCGACCAGCACCCGGATGCCGACCAGGTCGTAGATGTCGTCGAAGGCGACGTCCCTGGCGATCATCTTCTGGTAGACGGAGTAGTAGTGCTTGGGGCGCCCCTTGACGGCCGCGCGGATCTTGGCGTCGCGCAGGTCTCCGGAGACCTTCTCGATGACCTCCTGCAGGAACAGGTCCCTGCGCGGGGCCCGCTCCGACACCATCCGGGCGATCTCGTCGTACCGCTTGGGGTAGAGCATGGCGAACGCGAGGTCCTCCAGCTCCCACTTGATGGTGTTCATGCCCAGCCGGTGGGCGAGCGGCGCGAAGATCTCCAGCGTCTCCCGCGACTTCTGGTGCCGCTTGTGCTCGGGCAGGTAGCGCATGGTGCGCATGTTGTGCAGCCGGTCGGCGAGCTTGATCACCAGCACCCGGATGTCGCGGGACATCGCCACGACCATCTTGCGCACGGTCTCGGCCTCGGCGGCGGCGCCGAACTTGACCTTGTCGAGCTTGGTGACGCCGTCGACCAGCAGCGCGATGTTGTCGCCGAAGTCCGAGCGCAGCTCGTCGAGGCCGTAGGCGGTGTCCTCGACGGTGTCGTGCAGCAGCGCCGCGCACAGCGTCTCGTCGTCGGTGCCGAGCTCGGCCAGGATCGTGGCGACCGCCAGCGGGTGGGTGATGTACGGGTCGCCGCTCTTACGCTTCTGGTCGCGGTGGTGGTAGGCGGCCACGTCGTAGGAGCGCTCGATGAGCCGGAGGTCCGCCTTCGGATGGGTCGCGCGGACCGTCCGGAACAGCGGCTCCAGGACCGGATTCATGCCGCCACCCCATTGCCCCCCAAAACGTGCGAGCCTTCGCCTTACCGCCGGCTTCTCCTCAGCGGCTCCGGACATGGCGGAACCGGCATCGCCTGCTGGGACGGCCGTCTCGGGACCGCCACCGCCGACGGTCGTGTCGGGGACGACCACATCACGGGGCACTCAGACTCCTTACGTTCGAGTCCAGATCCCTCAGTGTATCCAGACCGGGTTGTGTGCTTTTGTCCGCGGGGTCGATCAGACGACGACGAGAGTGTGCAGCTCCACGTCGGTCAGGCGCTCGCGGCCCTTGAGGAAGGCCAGCTCCATGAGCACGGCGATCGCGACGACGTCGGCGCCCGCCCTGCGGACCAGCTCCACCGCCGCGCGCGCCGTACCTCCCGTGGCGAGCACGTCATCGACGATGAGGACGCGCTCCCCGGGGGCGAAGGCGTCCCGGTGAACCTCGATGGTGGCGGAGCCGTACTCCAGATCGTAGGACGCCTCAAGCGTCTCAGAGGGCAGTTTGCCTTTCTTCCGTACCGGGACGAAGCCCGCGCCCGCCCGGATCGCGACCGGGGCGGCCAGGATGAAGCCCCGCGCCTCGATCCCGACGATCTTGTCCACCTGGTACAGCCCGGCCAGCTCCTCGGTCACCGCGGTGAACGCCACCGGGTCGGCGAGCAGGGGGGTGATGTCCTTGAACAGCACCCCGCGCTGCGGGTAGTCGGGCACGTCGCGGATGCGGTCGAGGATCAGGCTGCTCAGGTCGGTCATGGCCGGCGCTCCTGTGGAGGTCTCGGGACGGCGGACACCGGGGCCGGTGCCGCCGAGGGTACGGGGAGGGCGAAAAGGAACCGGGGAGGTACGGAAAACGCCTCCGCTCCCTGTGCGGGGAGCGGAGGCGCGGACGTGCCCGTGCTTACTTCTTCTTCCGTTTGTCGCCGGCGGAGGTGGCTCCGCCCGCGGTCGCGGCGGCGCCGTTGGAGGCTCCCGCGGTGACCGGCTGGCGCACCGTCTTGACGCCGGAGCTCCCGCCGTGGGCGGCGAGCCTGCGGGCGAGCGCCTGGTAGCGCGGCTCGCGCTCCTTGAGCGTGACCAGCAGCGGCGTCGCGACGCACAGCGAGGAGTAGGTGCCGACGAGCATGCCGACGAACAGCGACAGCGACAGGTCCTTCAGCGTTCCCGCGCCGAACAGCGTGGTGCCGATGAACAGGATCGCCGCGACCGGCAGGATCGCCACCAGGGTGGTGTTCAGCGACCGGATCAGCGTGTGGTTCAGCGCGTTGTTGGCGGCCTCGGTGTAGGTGAGCTTGGAGGTCGTGCCGAGCTTGGCGGTGACCTCCTTGATCATGTCGAAGACGACGACGGCGTCGTACAGCGAGTATCCGAGGATCGTCAGGAAGCCCAGCAGGGTGGCCGGGGTGACCTCGAAGCCGGACCACGCGTAGACGCCGGCGGTGATCACCAGGTCGTGCAGCAGCGCCACGACGGCGGCCAGCGCCATCTTCCACTCGAAGGCCATCGTCAGGTACAGGATGATCGCCAGCATGAAGACGATCAGGCCGATGATGGCCTTGTTGGCCACCTGACCGCCCCACGAGGCGCCGATGACCTGCAGGTTGACCTGGTCGGCCGGCAGCTTGAACTCGCTGGCGACCGCCTTCTGGACGGCGGTGACCTGGTCGGCCGGGAGGCTCTCCGTGGTGACCCGCCAGCCGTTCTGGGTCGTCTGCGCGATGACCTGGTGCGCACCGGCCTCGGTGAACGTGGCGCGCACCTGCTCGATGTTGGCGGTCGGCGCCTTGAAGGAGAAGACGGACCCGCCCTTGAACTCCACGCCCAGGTTGAGGCCGTTGAAGACCAGACCGGCGATGGAGATCACCAGCAGAACTGCGGAAAGGGAGTACCAGAGCTTCTTGCGGCCGACGAAGTCGACGTCGACCTCGCCCCGGTACAGCCGGCGCGCGATGCCGGACATCAGGCCTCCTGCGGAACGGACTTGGGCGCGACGGGGGCCTCACTCATGCGCTCGGCGTCGAGCCCGGAGAGCTTGTGCCCCTTGGCGAAGAACGGCAACCTGGCCAGCATCGCGACGAACGGCTTGGTGAACATGAACACCACCGCGATGTCGATGAGCGTGGTCAGGCCCATGGCGAAGGCGAACCCGGCCACACCGCCGACGGCCAGGAAGTAGAGGACCACGGCGGCGATGAACATGACGGCGTCGGCGATGAGGATCGTCCGCCGGGCGCGGACCCAGGCGACCTCGATGGCCGTGCGCAGCGAGCGCCGGCCCTCCTTCATCTCGTCGCGGATCCGTTCGAAGTAGACGATGAACGAGTCCGCGGTGATACCGATCGAGACGATCAGTCCGATGATGTGCGGCAGCGAGAGGCGGAAGCCCGCGAACGCGCCGAGCAGCACGACGGCCTGGTAGGTCACGACCGTGGCCACCACGAGGCTCAGCACCGACACGACGCCCAGGCCGCGGTAGTAGAGCATCGAGTAGACGACGACCAGCAGGAGGCCGATCGCGCCCGCGATGAGGCCGCCGCGCAGCTGGTCGGCGCCCAGAGTGGAGGAGACCTCCTCGATGGAGCTCTTCTCGAACTTCAGCGGCAGCGCGCCGTACTTGAGCTGGTTGGCCAGCTCGTCGGCCGTCACCTGGGTGAAGCTGCCGGAGATCTGCGCCCGGCCCCCGGTGATGGGCTCCTGGATGACGGGCGCGGAGATGACCACGCCGTCGAGGACCATGGCGACCTGGTTGCGGGGGGCCGCCGAGTTGAAGGCGGTGGTGGTGACCTTCGACCACTGGTCGGGGCCCTGGCCCTTGAAGGCGAGCTGGACGAGCCACTCACCGGTGGTCTGGTCGACGCCGGAGGACGCGCTGTCGATCGAGGTGCCGGTCACGGCCGCCTTGTCGAGCACGAACTTGGTGCTGCCGTCCTGGCTGCAGCCGACGTACTGCTTGTCCGGCGCGTCCTGGGCGCCCACCCCGGCGTCCTTGGCGCAGTCGAGCGTCTCGAACCGCTTGAGCGCCGCGGGGTCGATCCCGTTGGTGTCGACGCCCGCCATGGGGTCGTCGGGCGCCGCGGGCGGGGCCGACGGCGGGGCGCTGGCGTCGGGGGCCGCGCTCTTGCCCGGCTTGGCGGACTTGTCGCCGCTCGGCTCGGCTGAGGGCGCGGGGGTGGCGCCGGGGCTCGGGTTGGTGAGCGCCGACGACAGGGCGCGCCCGGCCGGGGTGGCTCCCGTGTCGGGCGCGGCGGTCGCGTCCGGCTTCGGGGTCTGCGACCCGGCGGGCTTGGACTCCTTGTCCCCCTTGCGCCCGGAGGCGCTGGGCGTGGGAGCCGGCGTCGGCGCCTGGGTGGAGAGCTGCCCCGGGGGCGGAGGCGACCCGGCCCCGATCGCCAGCACTTGGCGGAACCTCAGCTCCGCGGTGGTGCCGACCAGCTTGACGACTTCCTCCTGGCCGGCTCCGGGAACGGAGATGACGATGTTGTCGCCGGATTTGGCGACCTCGGCGTCGGAGATGCCGCTGCCGTTCACCCGCTCGCGGATGATGTTCACCGCGAGGTCGAGGCTCTCCTGCGAGGGAGCGCTCCCGTTCGGCGTGACGGGCTGCAGCGTCACGGTCGTGCCGCCGGCGAGGTCGAGGCCATACTCCGGCGTGTACGCCTTGTTGAGGAGCATCGCCCCGCCCATGGCGAGAATGATCGCCAGAAGCACCAGGAGCATGCGCCCCGGTCTGCTCTGGCCGCTGGTCGGTCGGGCCACTGGTCGTCAGTTCTTTCGGTTATAGGGGGTTGGAGGTGAGGCTACTCACGGCTTCTTGGTCGTCGTGTCGTGGTCTGCACCCTGCTGTTCCGCCGTCTCCACGACAACATCGTGGTCGACAGCCTTGACATTCTCCTCCTCCGCGTCGTCAACCGGAACCAGGACGCGGCCGATGGCCGCCTTGACCCAGCGGGTCTCCACGCCGGGGGCGATCTCCAGGATCACGTCGTCGGCGTCGATGGCCACCACGGTCGCGAAGAGACCCGTCGTGGTCATGACGCCGGTGCCCGGCGTGAGACTGTTCTGCATCTTGGCCTGCTCCTGCTGCCGCTTGCGCTGCGGCCGGATGAGCAGGAAGTAGAACACCACGACCATGAGAGCGATCATGATCAGGCTCGAATAGTTGCCGCCCACAGGGCCGCTCCCTCTCTTGAGATTGACCGGCGGAAGCCGGACGTCACATACGGCCACGCCGCTCAGCACGTCAGCCTACACAGCCATCCAAGGCTCGGAGTTTAGGCGAGCTGTTAAGAGCGCGGCAACGAAGTCACGTTCCGGCACGCAGGGAAGTTCCCATTTCGATACAGTTGTCATCGATCTGTGATCAATCCTGTACGACTTCCCTACCGACTCCCAACGTTAGACGCGCCCGGGATCATCCTCAAGATCGATGAGGAACGAGGCGCCGAAGGCGTCAGGCGGGGGCACCAGCCCCAGGTGGGTCCAGGCCGCCGCGGTCGCCACCCGGCCACGGGGGGTGCGGGCCAGCAGCCCCTGCCGCACCAGGAACGGCTCGGCGACCACCTCGACCGTCTCCGGCTCCTCCCCCACCGCGACCGCCAGCGTCGACAGGCCCACCGGGCCGCCGCCGAACTTGCGCAGCAGCGCCCCGAGCACCGCCCGGTCGAGCCTGTCGAGCCCTTCCGCGTCGACCTCGTAGAGGTTGAGCGCGGCGGAGGCGACGTCCCTGGTGACGACGCCCTCGGCGCGCACCTCGGCGAAGTCGCGGACCCGGCGCAGCAGCCGGTTGGCGATGCGGGGGGTGCCCCGGGAGCGGCCGGCGATCTCGCGGGCGGCGTCGCCGGGGAGCGTGACGCCCAGCAGGCGTGAGGAGCGGTGCAGCACCTGCTCCAGCTCGTCGACCCCGTAGAAGTCCATGTGCGCGACGAAACCGAAGCGGTCGCGCAGCGGCGCGGGGAGCATGCCGGCCCGGGTGGTGGCCCCGACCAGGGTGAACGGGGCGATCTCCAGGGGGATCGCGGTCGCCCCCGGCCCCTTGCCCACCACGATGTCGACGCGGAAGTCCTCCATCGCGAGGTAGAGCATCTCCTCGGCGGGCCTGGCCATCCGGTGGATCTCGTCGATGAACAGGACCTCGCCCTCGGAGAGGGTCGACAGGATCGCCGCGAGGTCACCGGCCCGCTCCAGCGCGGGCCCGGAGGTGATCCGGAGGGGCACCGAGAGCTCGGTCGCGATGATCATGGCGAGGGTGGTCTTGCCCAGCCCGGGGCCGCCGCTCATCAGCACGTGGTCCGGCGGCCGGTCGCGCCGCAGCGCGCTCTGCAGCACCAGCGACAGCTGCTCGCGCACCCGCGCCTGGCCGATGAACTCCTCCAGCCGCTTGGGCCGCAGCGCCGCCTCGATGTATCTCTCGTCGCCCTCGGCGTCCGGCGACACCAGATCACGGTCGGAACTCACGCCGCCCCTCCCCCGCTCGCCGCGTCGCGGAACCGCCCGAGCCCTTCGGGCACCGCGCGACGGCTCCTTCCAGGATCTCCCGGCACACGCCGCCCTGCGGCACGCTCGCCCCTCATCGCACGCTCAGCGCGCGGAGCGCGGCCTTGAGCAGGGCTCCCACCTGCGGGGCGCGGCCCTCGGCCAGCTCGGCGTCGGCCTGCGGCTCGACGGCGGCGACCGCCTCGTCGGCGTCTCGCCCCGAGTAGCCCAGGCCGACCAGCCCGGAGTGGACCTGGGTGCGCCAGGCGGGCGCGACGGCGCGGCCGTCGAGGGCGGCGTTGACGGCCTCCTCGGGCGTGCCGAGCTTGTTCTTGAGGTCGACGATGATCCGCTGGGCGCCCTTCGGGCCCACCCCGGGGACCCTGGTCAGCGCCTTGACGTCGGCGGAGGCCACCGCCACCCGCAGCGCGTCGGGAGTGTGCACGGCCAGCATCGCCAGGGCGACCTTGGGGCCGACCCCGCTGGCCGTCTGCAGCATCTCGAAGATGCCGCGCTCGTCGTCGGTGGTGAAGCCGAACAGGGTGAGCGACTCCTCGCGGACCACCAGCGAGGTGGCCAGCCTGGCCTCCTCGCCCGTCCTGAGCGTCGCCAGCGTGCCCGGCGTGCAGTGCACGAGGACTCCCACCCCGCCGACCTCGACGACCGCCCCGCCGGGCGTGATCGCGGTCACCTGTCCTCGCACCGAGGCGATCACTTGGCGGTTCCTCTCGGGTGTCCGGCCCTGCCACGGCCGCGGAAGTAGGCGGCGGGGGTCGTGGTGGCGCCCGCCGCCTTCGCGGCGGCCTCGGCCAGCCTGCTCTGGGCCCCGCCCCGCCACACGTGGCAGATCGCGAGGGCGAGCGCGTCGGCCGCGTCGGCGGGCTTGGGCATGGCGTCCAGCCGCAGCAGGCGGGTCACCATCGTGCCGACCTGCTGCTTGTCGGCCGTGCCGCTGCCGGTGATGGCGGCCTTGACCTCGGACGGCGTGTGCAGCGCGACCGGCAGGCCCCTGCGGGACGCGCACAGGATCGCCACGGCGGAGGCCTGCGCGGTGCCCATCACGGTCCTGAGGTTGTGCTGGGCGAAGACCCGCTCCACGGCCACCGCGTCGGGCCGGACCTCGTCGAGCCACTGCTCGATGCCCGCCTCGATCGCCACCAGCCGGGCGCCGATCTCGTCGTCGGCGGGGGTGCGGACGACCCCGACCTTGACCAGGCTCAGCGGCGCGCCGGGCCGCCCCACGACGGCGCCGAGCCCGCATCGGGTAAGCCCGGGATCGACCCCCATCACCCGCAACTCGGGCAACCGCACCGACACGCCTCCGCTCGCCGAACACCTGTTCGGTGGCAGACTCTACCGCGTGGGAGCGGCCCGCGCACGGCTCTTCCCCGGCCCGTCGAAGGGGCCCGCCGGGAGTCCTCGGCGGGCCTGGGGCGGGCTCCCGGCTCACAGGTGCTGGGCGGCGGGTTCGGTGTTCTCGTCGTTCTCGCCGCTCTTCTTGTCCCGCAGCCGGTCCAGGCGGTTCATCACCGGCGAGGCCGAGATGCCGTGGATCGCCAGGGAGGCCAGCACGGTGAAGGCGACCACGGCCCAGAGCTCCTCGGCGGGCACGCCGAAGTCGGCCTGGCCGAGGGCGTAGGCGAGATAGAACAGCGAGCCGATGCCGCGGATGCCGAAGAACGCCGTCGCGACGCGCTCGCGCGGCCCCGCCCTGCCGCCCAGCCCGGCGAGCCAGCCGGTCAGCGGCCGGATGACCAGCAGCAGCGACAGGCCGACCGCGGCGCCCCGCCAGGTGAGCGCGGCCAGGCCGCCCACCGCGACGAAGCCGCCGAGCAGCAGGATCAGCCAGGCGGTGAACAGCCGCTCGACCTGCTCGATGAAGCCGTGCAGCACCCTGTTGTAGCCGTGGCTGTGCTCGGCCGCCCTGATGGTGCAGGCGGTCACGAACACCGCGATGAAGCCGTACCCGTGCACCAGCTCGGTGAGGCCGTAGGCCAGGAACGTCGCGGCCAGCGCCACGAAGCCGTCGCGGTGCTCGGACAGGCGCAGGTCGGACTTCTGTGCGCGGAAAAACAGCCGCGCCAGCCCCTTGCCGATCAGCAGCCCGCACACCACGCCCGCGGCGCACCGGTAGAGCAGGTCCACCAGCGTCCACTCGGCGATCCAGCCGACGCCCCCGCTGACGGCCAGCGCGATCGCGGCGTACACCAGGGGGAAGGCGAGGCCGTCGTTGAGACCGGCCTCCGAGGTGAGGGTGAAGCGGACCTCGTCGTCGGCCTTCTCCGAGTCGACGGGCTCGCCGACCTGCACGTCGGAGGCGAGCACCGGGTCGGTCGGCGCGAGCACCGCGCCCAGCAGCAGCGCCGCGGCCAGCGGCCAGCCGAGCAGGCCGTACGCGACGGCGGCCACCGCGAGGACGGTCAGCGGGAGCGTCCATCCCAGCAGGCGCCAGGTCGAGGACCAGGTGCGCCGTCCGAAGGGCCGGTTGATGGCCAGTCCGGCGCCCATGAGCGAGATCAGCACGCAGATCTCGGTGGCGTGCTCGACCAGCGACCGGTGGGCCACCGGATCGGGATCCGGCAGCTCCAAGGGCAGCATGTAGGGGAGCGTGTAGAGGAGGAGACCGCCCAGCAGGCAGGCCAGCGGGAGCGAGAAGGGACGCCGGTCGAGGAGCCGGGGCAGCGTGGCCGCGAGCAGCGCGGCGACGCCCGCCACGGCAAAGATCAGATCAGGATTGCCCATTGTCCGCGTGATATGCCCTTGACCACGCGGACAAACCTCGCAGACGACACGAGATCACACCGTGACAACCCGGGTCAGGCGTCGAGCTTCTCCATGACCTCGTCGGAGACGTCGAAGTTGGCCCAGACGTTCTGCACGTCGTCGCTGTCCTCCAGGGCGTCGATCAGCCTGAAGACCTTGCGCGCGCCGTCCTCGTCGAGCGGGACGTTCATCGTCGGCATGAAGCTGGACTCGGCCGAGTCGTAGTCGATCCCGGCCTCCTGCAGGGCCTTGCGGACCGGGACGAGGTCGGTGGCCTCGGAGACGACCTCGAACTGGTCGCCCAGGTCGTTGACCTCCTCGGCGCCCGCGTCGAGGACCGCGGTCAGCACGTCGTCCTCGCCCAGCTCACCCTTGGGGACAAGCACGACGCCCTTGCGGTTGAACATGTAGGACACCGAGCCGGGGTCGGCCAGCGAGCCGCCGTTGCGGGTCAGCGCGACGCGGACCTCGGAGGCCGCGCGGTTGCGGTTGTCGGTGAGGCACTCGATCAGCACCGCGACGCCGCCGGGGGCGTAGCCCTCGTACATGATCGTCTGCCAGTCGGCGCCGCCGGCCTCCAGGCCGCCGCCGCGCTTGCGGGCGCGCTCGATGTTGTCGATCGGGACCGAGCTCTTGCGCGCCTTGGTGATGGCGTCGTACAGCGTCGGGTTGCCGTCCGGATCGGGGCCGCCCGTCCGGGCCGCGACCTCGATGTTCTTGATGAGCTTGGCGAACAGCTTGCCGCGCTTGGAGTCGAGCGCGGCCTTCTTGTGCTTCGTCGTCGCCCATTTGGAGTGGCCGGACATCGCCTAGAGCTCCCTCACCATCTCAGCGAAATATGAATGCACACCGACATCCCCGGTAAGTTCCGGGTGGAAGGACGTGGCGAGCAACGGTCCTTGACGGACCGCGACGATCCTATCCCCAGGTTCGGCCAGCGCCAGCACTTCGACCTCCGAACCCACGGATTCCACCCAGGGTGCGCGGATGAACACGGCCCGCATGTCGCCGCGGCCGGCGAAGTCGATGTCGGCCTCGAAGGAGTCGACCTGGCGCCCGAAGGCGTTGCGGCGCACGACCATGTCGATGCCGCCGATCGTCTGCTGGCCCTCGATCCCGCCCTCGATCCGGTCGGCCAGCATGATCATTCCGGCGCAGGAGCCGTAGGCGGGCATGCCCGCCTTGATCCGCATCCGGAGCGGTTCGAGCAGCTCGAAGGTGTCGGCGAGCTTCCACATCGTGGTGGACTCCCCGCCCGGGATGACGAGGCCGTCGACCGCCTCCAGCTCGCGGGGACGCCGTACGGTGACCGCTCTGGCGCCCACCGCCTCCAGGCAGCGCACGTGCTCGCGCACGTCTCCCTGCAGCGCGAAGACGCCGATCGTGGGGACGTTGGTCACCGATGGTCCTTCCGTGCGGGTGAATTGCCCCTTCAGCGTATGGCCACCGCTCGCGGGGCCCAAAATCCCGGCCGGACGCGCGACGGGCGCCCCGGCGAGGATCGGCCGGGGCGCCCGCGACGGCGGATGAGAGGTCAGGGACGCTTGGTCTCCAGGTCCACGGTCTCCTGGATCCAGTCGATGCCGGGGGTCCTGGCGGCCGAGGGGTCGACCGGGCGCAGGTAGGTCCGCTGCACGCCGGGGACCCGGTCCTCGACCACGAAGGTCGCCTTGGTGTGCGCCGCCGCGCCCGGCCGTGTCACCTGCGGCAGCACCTTGAAGTCGGCGGTGAGCAGGTCGCGCTCGATCCGGGTCATCACGTAGCCGCGCTGGTTGTTGTAGAACTTCAGGTGCGGGTTGATCGTCAGGTACGGGTGGGTCGCCGGGTCCGAGTCGAGGCCGTCGCCGCCCGTGGTGATGGACGAGGCGACCAGCTCGGAGCCGACCGTGCGGGTGGTGGGGTCGTCGTAGTCGAGCTTGAGGTCGCTCGCCCAGTGGGCGTGCACGTCGCCGGTGAGCACCACGGGGTTGCGCACCTCGGCGTCCACCCAGCCCTGGGTGATGCGCTGCCGCGAGGCGACGTAGCCGTCCCAGGCGTCCTGGCTGGTGATCTTCGCGGGCCCGGCGTTGTTGTCGCGCTGGGCGAAGAAGACCTGCTGGCCGATCACGTCCCAGCGCGCCTCGGAGTGCCGCATGCCCTCCAGCAGCCAGCGCTCCTGGGCGTCACCGGTGATCGAGCGGGCGGGGTCGACCGCCGCCGGGCAGTCGCTGTAGCCGTCGCCGCAGCCCTGGTCGCTGCGGTACTGGCGGGTGTCGAGCATGTGGAAGGTGGCCATCCTCCCCCACCGGACCCGCCGGTAGAGCTGCATGTCGACGCCCCGGGGGATGGAGGCGCGCCGCAGCGGCATGTTCTCGTAGTACGCCCGGAAGGCCGCCTCGCGCCGGGCGAGGAAGTTCGGCTGGGGCACCTCGGGCTTCTCGGGCACCTCGTCGGCCCAGTTGTTGTCCAGCTCGTGGTCGTCCCAGACGACCAGCCAGGGGGCGGCGGCGTGCGCGGCCTGCAGGTCGGGGTCGGTCTTGTACTGGGCGTGCCGCTGGCGGTAGTTCGCCAGGCTCTCGGTCTCGGGCCCCTCGTGGTGGCGGATGTTGCCGCCGGGGATGGTGTAGGTGTCGCGCCGGTACTCGTACTGGTAGTCGCCCAGGTGCAGGACCAGGTCGGGCCGCTCCTCGGCCAGGCGGCGGTAGGCGGTGAAGTAGCCGTGCTCGTACTGGGCGCAGGAGACGAAGGCCATCGCCAGGGCCGAGCCGTAGGAGAACACGTGCGGGGCCGTCCTGGCCCTGCCGATCGGCGAGAGGTACGGGCCGACCTTGAAGCGGTACCAGTAGTCCCTGTCGGAGGGCAGCCCGTTCAGCTCGACGTGGACGCTGTGGCCCCACTCGGGGGTGGCCACGGCCACGCCCCTGCGCAGCACGCGGCGGCCCCTCTCGTCGCCGTAGACGTGCCACTCGACGGGGAAGGGCCGGGCGGGCATGCCGCCCAGGCCGTCCTCGGCGAGCGGCTGGGGCGCCAGGCGGGTCCAGATCACGAAGCCGCCGGAGTCGGGGTCCCCGCAGGCGACGCCGAGCGTGAAGGGGTCCGAGCGCAGGCCCCGGGAGGCGAGGGACTCCAGAGACGCCGCGCTCTCCTGGGCGGGCTCGGGACCGGCGTGCGCGGCCGCGGCGGGGATGCCCGCCGCCGCGCCGGCCGCGATGCCGGTGACGAGGAAGGACCGGCGGGTGAACTTCGACAAGGGAAACCTCCCGGGTGATCGGGCACGAACGCCCGTCAGCCTCGCGGAGCACCATGACTGCGGAGTTAACTCCCCCTGTCAGAAAAAAGGCGATCTCCAGGACGGAGATCGCCTTCTGCCGGTTTCCCGGAGCTTCCCGGGGTTTCCGGGATTTCCGGGGTTTCCAGGGGCTCTCGGCGCCCCCGTCCGCTCTACCAGCCGCGCTCGGCCAGCCGGTGCGGGGCCGGGATGTCGTCGACGTTGATGCCGACCATGGCCTCACCCAGACCTCGGGAGACCTTCGCGATGACGTCGGGGTCATCGTAGAAGGTGGTGGCCTTGACGATCGCGGAGGCGCGCTCGGCCGGGTTGCCGGACTTGAAGATGCCCGAGCCCACGAACACGCCCTCGGCGCCGAGCTGCATCATCATCGCCGCGTCGGCCGGGGTGGCGATGCCGCCGGCGGTGAACAGCACGACGGGCAGCTTGCCGGTCCTGGCGACCTCGGCGACCAGCTCGTACGGCGCCTGGAGCTCCTTGGCCGCGACGTAGAGCTCGTCCTCGGGCAGCGAGCCCAGGCGCTTGATCTCGCCCCTGATCTTGCGCATGTGGGTGGTGGCGTTGGAGACGTCGCCGGTGCCGGCCTCGCCCTTGGAGCGGATCATCGCCGCGCCCTCGGTGAGGCGGCGCAGCGCCTCGCCCAGGTTGGTCGCGCCGCAGACGAAGGGCACCGTGAACTTCCACTTGTCGATGTGGTTGGCGTAGTCGGCCGGGGTGAGCACCTCGGACTCGTCGATGTAGTCGACGCCGAGCGACTGGAGCACCTGGGCCTCGACGAAGTGGCCGATGCGGGCCTTGGCCATCACCGGGATCGAGACGGCGGCGATGATGCCGTCGATCATGTCGGGGTCGCTCATCCGGGAGACGCCGCCCTGGGCGCGGATGTCGGCGGGCACCCGCTCGAGGGCCATGACGGCGACGGCGCCGGCGTCTTCGGCGATCTTGGCCTGCTCGGCGTTGACGACGTCCATGATGACGCCGCCCTTGAGCATCTCTGCCATGCCGCGCTTGACCCGGGCGGTTCCGGTGACGGTCGTCTCGCTGACTTCGGGCGTGCTGCTGGACACGGTCTCTACCTCACGACGGCTGGCTGCGGATCATGGGCCGTCCAGGGGACGGCCACTACGCTTCCATCGTAGGCGCTGGCGGCCTGCCCCCTTACACGACGCCTTGTCGCTCTCGGGCGATCTTCTTGGACATCATGTAGCGCTCGCGCGTCAGGGAATGACGGGCTTGGCGGAGGCGAGCACGACCCAGACCTGCCCCGGCGCGAAGTTCATCGGCTCGCCCGCCTCGGTGGTGAAGACGGTGCCGTCCTTCTCCTTGGGACGCGACCAGCGGGCCTTGAAGGCCTGGCCGTCGCGGAGCACGATCGCCCTCCCCTTGCCGGTGCTGTGCACCAGCGGGGTGTAGCTCTGGTTCTTGTCGTGGAACTGCGAGCGCTCCGTCTTGGTGTACTGCACGACGATCGTGGGCGCGCCGAGCTGGCCGCCCTCGGCCGCCATGTCCTTCTTGCCGTCCTGCCAGATCAGCCACTTGCCCGCCGTCTCCGACCAGCCGAAGCTGAACCTCGCCGCCGGGTACTTCACGCTGTACATCTTGCGCGGCACGCCGCCCTCGGGCGCGTCGCCGAAGGTGAACCCGATGTCCTTGGCCTTGGTCGCCTTGGGCGCCCCGGCCAGCAGCCGCTTGGTGTTGGCGAACAGGTTGTAGGGGGCGAAACGGCCCGGCTGGCGGAAGTACGCGCCCGGCTGCCTGCTGTCGGAGACGTCGAAGAGCGGCGCCTCGGCGATGAAGGGGAGCATCTTGGTCTGCGCGCCCGAGTAGGCGAAGGCGGGCCTGCCGAACTGCGGGACGATGTGCAGGTCGGAGATGCGGGCGCTGCGGACCGGGCCGACCTTGGCCGGGATCTTCGAGGAGAAGATCGCCATCAGGCGGGTCAGGCCCGCCTCGACCTGCTCGACGTAGACGACGTCGGCGCTCTTCAGGCCCAGCTGGGGCTTGCCCGCCGAGGTGTTCTCGATCTTCACCGCGAGCACCGCCCTGCGGGCCGCGCCGGGCAGGCCGGTGAAGGGGTGGGTCGGCTCGGGCGTGGGGGTCGGGGCCGTGCTCGGCTCGCCGGCCGCGCCCGCGGGGTTGCCCGGCGCGGCCGGGTCGTCGGAGGAGCAGGCGGCGGGCGCCAGGATCGCGGCTCCCGCCAGCGTGACGGCGATCATCCGGGGCACCCGCACGGCTCATCTCCTCAAGTCGGCCACTCGGTCACTCGGCCACTCAGTCGTGAATCGCCAAGAGCTTACCGGTGTCCGACTTGTCAGATACTCCGCTTCATGTACGCCTTAATCATCCTTATTCGGCAGCCAGGGCCTTCGGAGGGGCGTCGTCGATCTCGAAGAAGGCCGGATACTCGGTGTGCCCGGCCAGCCGCAGCGTGCGGGCCAGCCAGCGGCGCTGCGCCGTCCGGGTGACGCCCACCGCGTTGTTGTAGAACCGGCGGGAGTACAGGACCTTGGCCACCGCCGCGTCCAGCTCCTCCAGCAGGTCGGACCCGGCCGGGGTGTCGGCCAGCCGGTCGCGGAAGCGCTCCTGGTCGACGACGGCGCGCAGGGCGCGCGACAGGTCGCTCTCGGCGTGCTCGCGCTCCTCGGGGCCCGCGGTACGGGCCTCGTGGGCGGCCGCGGCCAGCACCAGGCTCGTGGCCGGGTCCAGCAGCCGGGAGGCCGCCAGCTCCAGGCTGACGGCGGTGCGCCGCACCAGGGCGGCGTCCAGGGACTCGCGGGCCAGCTCCAGCCGGATGTGCATCCGGTCGAGCCGCCCGGCCCGCCAGGAGATGTAGACGGCGAGGAACACCACGACCGCGCCCACCACCAGGATCAGCGTGGTCGTCACAGCGCGCCGCCCCTCTCGGCGGTGTCCTTCCCGTCACCCGCGGCCCCGACGGCGGCCCCCGCCGCGCCCGGCACCGCGCTCACCACTGCGCCGGGCACCGCGCCCGGCACCGCGCTCACCACTGTGCCGGGCACTGCGCCCGGCACCGTGCCCGCCGCCGCGCCCGACATCGCGCCCGCCCCCGCCCCCGTGCCCGTCGCGTCCTCCTCGACCCCGGCCGTGCTCGCCACGGTCTCGTACACCCGCAGGACGTCGCGGGCGACCGTCGACCAGTCGTACTTGCGCACGGCCAGGCGGGCCTCCTCCGACAGCCTGGCCCGGCGCTCGGGGTCGTCGAGCAGCGCGGCGGCCTCGCGGGCGAGCGACGCGGCGTCGCCCGTCTCGAACAGCGCCCCCGCCCGGCCGTCGCCGAGCACCTTGCGGAAGGCCGGGATGTCGCTGGCCAGGACCGCCGCGCCGGCCGACATCGCCTCGGTCAGCACGATGCCGAAGCTCTCGCCGCCCAGGTTGGGCGCGCAGAAGACGTCGACCGTGTGGTAGGCCCGCACCTTGTCCTCCTCGCTGACCATGCCGAGCAGGCCGATCCGGTCGTGGAAGGCGGCCGGGACCCGTCCCAGCACCTCGTCGGCGTCACCGGGCCCGGCCAGGAGCAGGCGCAGCGCCGGCCGCTCGGCGGCCAGCAGGGCGAACGCCTCCAGCAGCACCGGCAGGCCCTTGCGCGGCTCGTCCATCCGGCCCAGGAAGCCGATCACCTCGCCCTCGTCCCAGCCGGGCAGCGGCTCGCCCTCGGCGTAGCGGCTCACCGTCACCCCGTTGGGGATGAGCACGGCGTCGCCGCCCATGAACTCGACGAGGGTCTTCCTGGCGGCGTCGGACACCGCGATCCTGCCGCCGATCTTCTCCAGCGCGCTCATGATGACCGGCACCCCGACCGAGAAGGAGCGGGAGTTGGTGTACGAGGCGTGGAAGGTGGCCACGATCGGCCCCCTGGCCACCCAGCAGGCGAGCAGGCCGAGCGAGGGGATGGCCGGCTCGTGCACGTGCAGCACGTCGAAGCGGCCCTCACGCACCCAGCGGCGCACCCGGTTCGCCGACAGGAACCCGAACGACATCCTGGCCACCGACCCGTTGAACGGCACCGGGACGGCCCGGCCCGCCGAGGTCACGTACGGGGGCAGGTCGGCGTTCTCCGCGGCCGGGGAGATCACCGAGACGTGGTGGCCGTCGGCCATGAGGGCCTCGGCCAGGTCCTGGATGTGCACCTGGACGCCGCCCGGCACGTCCCATGTGTAGGGGCAGACGATGCCGATCCTCATGCCCCGGTCTCCCCGGTCTTCCCGGGCTCCCTGGGCTCCCTGGGCTCCCTGGGCTCCCTGGGCTCCAGGTCTTCGAGCCAGAGGCGCTGGAGCATGTGCCAGTCCTCGGGGTGCTCGGCGATGCCCTTCTCGAAGACGGTGGCGAGGCCCTGCATGACGACGGCCACCTTCTCCTTCCTGGTGCCCTCGGCCGGGACCGCGATCTCCTCGTGGAACTGCAGCCCCCAGCCGTTCTCCTCGAAGTAGGGGATGGCCGGGATGAGGGCGGCCCCGGTGTGCACGGCCAGCAGGCCGGGACCGGCGGGCATCCGGGTGGCCGCGCCGAAGAACTGCACCTCGACCCCGTTCGCGGTCAGGTCGCGCTCGGCCGGCAGGGCGACCGGCAGGCCCGCGCGCAGGCGCTGCGCCAGGGTTCCGAAGGTGTTGCCCTCACCGCCGGTGAGCGGCAGCACCTCCATGCCGAGCCCCTCGCGGAAGGCGGTGTAGCGGTGGAACAGCGACTCGGGCTTGAGCCGCTCGGCGACCGTGGTGAACGGGTGGCCCGTACCGGCGAACCAGGCGCCCGCCTGGTCCCAGTTGCCCATGTGCGGCAGGGCCAGGACCACGCCCCGCCCCCTGGCGAGGTTGTCGTAGACGGGCTCGGCCCCGACCACCCGCATGCGGGAGACGATCTCCTCGATGGGGATCGAGGGCAGCCGGAACACCTCGTGGAAGTAGCGGAAGTAGGAGCGCATGCCGTCGCGGCTGAGCGCCCGGATCGCCGGGTCGCCGGGCGAGGCGCCCTTGACCCTGGCGAGGTTGGACTCCAGCCTGAGCACCGACTTGCCCCGGCGCTTCCACAACCGGTCGGCGGCGGTGCGGAAGGCCCAGGCGGTGAGCCTCTCGGGCAGGCGGGGCACGACCGTCCAACCGGCGCCGAACGCCGCGGCGACGAGACGGTCCTGGGGGGAGGGCTTGTCGGTCATCGATCTTTCCGATCAGCGGAGGGTCCGTGGCGGGTGGGAGACGGCCTGCCGGCGCACGTGCAGCAGGCGCTGGCCGACCGTGACCGCGCTGGCGGCGGCGAGCAGCCAGAGCCCCGCGGCCAGGATGTAGGGCACGCCCAGGCCGCCGAGACCGGCGGAGACCAGGCCGACGACCAGGCGTTCCGGCCTCTCGGCGAGGCCGACGTCGCACGTCATGCCCAGCGCCTCGGCCCTGGCCTTGACGTACGAGACCACCGCCCCCGCGACGAGGCAGAACAGCGCGACCCCCGCCAGCACCCGCTGCTCGCTCACGACGAACCAGAACACCAGCCCGGAGAAGATGCCCGCGTCGCCGACCCGGTCGAGGGTGGAGTCGAGGAAGGCGCCCCAGGTGCTGCCCGGGCCCGTCATCCTGGCCATGACCCCGTCGAGGAGGTCGGCCAGCACGAAGAAGGTGATCACCACCGTGCCAACAAACAGCTGGCCTCGCGGGTAGAAGAACAGGGCCGCGGCGACGGTGCCGAGCGTGCCGGCGGCGGTAACCGTGTTGGGACTGATCCCGCGGCGGGTCAGCGCCCTGCCCAGCGGGGTCAGGAGCCTGGTGACGGCGGGACGCAGAAGTTTCAGCATGGCGCTCCGATCGTAGGCCACCGGGCCTGCGAGCGCGCATCGGCGACGGGAGCGGCGAGCCGCGGGGAACGGCGCTCACGAGACGGCATGAGGGCGGCACGGGGGCGGCACGGGGGCGGCACAGGACCGCCGGAACGGTCCGGGTTCTTAGCGATCAGGACTGCCTCTCGCAAGAGGATGGCCACATCCCTCTTGTGATATTCGCCACATGGGTATTTGGTGAACAGACCGAGTCCGCGCGGTGAGCGGGCTCGGCAGCGGACCCCGGGGGTACGGCCCCACCAGGCCGCGCCCCTTCGGCAACGACGCGGGAGGCGATGTGGCGGAAAGAGCAACCGGCGGAGCAGCGGGAGCCGCGGGGAGGGCACCCGCGGCCGACCGGCCCGGCATGATCAGAAACGTCGTGCTGGTCGGCCATTCCGGTGCCGGCAAGACAACACTCGTGGAGGCGTTGCTGGCCGCGACGCGGACCGTCCAGCGGTCCGGCAGGGTCGAGGACGGCACGACCGTCAGTGACTTCGACGAGGTCGAGGTGCGCCAGCAACGCTCGGTGAACCTGACCGTGGCCCCCGTGGTCCACAACGACATCAAGATCAACCTGCTGGACACCCCCGGCTACGCCGACTTCGTCGGCGACCTGCGCGCCGGGCTGCGCGCGGCCGACGCGGCGCTGTTCGTCGTCTCCGCCGTCGACGGCGTGGACGGCCTGACCAGGATGCTCTGGGACGAGTGCGCCGCGGTCGACATGCCCCGCGCGGTCGTGATCACCAAGATCGACCACCAGCGGGCGGACTTCGAGAACGCCCTCGCCGCCTGCCAGGACGCCTTCGGCGACGGCGTCTCGCCGCTGTACCTGCCGGTGGTGACCAACGGCAAGGTGAACGGCCTGATCGGCCTGCTGAGCCAGAGGTTCTACAACTACGCGACCGCGACCCGGACGGAGAACTCCCCCGGCCCCGCCTACGCCGACCAGATCGAGGTCTACCGGGGCGCCCTGATCGAGGGCGTCATCCAGGAGAGCGAGGACGAGTCCTTGATGGACCGTTACCTCTCCGGCGAGGAGATCGACACCAAGGCCCTGATCGAGGACCTGGAGAAGGCCGTCGCGCGCGGCGGCTTCTACCCGGTGCTGGCCACGGGGACCGGCGTGGGCGCGCTGGAGGTCCTGGAGCTCATCACCCAGGGCTTCCCCTCCCCGCCCGAGCACCCCCTGCCGGAGATCATGTCGATCGACGGCCGGCCCGTCTCCGGCATCACCTGCGATCCCGACGGGCCCCTGGTCGCCGAGGTCGTCAAGACCACCAGCGACCCGTACGTGGGCAGGATCAGCCTGGTGCGGGTCTTCTCCGGCACGCTGCGCCCGGACATGACGGTGCACGTCTCGGGGCACGGACTGTCCGACCGCGGGCACGAGGACCACGACGTGGACGAGCGCATCGGCGCGCTCTCCTCGCCGCTGGGCAAGCACCAGCGGACGACCGCCAAGTGCGTGGCCGGGGACATCGCGGCGGTGGCCAAGCTGGCGCGCGCGGAGACCGGCGACACCCTGTCGGACCGGGAGAACCCGCTGCTGATGACGGCCTGGTCCATGCCGGAGCCGCTGCTGCCCGTGGCGATCCAGCCCCGCTCCAAGGCCGACGACGACAAGCTGGGCCAGGCGCTGCAGCGGCTGGTCGCCGAGGACCCGACGCTCCGGCTGGAGAACAACCCCGAGACCCGCCAGCTCGTGCTGTGGTGCATGGGCGAGGCCCACACCGACGTGCTGCTCGACCGGCTGAGCAGGCGGCACGGCGTGGAGGTGGAGAAGACCGAGCTGCGGGTGCCGCTGCGGGAGACCTTCGGCGGCAGCTGCCAGGCCCTGGGCCGCAACGTCAAGCAGACCGGCGGCCACGGCCAGTTCGCCGTCTGCCACCTGGAGGTCGAGCCCCTGCCCTCCGGCGGCGGCTTCGAGTTCGTGGACAAGATCGTCGGCGGCGTGGTGCCGCGCCAGTTCATCCCCTCGGTGGAGAAGGGCGTGCGCACCCAGATGCAGCGCGGGGTGCTCGCCGGCTACCCCATGGTGGACGTGCGGGTGACCCTGTACGACGGCAAGGCCCACTCGGTCGACTCCTCCGACATGGCGTTCCAGATCGCCGGGGCGCTCGCGCTGAAGGAGGCCGCGGCCAAGGTGCCCACGCTGCTGCTCGAACCGGTCGACGAGGTGTCCATCCTGGTCGCCGACGACCACGTCGGCGCGGTGATGTCCGATCTGTCCTCGCGCAGGGGCCGGGTGCTCGGCACCGAGCCGGTGGGGGTGGGACGTACCCTCGTCAAGGCCGAGGTGCCCGAGCTGGAGATCACGCGATACTCGATCGATCTGAGATCCATGTCACACGGGACGGGGACGTTCCGGCGGGTCTTCCTTCGCTACGAGCCGCTGCCCTCGCATCTGATGGACAAAGTCACCGCCTGACAGGCGGTGGGACGCGCGCCGGACGGAGCCCCGCCCCCCGGGGAGCGCGCACCGTCCGGCGCACGTCCCCCAGCATGCACACATGTAACAGAGTCATCACGAAAGGATTTCGTTTTTTCGTTCAAAGCACACCGGCGCTGGTGCCACACTGGGGAACCATGCGACACGGACGCCCTCTTCTGGCCGCTGCCGCCCTCGCCGTCCTGACCACGGGGGCCGCCTACACCTTCGGCCCCGACGCCGCGCCCGCCCGGCCGAAGGCCGGCAAGAGCCCGGCCGTCTCCACGGAGACGGTCGGCGCGACGACCCCGGCGGCGGCGCGGTGCGACGTCGACGCGAAATACCCCAAGCGGCAGCTGCGCGGGGTGTGGATCGCCACGGTCAAGAACATCGACTGGCCCTCGCGGACCGGCCTGTCCCCGGCCCGCCAGCAGGCCGAGTACGTCAAGATCCTCGACAACGCGGTCAAGCGGCGGTTCAACGCGGTGTTCGTCCAGGTCCGCCCCGCCTCCGACGCGCTGTACAAGTCGGCTCTGGAGCCCTGGTCGCAGTATCTGACCGGCACCGCGGGCAAGGACCCCGGCTGGGACCCGCTGCCCTTCCTCGTCGCCGAGGCCCACCGGCGCGGCCTGGAGTTCCACGCGTGGTTCAACCCCTACCGCGCCTCCGCCGACGGCGACCTGTCCAAGCTGCCCGCCGGGCACCCCGCCCGGCTGCACCCCGAGTGGATCGTGAAATACGGGGATCTGGCCTACTACAACCCCGGCCTGCCCGCGGTCCGCGACTACGTCACCAAGGTCGTCAAGGACGTGGTGACCCGCTACGACGTCGACGGGGTCCACTTCGACGACTACTTCTACCCCTATCCCGTCGCGGGCGCGAAGTTCGCCGACGGCGCCGCCTTCGCCAAGTACGGCAAGGGGGCCAAGCTCGCCGACTGGCGCCGCGCCAACGTCAACAAGCTGATCGCGCAGGTCGACAAGACCGTGCACGAGGTCAGGAACAGCGTGAAGTTCGGCGTCAGCCCGTTCGGGATCTGGCGCAACAAGTCCGACGACCCCAGCGGCTCGGCCACCGGCGGCATGTCCGCGTACGACGCCATCTACGCCGACGCCCGCCACTGGATCAAGAAGGGCACGGTCGACTACGTCATCCCCCAGCTGTACTGGCCGCGCGGGTTCAAGATCGCCGACTACGACGTGCTGATGCCCTGGTGGGCCAACGAGGTCAAGGGCACCGGGGTGCAGCTCTACATCGGCCAGGGCCTGTACCGCGTCGGCGCCACCGACACCGCCGCCTGGACCAGGCCCGGCGAGATGTCCTCCCACCTGACCCGCAACCGCAAGTACGGGCAGGTCTCCGGCGACGTCTACTTCAGCGCCAAGCAGCTCTCCACCAACCCGCTGGGCGCGCTCGACCGCGTCGTCAAGGACCACTACGGCCGCCCGGCGCTGCTGCCGCTGATGAAGGACCGCGGCGGCCAGGCCCCGGCCAGGCCCGCCGACGTGCGGCTGCAGGGCACCTCGCTCAGCTGGAAGAGCTCTCCGGACGCCCGCTCCTACGCGGTCTACCGGATCGCCTCGGGCAAGCCGGGAGAGTGCGCCACCGCCGACGCCCGCAACCTGGTCGCGATCGTGCCCGCGGCGGCCGGCGACCGCCAGGCCTTCACCGCGCAGGGCGGCGGCACCTACCTGGTCACCGCCCTCGACCGCCTGCAGAACGAGAGCGCGCCCTCCGGGACCTGAGCCGGCCCCCGAGCCGGGACCTGACCCGGGAAACCCGCCACGACGGTGATCCCGGCCGGTCCCCCGGCCCGGCTGGACCCGTGGCACGATCTTCCCCTACGGTGCCAGCACTTGGCAGGAGCTGAAGGGGAGGTCGTTCGTGAAGCGGACGCTTGTCGCGCTTGCGATGGTGCTGGGCCTGCTGTGGCCGGGGGCCGCGCACTCCGCCACGCAGGCCGACGGACGGGTGGCGCTGATCGGCGTCCCCGGCCTGCGATGGAGTGACCTCAGCCCCACCGGCACCCCGAACCTGTGGCAGCTGGCCGGGCGGAGCGCGGTCGGATCCCTGTCGGTCCGCGCGGTGGGCAGGGTGACCTGCCCCTACGACGGGTGGCTGACGGTGTCGGCCGGGGTGAGGTCCGCGGTCGGCTACGGCTGCGGGCTGCCCCCGCTGCCCGAGCCCGACCAGGCGGGCGCGGTCATCCCCGACTACGAGTACCTGCACCGGGTCGCCGGCCAGCGTAACGCGGGCGCCCTCGGCGAGGCCGTGAACGCCGCCGGCGAGTGCACGCTGGCGATCGGCCCCGGGGCCGCGCTGGCACTGGCCGACCGCTCGGGCAAGGTCGACGTCTACGCCCCCTCCCCCGCGCAGGTCCGCGCCGACGTGCTCACCAAGTGCCGGGTGATGGCCGTCGACGTCGACGACCTGATCCGGCCGTACGTGACCGGCGAGCGGCTGCCGCAGGAGGAGGACCGGCTCACCGCGCAGGAACGGGCCGCGGCGCTGCGCCTGGCCGACGCCAAGGCGGGGGCGATCCTGACCGTGCTGCCCAAGGACGTCAGCGTGCTGCTGGCGGGCCTGTCCGACCACGGCGGCAACCCGCACCTGCGGGTGGCCATGATGCGCGACGGGGACGTCTCCAACCGCTTCCTGGGGGCGGCCTCCACCCACCGCGACGACACCACGATCCTGCCGGACATCACCGCGACGATGCTCTCCCTGACCGGGCTCGCCACGCCGCCGGGCGTGATCGGGGTGCCCTGGCAGGCGAGCGAGAGGCGCACCGGCGGCACCGAGGCGGCGCGCTTCGAGCTGGACCGGGCCGACGTGGCCGGAGAGACGATCAGGAACGTGGGCGGGATCTTCTTCACCGCGGTCGCGGTGCTGCAGGTCGCCTTCTACCTGACCGCGTTCCTGCTGCTGCGCCGCAGGCGGGGGCTGACCGGCATCCGGGTGGCCGCGATCACGCTGGCCTCGGTGCCCGTGTCGACGTACCTGGTGAACCTCACCCCCTGGCACCACGCGGGAGCGCCGGTGCTCGCGCTGGTCGGCGGGATCGCCGGATGCGCGCTGCTGCTGGCCGCGGCGGCGCTGGCCGGGCCCTGGCGCCGGGCGCCGCTCGGGCCGCTGGCGGTGGTGGCCGGGGTGACGGCGGCGGTGCTGGCGGGCGACCTGCTGACCGGGACGACCCTGCAGCTCAACAGCGTGATGGGCTACAGCGCCGTGGTCGGGGCCCGCTACTACGGCCTGGGCAACATCCCGTTCGCTCTCTTCGCCACCTCGGTGCTGCTGCTGGCCGCCACGATCGCGCACCGGCTGACGCGCGGCGACCGCTTGGACGTCACCGACGCCGCCGACGCTGTCGCTCCCGGTGCGGCGACGGACCGGCCGGCGGGCGGGAGCCGGGCGAGCACGGTGGCGGCGGCCGTCGTGGCGGTGCTGGGCGGCTTCGCGATGATCCTGGGCGGCTGGCCGGGCGTGGGCAGCGACTTCGGCGGGGTGATCGCCTTCGTGCCGGGCATCGCGGTGACCGCGCTGCTGATCGCGGGCAGGCGGGTCTCGATCGTCAAGCTGGGCGCGTTCTGCGTGGCGGGCGGCGTCATCGTGATGTCCATCGCCTACCTCGACTACCTGCGCCCGCCGGGCTCGCAGACCCACCTGGGCCGCTTCGTCGGCCAGGTGTTCACCGGCGAGGCCCTGGAGGTGATCGGCCGCAAGCTCAGCGCGATGCTGGGCACCCTGCTCAGCCCCAACCTGATGCCGGTCGTGATCGCCGCGGTGGCGTTCCTCGTCTACGCGCTGCTGCGCCCCGAACAGGCGACCGCGGGAGTGCTGCCCGCCGCTTTCGCGCACTCCCCCGCGCTGAAGGCAGGCCTGATCGGCACCCTGGTCAGCGGGGTGGTCGGCATGCTGGTCAACGACTCGGGCGCCGCGGTGCTGTCCATGGCGCTGGCGCTCGCCGTGCCGCTGACGCTGTCGGCGGGCATCAGGGCCCTGGGCGGCGGCGCCTCGCGCTCCTCGGGCTACGAGGAACCGGGCCAGGACCCGGCGAGCAGCTCCCTGGTGTCGCGCAACAGCTGAGGGAGCACCTTGGTCTGGCCGACGACGGGCATGAAGTTGGTGTCGCCGCCCCACCGGGGCACCACGTGCTGGTGCAGGTGGGCGGCGATCCCGGCGCCCGCCACGCCGCCCAGGTTCATGCCCACGTTGAAGCCCTGCGCGCCGCTGGCCTTGCGCAGGGCGACCAGCGCCCGCCGGGTGAAGTCGGCGAGCTCGAAGGTCTCGGCCTCGTCCAGGTCCGTGTAGTCCGGCACGTGCCGGTAGGGGCAGACCATCAGGTGGCCGGAGTTGTACGGGTAGAGGTTGAGCAGCGCGAAGACCGTCTCACCCCGGGCGACGATCAGGCCGTCCTCGTCGCTCATCCGGGGGATCTCGCAGAACGGGCAGCCGTCCTCGGGGCCGGAACCGGTGGGTTTGCTGGCTCCCTTGATGTAGGCCATCCGATGGGGGGTCCAGAGTCTCTGGAACGCGTCCGGCGTCCCCGCCCCGTACTGCGCCTCCGGCTCGTCGCTCATGGTCGCCAGCATATTGCCACGCCGATCCCCGCGTTCTTGCGCCTCCCTCGCTCCCCCCTCCCCGACGCCTCGTGCCCCCGTCCGGCGTTCCCCCAGAGCCCGGCAGCCTGGATCACCCGGAGGGGCCGGAGCGCCAGGAGCGCTTGGGGTGGTTGAAGTGACCGGAATCTGGTGCTGTGACGGGAGGGGCGGCGTATGTCACACGGTATTGACGGACGAATGCACCGGATTTCCGGCAGAATCCCCCCCAGCACGACCACCGACTGCCGAGGAGCACCCCATGACCGACGTCTCCGTCGAGGAGCCGACCGAGGAGACCGTGTCCCCTGGGTCCCCTGGGTCCCCCGGGTCCCTGACGTCTCCGACGCCTTCCGCGTCATCCACCTCTTCTTCCGTGTCCTCCACGTCCTCCACGTCCTCCACCTCCCCCGCGGAAACGGGCGGGAGGCCCAGCCGCCCGTTCTCCCTCAGCCTGTCCCTGTCCGCCGAAACGGAGCCTCCGGCGCCGCGCCCGTCGGTTCCGTCGCCCGGCGAGACGGCCTCCTCCCCCGGCGAGCCCTACCTGGCCGTGGTCGAGGCGCTCCCCGAGCCGTCCCCCGAGCCCGAGACGCCGGACGACGCGCCCCTCCCCTCCCCCGCCCGGCCGGTGCCGGCCGCGGCAGCCTCCCCGGTCGCCCCCGTGTCCCCGGTGCCTCCCGTCTCCGCGGTGTCCTCGGCCGTGGTGAAGGGCCGGATCAAGGTGGCCGACGAGGTGGTGGAGAAGGTCGCGGCCCTCGCCACGCTGGAGGTCGCGGGAGTCGCCGAGCTGGGAGGCGACGCCGCCCACGCGGTGGAGCCGATGCGCGAGCGCGCGGGCATCGCCAGGCGCGGCCCCCGGGGCGTCAACGCCCACGTGCAGGACCGTACGGCGGCCGTGGACGTGACGATCGTCGCGGAGTACGGACACGTGGTGATGGACGTGGCCAACGAGGTCAAGACCAACGTGGCCCGGACCATCAGCCGGATGCTGGGCATGCGGGTCGTGGAGGTCAACGTCGACGTGGAGGACGTCCGCATGCCGGGCGAGACCGGCTCCGAGGCTCCCGCCAGGACCGGAGACGACGCGTAGGACGACGCCGGGCCTCGGCTGAGGCCGGCCCAAGGACCTCAGGCACACGAGGGGCCCGGCGAAGGCCGCAGGACGTCAGGACGCCGAGAACCCCCGCAGGGCGTCTGCACGCCAGGGCGCCCGGCGAAGACTGCAGGCGCCGGAGAAGCACGGCGAAGGCCGTAAACGCGGGAAGCACGGCGAAAGCCGTAAACGCGGGAAGCACGGCGAAAGCCGTAAGCGCTGGGAGAAACCCCGGCGAAGGCCCGGAAACGACGTACGGGGGGCCGTGAAGCCCCCCGTACGCCCGCGGGCGGCCGGAGCCGCCCACGGGAAGGTCCTAGACCTGGACCCGGCGCTCGATCGCGTCGACGATCTCGTCGATCGCCTCGTCGACCGGCACCCCGTTCTTCTGCTCGCCGTTGCGGAAGCGGAAGGAGACCGCGCCGCCCGCGATGTCGTCGTCGCCCGCCAGGAGCATGAACGGCACCTTGGACCTCTGCGCGTTGCGGATCTTCTTCTGCATCCGGTCGTCGGAGGCGTCGACCTCGATCCTGATCCCCCGCTCCCGGGCCTTCTTCGCGATGTCCTGGAGGTAGGGCGCGTGGGCCTCGGCGATCGGGATGCCGACCACCTGGACCGGCGCGAGCCAGGGGGGGAAGGCGCCCGCGTAGTGCTCGACCAGGACGCCGAAGAAGCGCTCGATCGAGCCGAACAGCGCCCGGTGGATCATGACGGGCTGCTGCCGGGAGCCGTCGGTCGACTGGTACTCCAGCTCGAAGAGGTCCGGCAGGTTGAAGTCGAGCTGGATCGTCGACATCTGCCAGGTCCTGCCGATCGCGTCACGGGCCTGGACGGAGATCTTCGGCCCGTAGAACGCCGCGCCGCCCGGGTCGAGGACCAGCTCCAGCTTCTCGGACTCGGCGACCTCGCGCAGGGTCTGGGTCGCCTCCTCCCAGTCCTCGTCGCTTCCGACGAACTTGACCGGGTCCTTGGTCGACAGCTCCAGGTAGAAGTCGTCGAGGCCGTAGTCGCGCAGCAGGTCGAGCACGAAGCGCAGCAGCGAGGTCAGCTCGTCGCGCATCTGCTCGCGGGTGCAGTAGATGTGCGCGTCGTCCTGGGTGAGGCCGCGCACCCGGGTCAGGCCGTGCACCACGCCGGACTTCTCGTAGCGGTAGACCGTCCCGAATTCGAACAGCCGCAGCGGCAGCTCCCGGTAGGAACGCCCGCGCGCCCGGAAGATCAGGTTGTGCATCGGGCAGTTCATCGGCTTGAGGTAGTACTTGGCCCCCTCCAGCTCCATGGGGGGGAACATGCCGTCGGCGTACCAGTCGAGGTGGCCGGAGGTCTTGTAGAGCCCCTCCTTGGTGATGTGCGGGGTGTTGACGAAGGAGTATCCGGCCTCCTCGTGGCGCCTGCGCGAGTAGTCCTCCATCGCGCGGCGGATCACGCCGCCCTTGGGATGGAAGACCGGCAGGCCCGAGCCCAGCTCGTCGGGGAAGGAGAACAGGTCGAGCTCGGCGCCCAGCTTGCGGTGGTCGCGCTTCTCGGCCTCCTCCAGCATCTGGAGGTATTCGTCCTGCTTCTCGCGCGACTCCCACGCGGTGCCGTAGATCCGCTGGAGCTGCGGGTTCTTCTCGCTGCCCCGCCAGTAGGCGCCGCCCGAGCGCATCAGCTTGAACGCCGGGATGGACCGGGTGGTCGGCACGTGGGGGCCGCGGCACAGGTCCTTCCAGCGCAGCTCGCCGCTCTTGGCGTCGAGGTTGTCGTAGATGGTCAGCTCGGCGCCGCCCACCTCGACGCTCTCCTCGTCGGCCGCGCCGCCCTTGAGGCCGATCAGCTCCAGCTTGTACGGCTCCGAGGCGAGCTCCTCGGCGGCCTGCTCGTCGGAGACGGGCCTGCGGGAGAAGAGCTGCCCCTGCTTGACGATCTCGCGCATGCGCTTCTCGATGCGCTTGAGATCATCGGGGGTGAACGGCTCCTTGACGTCGAAGTCGTAGTAGAAGCCGTTCTCGACCGGCGGGCCGATGCCCAGCCTGGCCTCGGGGAAGATCTCCTGGACGGCCTGGGCCATGACGTGCGCGGTGGAGTGGCGGACGATGGCGCGCCCGTCGGGGCTGCCCGCCTCGACCGGCTCGACCACGTCACCGTCGGCCACCCGGGCCGCGAGGTCCCTCAGCTCGCCGTCGACGCGGGCGGCGACCACCGAGCGGCCGTCCGCCTCCAGCGCCTCCCCGTACGTCGTGCCTCCCGCCACCACACGCTCGGCTCCGGCGAGGGTGATACGAAGTTCTGGCACGGCGGACACTGTTGCTCCCTGGGAGACGTCGGTGAATGGTCTGGAATCGATGCTACCGGTGTCGGCAACGCGATTTCTCAGGCCTTGCGGCTGCGGCGGTAGCCCAGGGAGGTCAGCTCGGCCCGGGTGCCGCGGAAGACGTTGCGATCGACTGGTTTGTTCGAGTGCTGGTGGATCGTCCACCTGCTCCACGGCTGCGGCACCTCCGGCCTGCCCCGGGGGTGGTCGGGCGCGGCGATCCACAGCGGGTAGGGCTCCAGCCCGGCGCAGTTGCCGTTGCGCGCGAACGACAGGAACGTGTAGACCACCGGCTTGACCCCGGCCAGCGCGATGATCGCCTGGCACCAGCTGCGGGCGAACCGGGCCACCCTGTGCGCCGGGAGACGATCGTTGGTCTCCAGGTCGAGCGCGATCAGGTCCCCCCGGCGCAGCCCACCGGCCCGTTGCACGATCCGCAGGAAGTGCACCGCCTGCGCCTCGGGGTCCCCCGCGGGGCGGGCGAAGTGGTAGGCCCCGCAGACGATCCAGCTCTCGCGCATGCCGTTCCAGTTGGCGCCGAACCACTTGTCGGTGAAGGTGCTCCCCTCGCTCGCCTTGGCGAAGGCGAAGGAGACCCCGCCCTTCGCGTGCGCCCCCCAGTTGACGTCGCCCTGCCAGTTCGACACGTCGATCCCGTGCAGCATGGCGGCCACGCTAACCACCGGGCCCCGCGGACACACGCCCGACGCTCCCTCGGCGTACTGCCATTGCGGCCACTTTGGCTAGGCTTGGTCGGCGTGAACGCAGCAGCCCAGATCTCCGGCGCGCACGCGGCCGGCATCGCGACCATCACCTCCGGCGGAACCGTGCTCGACACGTGGTTCCCCTCCCCACAACTGGGCGAGCCCTCCTCGCCGGGCACCAGGCGGCTGACCGAACAGGAGGCGGTCGAGGAGCTCGGTTCCGGGGTCGCCGCGCTGCTCGGTCCCGACGAGGACCGCGGCGTGGAGGTGGTCGCGGTACGCACCGGCATCACCAAGCTGTCCGAGGCCCCGGCCGACGCCCACGACGCCTACCTGCGCCTGCACCTGCTGTCGGCGCGCCTCGTCCAGCCGCACGGCCAGAACCTGGACGGTCTGTTCGGCCTGCTCAGCAACGTGGTGTGGACCAACCACGGCCCGTGCGCCGTCGAGGGCTTCGAGGAGGTGCGGCTCCGCCTGCGCGCCCGGGGGCAGGTGACCGTCTACGGCGTGGACAAGTTCCCCCGGATGGTCGACTACGTGGTGCCCGGCGGCGTCCGGATCGCCGAGGCCGACCGGGTCCGCCTGGGCGCGCACCTGGCGAGCGGCACGACCGTGATGCACGAGGGTTTCGTCAACTTCAACGCCGGGACGCTCGGCACCTCCATGGTCGAGGGCCGCGTCTCGGCGGGCGTCGTCGTGGGCGACGGCTCGGACGTCGGCGGCGGCGCCTCGATCATGGGCACCCTGTCCGGCGGCGGCAAGCAGGTCATCTCCATCGGGCGGCGCTGCCTGCTGGGCGCCAACAGCGGCGTCGGCATCTCCCTGGGCGACGACTGCGTCGTGGAGGCGGGCCTTTACGTCACCGCCGGGACCAAGGTCGCCCTGCCCGAGGGACGGGTGGTCAAGGCCGCCGAGCTCTCCGGCGCCTCCGGCCTGCTGTTCCGCCGCAACTCCACCTCGGGCGCGGTCGAGGCCGTGCCCCGCCGGGGGACGAGCGTGGAGCTCAACAGCATCCTGCACGCCAACGACTGACCACCGCCGCTCACCCGGGAGCGCGGTCCGCCGCCCTCCCGGGTCACCGGGTCACGCGGGGATCACCACCCGGGCCGCGGGGCCGTAGGCGGCCGTGGATGTTCGTCCCCGGGCCCCTCAGCTGGCAGGGTGGCCCCACGGGCTCCACAACACCCACGGCCCTCACGTCGACGCGGGCGGGCCGGCCCCTCTCACCGGAAGCCCGGGGGCGGGGTCTCCGCGCTGGAAGGATTCAGATGACCGGTCAGGAGATGGCGGGCGGCGGCGAGACCACCGCGGAGGCGGCGGCCCGGTGGGTGACCGGGCTGTTCGCGCCGCAGGTGCTGGTCATCGGGCTGCCCCCGCTCGTCGGGCTGATGGCCGACGGCTGGCCCGGCGCGGTCTGGGGCCTGGTGGCCTCGGCCCTGTGCGGCGGGATCCCGGCCCTGGTGATCCTGAACGGGGTCCGTTCCGGGCGCCTCGACTCCCATCACCTGGTCGACCGGGCGAGCCGTACGGTTCCGCTGCTGGTGGCGGTCGCCTCGGTGGTCGTCGCGCTGACGCTGCTGATCCTGCTGGGCGCTCCCCGGCTTCTGGTGGCCACCGTGACCGCGATGCTGGCCGCGCTCGCGGTGACGGTCCCGATCACCCTCCGGTGGAAGATCTCCTTCCACGCGGCCGTGTCGGCGGGGACCGTGGTGGTGCTGGCCCACGTACTGCCCGCCGTGCCCACGCTGGTCGCGGGCGCGCTGGTCGTGGCGATGGTGTGCTGGGCGCGGGTCAGGCTCACCCACCACACGCCCGCCCAGGTCGCCGCCGGGACCGTCACCGGCGCGGGGACGGCCTGGGCGGCCCTGAGCGCCTTCGGCGTCTGAGCGGGCGGCCTCCCCCGGGCGGGCCGGGGGAGAGCCCTCAGAGAAGGCTCTTGAGGAACTCCCGCGTCCGGGTGCCCCGGGAGAACTCGGAGGCGACGAAGTCGGTGACCCCGGCCTTGGCGAGTTCCTCGATCCGCGCCGACACCTCGTCCTCGTCACCGATGATCGCCACGTCCGCCGGGCCCTCGGCGCCCTCCTTGTCGAGCACCGCCCGGTACGACGGCAGCTGCCCGTAGATCTCGAACCGCTCGGCGGCCAGTGCCCTGGCCGCCTCGGCGTCGTCGGTGACGCAGACGGGCAGCGCGCACACGATCCTCGGCGCGGGACGCCCGGCGGCCCGCGCGGCCTCGGTGACGGCGGGTGCCACGTGCTCGGTCACCGTCTTGGCGCCGGTCATCCACAGCACGGTGCCGTCGGCCACCTCCCCGGCCAGCTTGAGCATCCTGGGGGCCAGGGCGGCGATGAGGACGGGCATGTCCCTCGGCCCCGGCGTGTTCAGCCCCAGCCGCGCCGTGAGGGTCTCCCCCTCGAAGGCCGCGTTCTCCCCGCGCACGAGCGGCAGCAGGATCGACAGGTACTCGCGCATGTGGCGGGCGGGCCGCTCGAAGCTCAGGCCGTACATGCCCTCGATCACGATCTGGTGCGAGAGCCCGATGCCGAGGGCGAGCCGCCCGTCGAGGGCGGCGTTGACGGTGAGCGCCTGCTGGGCGAGGACCGCCGGGTGGCGCGGGTAGGTCGGGACGACGGCGGTGCCGAACTCGATCCCCGGCACCTGGCTGCCGATCACGGCGAGCGCGGTCAGGGCGTCGAGGTCGAACGTCTGGGACATCCACACCGAGGAGAAGCCGTCATCGGCCCCGCGGGCGATGCGCTCCCGCAGCAGGCCGAACGCGTCCGGCTTCTGGGAGCCGTTGATGAACAGTCCGAATCGCATCGCTACCGAACTCCATTCTAGTAAGGTCCGCCCAGTCTAGATCGATCGCGGCGATCACACAGCGGCACGGGCACGGCGAATCGCGAGCACGCGCGGGTACTCCCCGCAACACCGCGGGAACACGACGGGGGCACGACAGGAAACGGCGGGAGCCCGGCGCAGGCACTCACGAGGGCCACGACCGGGGTACGGCGGAGAGGGCCTGGCGGTTCAGGGGAGCTCGGTGAACCGCTCCACCTGCTCGATCTTGCCCGCGATGACGATCACGTCCCCGTACCCCAGCACGGTCCCGGCGTCGGCGTAGGTGAACTCGTCGTGCTCGCCCTTCACGCAGACCACGGTCACGCCGTACTTGCGCCGCAGGTTGGACTCGCCGAGGGGAACGCCGACGTACTCGCGGGGCGGGCGGGTCTTGACCACCGCGTAGTCGCCGTCGACCTCCATGTAGTCGAGCATCCGCCCGTTGAGCAGGTGGGCCAGCCGCTCCCCCATGTCGTGCTCGGGGAGGATCACGTGGTGGGCGCCGACCCGCTCCAGGATGCGGCCGTGCTCGCGGCTGATCGCCTTGGCCCAGACGTCGTCGATCTCCAGCTCGACGAGCAGGGAGGTGGTGAGGATGCTGGACTCCAGGTCGGTGCCGATGGCGACCACCGCCCGGTAGAAGTCGGGCACCCCCATCTGCCGCAGCGCCTCGATGTCGGTGGAGTCGGCGACGACGACGTGGGTGAGCTTTCCCGCCAGGCTCTGCACCACCTTGGGGCGGTGGTCGATGGCCAGCACCTCGGTGCCCCTGCGGGACAGCTCGACCGCCAGGGAGCTGCCGAAGCGGCCGAGCCCGACGACCACCACCGGATCGTTCCTTCTGTCAGCCACCGATCGTCCTCTTTCGGGAGTGCGCAGCCGCGGGGGGATCCGCCAACGCGAGAAGCCCGGAGGCGGACGACAGCCTCCAGGCTCCTATATGCGTCTCACTGCGCGGGCCCTTAAGCCCGGATTCGCCCGATCCTACCGCAGGGGAACGCCGGGCGACCCTGACCTCAGGGGAACTCCAGGAGGGCGTCCTGGCTCTCGTCGGAGGCCTCGTCGGAGGCCTCCCCCGGGTCTCCGCCGGGATCGCGGTCGTGGCCCGCGAGGGTGTCGAGGACCTGCCGGCCGTACTTGGCGAGCTTGTTCTCCCCGATCCCGCTGATCGTGCCCAGCTCGGCCAGGGACGAGGGGAGCCTGGTCGCGATCTCGCGCAGGGTCGCGTCGTGGAAGATCACGTACGCGGGCACGCCCTGCTCCTTGGCGGTGGCCCCGCGCCAGGCGCGCAGCAGCTCGAACACCGGCGCCGCCTCCTCCGGCATCTCGACGGGCTCGGCCCGGCGCGAGGTGGAGCTCTTGGAGGCGCCGGAGGCCTTGGCGGCCCTGGGCGCCCTCTCCGGCTCGCGCCGCAGCGGGACCTGGCGCCTGCGGCCCAGGACCTCCGCGCTCGCCTCGGTCAGCACCAGCGTGCCGTAGTCGCCCTCGACGGCGAGCAGCCCCTGCGCCAGCAGCTGGCGCACCACGCCGCGCCACTCGCCCTCGCTCAGCTCCGTGCCGATGCCGAACACCGTCAGGCCGTCGTGGTCGTGCTGGATGACCTTGGCCGTCTTCTTGCCGAGGAGGATGTCGATGATCTGCCCGGCGCCGAACTTCTGGCGGCGCTCGCGCATGAGCCGGAACACGGTCGACAGGACCTTCTGCGCGGCGACCGTGCCGTCCCACGACTCCGGCGGCGACAGGCAGGTGTCGCAGTTGCCGCAGGCGCCGCCCTCCTGGCCGAAGTAGGCCAGCAGCCGCGTGCGGCGGCACTCGACCGCCTCGCACAGGGCCAGCATGGCCTCCAGGTGGGTGGCCAGGCGGCGGCGGTGGGCGTCGTCACCCTCGGAGGTGTCGATCATCTTGCGCTGCTGCACGACGTCCTGGAGGCCGTAGGCGAGCCAGGCGGTGGAGGGCAGGCCGTCGCGCCCGGCCCTGCCGGTCTCCTGGTAGTAGCCCTCGACGGACTTGGGCAGGTCGAGGTGGGCGACGAAGCGCACGTCGGGCTTGTCGATCCCCATGCCGAACGCGATGGTGGCGACCATGACGAGGCCGTCCTCGCGCAGGAAGCGCGCCTGGTTGGCGGCGCGGACGCGGGCGTCGAGCCCCGCGTGGTAGGGCAGCGCCTCGACGCCGTTCTGCACCAGGAACTCGGCGATCTTCTCGACCGAGTTGCGCGACAGGCAGTAGACGATGCCCGCGTCCCCGGCGTGCTCGGTGCGCAGCAGCTCCAGCAGCTGCCGCTTGGGCTCGTTCTTGGGGGCGATGCGGTACTGGATGTTGGGGCGGTCGAAGCTCGCCACGAAGTGGCGGGCCTCCTCCAGGTTGAGCCGGGAGGCGATCTCGGCGTGGGTCGCCCTGGTGGCCGTCGCGGTCAGCGCGATGCGCGGCACGTCCGGCCAGCGCTCGTGCAGCGCGGACAGGGCGAGGTAGTCGGGCCGGAAGTCGTGCCCCCACTGGGCGACGCAGTGCGCCTCGTCGATGGCGAACAGCGAGATCACCCCGCTGTCGAGCAGCCGCAGCGTGGAGTCGACCCGCAGGCGCTCCGGCGCCAGGTAGAGCAGGTCCAGCTCGCCGGAGAGGAAGGCCGACTCGACCGCGCGGCGCTCCTCGAAGTCCTGGGTGGAGTTGAGGAACCCGGCCCGTACGCCGAGCGCGGTCAGGGCGTCGACCTGGTCCTGCATGAGCGCGATGAGCGGCGAGATCACCACTCCGGTGCCCTTCCGCACGAGGGCGGGGATCTGGTAGCACAGCGACTTGCCGCCGCCGGTCGGCATGAGCACGAGGGCGTCGCCGCCGGACACGACGTGCTCGATGATCTCCTGCTGGCCCTCCCGGAACGAGTCGTAGCCGAAGACGCGCTGCAGGACCCGCGACGCGTCGCTCACCTCGGGGCCGTTCTCGGGGGAAGCCATCGGGACATTGTACGAGGATCTTCCCGCTGGTCGGCGGCGAACGGGCGGGAAGCGCGGACCCCCGGGGTCCTGACGGGAAAGTGCCGCCGGGAGGGTCGGACCTCCCGGCGGCACCGGTAGCGCGGTTCTCCCGCGATCTTCCTAGAAGATCACCGGATCACGGGTTGACGTTGATCGTGAAGGTCGACGTCGTGTTCTTGATGTTCTGGAAGTTGTTGCTCAGCTGGAGGTTGTTGAACGTGGCCGAGCCGACCGCCGGGCCCTGGCCGGGCTCGGGCATCTCGTTGGCCCAGATGGCCCAGCCGGACTTGGCGTCGAAGGCGTCGCCGCTCTTCTGGGCCCCGGTGATCGAGACGTTCGTGAAGATCGTGTCGGTGACCGGGTTCTGCGGCTGGCCTCCGGAGTAGTTGGTCTGGAACATGATTCCGCCGTAGGTCGGGCTCACGATGTCCACGTTGCTGACGCGGATGCCCTGGAAGACCTTGGAGGCGGAGAAGACCCAGATCGCCGGGAAGACCTGCTGCCCCCAGAAGTGACCGCCGGCGCGGACGATCGAGATGTTCTCGAACCTGGTGGGCGGGCTGGCGCCGAAGCCGTTCATCGGGTAGCCGAAGTCCAGCGAGCTGATCGTGATGCCGGAGTAGACCAGCGTGTCGGCGATGTAGATGTTCCTGAAGACGTTGTCGTACCCGCCGTAGACCGCGACGCCCGCGGCCCGCCAGGTCAGGATGGACGTCAGGTTCTCGTAGACGTTGCCCTTCATGTCGGCGCCGCCGGCGTCGATGGCCGAGAACAGCGCGAAGCTGTCGTCACCGGTGGCGCGGGCCTCGTTGTTGCTGACGAGGTTGTCCGTGCTGCCGTTGGTCATGTTGATGCCGTCGGCGAACATGTTGCGGATGCGGGAGTTCTTGATCGTCACCCGGTCGGTGTTGGCGCCCCAGTAGAGGCAGACCATGTGCTCGTTCCAGATGTTGTCGATCACCACGTCGGCGACGTTGGCGAAGTCGAACACCTTGCCCGGGCCGTCGATGCGCGAGGTGTAGTTGCCGAAGTAGGCGAAGTTCGCGAAGGACGAGCCGTTGGCGCTGGCCTCGGCGCGGAAGCCGACGTCGGTGTTGTCCTGGGTGTCGGGCGCCCGGAACTGGGTGTACCAGGGACCGGCGCCGACGACCTTGACGGCCTTGCCGTAGACCTGGAACTTGCTGGCCGTCTGGTAGGTGCCCGCCGGCAGGTAGACGCCGACCAGGTTGCCGGTGGTGTCCATCCGGACCCGGTCGAGGGCGTTCTGCACGTCCTGGTGGGTGAAGCCGGTGGGGGTCGTGTACCTGGCGGGGTCGGGGTTCGCGACCGGCGAGACCTGCTCGGTGTTGATGAAGTCGATCGCGTACGTCGTGGTGTTGGCCGCGTCCTTCTGCAGCCTGATCTTGCTGCCGGCCGGGACGGTGGTCCCGAGCATGACGTTGGCCTCGTCGTAGATGTGACGCGGGCCGCCGGAGCCGGGCGAGTTGTTGGGACCGGCCTCGGGGCCGTACAGCCAGGCGTACTTGGACGTCAGGTTGATGGGCTTGAGGAAGGTGCCGTTGACGTAGACGTTCAGCGTCGAGTTGATGCCGCCGCCGCCCGCGGAGTCGGGGATGGAGAAGCGGGTGACCAGGGTGTTGGTGCTGGCCTTGGTGGTGAACTCGACGTAGTTGCCGGTGTTGTTCAGCGTCACGGCCCTGCGGCCGGACGCCTCGCCCGCCACGTCGCCGATGTTGCGGTTGGGGCCGACCACGACCGCCCCGCCGCCGACGACGGCGTCCTCGGCCTCGTAGAAGTCGTACGGCATGTTGGCGCCGCGGCCGACGAAGAACGGCTGGGTGCTGGTGTTGTTGGCCCGCTTGACCGCCAGCTCGTTGGCGTCGTCGGCGAGGACCGTCCTGACGGTGAACTTGCCGTTGGCCGCCGTCCAGGTGCCCAGGTTCACCGGGCCGGCGGTGGCGCCGGGCGCGATCACGCCGGTGTGGGAGCCGGTCAGGGTACGGACGACGGTGCCCGCCTCGTTGAGGACGGTCAGCGTGATGCCGTGGGCGCCGCTCGCGGAGGCCAGGGTGCCCTGGTTCTTGATCGCCACGGAGAAGGTGACGACGGCGCCGTTGGACGGGTTGCTGGGGGTCCAGCTGGTCGTGGCGACCAGGTCGGAGGTGCTGACCGGCGTGACCACGAGCGGGGAGGAGGCCGCGAAGGTGTTGTTCGACTCGTTCTGCTCGATGACGCTGTTGGCCTCGTCGACCTTGGCGCTCAGCGCGTAGCTGCCCGCGTCACGCGGACCGGCGACGGCCGAGACCGTGGCGGACGCCCCGGCGGCCAGCGCGCCGACCGCGGCGGTGCCGACCTTGGTGGTGCCCAGGTAGAAGTCGACGTTCGTCGCGCCGGAGGCCGCCGAGCCGGCGTTGCGCACCGTGGCCGAGAGCGTGACGGAGGCGGTCTCGACGGGGGAGGCCGGGGACGCGGTCAGAGCGGTGATCGTCAGGTCCGGGTTCGGCGCCGGGGTGCCGATGACCTGGAACTCGGCGACCTGACCGGCGGGGGCGCCGGTGTTGGAGGTGATCCTGAGCTGGACGTCGGCGTAGGCGCCGCTGACCGGGATCGTCACCGTGTTGCCGGAGGCGGGGTTGAAGGTGTAGTTCGCAGCCCCCACCACGCTCGTGAAGGTGGACGAGCTCTGCGCGCGGCCGAGGACCTGGATGTTCTGCGTGCGCGTTCCCCAGGCGCTGTCGGGGTTCAGCTTCAGCACGACCGAGCTGAGGGAGGCGTTCGCCCCGAGGCTGACGGTCAGCGTGTTGGGGTAGCTGCCGCCGTTGCCCTCCCAGTAGGTCGCCGTGTTGTTGTCGTTGGCGTTGGTGGCCACGAACGTGAAGACCGAGGAGGAGGCGGTGATCGCCTTGCCGACGGCCAGGTTCGTCCCGGTCGGGGTGCTGCCCTGGCGGGTGACGGTGTTGCTGTTGCCCGACTGGTTGCCCGCGGCGTCCCTGGCCTTGACGTAGTAGGACACTGTCGCGGTGGCCGGCTGGGTGTCGGTGTAGGTCAGGACGTTGCCCGCCACGCTGGCGCGCAGGGCGTTGTTGGCGTAGACGTCGTACCCGGTCACGCCGACGGCGTCGGTCGAGGCGTTCCAGGTCAGCCTGATCTGGCCCGAGCCCGGCTCGGTGTAAGCCAGGTTCGACGGCGTGCTCGGCGGCGTCGTGTCACCGCCGCTGACGGGGCCGTACACCTCGAACTCGGAGATCTGGCCGGCCGGCCAGCCCGTGTTGCCGGTGAGGTTCAGCCGCAGGTAGCGGGCGCTGGTCGCGGTGAAGTTGATCGTCACCGTGTTGCCGGTCGCCGGGTTGAAGGTGTAGCCGGCCGAGCCCACGACCGTCGTGGTGGGCGTGGCGCTCGTGCCCGCCAGCACCGAGAGGGTCTGCGTCCTGGTCTCCCAGGCCGTCGCGGGCGGCAGCTTCAGGACCACCTGGTCGACGCTGGCCGCGGCCCCGAGGTCCACCTGGACCCACTGCGGGAAGGCGTTGTTGTTGCTCTCCCAGTAGGTGGTGGCGTTCCCGTCGGTGACGTTGCCCGCCCCGTAGGGGGCGTTGACGCTGCTGGAGGAGGCCGACTTGCCCGCCGCGAGGTTGGGGCCGGCCGCCGCCGAGGCCGGTGAGGCGACTGCCCCGGCCAGAGCGAGCAGGCTGGTGGCGGCCATCGCCGCCATCAGCCGTAACGCCAGGTACTGCTTTCTCATTGCGTTCCTCTATCTCTCGTCTGGAACGACAGGGTCGGGAGGGAGGCCGTGGCCTCCACCGCGCGACGCGCTCGGCACCCTGGAGTGCCTCGCCCACGAGGTGCGGACCCCCGGGTCCCGTTCTGCGGGACCTCGGAATCCGGCGGGCGGGCCGGCCGGGTGATCTGTGCGGGCCGATCCGCGAGCCGTGCCTCGTTCGTCGCTGGGGGGTGCTGGTCGCCGTGTGCGCCGGTGTCCTTCTTGTGGAGGTGACCGGCGGGACGAGCGATGGGTGAACGTCGGATCTGGTCGGACCTGGTGATGTCCGTCGATGGGCCCGGACGGGAGGTGTCCGGAACCGCGGCCCCTCGACCGGCCACGGCGGCGCGGGACGCTCTGCCGGGCACAGGTCATGACGACCATGACGACCGTGACGGCCGTACCGGTCAGCGTCGGCGCGGGGGCGATGAGTGTCGCAACCGGGACCGCCAGGGTGGCGACCGACCGCGCAATGCCGAGAACGACATCACCTGGGGCCTCTCCGGAGGGGTGGGAGGGATGTGCCGGCGCAGCACATCACTGCCGTAAGTTGCGGAGAACAGAGAGAATTTGACAGGACTTTGCAATATTTTTGCATTGCGCTGGCCAAATGTTACATACGTGCTACAGCCGCGTCAACGGGTCGAGAAGGGTGGTTTACCTCGCCCCTCAACTCCGAGTGCGATCGGGCCGATCCGCCTGCTCCGGCGGCCTTCCGGCCCCTCCACGGGCCGGGACGCGGGAGGGTCGCCGCCCCTTTCCGGGGCGTCCGCGCGGCGGGCCGGAGGGAGCCCGAACGGCGTGACGGGCCGCCCGACGAAGGCGGGCGACCGGAACTCGTGAACCCGTACGTACCGGTCCGCGTGAACGTGGCCCGTACGACGGCTACCTTCGCGGCGGCCGTCGTACGGCACGCCGGCCGGCCCGGAAGGGCGCCACGCCGGAGCGTCGGGGGCACGCGCGGATCGGCGCGAAACCCGAAAAGCCCGCGGCAGGAGGCCGCCTTGGCCGTTCGGCTGGAAACATGTGGCTTGAAAGACAGCAGGACGGGACGCGGTGACGCCTCAGCCCTCGAACAGGCGCAACCGGTGGGCCGTCGCGGCGGCCTCGCCGCGCGAGGCGGCGCCCAGCTTGGCGAGGATGTTGGAGACGTGCACGCTGACGGTCTTCGCCGAGATGAACAGCTCCCCCGCGATCTCGCGGTTGCTCCGGCCCGCGGCCACCAGTCTCAGCACCTCGTGCTCGCGCGCGGTGAGCCCCGCCCGGCCGGGGACCGGCTCCGCGGGGACGGGCTCCCCGGAGAGCGGGACGCGGGCGCGCCTGGCCAGGGAGCCGATCTCGGCGGTCAGCGGCGAGGCCCCGACACGCGCCGCGAGCTCCGCCGCCCGGGACAGGCTCGGCGCGGCCTCCTCACGCTCCCCCGCCTCGACGGCGGCCCGTGCGACGCCGAGCAGGGCGCAGGCCTCGGCGTAGGGCTGGCGGAGCCCGGCCCAGGCGGCCGCGGCCGCCTCCCACGCCGCCCGGTCGAGCGTCCCCTCCGCCTGGGCGGCCTCGGCCGCGAAGGTGAGGCTGTGCGCCCTCTGGAGCTCCCCTTCCACACCGATCTTCTCCGCCGTGGCCCGCAGCCGGGCGAGCGGGGGCACGGCCACGCGCAGGCAGGCGCGCAGGAGCGGCCAGACGTAGCGGGGGGTGGCCTCCAGGTCCTGCTCGTCCAGGGTCCGCTCGACGAGCTCGGACGCCTCCTCGCCCCTGCCGCGCGCCACCAGCAGCTCGATCTCCCTGCGCAGCTGGGGCATGATCGTCTGGTCACGGTAGATGCCCCCGGTGAACACCGCCCGTGAGGCCCGGAAGAGCGAGTCGGCCCGGTCGAGGTCTCCGCGGGCCAGCGCGATGTCGGTGGCCAGGGCCTGCAGGCTCGCGCGGTAGGGGGGCGGCGGGGTGACCTCCAGGGTGCGCTCGACCACCTCGGACGCCTCGTCCCACCGTCCGAGGGAGACCAGGGGCTCGACCAGGTTGATCGACAGGAAGGCGCCGGAGGTGCGGGCCAGGCCGTACGCCTCGGCGTCGGCGATGCCGCCTCGGGCGACCTCGGCGGCCCGCTCGTGCCATCCGCCCCCCTCCAGGGCGTCGGACTCGGAGATGACGGCCCGCATCAGCGCGTTGTAGGTGCTGGCCTTGCTCGCGATCTCCCGCGCCCTGGCGAACGCGACGACCTGCTCCTCCATCCGGGAGTAGCGGCCCCTGGCCCAGACGAGCGTGACGAGCGCGTGGGCCTCGGTGTCGATGTCGCCGACCTCGTGGGCGATGCGCATGGCCTCCTCGGCCAGCGCCTCCTTCTCCGGCCAGTCGTCGGGGTGGCTGAGCATGCGCGCCAGGTTCTCCAGGACCCGGGCGCGCAGGGAGGTGGGCGGTTCGGCGGGGACGAGCCCGACGGCGGTGCGCAGATCCTCGATGAACCCGGCCCTGCCGAGGTCGTACCTGACGAGCCCGCGCTGCCGCAGCAGCCGGGCCGCGCGGATCGGGTCGGTGGTGGTGTCGATCTCCCGCAGGGCCGCCTTGGCCAGGGAGATGCCCCGCTCGAACTCCCCCGCCAGGTGGGCCACGGTGACGGCCTGGCGGAGCACCCCGACGTGGTCGGTCTCGATCCGCTGCGCGGCGTCGGGGACCGCCTCCCACAGTTCGAGGACCCGGGTCAGCATGCGCAGCTGCTCGTCGTAGGCCGCGGTCTTCCTCGCCGCCGCGGCCGCGTGCCACGCGCTGATCAGCGCCCAGAGGGGGTTGTGCGCGGCGTGCCAGTGGTGGGCGAGCTCGATGGCCCCCCGGGGGGCGGGCAGGATGCCGGGGTTGCCCTCCAGGGCCTCGGCGAAACGGGTGTGCAGGCGGGTGCGCTCGCCGGGCAGCAGGTCGTCGTGGACGGCCTCGCGGATCAGGGCGTGCCTGAAGGCGTACGTCTCGCCGTCGACCACGAGCACGTTGCCCGCCACCGCCGGGCGCAGCAGGCGGGAGAGCTCGCCGTCGTCGGCCCCGGCGACGGCCGAGAGCATCGCGTGCTCGATCCTGGCCCCGCCCGCGGCGGCCAGCCGCATCAGCTCCTGGGTCTCCTCCGGCAGGCGCTCGACGCTGGCCAGCAGCAGGTCGCGCAGCGAGTCGGGCAGCGTCTCGCCCTCGCCCCCGCTGAGCAGGGCCTCGACGAACAGCGGGTTTCCCTCGCTGCGCGCGTAGACCAGGTCGATGTCGGCGACCGGCTCGCCGTCGAGGATGCTCGCGGCCTGCCGGCTCACCTCCCGGCGGCTCAGCCTGCGCAGGTCGAACCGGGTGACCCAGTCGACCCGGCTCAGCTCGGCCAGCAGCGGGCGCAGGGGGTGGGTGCGGTGCAGCTCGTCGGCCCGGTAGGTGACCAGGGTCAGCAGGGGCACGTCGGAGCGCTGGTAGCGGACGAGGAACGACAGCAGGTCGCGGGTGGAGCGGTCGGCCCAGTGGGCGTCCTCGATCACCAGGATCGTCGGCCGGGTCTCGGCGAGCCGCTCCAGCAGGCTCAGGACCTGCTCGAAGAGCCGGGACCTGGCCTCGGCCCCCTCCCTCTCCGGCTCGCCGAACTCCGGCAGCAACCGGGCGAGCCCCCGCGTCACCCCGCCGGGCAGCAGCGCGGCGACGCCGTCGTGGCCCAGGTCGCGGGCGAGCCTGCGCAGCACCGCGGTGAAGGGGGCGAAGGGGAGGCCCTCGGTGCCCAGCTCCAGGCACCCGCCGACCAGCACCAGGGCGTCGCCGGTGCGCTCGGTGAACTCGCGGACGAGGCGGGTCTTGCCGACCCCGGCCTCGCCTCCCACGAACACGGTCGAGGCCGCCCCCGAGCGGGCCCTGGCGAGCGCGCCTTCCAAAATCGCGAGCTCGTCGGCGCGGCCGACGAACAGGGGGCTTACCGTGTGGGCTCTCACGCCCCCAGGATGCCACCGGCCCCCGACAGCCGGGCGCCCCTTTCCACGCGGCCTCCCGGCTTTCCCGCCCTTCCCCGCCCCCTTCGCGCCCGGCCTCGCGGTCACCCGGTCGAACGGCCGTCCGGGGGCCTTCCGTGATCTTCCAGGGAGGCCCGTCGCCCCCCGCCCGGGAACGAGTGATCACCGGACGTCCGGGACCGGCCCTGAGGGCGCCGCAGCGGCCCGGACGGGTTTTCGCGGAGAGAGGAAAGGGCGGGGCGTCGTCCGGCGCCCTGCGGGCAGCAGGGCGCCCTCGCTCACGCCCTCCCGGACTTGTCCCGCCCGCGCCTTCCCGGCGCCCCCGCCGCGCCTTGCCGGCCGCGCTTTCGGGAACCTCGTGCGGATTTCTCGCGGATCAGGACTCCCCCGCCCCGCGCCGGCTCCGGAGGCGTCGGCCGCACAAGGTGCCCGATCACGGAAAAAGCCCCCCGGTTGGCGTCAACCAGGAGGCTCTGACCTGCGACTTGCTAGTGTGGGCGATACTGGGATCGAACCAGTGACCTCTTCGGTGTGAACGAAGCGCTCTCCCGCTGAGCTAATCGCCCGCCCTGTGCGGCCCCTCACGGTGCCGACGTGGAAAACCATACAGCAATCCGGGAGTGCTCGCGAAGCGGTATCCGCCAATGAAATGATCTTGGAAGACGACACAGTCGGGAGGCAAAGGTCCGAGGATGCATCCGGCGGGGGGCTACGGTGTCATAGCATCGTCCTGATCCGTAGAAGCACCGAACGACCCGCGCTCGACCCGAATCACCCGAGACGCCCCGCCAGGGAGTCGACGGTGACCAAAACGAGACGCAAAACCCTTGCAAATACGGCCCTGTTGGTGATGTTTAGCCAGGTAGATGCCCAAATGTCGCGCTGTGATGTGTGTTACAGAAGGGCGTGGAGGCGGAATCTTTCCTACAGGTTTCTTTGTTCCGCGTGATAGCCCGCGAGGAACGAAGCCGTTTCAGAGCAGTGAGCAGTGAAAGCCCCGCAGAGGGGACCGACGACGAAAAAGGTTTGGCTGACGATGAACAGCGCCACCGTCTCTGCCGAGCTAGGCCTTCGGCTTGTGGTCCCCGACCGTACCACCGTCCCCCTGCTCGCCGGGCTCAGCTACACCGCCGGTGATCCGTACGCGATCAGGATGGCCTTCCACGTGGGGAACGACGAGCCGGTCGAGTGGATCTTCGCTCGCGAGCTGCTCACGGTCGGCATCGTGCGGAGGGTCGGCGACGGGGACGTGCAGGTGTGGCCGGCGCGCGCCGACGGCGAGCGCACGCTGCACATAAGCCTCACGTCGCCGTTCGGGCAGGCCCTGTTCGAGGTGCCCCTGGCCCCGCTCACGGAGTTCCTGCACCGGACCTACGAGCTGGTCCCCGCCGGTCGCGAGACCGACTTCATGGACCTGGACGCCGAGCTCAGCAACATGCTCTGGAGCTCCTGAAGGGAGCCCCGCCCGCCAGGTCCTGCGAGCCGCCGGGGTCCGTGTGACGCTCTCCCGGCCGGGCCGGCGGGCTACGTCCCGGGCTTGAGCAGGTCCCGCATCCTGGCGATCTCGATGCCCTGCCCGGAGACGACGTCCTTCGCGGTGGCCAGCATGATCCGGTCGGTGCCCTCGCGCAGCTGGAGCCCGGCCATCGTCACCGCCGCCTCGTGATGGGTGATCATGAGGTTCAGAAAAAGGGTGTCGAAGGCCGTCCCCCTGGCCGCCCTGAGCCGGTTCATCTCCTCCAGCGGCAGAGCGTGGTCGTCGTGACCGCCGTGCTCGCCCGCGGGGCGTCCGGCCGCCCTCAACCACGAGGTCATGGCCGCGATCTCCGGCCGCTGCGCCGCCGTGATCCGCTCGGCGAGCTTCCGCAGGACCGGCGAGGACGACCGGTCCGGCACCAGGGCCGCCATCTCCAGCGCCTGCCGGTGGTGCGGGATCATGCCCTCGGCGAACCTCACGTCGGCCGCGGTGACGCGCGCCTCGGACTCCCCGAGACTCTCGCCCGGCCTCGCCGTACGGCCGGCCTCTCCCGGGCCGCCCGGGATGATCACGGGCGCGCCGGACTCGGCGACGAGCGGGGTGGACCGCTCCGATCCGGTCCCCGCGCATCCACCGAGGACCGCTGCCATCATGATCACCGCGATACCCTGACTCGGCACACGCATCCTCCACATAGCTTCAATAATGGGGCAAGTGGACCGACGTAATGGGGGCACCGTGCGACCGATCGCGGCATTCGTCCTGACCGCGTTACTTCTCGTGGCAGGGTGCGGGGCGGATCCGGCCCCCTCGGCCTCGCCACCGTCCCCGGCGTCCGCGCCCACCCCGGTGAAGAGCCCGAGCCCCTCCGAGCAGGCGGCGCAGACCCCCGCTCCCGGGACCTCGGGAGGCGAGACACACAGCGACAACATCACGCACCTGGCCAACGTGCCTCCCAGCGCCCCGCTCGACGGGCCCCAGTCGTGGGGCACCGACCTGGCCTTCCAGGGCGACTACGCGTTCGTCGGCAACTTCGACGGCTTCAGCGTCTTCGACATCTCCGACCCGGCGAGCCCCTCGATCGCCGCCCAGGTCCTGTGCCCCGGCGAGCAGAACGACATCTCGGTGAGCGGGAACCTGCTGTTCCTGTCGATCGACTCGGCCCGGTCCGGCCCGGAGTGCGACGCCCAGCGCGGCGAGCCGGAGGCGGACGCCTGGGAGGGCATCCGGATCTTCGACATCACGGACAAGACCCACCCCACCTTCGTCTCGGCGGTCCGGACCGACTGCGGCTCGCACACCCACACCCTCGTTCCCGGCAAGAGCCCGGACACGGTCTACCTCTACATCTCCTCCCCCGGCCCCGAGCCCGGCACGTCGACCTGCCCGCCCCCGCACAACAAGATCTCCGTGGTCGAGGTGCCCGTCAAGGCCCCGAAGACCGCCAAGGTGGTCTCCCAGCCGGCGCTCTCGGAGAAGGCCGTCGAGGGCGCCATCGGCGGCTGCCACGACCTCACGGTCTACCCGGAGAAGGACCTCGCCGCCGCCGCCTGCTTCGGCGACGGGATCCTGATGGACATCTCCGACCGGGTGAACCCCAAGGTGCTCCAGCACGTGAGCGACAAGGAGAACTTCGCCATCTGGCACTCGGCGACGTTCAACAACGACGCCACCAAGGTCGTCTTCGGGGACGAGCTGGGCGGCGGCGTGAGCGCGACCTGCGACGCCAACACCCCGAAGACCAAGGGCGCCAACGCGGTGTACGACCTCGGCGAGGACCGTAAGCTCACGCTCCGCGGCTACTTCAAGATCCCGAGGGAGCAGTCGCCCGAGGAGAACTGCGTCGCGCACAACGGCTCGCTGCTGCCGGTGCCGGGCAAGGACATCATGGTCCAGTCGTGGTACCAGGGCGGGGTCTCCGTCTGGGACTTCACCGACGCGACCGACCCCAAGGAGATCGGCTTCTTCGAGCGGGGCCCGGTGCAGGGGGTCGGTGGCTCCTGGTCGGCGTACTACTACAACGGCCACATCTACTCGAGTGACATCACCAAGGGCCTGGACGTGCTCCGCATCGACGACCCGCTGACCGACCCCGCGGCCAAGGTCAAGATCAAGGAGCTGAACGCGCAGACCCAGGTGTCCTACTAGCCCGCCGGTCCGGCCGGCTTGCGGCTCCGGTGGGGCACCCCCACCGGAGCCGCAAGCCGGGAACCGGAAGCGCGGGCCGGGCTCAGGGATCGATGTCGGCGGCGGAGCGCTCGGCGAAGATCTGCATGGCCTTGGCGGTGATCGGGCCGGGCGCGGCGGGCAGCACGGTCTGGTCGACCGCCCGGATCGGCTGGATGTCACGGGTGGTGGAGGTCAGGAACGCCTCCTTGGCCTCGTACAGGGCCGAGAGCGGGACGTCCTCCTCGGCTCCCCCGCACCATTCCAGGGCGAGCGCGCGGGTGACCCCGGCCAGGCAGCCCGAGGCGAGCGTGGGGGTGAGCAGCCGCCCGTCGCGTACGACGAAGATGTTGCTGCCGGTGCCCTCGCAGAGGTTTCCCGCGAGGTTCTCGAAGATCGCCTCGCCGCCGCCCCTCGCCTTGGCGTAGAACAGGGCCTTGGCGTTGTCGCCGTAGGAGGTGCTCTTCACCCCGGCGAGCGCGCCGCGCTCGTTGCGCGGCCAGGGCACGACGGTGACGTCGGCGGTGGCCGGGAACGCCTTCTGCTCGTCGACGATCACCACGGTCGTGCAGCCCTGGTCGCCCCGGTCGGAGCCCAGCGGCCCCGGGCCGCTGGTGTAGGTGACGCGGACGCGGCCGAGCCTCCACGGCGGGGCCTCGGCCAGGCAGGCGCGGATCCCGCCGGCGATCGCCTCCACGTCGGGGTCGGGCAGGTCCATCCGCCGCGCCGAGAGGGTGAGCCGGTCGAGATGGCGGGTGAGCGCGAACGTGGCGCCGTTCACGCACTTGATGGTCTCGAACACCCCGTCACCGACCATCAGGCCGTGATCGAACACCGAGACGACGGCCTGATCCGGAGAGATCAGTGCTCCGTTGAGCCATATAGGTACGTTCATGCGACTCCTTCTGAACCTGATGTTGATGCCAGCGCGATGAGCCGGGAGGCCTTCAGCTCGGTCTCGTCCCACTCGCGTCGCGGATCGCTACCCCAGGTTATGCCCGCGCCCGTGCCGAAGCGGATCTCGTCGGAGATGAGCCAGAACGTGCGGATCCCCACGGCCAGCGACGCCCGCCTCCGGTCGGCGTCGACCCAGCCCACGGTCCCACAGTAGGGCCCGCGCGGCTCGGGTTCGAGCTCATCGATGATTCGCAGGGCCGAGGACTTCGGGGCCCCGGTCACCGACCCCGGCGGGAAGGTCGCGGAGAACAGCTCCGGCCAGCCGTACTCCGGCGCCAGCCGTGCCCGGACCGTGGAGACCAGGTGCACGAGACCGGGGTGCTCCTCCACCTCGCACAGGGCGGGCACGCTCACCGAGCCGACCGCGGCGACCCTGCCCAGGTCGTTGCGGACGAGGTCGACGATCATCACGTTCTCCGCGTAGTCCTTCTCCAGCAGGTCCGCCGCGGTGACCCCGGTCCCCTTGATCGGCCTGGACTCGATCATGTCGCCGTCCCTGGACAGGAAGAGCTCCGGGGAGGCCGACACGACGCTCAGCCCGGGCAGGCTCACCAGGGCGGCGTAGGGGGCCGGGTTGCCCCGTGCCAGCCGTACGGCCAGGGCCGACGGGTCGGGCGCCCGCCCGGCGGGGAGCGGCGCGCTCAGCACCCGGCACAGGTTGGCCTGGTAGACCTCGCCCCGCTCGATGTGGGCGCGGACGCGCCGCACGCCCTCCTCGTACGCGGCCCGGTCCAGGGAGCTGCGCCACGACGACGGGTGCGGCCCGCGCCAGGGGCCGCGCGGCGCGGGCAGCGGGGCCCGGCGGACCTCGTCGAACCTGGCGCACGTCACCTTGCCCTCGTAGTCGACCACGACGGCCCACCATCCCTCGCCGTCCAGCGCGGCGAGATCGGTGGTGAGATCCCGCAGGCCGGTCGCCAGGTATCCGGTGACATGCGCAAAAGAGTCATGCACCGCCCTATTGTCCCGCCCGTCCGGCCAGCAGCCGTACCAGGGTGCGGGCGGCGGGCAGCGGCGCGGGCGGCAGGGCCGCGTAGACCGTCCTGCGGGGGGCGAGCTCGCCGAGGGAGCGGAGCACCAGATCGGCCGGTACGGCGTACGCGGCGATCGCGGGCACGAGCGTGACGCCCAGCCCGGCCGCGACGAACCCGAACTTGCCCGTCCACTCGCCGATCCTCACCGTGGCGCGGGGCGCGAACCCGGCGCGGGCGCAGGCCGCGACGAGCGCGGTGGCCCGCCCCGGCGGGGGCGCCTCGATCCAGGTCTCCTCCCGCAGCTCGCGCAGGTCGACGATCTCCTCGGCCGCCAGCCGGTGGTCGCGGGGCAGCACGACGAACAGCTCGTCGTCGGCCAGCTCGACCATCTCCACCTCCTCCGCCTCGCGGGGCAGCTCGGACGGGTAGTCGCTGACCACCGCGACGTCCAGGCCTCCCTCGCGCATGCGGCGCAGCAGGCTCCTGCTGGGGCCCTCGATCGGGACGAGCTCGACCTCGGGGAAGTCCGCGCGGAACGCGCGCAGGGCGCCGGGCACGAGCGCGACGTTGGCGGTGGCGAACGCCCCCACCCGCAGCCGTCCCCGGTAGCCGCCGTGGATCCCGGCCAGCTCCTCCTCCGCCCTGGTCAGCCGGTTCAGGACGACCTGGGCGTGGTGGTGCAGCGCCTCGCCGGCGGGCGTGAGCCGCACCCCGCGCGGCAGCCGTTCGAACAGCGGGCCGCCCGCCCGGTGTTCGAGGGCGGCGATGCGGCGGGACACGGCCGACTGGGTGTAGTTGAGCCGCGCGGCGGCCGCGGTGAACGATCCGGTACGGGCCACGGTGTCCAGCAGGCGCAGCGCTTCGACGTCGAACACATTCCTCCTCCGCATGGCTTACATGCAATCTAGTCGCTGGTGGAATGTCTTTCCGGTTCGTAGCGTGGAGCGCATGATCTCCTTTCTCGGTCTGGGGCGCATGGGCGCCCCGATGGCCCGGCGGCTCGTGCTGGCCGGGTACGCGGTGAAGACGTGGAACCGCACCCCTCGCGTGATCGAGGGGGCCGCCTCGGCGGCGTCGCCCGCCGAGGCCGTGGCGGGCGCGGAACTGGTCGTCACGATGCTCAGCGACCCCGCGGCGGTGCGGCGGGTGCTCGCGGACGCGGCACCGGGGCTGCGGGCCGGGACGGTGGTCGTGGAGATGTCGACCATCGGGCCCGAGGCGGTCGCCGGGCTGCGCGACCTGCTTCCCCCTGGGGTGGGGCTGGTCGACGCGCCGGTGCTGGGCAGCGTGGGACCGGCCGGGGACGGCACCCTGGTGGTGCTGGCCGGGGGCCTGCCCGGGGATCTTGCCCGCTGCCGGAAGGCTCTGGAGGTGTTCGGCCGGGTGCTCGAGGTCGGCGGCCCCGGCGCGGGCGCGGCGATGAAGCTCGCCGTCATGGGCGCGCTGGTGCCCGCCCAGGTGCTGCTCGCCGAGACCCTCGCGTACGCGGAGGCGACCGGGGTGGACACCGCGACCCTGCTGGCCGTGCTCGGCGGCACGCCTCTGGGGGCTCTCGTCGAACGGGTCCGCCCGGCCGTCGAGGGCGGCCCGTACGAGACGCGCTACGCCCTCGGCCTCGCGGCCAAGGACGTGGAGCTGGCCGCGCACGGGACCCAGACGCTCGCCGCCGCGGCCGGGGCCAGGCTGTCGGGCGCGGTGGCGGCCGGGCTCGGCGGGGCGGACCTCACGGCGATCTTCGCGCACGTCGCCACGACCGGTCCCACAGGGGCGGGCCGGAAGGGTGAGACGGGGCGGATGGGTCAGGCGGGGTTTTCGGGGCCGGTGGGGGACCGTGCCGGCGCGGAGGACCTGGGCCGGCCGGAGGGCAGTGCCCGGGTGGAGAGGCTGAACCCGGCCACCGTTCCCGCCACCAACGGGCTCTACTCCCACGCCACCAGGGCCGCGGGCCTGCTGTTCGTCTCGGGGCAGGTGGCCCTGGACGAGGAGGGGAAGGTGGTCGGCGAGGGGGACATGACACGCCAGTCCGAGTACGTGATGGACCTGCTGTCACGCGTCCTCGCCGACCAGGGCTGCACCTTCGACGACGTGACCCACATCAGGAGCCATCTCACCGACATGTCGCGGCTGCGCGAGTACGGGGCCGTGCGCGCACGTTTCATCACCGGCGAGCCCCCGGCCAGCACGACCGTGGAGGTCTCGCGGCTGTTCCGGCCGGGGCTGCTCATCGAGGTGGAGGTGATCGCCGCCCTCCCCGCGGACCGGTGACGGCGGCGGCCGTGGCGGCGGGGCCGCCTCGCCGTCACGGCCCGGGGCCCGCCGCCGTGGCGGGTCCTACGACAGGGGGCCGGTGACCGTCTCGGCGGCGGCGACGACCGCGTTGGCCGCGACGAGCTGGACCACCGTCTCGATCTCCGGCGCGAGGAAGCGGTCGGGACCGGGACCGGGGACGGACTCGCGCAGGGCGGCCACCACGGCCCCGGTCGCCGGGGCGGGCCGCAGCGGGGCGCGCAGGTCCAGGGCCCGCGCGGCGGTGAGGACCTCCACCGCGAGCACCCGGGTGAGGCCGTCCACCGAGCGGCGCAGCTTGCGCGCGGCCGACCAGCCCATGGAGACGTGGTCCTCCTGCATGGCGGAGCTCGGGATGGAGTCGACACTCGCGGGCGCGGCCAGGCGCTTGAGCTCGGACACCACCGCCGCCTGGGTGTACTGGGCGATCATGTGGCCGGAGTCGACGCCGGGGTCGTCCGCGAGGAAGGCGGGCAGGCCGTGGCTGCGGGCCACGTCCAGCATGCGGTCGGTGCGGCGCTCGGAGATGCTCGCCATGTCGGCGACCGCGATGGCCAGGAAGTCGAGCACGTAGCCGACGGGGGCGCCGTGGAAGTTGCCGTTGGACTCCACCCGGCCGTCGGCCAGGACCACCGGGTTGTCGATCGCGGAGGCCAGCTCCCGCCCGGCGACCAGGGCGGCGTGCGCCAGGGTGTCGCGGGCGGCCCCGGCGACCTGCGGGGCGCACCTGAGGGAGTACGCGTCCTGGACGCGGGTGCAGGTGCCGTCCCGGTGGGACTCCATGATCTGCGAGCCGCCGAGCAGGGCCCTGAGGTTGGCGGCGCTGGCCGCCTGCCCGGGGTGCGGGCGCAGGGCCTGCAGGTCGGCGGCGAAGACCCGGTCGGTGCCGAGGAGCGCCTCCACGCTCATGGCCGCGCTCACGTCGGCGGTCCTGAACAGGCGGGCGAGGTCGTCCATGGCCAGGATGAGCATGCCGAGCATGCCGTCGGTGCCGTTGATGAGCGCGAGCCCCTCCTTGGCCACCAGTTCCACGGGCTCGATGCCCGCCTGCTTGAGCGCCTCCGCGGCGTCGGCCCGCTCCCCCGCGGCGTCGCGGACGACGCCCTCCCCCATGATCGTGAGGGCCACGTGGGAGAGCGGCGCGAGGTCGCCGGAACAGCCGAGGCTTCCGTACTCGTGCACGACGGGGGTGATCCGGGCGTTGAGCAGGCTCTCCAGCACCTTGGCCGTCTTCGGGCGCACGCCGGTGTGGCCGGTGGCCAGGGTGTGCAGGCGCAGCAGCATCATCGCCCGGGTGACCTCGGTCTCGACCTCGGGGCCGGACCCGGCCGCGTGGGAGCGTACGAGAGATCGTTGCAGCTGGGCGCGGAGCGAGGGATCGATGTGACGGGTGGCCAGGGCTCCGAACCCGGTGGAGACGCCGTAGGCGGGGGTGGGGCTCTCGGCCAGCTCGTCCACGCGGGTGCGGGCCGCCGCCATGGCGGCCACGGCGTCGTCGCCGAGGCGCACGGGGGCACCGTGCCTGGCGACCCTGACGACCTCCTCGAAGCTCAGCGGCTCCGGCCCGATGTTCACGACCTCGTTGTCGCGCATGCTGTCAACTCTCTCGCGTAGGGTGAGTCGTGGTAACTGGTGAAACCATTACTGGCTCCTTACATCTCAAGATACCGGTCGTATTCGGTTTGGGGAGTCGCCGGGTATTCGCTAGAGTTCTCATCGTGAGTCCGGGCCGGTCCCGGAGACACGCGGAAGTGGCTCAGTGGTAGAGCATCACCTTGCCAAGGTGAGGGTCGCGGGTTCGAATCCCGTCTTCCGCTCGAAGGGTCTTCGGGCTCTCACTCCGGTGGAGTGGCCGAGAGGCGAGGCAACGGCCTGCAAAGCCGTCTACACGGGTTCAAATCCCGTCTCCACCTCTGGTTTTCAGCGAGGACGATTAGCTCAGCGGGAGAGCGCTTCCCTGACACGGAAGAGGTCACAGGTTCAATCCCTGTATCGTCCACCAGATTTTCGCAGGTCAGATAGGGTCTCGGAGTTCACTCCGGGGCCCTTTTCCGATCTTGGAGCATCACGGGAGTCACCTCGGGCGGGCTCTCCCCTTCGTAACGTGCCCGTCAGGCCGTCCGGTTCATCGGCCGGCGTCGTCCGCGCGGGGCGTCGGGCCCGGCCTCGCCGATCTTCGAGATGGCGTGCTAGCCGCCCGCGGCTTCCTCCTCCAGCAGTCGCAGGACGCAGTAATGCTGGATCTGCCTGCCCGCTTCCACCACTCCACGCCCGGACACCCGGTCGAACGAACCGACGCCGGCCCTGGCCATCGCGTACAGCACCGGGTCGTCGGCCGCGGCCGCGGTGCGGAGCAGGCGCATGTGGAGGTTCGGCGGCGCGGTCATGTCGACGGCCAGCGTGACGGCGGGGGTCAGATAGGCCCTGCCGATCTCCCGGCACGCCGCGACCGGCTCGATGCTCCCGGTCGCCACCGGGGTCAGCAGGCTGGGATCGGACGGGGGCCTGATCCGCCAGTCGCCGTCCGTCAGCCTCGGCGACCAGTTCCAGATCACGGCCAGCGTGACGACGAGAGCGCCCACGGCTCCCAGGCCCACGACCGTCCTGGACCGGGGCCCGGACCCGACGGTCACCGTACGACGGCCGGAGACCAGGCGCCGGGCCCCGCTCCCCGCGACCGCCGCCGGCATGGTCAGCAGGAGAGCCGGCCCCAGCAGTGTGACCACGTAGCTTCGGAAGGCCACCGGGAAGGAACCCTCCTGAACGGCGCATCCGAGGTGGGCACTCCACCCGCAGGTGGCCACGGAGGAATGGAGGAGGATGATCAGGACCATCGGCACGCAGGCGACCAGCGACGCGACGACCGCGTGAGCCACCGCCCGCGCCGTCCGGCCACGGCCGCCCGTGACGGCTCCGATGACCGACGCCGCGAGCACGAGGAACGACACCGCCGTCCCCAGCAGCACGTACCCGGAGAGGGTCTCGTGGGCCAGGGAGGTCTCACGGGCCCCGGCCAGCACCGGATGCAGCCAGAGCCCGCCGACGAGGAAGGCGGCGCAGGCCAGGACCGTCACCAGCCACGGGGCCGGGAAGGCCCCGGCCGGCACGTGCCGCGGCTCCGCCCAGAAGAGATAGGCCCCGGCCAGCACGACGGCGAGCAACATCGGCGCCGAGCTCATCCCGCTCCAGAACACGAACGTCGTGTACGTCCAGCTCAGCTCGCTCAGGCCGATGACGTGCAGGGACATGAACCAGTGACCCAGCCAGGGCCCCACGACCAGGGCCGAGAGCGCCATCGTGACCAGGGCCCGGCGCCGGGGGGAGGCAGGGCGGGCCGCGGCGGCGCAGGCCGTGACCCAGCCGATGTGGACCCGCATCGTCACCAGCAGGATCAGCGCCAGTGACAGCGCGAGCCACGGCTCGGGCAGCAGGACGGTCCAGGGGAAGGCCCCGGGCGCCGCCACGGTCAGCACCTGCCCCGCCAGCATGCCCCCGGTCACGCACCCCGCCGCCCGCCACGGCGCCCGCGCCGCTCCCCCGGCCACGGCCCGGCAGATCACGGCGGCCACCATGGCCCCCAGCACCACACCGAACACCAGGCCGAGGGCGTTGGAGCGCGCCTCGGGCGTGACCTGGGAGCCGAGCTGGTTGACGGCCTGCAGAAGGGGGCTGAACGCGATCCCCACGAGCAGCCCCGCCGCGAAGAGTTCCCCGAGAACCGGACGCAGCAACAGGCGGGGGGCGCGCACCACCTTGACGCGCTCCCGCTGGAGGGGGTGGTTCGACAACCAGGGGGACTTCGTCCTCAGTGTCCGCAACACCGCGACAGCGGACTCGGTGTCCTCGGCGGTGCCGGCCGAACGCACGTCGGCGTAATGCTCGCGGCTGCGCAACACCGCCCTGCGGGCGAGCCACTGGACGGCGACCAGCGCCGCGACCTGGAGCAGCACGATCAGCAGGCTCCGCGGGTCGGGCAGGGCGGTGACGACCAGAACCGGAACGACCATCGTGCCGACGAACGCCCACCACAGCGCCATGGCGAGATAGGTCAGGCCCACGTCCCGGTTGTCGAGATGGGCGAACTCGTGGCCGAGGACCGCCCGGGCCCGGTCCGGCCGGGTGGCGGCGGTCACCACGAGCTCCAGGCCGACCAGCAGGCGGTAACGGCCCGGGAAGCCGTAGATCGACGCGCCCGTACCGAGGTCGTTCTCGTCGACGAACACCCGCACCCCGCGGCCCCTTTCCGCCACGAGGGCGGCCAGGGGTGCGCCGGCGTCATGGTCGAGCTGTTCCAGCGGCCTCGGACGCCGTCCCCGTTCACGCCACCGGGGGTGCAGGAGATAGAGCAGCAGGGCGACCAGGAACGGCACCGCGGCCATCGCCAGGGTGGTCAGGGTCTCGCGGGTGGTGACGCCCAGGACGCAGGAGCGGTAACGATCGGTCAGCAGGAAGGGGTCCATGGTCGCGGCCCCCGCGCGCACCTCCCTGAGGCAGGAGTCCTGCCGTACGTGCTCCGAGGCCGCGCCGGCGGCCCGGAGCAACGAGCCGTGGAGGAGCAGGCTCAGGTGGTAGGAGCCGGCCAGCGTGGTCAGGACGAGCACGGCGAAACGTGAGGTGACGGCGGAGGGAAGGGCCAGGACGAGAGCGCGGTCCTCGGCACGGTCGTCGGCGCGGTTCTCGGCACGGTCATCGGTGCGGCCGTCAGCGCGGTTCTCGGCACGGCCGTCGGCGCGGCCGTCGGCGTGGTCGTCGGCGTTGGAGGCGAGCGGATGGCTCACCGCTGGCCCGACAGGTAGCCGTACATGCTCTGCCGCAGCCGCAGCGCCACGTCGGGGTCCACCTTGAGGTCGAGAGCGAGACGTTCCAGCTCCTTGCCGACCGTCTCTGCCGCTTCCGGCCGCAACACGGGCACTTCGGTCTCTCCCGCCGCCACCTGCTCGCGCTTCCCGCCACGCCCGCGCCAGCGTTGCCACCACCTGCTCGCCTGCCGCTCGGTGGCGTTGGTCAGCGAGTTGGTGACCACGTCACTGAGAATCGTGATCACGATGGGCGCGACCAGGGTCGCCGCCTCGGCCAGCCCGAACGCGAGGGTGTCGTCGCGCCCGGGGCCGAGCGCGCGGCGCGGGTCACGCCGGACGGCCGCGGCGACGGCCGGGTACAACCGGGCCTCGTCGGGCGAGACCTCTTCGACCACCGCGCGCGCGATGTCGTCGAAGCGCCGGGATCCCTGCCGGGCGTTCGTCACGTCGCTCATCTCATCTCCTCAGGCACCCGGGGACTCCGCGGTTCACCCCGCGCTGGAAGGCCGACATCCGCTGCTGACTGCTGCCGTGGTCGCCGGGCCTGGTCCACGGGACCGTTCCACCGAGGGCGCGCAGCGCGGCCCTGATCTCGTCCGCGTCGCCTTCCTCCACATCGAGGAGCCCGTCTTCCACGGCGCCCTCGAGCACCGCTCCCGCCAGGCAGTCGGCCTGCAGCTCGGCGGCGACCGCGACGTGACGGCGAGGCATGCGGGCCTGAACGGCGTGGCCCCATTCGTGGGCGATGACCAGGTAGACCCACGCGTCGCCCTGCCGATACCCGGCCCGCATGAGATCGACGTCCCAGGTGATGAAGTCCGCGGGGAACGAGCAGTAGATGGCGTCGTCGTCAGGGATGCGCCATCCCTGACACGTTGGAGCTCCAGGACGGCCGAAGTCGTAGCCGCCGAGAACCCGCGGCGGGAAATAGCGGCCGGGAAAGAACCGCGACCAATGGGACTTCCAGTAAGAATTCACAACGGATACGGCGCTACGGATGTCCTGGTTGATGTCGTCCGCTGCGACAGCGGGTGCCGGCACCCCCACCGCGACCGCTACGACAGCCGCGGCGAGAACCGCCCGCAGCGAAGGTAAGGCCATTCGCCTTCTCCCCTCTTATAGTTGCCATCAACGTACAAGAAATCCAGCAAGAGGTGGAGATGTGGGGACAATTTCAACGGCCGGGAAAACGTGGAAAGTACTCGCCCTTCTCGGATTCTCGGCTGTTGTCACCATGGCCTTCATCGGAGCGGCCAGATTCGCGTACGAAAAGGCTTCGAGTGCCATCCCGCCCACCGGGGTTTCGCCCAGCCGCCTCGTCGTCGCCAGGCCCCCCGGATACGCCGCCATATCACCGGACCGGCTGGCCCCCCAGACCCGGGTGAGCATCGTCAACTGGCAGTCCGGCGCCTTTCTCCGCGTGCAGCCGGACGCCTTCGGCAGGGGACAGGACGCGTACGCGCTGGCGCTGACCGGCGTCCCCAAGCAGCCACGACCCGGCGGCCCGGAAACCGTCGCGGCCCAGGTGCTCGCGGACGCCCAGGCGAAGATCTTCCTCGGCGGCGAGCCGGTGTGGGGGCGTGGGACCGGCCGGGAGTTGCGGCTGGACGGGCTGGCCGCCTACCGGATGGATGTCACGGGTTCCTATCGGGACGCCAGGCGGCGGGGCTATCACTTCACGTCCCTGAGGGTGACGGTGGTCGCGGTCGACACCGGTGAGGCGAGGATGCCCGTCGCCGTGTTCGGCACTCCCGGCGACCTGGGCCTGCGGGCGACGGAGACGATGATCGAGTCGATACGCGCGCGACGAACCCGCGAGTGAGCACGGGTGCCGGGGCGCGGAACACGCGGAACTTCTGACGGCGTACGCACCCCCTTACCGTCTTTTCCGAAAGCCCGTCAGGCGATCGAGAATGCCCGCGGCGAGTCCCTTCCAGCCGGTCCCGGCAATCGAGCGCGAGTCGCCCGCGTCACGGAAACTCAATGGACTCCGGCCGGCCCGGATCGGCCCCACGAGTTTTCTGACACGGAAGGGGAGGCAAATTCGACCCTGTATTGTCCACCCTGTTTTGACCGGTGAAAGAGGGGACTTGAGTTCCCCGGAACTCTTTTGAAGGTCGTCTCCACGCACCGGCCGCGACCCGGACCGCCCCGGCGGGACGACCGGCCGCCGGATCCGGCGGAGCGGGCGGCTCCGGATCACGCCCGGCGGTCACGGCTCACGACGAAGTCGCCGGCGACGCACGCTCCGGGCCGGTCGGGGGGACGCGCGCGCGGGCACGCGGGCTCGCGGCCTCGGCGCTCGGGGGAACGCGCACACGGACTCGCGGACTCGCGGACTCGGCGCTCGGGCGGCGATCCGGCAGCCGGGCGACAGGGTGACCTGGAGTAATGTCTCAGACACATCAGGTCACGCGCGGGGCCGGCCGGGGCTCCGGCGCTCGGAGCCGGTGCCGCGGAGTGCTGGAACAGGGGGCACAGCGATGGACGACGGTCCCATTCTCGTCACCGGTGCCGGTGGGGCCGTCGGGGGCGTCGGCCGCGGCGTGGTCGGGGTGCTGCGCGGACGCGGCCTGCCCGTGCGGGCGATGGCGCACCGCGACGACGAGCGCGCGGACGCGCTGCGTGCCCTCGGGGCCCAGGTGGTGATCGGCGATCTCACCCGGCCCCGCGACGTGGCGGACGCCCTCGACGGCTGTTCCCGGATGTTCTTCGGCATGAGCGTGTCACCGTCGTACCTGGAGGCCGCCGCCACCGTCGCGACGGTGGCCCGCGCGGTGGGCGTCCTGGAGGCACTGGTCGGCATCTCGCAGATGACCGTGTCCCAGATGAACGCGCTGAGCACCGAGGAGTCCCACCAGCAGCGGCTGCACTGGCTCTCGGAGCAGGTGCTCGACTGGTCTGGGCTTCCGGTCGTGCACGTCCGGCCCACCTCCTTCCTGGAGAACCCGATGTTCACGACGCTGGCCGAGCGCTCCATCGCCGGCGACGGGACCATCCGGCTTCCCTTCGGGACCGGCCGCACGTCACCGGTCGCGGCCCGCGACGTCGTGGCCGTCGTCGCCACGATCCTGGAGGACCCGCGACCGCACATCGGGCGCGTGTACGAGCTGACCGGCCCCCGGTCCCAGGAGATGACCGGCGTCGCCGAGGAGTACTCCCGGGCACTGGGGAGGAAGATCACCTATGTGGACGTCCCGCTCGACGTCTGGGTCGAGGAGGTTCTCAGGCCCGCGGAGCTCCCGGCCCACACCGAGGAGCACATCGTCACCATGGCGCGCCTGCACCGCCTGAACCGTTACGACCGGGCGACCGGGGACGTCGAGGCGGTCACGGGACGGCCCGCGACGACGGTGGAGGAGTTCGTCGCGGAGCGGGCCGCCGACTTCACCCGGTGAACGTTCTCGCCGTCCGGGGTCGTCCGGTGGGCGGCAGGCCGGCGCCCCCCGGTTGCCCGGTGAGCGGCAGGCCGCCGGTCCCGTCCGGTTGCCCGGTGTCGCCGGAACGGGGCGCGACCAGGCCCGACTCGTAGGCGAGGACGACGAGCTGGGCGCGGTCGCGGGCGCCGGTCTTGATCATGGCGCGGCTGACGTGGGTCTTGGCGGTGAAGGGGCTGATCACCATGTGCGCGGCGATCTCGTCGTTGCTGAGGCCCCGGGCGACCAGGGCCACGACCTCCCGTTCGCGCCTGGTGAGGACCTTCAGCGCGTCGTCCGTGTTCACCCCGGGGGGCCGGGAGACGTACTGGTCGATCAGCTTGCGGGTGACGGCGGGCGAGAGCAGGGCGTCCCCCCGCGCGGCCACCCGGACGCCGTGCAGCAGGTCCTCGGGTTCGGTGTCCTTGACCAGGAATCCGGCCGCGCCCGCGCGCAGGGCGTCGAAGACGTACTCGTCGAGCCCGTAGTTGGTCAGGATCACGACGTGCACCCCGGCCAGGGCCGGGTCGGCGGCGATCCGCCGGGTCGCCTCGATGCCGTCGAGCACGGGCATCTGGATGTCGAGGAGCACGACGTCGGGGACGTGCCGGACGGCCAGCGCGACGCCCCGCAGCCCGTCGGCCGCCTCGGCCACCACCTCGATGTCGTCCTCGGCGTCGAGCAGGGCGCGAAACCCGGCGCGGATGAGCGCCTGGTCGTCGACGAGCAGCATGCGGATCACGGGGCGCCCTCCGGCAGGAGTCCGGCGCGCGTCACGCGGGACCGTCCACGGGGAGTTCGGCGTGGACGCGGAAACCGCCCTCCGAGCGGGGGCCCGCGCGCAGCCGCCCGCCGAGCGCGGTGACCCTCTCGCGCATGCCGTTCAGCCCGACCCCGGGCACCGGGTCGGCACCGGGCACCGCCCTGCCGTCGTCGTCCACCTGCACCGTCAGCTCCTCCGCGCCGTAGGTGATGCGCACCGACGCCGCCGCGGGACCGGCGTGCCTGGCGGCGTTGGTGAGCGCCTCCTGGACGATCCGGTACGCGGTGCGGTCGACGTCCACCGAGAGGGCCCGCCGCTCGCCGTCCACGACCACGGTGGCGGGCAGGCCCGTCGCCCGCGACCGCTCGACCAGCTCGGCGAGCCGGTCGAGCCCGCTGCCGGGCGGCTCGTCGTCGCGCAGCACCTCCAGGGTGGCGCGCAGTTCCCGCATGGCCTCACCGCTGGCCTCCTGGATGGCGAGCAGCGGTCCTGGCACCTCCTCACCCCGCTTGCGGGCGAGGTGGACCGCGACCCCGGCCTGCACCTTGATCACGGAGATGCTGTGGGTGAGCGAGTCGTGCAGTTCCCTGGCGATCCGCAGCCGTTCCTCGTCCGCGCGGCGGCGGGCCGTCTCCTCACGGGTGCGTTCCGCCTCGGCGGCGCGCTCCTCCGCCCGTCTCACGTCGTCCCGGCGGTGGCTGGAGACCACGCCCATGACGCCCGCGGCGACGAACCAGCCGACCAGCAGCCCGGTGGAGTCTCGCGAGAACCCCCCGGCCCCCGGCGACAGGCCGATCACCAGGTCGCCGCCCAGGACCACGGCGGCCGCGACCACCGCGGCGGCGCGGCGGCCCGCCAGGACCGCGGTGTAGACGGCTACCAGCACCGGGAAGGCCGCCGGGGGGCCGGTACCGGCCCGCGCGGAGTAGGCCAGCATGAACCCCGCGGTGACCAGCGCGACCACGGCCGGGAAGCGGCGCCGGGCCGCGAGCGGCAGCGTCCCGGCGAGCAGCAGCGCGTACTCGACCGGCCCGTGCGTGGCGCCCCGCGCCGGCCCGGCGAGCGTGCCGAGCACCAGCAGCAGGGCGATCCCCCCGGCGAGCGCCGCGTCCGACACCTGGCCGTGGCCGCCCCACGCCCGCACCCCACCGCCCCGGGCGCGCACCTCACCGCTCCAGGCGCGCGCCCGGTCGCGCCACCCGTACGCGAACCCCCACCGTCCGCGCACCCGGTCGCGCCATCCGTACGCGGGCCCCCGCCACCCGCGCGCCCGGTCATGCCACCCGTGCGCGGGCCCCCGCCGTCCGCGCACGTGACCGTGCCGTTCGCGCATGCGACTCATGCTCGAACAGTAGACCGGGCTCCGCGTCCCCCGCCTCCTCCGCGGAGAGGGGAACGGGGCTACTCCCGGTGGAGTAGCCCCGGGGGCGCTACGCCTCCGGTGCCGGGCCCGGAAGCATCCGCCGGTGCGACGCCCGGGAACGGGCGGGTCGGCGACCATCGACGCACCGGACCGGCCGGTGCCGGCGACCAGGACGGTCGTGCTGGGATCCCTCGGTCCGGGTGCCGCCGGGACCGGGGCCGCCGGGACCGGGGGCCGCGACATTCCGGCCGACCACTCACCACGATGGGAACGACGGCAGATGGCGAACACCTTCCGATACGTGACTCCCGTCACGCCCGAGGCCGCGACCGGTCCGATCGCCGATGTCTACGGCCAGGCGGCCACCGACTTCGGCCTCGCGAGGATGCCGGTCCTCATGACGCTCTCCCCCGCACCTGACCTGCTCGCCGCGACCTGGGCGCTGCTGCGCGAGTCGCTCGTGGCCGGCCCCGCCTCCAGGACGGGCAGGGAGGTGGTCGCGCTCGGCGTGTCCCTGGCCAACCGGTGCCCGTACTGCGTGACCGCGCACACCACCCTGCTGCACGCCACCGGCGACCACCGGCTGGCCGAGGACATCGCGCGCGGCGGCACGCCCGCCGACCCCGGGCACGCCGCGCTCCTCGGCTGGGCCACGGCCACCCGCACACCGGCCGGCGCCGCCCGCGCGCCGGGGGCGGTGCGGGCGCCGGTGCCGCCGTTCCCGGTGGAGCACATCGCCGAGTACGTCGGCACCGCCCTGACCTTCCACTTCGTCAACCGCGTCGCCTCGGCCCTGCTGACCGACAGCATGCTGCCCGGCAGGCTGCGGGACTCCCGGCTGGTCCGCAGCCTGGGCGGCAGGGTGCTGGCCCGCACCGTGCGCAGGCGGCGGGCGGCCGGTGAGAGCCTCCCCCTGCTGGCGGGGCCGGCCGCGACACCGGAGCCCGCCTGGGCGGTGGGCACGCCCGTGGGCACCGCCTTCGCCGCGCTGCGGGAGGCGGCGGGCGCGGGCCGGGCCCTGCTGGGCGAGCGGGCCCGCGCGACCGTGCTGGAGACCGTCGGCGGGTGGGACGGCGAGCATCCCGCGATGGGCGGGTGGCTGGACGGGCCGGCGGCGGACCTGCCCGGCGCCGACCGGCCGGGGGCGCGGCTCGCCCTGCTCGCCGCGCTGGCGCCCTACCGCGTCACCGACGCCGACGTCGCGGCCTGGCGTGCCGGGCACCCGGACGACGCCGACCTGGTACGGCTGATCGCCTACGGCGCGATCATCGCTGTCGAGGGCGTCGAGGCGTCGATCCGCCGGGATCTGCCCGCGCCGGCCGGAGAAGGATCACGGCGAGGAGAGCCGTCAGCGCCATGACACAGGCCCCGAGGAGGGCGGCCACGTGCATGCCGCCGACGAAGGCCTGGCGGGCGACGTCGAGCAGGGCCGCCCCCGCCTCTCCCGGCATCCGCGCGGCCGCCCCGGCGGCACCGCCCAGGGTCTCGCGCGCCGCCTCGGCGTACTCGGGAGGCAGCGCCGGACCCGCCGCGGTGAACCTCTCGCCGTAGACGGCCAGGCCGATGCTGCCCAGGATCGCGACGCCGAGCGCGCCGCCCAGCTCGGTGGCGGCCTCCATGATCGCGGACGCCGAGCCCGCGCGCTCCGGTGGGGCGGCGGCGACGATCAGGTCGGAGGCCGTCGCCTGCACCGCTCCGATCCCGGCGCCCAGCAGGAACAGGCCGCAGACGAGGAACCACCGCTCGGAGTCCGCCTCGATCCGGCTCATCACCAGGAAGCCGGCGGCGGCGAGCGCCATGCCGCCGCCCACGACGTGTCCGGGACGCACCCACCGCGCGACCGCGGCGGCCACCATCGATCCGGCGAGGGCGGCGCCCGCCGCGGGCAGGGTCAGCAGCCCCGCGACGAGCGGCCGCAGCCCGAGCACCGTCTGCAGGTACTGCGCGACGAAGTAGAACAGCCCCACCAGGGCGAAGATCGCGAGCGTGCTCGTGACCAGGGAGACGGTGAATTCCCGGCCGGAGAACAGCCTCGGGTCGAGCATCGGGGTGGCCAGCGTCCGCTGCCTGCGCAGGAAGACGACGCCGGCCGCCGCCCCGGCGACGACCCCGAGCAGGGCCTGGGGGCCGAAGCCGCCGTCGGCGGACTGCTTGATCGCGTAGACCGTCGGGAGCACCGCCGCCAGCGAGAGCGCGGCGCTGGGCAGGTCGAACCCGCCGGGGCTCGGATCACGGTACTCGGGGAGCACGACCGGCCCCAGCACCAGCAGCAGGACCATGACCGGCACGTTGATCAGGAACACCGACCCCCACCAGAAGTGCTCCAGCAGCCAGCCGCCCACGATCGGCCCCAGCACGCTGCCTCCGGCGAAACCCGCGGCCCACACGGCGACGGCCGTCCGGCGCTGCCGCGGGTCGTGGAACATGTCGCGGATCAACGCGAGGGTGGGCGGCATCAGGCTCGCCGCCGCCGCGCCCTGCAGGGCTCGGGCCGCGATGAGCGACCCGGCGTCGGGGGCGCAGGCGGCGACGACCGACATGACGCCGAACGCGGTCGCTCCGATCAGCAGCAGCCTGCGGCGGCCGATCCTGTCTCCCAGCGCGCCCATCGGGATCAGCAGGCCGGCCAGCAGGAAGGCGTAGACGTCGATGATCCACAGCAGCTGGGAGCCGGTCGGCGCGAGGTCCGCGCTCAGGAAGGGCAGCGCGAAGTACAGCACCGTCACGGTGACCGAGACGAGCAGGACGGGCAGGACCAGCACCGCGAGCCCGACCCATTCCCGCCGCCCCGCCGTGAGCACGCCCCGCTCCATTTCCACGACCTTCCGATATCCCGTACGCCGAATATGTGTATACATCGTACGCACAATTCTTCGGCACGGACAAGAATTGATATCGGAGCTTGGCGGGCGTGCATTAACGCGCGAAAAAAGCGTTGAAAGCTAGGCCATACGGCCAGGTTGAGGCGGCTTTCCCTCGTATTATCATCACGTCGACACCTTTCATTACGTCACAAAGGAGGCGTGTTAGAATTTCGTCACACCATCGAGCCTGCCGGAGTTGGGTGGAGACCGCGTGTTGACGTGTGCGCAGTGTGGAGAGCCGTTGAACGCCGCGCCCCGGGGGCGGCGCCCGCGATACTGCTCCCGCGCGTGCCAGGCGCGGGCCTACCGGGTCCGCGCCGCCGAACGGGCCGCGCCGTCCCCCCGGCCCGCGCCGCGGAGCGCCTCGCCGGTTCCGTCCGCCTCCCCCGCGCCTTCGCGGAGCGGCGGGGATCCCGCGGGGCGTCACGAACCCCCGGCCGGCCTGAGCACCGAGCGGATCGTGCGCGTCGCGATCCGGATCGCCGACGCGGAAGGGCTGGACGCGCTGTCGATGCGCCGCGTCGCGACCGAGCTGGGCACCGGCGCGATGTCGCTGTACCGCTACGTGCTGGGCAAGGACGCGCTCGTCGAGCTGATGGTCGAGGCCGTCTTCGGCGAGGAACAACCTCCGGGCCCCGTTCCCGGCGGCTGGCGCACGGGGCTGGAGGCCGCGGCGAGGCGCGAGTGGCGGATGTACTCCAGGCACCCCTGGGCGTTGCGCGTCATCGCCACCCCCCGGCCGCCGATCGGGCCGAACGTGCTGGCCGACGTCGAACGGGCGATGCGCGCCGTGGACGGCCTCGACCTCGACCCGATGACGGCGCACTGGGTGGCCATGACGGTGAGCGCCCAGGTGCAGGGCGCGGCCCTGCTGCTGGTGAACGAGCTGGAGGCCGAGCGTCGCACCGGTGTCACGACCGGGCAGTGGCGCGCCTCGAAGACGCCCATGCTCCGGGAGATCCTGGAGTCCGGGCGGTTCCCGATGCTGTCCGAGCTCCATGCCGAACGGGGGGACGCGATCGACATCGACGAATGGTTCGAGTTCGGCCTGCGGCGCCTCCTCGACGGTCTGGCCGTCCTGCTGGAGGGGCGGGAGAAGCCCTGACAGAGGGGGCGTCGCCGGACGAGGAGGAAACCGTCAGACCGCGACGGTCGTGATCACGAGGCCCCGGCCCATCAGCCAGCGGCCGGAGAACTCCCTCAGCTCGGCACCGTCACTCAGCCTCGGCCCCTCGGCCAGCAGCCGGGCGCGGAAACCGCCCCGGGCCGGATCGAAGCTGATCGACGCCTCCTGGAAGTCGAGGCGTGGTTCCCGCAGCGGGTCCAGCGGGAACCACGCCTTGTAGACGGACTCCTTGGCGCTGAACAGCAGCCGGTCCCATCTCACCGACGGGTCGCGCCGCAGCAGGTCCGTCACCCGGCGCAACTCCTCGTCGACCGTGATGACCTCCAGGACGCCGGAGGGCAGCGGTTTGTTCGGCTCGGCGTCGATGCCCAGGGTCGTGACGTCACCGGACCGCGCGACGGCGGCGGCGCGGTATCCGGGGCAGTGGGTGATGCTGCCGACGACACCCGGGGGCCAGACCGGCGCGCCCTTCACGCCCGGCAGCACGGGCACCGGCGGGTGTCCCAGACGGCTCAGGGCGTCGCGGGCGCACCAGCGTGCCGTGGTGAACTCGCGCCGGCGCTTCTCCGTCGACCTGCTGATCACCGCCTCCTCCTCCAGGAACAGGACACACGGCCGCGAGTCGTCGAACACCTCCGACGACCTGGCCTCCCCGGGCAGCAGACCCTCGATCATGAGACGCGTTCGCGGGTCGGCGGGATCGACCTGGCCGGACGGGGTGTCCCGCCCCTCCGTCGCCACTCCCGCGGGTATCCCAACGAAACCTCCTCGAAGCGAACTCCGTCGCGCCAGGTCGTGCTCGGTACGCGCGGGTGGCCGTGCACGACCGCGGCGGCCCGGTACCTCAGGTGCCGGTCGGCGGCCGGCCGGTCCCCGCCGGCCCCGGGCCGGAGACCCTCGACGAACCTCCGGTTCCAAGCGTGGACGACACGCGGGGCGCTCACCGCGAGCAGATCTCGTGCCCTCATGACGTGACCGGCTCCCGCACGATTGACATGATCGGCTCCCGCACGATTTCGGATGGTGACGAAATCACGACAGGCCGAGTTCGTTGTCGAGCATTTCGAACATCTCGTTGTCCGTGGCCGAGTCGATGTCGAACTCGGTGTCGCCGGAATCACCCAGGAGTGCCGCCCATTTGGCCCGCAGAATGTCCAGGCGCGCCGCGACCTGCCTGTGCGCGTCGGGATCGACGGTCGCCTCGGTGAAGGCCTTCTCCAGCTTCGCGAGCTCGGTCAGGAGCGTCGCGGACCCCGTCCGCCCGGCCAGGCCGAGCCGGTCGAGCAGGTGGCCGGACAGGGCGAGCGGCGTGGGATGGTCGAACACCAGGCTGACCGGCAGGCGCAGCCCGGTGGCGCCGGCCAGCCGGTTGCGCAGCTCGACGGCGGTGAGCGAGTCGAAGCCCAGCTCCCTGAAGGCCCGGTCCGGTTCGACGGAGTCGGTCCGGGCGTGCCCGAGCACGGCCGCCACCTGGCCGCGTACGAGATCCAGGAGCGTCTCGACGCGCTCGTCGGCGCCGAGGGCGGTCAGGTCGCGCAGCAGGGTGTCCGGCTCCTCGCGCCTGCTCGCGGCCGTCCGGCGCCTGGCGGGGGCCAGGCCCCTCAGCAGCGGCGGGACCTCCTCTCGCGCCCGCAGGGCCGGCAGGTCGAACCGGACCGGCACCAGCACCGGCCGGTCCACGGCGCCGGCGGCGTCGAACAGCTCCAGTCCCTGCTCCACCGACAGCGGGCGGATGCCCTCGCGCGCCATCCGCCGCCGGTCGGTGTCGGCGAGCCCGCCGGTCATGCCACCGGTCATCACGCCGTCCTGCGCCCAGGGCCCCCAGGCCAGCGACATCGCGGCCAGCCCGGCGGCCCGCCGGTGGTGGGCCAGGCCGTCGAGGAAGGCGTTGGCCGCGGCGTAGTTGCCCTGTCCCGCGCCGCCCGCCACACCGGCCACCGACGAGAAGAGCACGAACGCGGCGAGATCCATGTCCCGGGTGAGCTCGTGCAGGTGCCAGGCGGCACCCGCCTTGGGCCACAGCACGGTGTCCAGCCGCTCGGGGCTCAGGGAGGGGATCGTCGCGTCGTCCAGCACTCCCGCCGCGTGGACGACCGCGGTCAGCGGATGCCCGGCGGGTACGGCGGCCAGCAGGTCCGCGAGCGCGCCCCGGTCGGACACGTCGCACGCGGCGACGGTGACCTCGGCACCGCGGGCGGCCAGCTCGGCCCGCAGCTCGGAGGCGCCGGGCGCCTCCGGTCCCCGGCGGCCGGCCAGCAACAGCCGCCGCACCCCGTGCTCGCCCACCAGGTGCCGCGCCACCTCGGCACCGAGGCCGCCCGTACCGCCGGTGATCAGCACCGTGCCCTCGGGGTCCCAGCGCCGTACGCCGTCGTCCTCGCCCGGTGCCGGTGCCGATGCCGATGTTGGTGCCGGTGCCAGGCGTGCCGCTCTCAGCGCTCCGTCGCGCACCGCCACCTGCGGCTCGCCGCAGGCCAGAACGGCCGACAGCAGCGCCCCGGAAGGCTCGAACGGCGTGTCGAGATCGACGAGTACGAACCGGCCGGGGTTCTCCGCCTGCGCGGCACGGACCAGCCCCCACACGGCGGAACCCGGCAGGTCGGTCACCCGGTCGCCGTCCTGGGCCGCGACCGCGCCGCACGTCATCACCACGAGGGTGGTGTCGCCGAACCGTTCCTCCGCGAGCCAGCGCTGCAGCAGGCCCAGAACGCGGGCGGTGGACGCGCACGTCGCGGCGATGACGTCCACGGAGTCGCCGGCGAGGAGCGGGCCCACGGCCACGGCACGCGGCGCGCCGTCCCGCAGTGCGTCCAGGGTGGTGAGATTCTCGGCCGGCGCCGTCTTCAGGAGCTCCCCTGCCGGCAGCGTCGCATCCGGCGGGGCGTCCAGGGAGGCGAGCTCCCCGGCGCGCGGCGCCACATCCGGCATCACCGCGTCCAGCATCGCCGCGTCCAGCACCACCACGTCCGGTTCCGCGATGGCGGGCGGCGCCTCGGGCAGGGGCGTCCACTCCAGCTGGAACAGCCCGTCCCCCGCCGCCCGGCGCCCGCCGCCGACGACCGGCCCGCCGGGCGCCGCCGGACGCGAAACCAGGGACTCGGCGGTGAGCACGGGGGCTCCCGCCGCGTCCACCGCGGCCACCGACACCGTGTCCTCGCCGGTCCTGGTCACGCGCACGCGCAGCGTCGTCGCGCCGCCGGCGTGCAGGTGCACCCCGCCCCACGCGAACGGCAGGCGTCCCGCCTCGGGTTCGGCCGCCTCCAGGAACGGCACCGCGTGCACGGCGGCGTCCAGCAGCGCCGGGTGCACGCCGTACGCGCCGGCGTCACCGGCGTCACCGGCCTGCTCCGGCAGGACGACCTCCGCGAACACCTCGTCGCCACGCCGCCAGGCCGCGCGCAGCCCCCGGAAGAGGGGGCCGTACACGAACCCGCCCTCGGCGAACCGGTCGTAGAGGCCGTCCAGCTCGACGGCGGACGCTCCCGCGGGCGGCCACACCTCGGTGTCGAAGGCCTCGGCCCGGTCCGCGGCCTCGCGGCCCCCGCCGCGGAGCACACCGGCCGCGTGCCGTGTCCAGGGGGCGTCGTCGTCCGCGCCGGCCGGCCGCGCGTAGACGCCGAACTCACGCAGGCCCGACGCGTCGGGCGCGCCCGCGGACACCTGCACGTCCATCGCGTCCCGCTCGCCGAACGCGAGCGGGACGGCCATGGTGAGCTCCTCCACCCGGTCGCAGCCGACCTGGTCTCCGGCCCGGATGGCGAGTTCCAGCAGTCCCGAGCCGGGGAAGACCACCATCCCGCCGACGGCGTGGTCGGCGAGCCAGGGGTGCGATCTCGGCGAGAGGCGGCCGGTGAGCACCACCCCGTCCGAGCCGGCCAGCCGTACCGCGGCCCCCAGCAGCGGATGCGCCGCCGCCGCGAGCCCGAGATCCCGGACGTCCCCGGCCCGCCGCCCGCTCGGCCAGAACCACTGGTGCCGGAAGGCGTACGTCGGCAGGTCCACGCGGCGGGCGCCGCCGAACGCGGTCGCGAACACGGCCGTCCAGTCCACCGCGACACCGTGCGCGTGCAACGTCGCCACCGCGGCCATGACCGTGTTTCGTTCGTCGCGGTCGCCGCGCAGCGCCGGGACCAGCACCGCGCCCTCGGCTTCCTCGTCCAGGACGGTCTCCCCGGCCATCGCGGTCAGCACCCCGTCGGGTCCCAGTTCGAGGTACGCGGTGACCCCGCACCGGCGCAGCGTCCCCAGGCCGTCGGCGAACCTGACCCCGCGCCGTACCTGCTCCACCCAGTGGTCCGGCGAGCACAGCTCCTCGGCCGACGCGAGCTCGCCGGTCACGGTCGAGACCACCGGGATCCGCGGCGCCGCGAAGTCCAGGCCCTCGGCCACCTTCCGGAACTCCGCCAGCATCGGTTCCATCAGCGGCGAGTGGAACGCGTGGCTCACCCTCAGCCGCTTCGTCCTGCGCCCCTCCGCCTCCAGCCGGGCGGAGATCCGGACGACCGCCTCCTCGGCACCGGCGATCACCACCGAGGCGGGGCCGTTCACCGCGGCGATGGAGACCTCGTCCTCGCACCCGGCGAGGAGCGGCAGCACCTCCTGCTCGGGCGCCTGCACGGCGACCATCGCGCCGCCCTCCGGCAGCGCCTGCATCAGCCGGGCGCGCGCCGCCACCAGCCGGCACGCGTCCTGGAGCGACAGCACGCCCGCCACGTGCGCGGCCGCTATCTCTCCGATCGAGTGCCCCGCCAGGAAGTCCGGCCTGACGCCCCAGGACTCCACCAGCCGGAACAGCGCCACCTCCAGCGCGAACAGCGCCGGCTGGGTGTATCCGGTCCGGTCCAGCAGCCCGGTGTCGCCGAACGTCACCTCGCGCAGCGGGCGGTCCAGCTCGGGATCCAGGTGGGCCAGCACGGCGTCGAAGGCGTCGGCGAAGACCGGGAACCGCTCGTACAGCCCGCGGCCCATCCCGGCCCGCTGGGCCCCCTGCCCGGTGAACAGCAGCGCGAGCCGGCCCGGGCGCGCGCCACGTCCCCGGACCACTCCCGGCACCGGCCGTCCGTCCGCCACCGCCGCCAGGCCCGCCAGCGCCCCGTCCCGGTCGCCGGCCAGCACCACCGCCCGGTGCTCGAACGCCGAACGGCCCGTCGCCAGCGAGAAGCCGACGTCCGCGAGGGAGACGTCCGGATCGTCCTGGACCCGCGACAGCAGGCGTGCCGCCTGCGCCCGCAGCGCGTCCGCCGTCTTCCCCGACACGAGGACCGGAACCGAAACGGCGCCCGCTTCCTGGCCGGTCGTTCCCTCCGGCGAACCGACCGGCGCACCGATCGGCGAACTGTCCGGCGACCCGACCGGCGACTCGACCGTCGACCCGTCGAGCGGCCGGTTCGCGGCCGGCGCGTCCGGCGCGGCGGCCGGCGTGTCCGCGGCCGGTGGTGCCTGCTCCAGGATCACGTGCGCGTTGGTCCCGCTGATGCCGAACGACGACACCCCGGCCCGCCGCGGCCATCCGAGCCCCGGCCAGGGGCGGTGCCCGGTCAGCAGTTCCACCGCGCCCTGCTCCCAGTCCACGTGCGACGAGGGCGCGTCCACGTGCAGCGTGCCCGGCAGCACTCCGTGGCGCATCGCCATGACCATCTTGATCACACCGGCGACGCCCGCCGCGGCCTGGGTGTGGCCGATGTTCGACTTGATCGACCCGAGAAGCAGCGGGCGATCCTGCGGCCGGTCCTGGCCGTACGTCGCCAGCAGGGCCTGCGCCTCGATCGGGTCGCCCAGGCTCGTACCGGTCCCGTGGCCCTCCACCGCGTCGACGTCCGATGCCGCCAGCCCCGCCCTGGCCAGGGCCTGGCGGATCACCCGCTGCTGGGAGGGGCCGTTCGGCGCGGTCAGCCCGTTGGAGGCGCCGTCCTGGTTCACCGCGGAGCCGCGTACGACGGCCAGCACCTGATGGCCGTTGCGCCGCGCGTCGGACAGGCGTTCCAGCACCAGCGTCCCGACGCCCTCGGACCAGCCGACACCGTCGGCGGCCTCGGAGAAGGACTTGCACCGGCCGTCGGCGGCCAGGCCGCCCTGGGCGCTGAAGTCGATGAACGCCCCCGGGGTCGCCATCACGGTCACCCCGCCGACCAGCGCCAGCGAGCACTCACCGCCGCGCAGCGCCTGTGCCGCGAGGTGCAACGCCACCAGGGAGGACGAGCACGCGGTGTCCACCGTCATCGCCGGGCCCTCCAGGCCGAGGATGTAGGACAGCCGCCCGGACAGCACGCTGCCCGCCGTGCCGGTTCCCATGAAGCTCACCACGTCCGGGGGGAAGTCGGCGCTCGTCGCGTAGTCGTGGTACATCACCCCGGCGAACACACCCGTGTGGCTGCCGCGCAGCGAGAGCGGGTCGATCCCGGCCCGCTCGACCGCCTCCCAGGACACCTCGAGGAGGAGCCGCTGCTGGGGGTCCATCGCCAGCGCCTCACGGGGCGAGATGCCGAAGAAACCGGGGTCGAACTCCCCCGCGTCGTGCAGGAAGCCGCCCTCTCGGACGTAGCTGGTGCCCCGGCGCTCGCGGTCGGGGTCGTACAGCGACTCCAGGTCCCAGCCGCGAGAGGTCGGGAACGCCGAGATCGCGTCCCCGCCCTCCGTGACCAGCCGCCACAGCTCCTCGGGGGAGGTCACCCCGCCCGGGTACCGGCACGCCATTGACACGATCACCACGGGATCGTCGCCGACCGGCGTGACCGGTCGCGCGACCGCCGGCCCGCCGGCCGGGCCGCCGAGCCCGCCCGGCAACTCCGCCAGGAGGAACTCCGTCAGCGCCGTGACGTTCGGGTAGTCGAACACCATCGTCGCGGGCAGCCGCAGCCCGGTGTCCGCGGCCAGCCGGTTGCGCACCTCGACGGCCGTCAGCGAGTCGAAGCCCATGCTCTGGAAGCTGCTCAACGGCTCGATCGCGTCGCCGTCCGCGTGGCCCAGCGCCAGCGCCACCTGGTTCCTGACCAGCTCCAGCAGGACGGCCATCCGCTCACCCGCCCCGAGCGGCGCGAGGCGGTCGACGAGTGTGGTCGCCGCCGCGGTCGTGGCCCGGCGGCGGGCCGACGGCCGGATCAGCCCCCGGAGCAGGAAGGGGACGTCCTCGCCGGTACGGAACGCCGCCAGGTCCAGGCGTGCGGGCAGCAGGGCCGCTCCACCACCCATGACCGTCGCGTTGCCTGTGACCGTCGCGTTGCCCGTAACCGACGTGCTGCCCGTGACCGACACGTCGCCCGTGACCGTCGCGTCGAACAGCGCCAGGCCGTGATCCGGGGAAAGCGGGAGCATCCCGCGCCTGGCGAGCCTGCCCATCCCGGTCTCGCCCAGGGCTCCGGTCATGCCGCTCACCTGGTCCCACGGACCCCAGGCCAGCGAGACCGTCGGCAGCCCCTCGTCCCGGCGGCGCCTGGCGAGCGCGTCCAGGAAGGCGTTCGCCGCCGCGTAGTTGGCCTGCCCGGCCGTCCCGAACGTCCCCGCCACCGACGAGAACAGGACGAATCCGGCCAGGTTCTCGTTCCGGGTCAGCTCGTGGAGATGCCAGGCCGCGTCCACCTTGGGGCGGAACACCTTCTCCAGGCTCCGCGACGTCAGCGTGCCGACCGTGCCGTCGTCCAGCACGCCCGCGGCGTGCACCACCGCGGTCAGCGGGTGCTCGGCCGCCACCCCGGCCAGCAGGCCGGCGACGGCGTCACGGTCCGCCAGGTCGCACGCCACGACGGTCGTCCGGGCGCCGAGTCCGGTGAGCTCCGCCACCAGCTCGTCGACGCCCTCAGCCCGGTCACCGCGACGGCTCGCCAGCGTCAGGTGCCGGATGCCGTGCTCGGTCACCAGGTGACGGGCCAGCATGCCGCCAAGGCCGCCGGTCCCGCCGGTGATCAGCACCGTGCCCTCAGGATCCCAGGCCAGGTCCTCCGGTACGGCGGGAGGGAAGACGCGAGCCAGCCGACCGGCCAGCACGGCACCGTCCCGGATCACCAGCTGCGGCTCGGCCACGGCCAGGGCCGACGGCAGCGCGGCGATCGAGCTCGCGGGCACCTCTCTCGGGGCGCGGCCGTCGCTTTCGCGAAGGGTGTCGCTTTCGTGGAGGGCATCGCTCCCGTTGAGGGCATCGCTTTCGCGGAGGGCATCGCTTTCGCGGAGGGCATCGCTTTCGCGGAGGGCATCGCTTCCGTGGGGGTCGAGGTCGATCAGCGCGAACCGGCCGGGATGCTCCGCCTCGGCGGCACGAACCAGCCCCCACACCGTCGCCGCCACCACGTCACCGCCGTCCACCGCGCCCCGGGTGAGGAAAACCAGCCGCGAACCGGCGAACCGCTCGTCCGCGAGCCAGGAGCGCACCAGGTCCAGCACGGACGACGCCAGGCCGAGGGCGACCATCGGGACCTGGTCACCGGGGTGTCCGGCCTGCGGGACCTCGTCACCCGGGTGCCCGACCACCGGGATCTTGTGGCCGGAGAGCCCGGCCACCGGGACCAGCACCGTTCGTGGCACGGGAGCGTCGCCGTCGTGCGCCTCCCCCAGCAAGCGCAGGTCGGGAGCGGTTCTGATGGGACCGCCCAGCACGGCGGCAAGTGCCTCGGTGAGCCCCCACTCGTCCGGGCCCACCATCGCCAGAGCGCTCGGCGACACCGAGGACACCGGGGATGCCGGGGATGCCAGCGGGACCCAGTCCAGCCGGAACAGGGAGTCCCTTCCGATCGCTCGCGGACCGGCGGCCTGCCCGTCGGAAAGGAGGCGCAGGGTCAGCGACCTGATCGAGGCCACCGGGCCGTCCGCGCCGGCGATCGCGATCGACATCGTGTCAGGTCCGGCCCAGGACAGCCGCACCCGGACCGCCGACGCCCCCGCCGCGTGCAGGGACACGCCCTCCCACGCGAACGGCACCTTACGCCGGGCGTCCTCGCTCCGGTCGAGGAGCAGGCACAGGTGCAGCACCGCGTCCAGCAGCGCCGGGTGCATACCGAACGCCTCGGCCTCGGCCGCTTCCTGCTCGGGCAGAGTGATTTCGGCGTACATGTCCGAGTCACCTCGCCAGGCCGCGGTCAGGCCGCGGAACGCCGGTCCGTAGTCGAAGCCGTCCGCCGCCCGCCCCTCGTAGAAGCCGTCCAACGAGACCGGCGCCGCACCGGCCGGCGGCCACACCGTCGTGTCGAACGGCGGTGTGACATCGGGGCCGGTAAGGGGTTCGTCGACCGCCAGGAGCCCGTTCGCGTGTCGCGTCCAGGTGCGTTCCTCCTCGCCTTCCGGCCGCGCGTACACGCCCAGCGGCCGGTGTCCTCTCTCGTCGGGCTCGCCCAGCCGTACCTGCACCTGGACGCCCCCCTGTTCGGGCAGCGTCAACGGCGCGGCCAGGGTCAGCTCGTCCACCCGCGCGCAGCCGACCTCGTCACCGGCCCGGATCGCCAGTTCCAGGAACGCCGTCGCCGGTACCACCACCCGGCCCGACACCACGTGATCGGCCAGCCACGGCTGGGAGCGCACCGACAACCGGCCGGTGAAGAGCACCTCGCCGCCGCCCGCCAGCTCGACGGCGGCTCCCAGCAGGGGGTGATCCGGCGCTCCGAGCCCGGCGTCGGCCACATCGCCGACGCGGGCGCGCGAAGGCCCCGGCCAGAAACGCCGACGCTGGAAGGCGTAGGTGGGCAGCCCCACCCTGCGGGCGCCGGGGAACGCCGCTCGCCAGTCCACCGGCACCCCGCCCACGTGCAGGGCGGCCAGCGCCGCCATGACCGTTTGCCGCTCGTCCCGGTCCCCGCGCAGGGCCGGCACCAGCAGCACGTCCGCACCGGCTTCGGCTTCCGTGGTCAGGGTGTCCTGTGCCATGGCGGTCAGTACGCCGTCAGGACCGAGCTCCAGGTAGGCCCGCACCCCGTGAGCGTGCAGGGCGCGCACCCCGTCGGAGAAACGGACCGCGCCCCGCACCTGCTCCACCCA